>CAYREV010000020.1:0-50841 GCA_964423345.1 uncultured Balneolaceae bacterium | reverse complement strand
ATAGAATTGTCGTCGGTCTTGATATCGGAACAACCAAGGTTTGCGCTATTGTGGCGTCTATCGACCCGCAGGACCGCATCCACATTCTGGGGGTGGGCAAAGCCCCGAGCGACGGACTCAACCGGGGGGTGGTTGTCAACATCGACAAAACGGTCAATGCCATACAAACCGCCATCGAGCAGGCTCAGCTTGCCTCCGGCATTGAGGTAAACTCCGTAAATGTAGGTATTGCCGGCGACCACATCCGAAGCATGCGCAGCAAGGGGGTCATTACCATCAATAACCGCGACAATGAGATTACCGTTGACGATGTTGAGCGCCTCCTTGAAGACTGCCAGCGCATCATGCTGCCAACCGATCAGCAGATCATACACGTGATCCCCCAGGAGTTTGTAGTAGACGGACAGGATGGCATCAGTGATCCCGTAGGGATGAGCGGCATGCGGATGGAGGCCGAAGTGCATATCATCACCGGACTTGTCTCAGCCGCAAAAAATATCTATCGCTGCGTTGAAAGAGCCGGCTACCAGGTAGCCGACATCATCCTTGAGCCCCTGGCCTCCTCCTATTCGGTGCTTGACGATGAAGAGAAAGAAGCCGGTGTCGTGCTGGTTGATATTGGCGGTGGCACCACCGATGTGGCCATCTTCCAGGATAACACCATCCGCCATACCGCCGTGATAGCCATCGCAGGAAAGAAAGTCACCGACGACATCCGCGTGGGACTGAGCGTGCTGGACGACCAGGCGGAAAAACTGAAGCGCGAACATGGTGAAGCGTATGTGGACCTGATTGAGGAAGACGAAGCCATTACGGTACCCGGTATCGCGGGACGGCCTCCCAAGGAAATTACCAAAAGCATTCTCGGCAAAATCATCCAGGCCCGCATGGAGGAGATCCTGGAGATTGTCGCCATTGAAATCAAACGCAGCGGATATTCCGACTCCCTGAGTGCCGGCGTCGTTATCACCGGCGGAGGTTCCCTCATCAGCAATGTATGTCCCCTGGCCAACGAAGTGTTGAGCATGGACGCAAAAATAGGGAAACCGCTCGGATTGAGCGGGGGACTTATAGAGGAAGTCAACAACCCGATATACGCAACCGGTGTCGGGCTCGTGATGCATGCAATAAGGGCCGGAGGCAGAGGACAGGCCCAGGCAATGGTTCCCTCCTCATCGGAAGGCACCAGCGTGGAAAAAGTCATGAACAAAATTGCAGACCGGATGAAAAGCTGGTTCAAGGAACTTTAACCGACAGGCAGAGAGCATCTATGGAAACAAAAACAGCGAACCGGATTGATGAATTTGCAAGAAAAAAGACCTTTAGGCTTAATCGCCTTAGGAGTGAAGGGTATCGGGAAAACTCCCGATCAATAGCAGACACAAAAAAGAAGCAATCAAAAAGACAAGCAGAACAAATCAAATAGCAATCATAAAAGAGTAATATTATGGGAAATCTTAACTCTCGTTTTAGTTTTGACATAGACGGTCAAGACAATGCGAAAATAAAAGTGGTAGGAGTTGGAGGCGGCGGAGGAAATGCCGTTAACAACATGATAAACAAGGGGCTTAGCAGTGTAGAGTATATCGCTCTAAACACCGATGCACAGGCCCTTAAAAACAGCAATGCAGATCTCACCATCCAGGTGGGTACCAACCTGACCAATGGACTGGGAGCCGGGGCGCGACCCGAAATAGGGCGTGAAGCGGTAGAAGAAAACAGGCATGAAATAGAAGAATCTATCGAAGGGGCCGACATGGTGTTTGTCACCGCCGGAATGGGAGGCGGCACCGGTACGGGCGGAGCCCCGGTCGTCGCGGGCATCGCCAAGCGCAAGGGCATTTTGACGGTGGGTATTGTCACCACCCCCTTCCAATGCGAAGGGCCCAAGCGCATGAAATATGCCCTGGAAGGCATCACCGAGCTGAAAAAGAACAGCGACACGGTTATCGTCATACCCAACGAACGGTTGTTGGATATAGCCGACGAGAACACTACGCTCATGGCTGCCTTCGATAAGGCCAATGAAGTGCTTTACAATGCCACACGAGGCATTTCAGACCTTATCCTGATGCCGGGCCTTATCAACCTCGACTTTGCCGATGTGCGAACTACCATGCTCGACGGTGGTGCCGCCATCATGGGATCGGCTACCGCAACGGGAGCCGACCGGGCAGAAATCGCCGCTCGCGAAGCTATAAACTCTCCGCTACTTGACGGAGTCAGCATTCGCGGTGCACGAAATGTGCTTGTTAATATCTCCTCGGGTGCCGACCTCGGCATGCGGGAGACCACTACGGCTACCAGCATCATCCAGCAGGAGGCCGGCGAAGATGCCGAGATCATCCTGGGTACGGTGCTCGACGAAAGCTTCGACGACGAGCTCAGGGTCACGGTCATTGCCACCGGCTTCGACCTTTCGGAAAATCGCCAGGAGGCGAAAGTCGCTCCGAATTCCTCTTCCGGTTCCGCCAAAGAGGAGAAGAAAAGCGAGTCGGCCCAGCTGGACATGCCCAAAGCGAAGGATTTTACCGGGCAAACCCGGTATTCATCCACCAACCAGCCCTTTTACAAGGGAGAGAAGAACCTGAAGAATATGGACTCTCCCGCTTTCCACCGAAGGGGGCTCAAGAATGTGCGTCCCCTGAACGAGGAGGAGGAAAAGGAACAGCAAGAACAGGCCGAGCAGCAGAAAGGGGATACCCTGCTGAACAACCGCCGCGAGAGGATTGACAAAAGCGATACGGATCAGCCTGCGTTTCTGCGCAAGATAATGGACTAAAGCCGATGTACTCTTTTATGGATTGCTATTTCCATAATACCAATAGCTGTGGATAACAGCTAGATACTTTGTCACGCTAAAGGCAAAGTCAACTTCATCCATTTCGACCACCTAACCCGGGTCGAAATAGATTGCTAAATCTAAAAAGGCGTCCTTTGACCGGGACGCCTTTTTCTTTTTGTCGAATTCGAGATCAATACACTTCGCTCAGCAGCTTGATCGCCATGGCTACAGCCAGCAGGGCAAAGCCGAACTGAAGATATTTCCTGTTGATCCTGAGGTTGATCAAAGCCCCCAGAAAACCTCCCAGGAGCCCCCCGCCGGCAAGCGGGAGAGCAGCACCGAAATCAACATAACCCAGCCGATAAAACGTCAGGCTCTCTCCCCCCTCGACGAGAGCCAGTTGCCCCCATCCCGCCAGCGAAATAAACACAATAGCCAGGGATGAAATACTTACCGCTTTCTGAAAAGGCTGCCGGTAATACAGGTTGAGGACAGGCACCATCACTCCGCCTCCCCCTATACCGGCCAGTGCCGCCACAAAACCGCCCAGTCCGCCCCCAACCGTAGACTCCCACCATCCTACCGCCTTGCCGGAGGTCCGGATCTCCCTTTCACTCCTCTCCCCGCGCCGGTAAAAAAGATAGGATACATACAGCAGCAGAATGCTGAAAAAGATCACGAACTCCTGCTGGTTATAGTAGCGGGAGGTAATAACCCATTTCCCGACCGTCACTCCCATCGCCCCCAGAACACCCACCTTTACCCCTTCATGCCAGAAGAAATTGTCTTGGTTAAACTGCCGGATGGAACTGCCGAATGAAGCTACAAATGTACAGAAGAGCGAACTGCCTATAGTCAACAGCATCGGGTCGTCAATACCGGCGTCACTGAATACGACAAACAAAATTGGCGTAAACAGGATGCCTCCTCCCAAACCGAAGAGGCCGGCTGCCATGCCGGCTATGATACCGAGGACTACAAGGATAATGAGCGTCATTTGTCGGTCCTGCTTATTTTCATTCTGTTTTCAGGGATTGGCAAAAGGCTATAAAAATCAAATCTCAATGCTCCCCCTCAGGTATGTGACCGCCTTGCCGGCAATTTCCACCCTGCCGTCCAGCAGGCGGCAGTACACCTCTCCCCCTCTCCGCGACAGCTGCCGGCCGACCAGCTCCCTTCTGCCCAGCCTCTCTGCCCAGTAGGGTGTTAGCATCGTATGGGCGGAACCGGTTACCGGGTCCTCGTCCACCCCTACGGCGGGTGCAAAAAAGCGGGACACAAAATCCACCTCCTCCCCGGGTGCCGTCACGATTACCCCGCGGGTGCCTTCCACCCTTTTTAACAGAAAATAGTTGGGGTCCAGCGACCGCACCGCCTCCTCATCATCCACTACAACCAGGTAGTCCGTGTCCCTGTATACCTCCCCACTCTCTACGCCCAGGGCTTCGGACAGCTTGTCGGGCATGTCGGCCGGCTGCACATCGGCGGCAGGAAAATCCATCCTAATCAACTCCCCCTCCCGCGAGACCCGGAGGGTTCCGCTGTTCGATTCAAACACTATTTCGTCCTTCTTATAACCCAGATGGTTATAGAGTACATGCGCCGAGGCAAGGGTCGCGTGTCCACACAGGTCCACTTCGGCTTCGGGCGTAAACCACCTTAACCGGTAGCTGCCATCCGAAGGCACGAAATAGGCGGTTTCGGAGAGGTTGTTCTCCATGGCTATATTTTGCAATACCTCGTCTGGCAGCCACTTGCCCAGCGGACAGACCGCTGCCGGATTCCCTTCAAATAGTTTCGATGCAAAAGCATCGACCTGGTACAGATCTAGCTTCATATTTTGAATATGGTTTATATCAGGATGTTCAAACAAGAAAAATCTAACTTTGATCAATTACAACCGTTCAAAATATTAATAGCCCGCCTGTCGGCATCCATTAACCTTTTCGCTTTAATAAGGTTATATTTGGCCGTTGTAACCATTAGCTTTTTTGAAATCCATGCTACTACATCCGGAAAGACTTATACACAAAATTGGTTTCGATTCCATCCGTGAAGCGGCAGCGCAGAACGCCCGTTCCGGCATGGCCCGGGAACGCCTTGAAAATATGAGGCCTCTTTCCGACCCCTCCCGGATAAAAAAGAAGCTGAAGCTTTCCGCCGAAATGATGGATCTGCTGAAAAATGATGCGGCTTTCCCGCTCGAAAACCTTCATGACGTTCGTGATTATACGGGGAGGGCCAAGCCCGAAGGGAGCCTGCTTCCGCTCGACGCCTTCGTCGAAATCCTGGAGATGACCGTAACCGCTCGGCGGCTTAAATCCTTTATCAAAGACCGGGAGGAGTATTATCCGGAGCTTAAAAAAGTCTCCGTAGGCCTCATCCCCCTCAAAGAACTCGAAGAGGAGATAAAAAAGGTAGTAAGCGACAACGGTGATTTACGCAGTGATGCCAGCCGTGAGCTAAAATCCATACGAGGCAAACTGAACAGAAAGCGTTCGGATCTCAGAAATACCATCGACCGGGTGATGGCCCGGGCCGCCAAGCAGGGAATGGCCTCCGATGAAGGGCCAACCATACGCAACGGCCGCATGGTTATCCCCATCCAGGTCGAATATAAACGCAAGATCAAGGGATTCGTACATGATGTCTCCTCCAGCGGACAGACCGTCTTCCTGGAACCGGTAGAGGCGCTGAATATCAACAATGAAATCAGGCAGCTCGAGTCGGAAGAAAAAAGAGAGATAGAACGCATTCTCAGGGAGCTTACCGGCCATATTCGCGAAAACCGCGACTCCATACTTCAAAACATGGAGGTCCTCACCCGTTTTGACGTGATAGTCTCCAAGGCCCGGCTCGGTAACGAGCTGGATGCATATATTCCCGTCATTTCGGATAAACCGCATCTCTACCTGGTCGAAGCGTATAATCCCCTCCTCAAGCTTAAAAACAGGGGGCTCAAGGAAGAGAAGCGAGAAGAGGTGGTCCCGCTGAATATGGAGCTGAATGAGGAGGAAAAATGCCTCGTCATCACCGGGCCCAACGCCGGGGGAAAATCGGTGGCCATGAAAACACTGGGGCTTTGCGTGATGATGGCCCAAACCGGAATACCCATCCCCGCCCTCGACAGTACCGAGCTGCCGGTATATCAGGGGCTGTTTGTCGATATGGGTGATGACCAGTCGATAGAAAACGACCTGAGTACTTTTTCTTCGCGGCTTGAATGGATGAAGAAAACCCTTGAACGTGCTGATAAACACAGCCTGGTACTTATTGATGAGGCGGCTGCCGGTACCGACCCCGAAGAGGGAGGGGCCCTCTTTCAGGCCCTGGTGGAACAGCTGATGGAACGCAACGCCAAGGTGCTGGTTACAACCCATCACGGCTCCCTCAAGGTGTTTGCCCATGAACACCCCCAGGCCGTCAACGGCTCCATGGAGTTCGACCAGTCTACCCTTTCGCCCACCTACCGCTTCAAAAAAGGAGTGCCGGGCAGCAGTTATGCCTTTGAAATTGCGGAACGGATGAAACTCAAGGCCGAACTTCTTGACGAGGCGCGAAAGCTGTTGGGTGAGTCGAAGGCGGATATGGAAACGCTGATTACCGAGCTGGAGGCAAAAACACAGGAGGCCCGGGATCTGAAAATGAAATATGACCGGCTCAGGGACGAGACCGAGTCCGCCCGCCATCGCTACGAGGAGAAGCGTTCAAAAATTGAAAAGGAGAAGGAAAAGATCAGGGAAAAAGCCCTGAAAGAAGCCAAAGAGATCATGCAATCGGCCAACCGTAAAATTGAGGATGCTGTTGAGCGGATTGTTGAGCAGGGGGAAAAAGACAGCGAAACCATACGGCAGGCTCGAAAAGAGGTAGAAAAACACAAAAAGCAGGTAGACGAGCAGCTGGAAGAGCTCGAAGAGCAGAAAGAGAAAAGGAAACAGGCTTCCAAAGAACCCCCGAAAGAGGGAGATATTGTACGCCTGGAAGATGCCAACACCAACGGTACACTGGTAGAGGTGAACGGCAACGAAGCCGTTGTTCAGGCCGACGGGATGCGGCTGAAGACCCGCTACTCCAAGCTGGTTAAGGTAAAAGATGCCCCCGGTGAGGGAGGCGAGCAGAAAATAAAAGTGAACATCGTGGGCGGCGACACCCTCCACCGTGTCAGTCCCAGCCTCGAAATAAGGGGTATGCGCGGAGATGAGGCCATCAAAAAGGTGGAACACTACCTCGACAATGCCATCGCCTCCGGCCTTAAGCAGGTCGAAATCATCCACGGCAAAGGGGAAGGCATACTCAAAAAACTCGTGCATCAGTATCTGGATCGACGCAAAGAAGTAAGGGATTACAAACTGGCACCGGTCGAACGGGGCGGAGCCGGCTGCACCATTGTGGAACTGTAGTCCCTAACCTATTCGATGTACATCCCCCACCTAAAGCGAATTTTATTCCGCCGGCCTTGCCCATGTCACGGCCCCTGCGAGTTGAGCTGCGCGGCATCTTGAATATCCGGTACTACCTTATCCTGCCGCTGCTTATCCGATCAGGGCAGCAATGGATTCCCAGTCGCCTCCGGCCTCATTTTCTACCGGTATGCCCTTCTCCTCCAGCTTTTCGGTAATCGCCTTGTCAGCCGTAATTACGGTCAGATCCTCGTAGGGAAGGTCGGGAAATGCCGCCAGGACCCGGTTTACGGCTCGTCGCGAATGAAATACAACTATATCGGGCTGCCGCTCGGCCAGTTCATTCCTGTAGCGTGACAGGCTTTCCTCTCCCGGACCCTCCAAGGTGAAAAGCTCCAGTTCCTTTACCGGTATGTCCAGCTCCTCCAAAAATCCGGGGATCTCCTCCTTCCGGTGGTCCCCGCATGGATAGAGCGTGGGCCCCATACGGTGCAGCCTAAGCATAAACTCAACCAGGTTGATCGATTTTTTGCCGGCAAAGCTGCATACGGCCGGGATTCCCTCCCCCTCCAGGTATTCCGCCGTCTCCTCGTCCTTGGTCAGGTTCAGGCACTGACGCACCTCCTCCTTCCTGTCCGCAGCCCGTACCCGGTCCATAAAAAAAGCAGCATTGCGCTTATTGCTGTATATAATGTTATCGTATTCCGTAATCTGCCCCATCGTCTCCCTGATTTCGGGGCCTCCCCCAATCGGCTCATACCTTTCCAGGGGGTAATGAATAACTTCCGCCTCCTGTTGTTTGAGAAGCTTTAAAAACGACCCGCTATCTTCCGTTGCGGCTGTAAGAAGTACTGTTTTACTCATAAAATGATTGATAGCTACTACTGTTAAAAAGTATATCCCACTCCTATATAAATTCTTGAGACTTCCTCGGAGTACCCTATATCTCCCCGCAGTATGAAATCCGGGCTGAACAGGGAGAGAGCCCCGCCGAAGCCGAACGTCTGTTTGTATCCTCGAAAAAGATCCTCAAACCGGTCGGACGGTGTGAACACACGTCCCATATCGGTGAAGAGCTGAACTCCCAGCTTGATACGGTATTCGGGAAAAGTAAACATCCAGGAACGAAGCTCCAGGTTGTAGACTACCGATGAATTCCCCCTGAACCGGTAGAGAGGGTATCCCCTGAGCGTGTAGTCGTCACCCAAAGCGGGAAGCTCCCAAAAAGGAACGTCTCCGGTAACGTGTTCGCCCTGCAGGCGGTTTGCAATAGTCAGAAAATCAAAAATATAAAAGTATTGCCGGAAATCTGCCCTGAAAGCTGCCATGGTATATTTGCTTATCAATCCCGGTGCCACCCTGAGTTCGAACTCCCCGCGGTTTCCATTCCGGGGATCAAATTCCCGGTCGCGGTTCTCCCATACAAAACCCCCGGTAAGGAAGTGAATATACCCCCCTTCACTGCCCGGGGGGCTTATCCGGCTGAAGCTGGAATTGGGAAGCCGTTCGTCCGGATAGTAATATTCTCCGCCCACTCCTCCCACCAGGTCAAAACGCCTTCTCTCTTTCACATAGAGGGGCTTCCGTAACCTAAGGTCCACTCCAAAGCTTACCGATTCGAAAAAATAGTACTCCTCTTCCCATAAACGGTCGGAATAGGTGGTATTGTTACCGACGCCGAAAAAGGTATTATAGGCCCTCCGAAAAAGATAGACTTCGTTGGTGCTGCGCAAGTCGGAATCGAATGCATTCGTCTTCTCATACAGACCCTCCAACTTAATAAACCCTTTGGTGGAGATGACGGCGGCCGACTGCAGGTAGGAGTTAAAGGGCCGGGTATTGCCGGAGTAGTCATAGCGGTTGTAGATGGCCCCTCCCATCAGTCCCACATCGGAACTGTATCCTGCAACCGGAAAAAAGGCATTCCTCACGGAGTCGGGGCCTGCAGGCTCGGGTAATAACTGGGCCTGTGCCTTCACCCCGAAGGCAAGCAACCATAAAGAAAGAAAAAATCGACGATACAATGGTACCTCTATCCTGATTTTAAGACCCCTTCCTCTTCCAGAAGATCCAGTGTTTCCACCGCATGACGGAGGTGAGGGATGACGATGCTCCCGCCCACCACCAGCGCTACATTCATGGCGTCTACGATCTCCTCCCTGCTCCACCCCGCCTCGGCACACTGTTCCAGGTGGTAATCAATGCAGTCGTTGCACCTGAGTACCGACGATGCAACCAGCCCCAGCAGTTCCTTGGTATTTGAAGGAAGAGCCCCCTCCCTGTAGGTATTGGCGTCCAGGTTGAAAAAACGTTTGATGCCGAGATGATCCTGCTCTAATATCTTCTCGTTCATCTTATTTCTTTTAGCTCGAAAGGCATCCAGCCTGCTGGAATGGTCGTTACTCATCATGTATTAATTTATTTAAAAAGCTGTTTAAGATACGACATTCTAAAGATAACTTTAAGTATTGGATAGGCGGTTGATAATTTCGTCACAACCGCTGAAATTGAACCCTCATTTAATATTTATTTTGAATAGTTTGTGTACTCACTAAAGATAATTCATACATAAATTGAGCCGAACCAAAGACAAGCCCAAGTATAAACTTGCCGTCATAGGAGACAGTATCAGCCAGGGGTTTCAAAACGGGGGTATCTACCGGACCGACCTCAACTTTCCCGCTTTTCTCAGCCGGTGTTTCGAACCGGAAGCTGTATTCGACCAGCCCCTTTTTACGGCCCAGGCCGGGCTTCCCCTTAACCTGGAAGTGCTTGTCCGCGGTTTAAGTGATCAATACGGCGATAGCCTGGAGTGGGATGAATATATCTCCGCCGCTCATCACCTGTACACCACTCTCAAACGTATCAAGAACTACTGGGAAGGGAATGTCAGAAAGCTCGGCGTTGACCGTTCTGAGCCCTATCAGAATCAATCCGTATGGGGTTTTTCCATCAACGACGCCTGGATGGTTACCGAACGCAAAAGCAAGGAGTTTATCGATACCCATCCCGACACCTACTCCATCTTTGACGTCTTGCCCGACCATGCTATGTATACCACGGCCCGGCTTACACTGAATCCCAATTTGGGTAAAAAATTTTCCGCCGCCTCGCAGATCGATAATATCCGCTACCTCCAGGAACACGGTGGCATTGAAAACCTGATTGTAAGCATGGGCCATAATAATATTATCGGAGCTGTAACCGAGCTGCGGTTTCAATATTCTGAAGAAGATGACATTGAAGCATTTCCCTCGGAACGGAACTATACCGTCTACCGTCCCGAACACTTTGAAATTGAGTACCGGAAACTGGCCGAAATGGTCAGCGGAATCGGGGCCGAACGGATCATTGTCCCTACCATTCCCTATGCGACCATTCCCCCCGTTACCCGCGGGGTCAATGAAGGTGTAGCTCCTCATGGAGGAGGCTATTTCGACTACTATACCCGTTTCTGGATTTGGGACAGTGACTTCGACCCCCGTAAACACCCCTACCTGACTAAAGATGAAGCGATCCGGCTTGACCGTTGCGTAGACGAATACAACACCATTATCAGAAAAGTCGCCGGGGAACAGGGCTGGATCGTCGTGCCTTTGAATAGATATGTGAGCGCCATCGCCCGGCGTCGACTGGCCGGGAACCTCAAAATTCCCTATCCCGAGCCCTTTTGTGAGGCTATGAAGCGTAACGATAACACCCGCCACCTGGTGGACCATAACGGCCAACCCAAACTGAGTACCGACTACCTGCGGATTGACGAGGAATCGGGCAAAGTGTACAAGGGAGGCATTTTCAGCCTCGACGGTATCCATCCCACCACCATAGGGTACGGATTGATGGCTCATATCTACCTGGATACCATGGAGAAACACGGCATCTCTTTTCAGAAATCCCTGGACTGGGACCATATCATTGAAAACGATACGCTTGTGACCAACCCTCCCTATCTTCTGACGGGTCTAAAAGACCTGCTCCGTTTCCTTTCACTGGGAAACAGGCAGAAGTTTTCGCTCGTCGGTAACAGTATCCTGAACCAGCTTATGGAGAAGCTTTCACAGAGAAGCTCCTCTTTTTAACAGGACTCCGGTTTGTCGTTCCCTTTTCTCCCGGCTTAGGACTTTGCTGCGTATCGGAGAACCCCTGCCAACAAGCAATCCACCCCGCCGTCCTCCCGAATCCGGGCCCGACAACCAGGCATTTCCAGGTTTGCGTTCCCGATCGGATGAACCCGCTGAAATTATTCGGCTGAATTTCCCCTTTCCTCTTGACTAAGTAAATCTAAATATTTACCATTGGATTCAATTTAGACATAGTCTAAATAAGAATAAATTTAACCCTCTATCCGATACAAACCCATGCTTTCCAATACTATTTACCGTCTGCTTTCATTTTTCCTTCTTCCATTACTGCTGCTTTGTCTATCCGTTTCGGCTCTTCAGGCTCAGCAACCGGCCACCATCAAAGGCAAGGTCCTTGACTCCAATGAAGATACCCCGTTGATGGGAGTGACCGTTACGCTCACTGGAGAAAACAAACAACAGGGAACGACTACAACTGCCGCCGGCACCTTCCAGCTGAAGGATATACCTTATGGATCATACACGATTGAAGTCAGCTACGTAGGCTACCAGCTGAGACAAAGAAAAGTACGGATTAATGAACCGGTAATCGACCTTGTAATTACCCTGGAAAAAAAACGGTACGGCCTCGATGAAGTCGTCATTAGCGCCACAAGAGAACTGGAAAGCAGAGAGGATATCCCCGCTTCCGTAACATCCATCTCCAATGAAGAACTGAACCGGCAGTCCGTCGTCACCGGCGACCTGGGTACCATCCTTGCCCAACAAACCCCGGGACTTGCCCCCTCGACCCAATCGCTCAGTAATTACGGCCAAACATTGCGTGGCAGAAACATTTCCGTATTGATTGACGGTATCCCCCAGTCCACTCCGCTGCGAAATGTACTGAGAGATCTAAAAAGTATCGATCCCCAGGCTATCGAGCGGGTGGAAATCATCCGGGGATCCAGTGCTGCTTATGGCTATGGCGCACCGGGAGGAATTGTAAATATTATCACCAGCAGGGGTACCACAGAAGAATTGGACCTGAAGACGGAAGTGGGAAGCCGTTTCAACACCGAGCATCTCAGCGGAAGTTTTTCCCATTATATCAACCAGGGTATTGGCGTACGAAACGGTAATTTTGACTTCAACCTGCACGGCGGATATGAACGCATCGGAAGCTTTTTCGATGCCGATGGGGACCGAATCCCCATAGATCCGCACGGGCAGGGAGGCCTGGCCCATTCGGACGAGTTCACCCTTTCTGCCAACTTCGGATACACCTTGAACGACAATCAACAGCTTAGGGTTACCGGCAACTACTACTCGATTGGGCAGGACGTCGAATTTGTAACCGATCCCGGCATTCCGGGAGAGCAAAAAGCTACGGCTGTTCCCGTCAATGATGCGCCCGGAGAATCTCCGGGTACGGACAACCTGTCGCTTGGCCTTGAATTTATTGACAACGACCTGTTATCCGGCCGGTTCTCCTCCAAGGTGTATTACCAGGATTACCGGACTACATTCGGTTACGCCGGCTATTTCCCGGGCGGAGGAGGGCAAAGCTACCTCGCTTCCGAAAAACTGGGGGCGCGCGTGAATATGAAAATTCCCATCGCCTCCCTGCCCGGCTCCTATGTTCAGGGAGGAGTGGACCTGCTTCGGGATGAGACGGCCCAGCCTCTCACCGACGGGCGGGAATGGGTGCCCCCGATCCGACAGGCAAGTCTCGCACCTTTTGCACAAGTCAAAATCCAGGCTTATGAATCCCTCATTATTCGCGGCGGACTCCGCTATGAAAACATCGGCCTGAAGGTGGATGACTTTACGACGCTTTTCGGAAACAACCCGGTAGAGGGGGGGCGCTTGAACTACGATGCCCTGGTCGGCAATGCGGGGCTGGTTTATTTCATTACCGACCGTATCAATACCTTTGCCTCCTTCTCCCAGGCCTTTTCCGTGGCCGACATCGGCCGTGAATTGAGAGGTACATCGGCCACCTCGGTTGAACAGTTAAACCCTGAGGCACAAAAAGTGAACAGTTATGAAGCGGGCATACGCGCATCGGGTGAATCCTGGGGTGCCTCGCTCAGCGGCTACATCAACACTTCCGATCTGGGAACCACCTTCAGCGGAGGCAATGACTTTTCTATCATCCGTTCTCCCGAACTGGTTCGGGGACTGGAGGCCACCCTGGATGTGCAACTCCACAAGCAGCTTGATGCCGGAGGCACCTGGTCGATTATCGAAGGCAGGCGCGACTCCGACGGCAATGGCAGTTATGATACCTATCTGACCGGCGACCGCATCCCGCCCACAAAAATATCGGCTTTCCTCACCTATCAACCCGTCAAAAACCTGACAACTCGCCTGGACCTCATCTATTCCGGTTCGCGAAACCGCTTTCCGGGAAGCACCGGTTTTGCCCAGGGCGAGGTGGAAAACTATACCCTGGTTGATTTCACTACGAGCTATCCCGTCGGCCCGGGAACCCTTTCACTCGGTATTGAAAATGTCTTCAACAGGCAGTACTTCCCTGCCATATCCCAGTGGTACAACCTCGGATTCGGATACAGTGCGGGCCGCGGCCGGATGGTCAGCCTCGCCTACAAGCTGGATATCTAAACTGCCTATAGACGAATGTACAAAAACCTTAAGAGGATCTGTGCCACGGTCCACCTTTACGGTGGACTCTGGTTCGGGATACTCATTATTTTATTAAGCCTCACCGGGAGCATCCTGGTGTTTGAACACGAGATAGACCGGTTTCTGAACCCGGGCCTTATTGAGGCGCCGGAAGGGGGCCGCCGGGCGGTAGCTATGGACCGTCTGGCGGAACGGATAAAGGAAAACTATCCCGATAAGACCGTCCGTTTTATCAATCTCCCACGAACCGACAGGCAAAATGCCGAGTTTTGGCTGGGCAAGACCCCGCCCCATACCTATGTTTATGTCAATCCCCATACCGGTAAAATCGCAGGTTCGAGAAAAGGACGCGGTGATTTTATCAAACTGGTATTTGACTTGCACCAGAACCTGCTTGGCGGATATACCGGGAGCATCATCGTCGGCATCAGCGGCATAATTTTGCTGCTGATCGCCCTTTCGGGCATTGTTTTGTGGTGGCCGAAAATCCAAAATCTCAAGAGAAGCATCAGCATAGCTTTCGGCAGGAAACTTAAACGCATAAACTATGACCTTCACCGCGCCGTGGGTTTCTGGACCGCACTATTTCTGATTCTCACCGCGGGTACCGGTACGGCCCTCGTATTCTACGCACCCATGGAATCCTTTCTGCAGAATGTTCTTAACGAACGACAACCATCTGCCGCAGAAGTTGTATCCGGCCTGAAGACAACGCCCCCGGATCAAAGGCTGGAAGGTGCTGTTGAAAAAGCGACCTCCCTGTTTCCCCAATCAAAGCCCACCTACCTCTACCTGCCGCAATCGGACAGGGATGTGATCACCGTCCGTCTTCGTCAGCCATCCGAATGGCATCCCAACGGACGCACCTTCGTCTACCTGGATCAATACCGTCTGACGGTACTCCATTCCGAGGATGCCCTGAGTGCCCCGGCAAGTGCCAGGCTGATGAACCTGATGTACCCCCTTCATATCGGTTCTTTCGGGGGACTCCCGGTAAAATGGGGGTACTTTATCCTGGGACTGGCCCCGACCCTTCTGTCCATTACCGGGGTGATAATCTGGTACCTCCGCAAAAAAAATAAACGGAAAAAAAGCAGAACAAATACTTAGCCACCTCTTGTCATCTCGAATCCGGGCCCGCCCGGGTGCGTGATCTTTGTCTTCCGTTTCCGGGTTCCTCCCACAAAAAATCTCTCTCCCGACAGCCGTCGGGATCAATATGACTTAGGGAAGGGAGGTTGCATATAGGACGTCTCGATATGCGAAACCATAAAAAAGCCCGTCCGGCGAGCTATGCCGCCGGACGGGCTGTAAAAATTATCGACAAAACGTATATATCAGATCAGGCCCGCTTCCCGAAGCAGGTTCAGGGTTCCCTCCAGCTTCTGGAGCTCCTTGAAATCATAGTCGGGGCTTAGCTTGAATGCCTTTTCTTCATTTAGCAAATAATCGGGTACGGCAACCCCTTCAACCACCGGGTACTCATGGACCGACTGGGCCGCGTACTGTTGGGCCCGGCTGGAAAGCAAAAAGCTCAGGAACTGCTGAGCCACCCGGCTGTTGTCGGCCGTCTTGAGCTGGGCCGCACCGGTTACCAGGGCAAGGTTTCCAATATTGCCGGGGGCAAAATGATAGGTCTTAAGATTGGCATTAGGCTTAACTGCCTGCTCTTCTTCCTCATGTTCTTCTTCTCCTTCTTCATGGCCTTCGTATTCGCCCTCGGCTCCACCTTGCTTCATTCGAAGAACATAATAGTGATTGGTCAATCCGAGGTCGATCTCCCCGGCTGCAATGGCCTGTACCATCGGGGTGTTGGAATTGTAGGCCTTGGGATTCAGCTCTTTCATCCCTTCGATCCAGTCGCGGGTGGCATCTTCTCCCTCCTGCATCCGCATGGCCGTTATAAAGTCGTAAAAACTGGAATAGGTGGGCGTCCACCCTACGCGCCCTTCAAACTCTTCCATGGAGGGCAGGTCCATAACCGATTCCGGCAGGTCCGCCGCATCCAGAGCTTCCGAGTTATAGGCGAGCACGCGAAAACGCACGGTAACCGGTATCCACTCGCCCGAAGAGGAGGTGTAGGATGCCGGCTTGTTCAGCAGTGAATCGGGCAGCTTGGTCAGAAGCCCCTCGCTCGATGCGTTGGACAGGGCTCCGGTAGTATTGGCCCAGATAACATCGGCAGGGCTCTTATCCCCCTCTTCATTCAGTATGGCCAGCAGTTCCGCGTCGTTGCCGTAGCGGACATCAACCTTTATATCGGTTTGTTCCTTAAAGTCAGCAACAATTTCATCAACCAACGCTTTGCTCCGGCCGGAATAAACAACCAGCTTGTCGTCCGTCTGGCTTGAACAGGATAGCAGGAAGGTTCCGGTGAGTACCAATAGACTTAACAACAGGTGTTTAAAGTATTTCATCTTACAATTTCTTCACTTAAGGTTAATAATTTATTTGTATAGTCAGTGAACACAGCACGGGAATATAAGGCTTACTTAGATTAATTCTAAGTAAGAATGTTCCGGAAATCAGCGGTAGTACTTATGAATTCTTTACAACCCTCCATCGGCATACTCGGGGCCGGCATCACCGGCCTAAGTGCCGCCTGGCAACTGAAGCAAAACGGACTGGAAGTCCGGGTGTATGAAAAATCGGGACGGCCGGGTGGGGCCATACAGACGGAAAAAAAGGGGGAATGGCTCTGGGAAAAGGGGCCCAACAGCCTGCTTGTTCGATCCGACCGGGTATGGAAGCTGCTGGAAGAGCTGGGACTGAACGAGGAAATAGCGGAGGCCGGCCGGGAATCAAAGAAAAGATATATCCTCCGGGACGGCAGCCTGCACCCTTTGCCCACCTCGCCGGGCCAATTTATAGGTACCGGCCTGCTTTCGGCTGCCGCCAAGTGGAGAATATGTAAAGAACCCTTTATCGACCCCTCATCAAAAGCCGACGAAAGTATTGCCGGTTTTATCAGCAGGCGGCTGGGGCGGGAAGTGCTCGACTACGCCGTCAACCCTTTTGTTGCGGGTATCTATGCGGGGGACCCCGAACAGCTCTCCGTGCGCCAAACGTTTTCCATGCTGCATGAAGCGGAACAGAAACACGGTTCCATCGCCGGGGGGTTTATCAAGAAAAAGAAAAAAACCACCAAGAAGGCCCTTATTTCTTTTAGGAACGGCCTGCAAACCCTTCCCGAAAAACTGGGCGGCGCCCTGGGAAATGCCGTCCGCTACCAAAAGGAAATCACCGCCATCACTCCCGGTAACGGCTCGTGGGAAATCCGTTTCAGGGGAGAAGAGGCGGCGGACCGGCACGATATCATCATCTCCACGCTGCCGGCCTATCTGTTTAGTGACCTTATGACCGAAGGGAGCAAAGCTTTAGACAAGATTGGAGAGATCACCTACTCCCCCCTCAGTGTGATCTCCCTGGGATACAGAAGCGAGAACATCCATCACCCGCTGGATGGCTTCGGGATGCTGATCCCCGGGAAGGAACCCTGCAGCCACCTGGGCACCCTTTTCTCTTCCAGCCTTTTTGAAGGGAGGGCGCCCAAAGGGCATGCTTTGCTGACCAGCTTCATTGGCGGCGCCCGGGACCCGGAACTGGCGGGACGGCCCAAAGAGGAACTGGTGCAGCTGCTGCAGCTGGAGCTTGACCGCCTGCTGGGCGTCGCCGGCACTCCGGAAATGGTACGCCACACCTATTGGGAAAAAGCCATACCGCAATATGAACTGGGGTATGAGCAGTACCTGGAAGCAATGGATGAAATGGAAACAACCCATCCCGGTCTCTATCTGGCCGGTAATTTCAGGGGCGGCGTTTCGGTACCCGACTGCATAACCACGGGATTTGAAACGGCTGAAAAAGTCACCTTGTTTATAAGATCCAAAACAGGATAACGGTAGTTATTTCAAGAAAATAATTCATACTTTCCAAGCCCTTAGTTTCCGAAAGATATTTAAATCCGATTTACCAACAATCAAACAAGTATTCAGTTATGGCGAACGCATATTTTGAGATCAGGGAACCCGAAAACGAGCCGGTAAAATCATATGCTCCGGGAACGCCCGAGCGTGAAAAATTAAAAAAGGAACTGGAACGCCTGAAATCGCAGGATATTGAAATCCCGGCGATCATAGGGGGGCAGGAAGTTAAGACCGGACGCACGGCTGATGTAGTCATTCCCCATGACCACGGGCATAAGCTGGGCACCGTGCACCTTTGCGGCAAGGAGGAGGTCGACAAGGCCGTTGAAGCAGCTCTTGAAGCCAGGGAAAAATGGGCTGCCATGCCCTGGGAACACCGGGCTTCCATCTTTAAAAAAGCGGCCGACCTTCTTAGCGGCCCGTGGCGCTATACCATGAATGCAGCCACCATGCTGGGGCAGTCCAAAACCGCCTATCAGTCAGAGATCGACGCGGTGGCGGAACTGGCCGATTTCTTCCGTTTCAACGCCTACTACCTGACGGAGATTTACAGGGACCAGCCCTACTCGCCCGAAGGCATGTGGAACAGGTCCGAATACCGTCCCCTGGAGGGATTCGTCTTCGCCGTGACGCCTTTTAACTTCAGCTCCATAGCGGTAAACCTGCCGACAGCCCCCGCACTTTGCGGCAATGTCTCACTCTGGAAACCGGCCCTCAACTCTATCTATTCCAGCTATTATGCCATGCTCATGCTCAAGGAGGCGGGCCTGCCCGACGGGGTGATAAACTTCCTCCCCGGCCACGGTGCGGAAATAGGTGATCCTGTCATCGACAATGAAAACCTGTCGGGGCTGCACTTCACCGGTTCGACCGGAACCTTCCAGCACCTGTGGAGAAGCATTGCCGACAACATCGACAAGTACAAAACCTACCCGCGCATTGTCGGTGAGACGGGCGGGAAGGACTTCATTTTTGCCCATGCTTCCGCCGATGTGGATGCGCTGGTTGTCGCTGCACTGCGGGCGGCCTATGAGTACCAGGGTCAAAAATGCTCGGCTGCCTCGCGCATGTATATACCGGAATCCATCTGGGACGAATTTGAAGAGAAATTTTCCCGGGAGGTCGGCAAGATAAAGATGGGCGACGCCCAGGATTTCACCAATTTCATGACGGCCGTCATCGACCAGAAAGCTTTCGACAGCATCACCGAATACATCGACTATGCCAGGGATGCCGACGACGCTGAAATACTGATCGGGGGCGGTTATGACGATTCCGAAGGGTATTTCATTGAACCGACATTCGTTCGGGCACACGATCCCAAATTCAAAACCATGGAAGAGGAGATATTCGGTCCGGTGCTCACGGCCTATGTATATGAGGATGATACGTTTGAGGAGACCCTGGAACTTTGCGATACCACCTCTCCCTATGCCCTGACCGGTGCCATCTTCTCCCAGGATCGCTATGCACTGAACAAGATGGCCGACTACCTGAACCAGGCCGCCGGCAACTTCTACATTAATGACAAGCCCACGGCAGCGGTGGTCAACCAGCAGCCTTTCGGGGGAGCACGCAAGTCGGGTACCAACGACAAGGCGGGCAGCGCCGCCAACCTCATGCGCTGGATCTCCGTTCGCTCCATAAAAGAGACCCAGGTCCCTCCCAAAGAGTGGACCTACCCGTTCATGAAGGAAGAATAATCAAGACTGGCACCGCAATTAAAAAAGCAGCCGGGCAACCGGCTGCTTTTTCTGTTTTACCTGCAAAAGGTTAAACGGGTATCCCTCCCTGGATGTTCCGGATTTTAGCCGTTTCTCTGAAATGATATTGGCCAAAATTTTGCATATATTTCGCCCGGTGAAATAATAAGCATACCTCACTTTATGAATGTAAGCATACTGGGTTGCGGCTGGCTGGGCCTGCCATTGGCCAAGTCGTTGAGAGAAGAGGGCCATTCGGTCAAGGGGTCAACTACAAGCAAAGACAAAATAGACGCGCTCTCCTCCAGGGGAGTAGAACCTTTCCTTATCGTTCTTGACCCGGATCTCAACTGTGAAGATTGCGATACTTTCTGGAATTCGGACCTTCTCATATTGAACATCCCCCCGGGGAGGGGAAATGAAAATGTAAAAGAGTATCACACCGCACAGGTACAATCGGTGATTGAACAGCTTCGCTCTTCGTCCATTTCAAGAGTTATTTTTATCAGTTCCACCTCCGTTTATCCCGATAGGCCCGGTATTGTGGAAGAGGATGATGCCATAGCCGGCCGGGCCGGCCGGCCATCCGGCAATGCCCTCCTTGAAGCTGAAAAATTGCTTCTGGATGAAGACTCCTTTTCCACAACCGTGATTCGTTTTGGCGGACTTTACGGCTATGACCGCCACCCCGCCAAATACCTGGCCGGTCGTAACGGCCTTGAAAAAGGCAATGCCCCCGTGAATCTCATCCATCGCGACGACTGCATAGGTATTGTCCGAAAGGTCATCGAAGGGGATGTGGAAAACGAAATATTCAATGCCGTCTCCGACGGGCACCCGCCCCGTAAAATGTATTACCGGGTGGCCGCCGAACGCCTGGGCCTGCAGGCTCCCACCTTTAAAACTTCCGATGAGAAAGACTACAAAGTCGTTTCCAACCGCAAGCTGAAAGAGAAACTGGATTATTTTTTCCAGCATCCGAACCCGTTGAACCTGAAGAGTATGGCCTCCTGAGCGTACCGTGTCTATCCGACCCCGGCCTTTCAATGCACCCAGCTGTACGGGGGACCTTTTTATAGCTATATTCATTGATAGAGTTCAGTAATATTAACCATCAGACTTCTCCCTATGTTTAAACTTTTTGCCGCCCTGGGAAGCATCAACGCCCTCATATCGGTCTTGCTGGGCGCTTTCGGAGCCCATGCCCTCAAGCAACGGCTGCAGCCGGAAATGCTGGAAATATTCCAGACCGGGGTACAGTACCACTTTTATCATGCCCTGGGACTGCTGGCCATCGGAATGATAGCCCTGCACATGCCCGAATCAAGGCTGCTGAAATGGTCGGGATGGACCATGATGTTCGGTGTGGCCGTGTTCTCGGGCAGCCTCTATATACTTTCTATAACGGGTATTCGTTGGCTGGGAGCCATCACGCCGGTAGGTGGAACGGCATTCATTGTTGCTTGGGTTTTATTAACAGCGGCAATCATCAAACACTGACCGTTGACGAGAATGCCGGGCCAGGCCCAAATCCAAACGCTATGAAAACTTCCACCGCACTCCTGACAACCCTGTTACTCTTTCTCGCACCGGGCCTCTCCCTTGCCCAGAATGAGATCCAGCGGGAAAGAAGCTCTCTTCGGGGCATAACCCAAATGGGGTTTACCCTGAATCTTGAGGCCAATGTTTCCCTGAACGAGAAGGGAGAGATAGAGGTAACCTCCATCAAGGACGCGGCGGTGCAATACCTGGAAGAGGCCGACATCCCTCTGGTAAGCGACGAAAAATTACAGTCATCTGCCGATATCCCATTAATTTACATGCATATCAATACCATGGATGCCGGGCGGGGACTGGTTCCCTTCTCCGTCTCTATCCGTTTCTATCAACCGGTCAGCCTGAAACTGAACCGGGACCTGCAAACCTCCGCCAGCACCTGGGAAACAGGTATGGTGGGCATCGTATCCTACGATAAAATGCAGGTTATCCGGGAATCGGCCGTAACCCTGCTGCAGGACTTTGTTAACGATTTTAAAACCGCAAACAGGTAGGTTTTTGCTATCTCCAATTAAGATTTGCCTTCTTGCTATCGAATACTATCTTTACCGAGAGTAAAGAACCCAAAAACACCTACTTATGGCGAACAGAACTAACAAATGGGGTTTTACCCTGCTCGGAATATGGCTCGTGCTCCAAGGATTAATTCGACTATTCGATTTCCATTTTGACGGTATTGGAACCGTGATGGCCATTATCGCTCTAATAGCAGGTGCCCTCATAATAGCAGACCGATAGACCATATATGAATATTGAAGAATTCAGAGATTTCTGTACCTCTTTCGAAGGGGTTACGGAGGGATTCCCTTTTGACGACAATACGCTGGCTTTCAAGGTTATGGGTAAAATATTTGCCCTGACTGATGTAGACGACTTCGACAAGATTAACCTGAAATGCGACCCCATCAAAGCGGCTACGCTTCGTGACCTCTATCCCGAAGTGGAACCGGGATTCCATATGAACAAGAAGCACTGGAATTCCATCGATCCCCACGGCTATCTCTCGGATGTACTGATCAAGGAGTGGATTAAAGATTCCTATGACCTGGTCGTGGAAAGCCTGCCCCGCAAGGAGCAAAAAAAGCTTGAAAAAATCATCGAAAAAAAGCAGAAGGAGCAGGAGTAGGCTAATCTTCCGCCGCCCCTCCAAATAAACTTTTTATCCGCTTCAGGCTCTTTTTCTCAAATCTCCAGACAAATTCAAACTGTCCGAGTATAAAACCGTAGAAAAGAAAAAGAACCTGGTAGGCCGGAAATACCACCACTATCCAGGCAAGGGTACGTATCCAGGCATCGGTACCGGCTGTAATCCCCAGCAGGTGAAAGAAAAACTTTCGTGCGTACAGGGTCGAAATGCCTGTTATGGCAAAAATGAACAGTATCAGCACCAGCTGCCAATGGGTTTCTATACCCCATCGGGTTTTCAGTTTTTCAATCAATTCAGCCATATCCAACCTCACTCTCCCCCCTTCGCCAGGGTGTTGACGGAAGCTTTTGCAGCCCCAATGGTCCGGTCCAGCATCTCTTCGGTCAGGGTATTGGCAAGGAACCAGGACTCAAAAGGCGAAGGCGGAAGGTAGATGCCATTTTCCAGCATCCGGTGGTAAAACTCCTTGAAGAACTTTTGATCGGTGGTTTGAGCCGTTTTAAAATCATACACTTCCTCATCGGTGAAAAACACACTTATCATTGATCCCACCTTGTTGATATGCACGGGAATGCCATATTCATTAAATACTTCACTCAGGCCGTTGAACAGGTAGGCCGCCTTTTCCTCCAGCTCGTCATAATGCCGGGGGTTCTCATGAAGCTCTTCCAGCAGTGCCAGTCCCGCCGCCATGGCAAGAGGGTTGCCCGACAGGGTTCCCGCCTGGTAGACGGGACCTACCGGCGATACCACATCCATCACCTCTTTTTTCCCGCCGAACGCACCTACGGGTAGACCCGCTCCAATTATTTTGCCGTAGGTGACCAAATCTGCCGTCACCCCGTACCGTTGCTGGGCTCCCCCTATGGCCACACGGAAGCCGGTCATCACCTCGTCGAAAATAAGCACCGTGCCATGGGCGTCGCACAGCTCCCGCAGCCCGTCCAAAAAGCCGGGCCTGGGCGGTATGCAACCCATATTTCCTGAAACGGGCTCCACGATAATTGCCGCCACTTCCTCTTCAAATTCATTCAGCAACTCTTTCACACTGTTCAGGTCGTTATAGTCGGCAACCAGGGTATCGGCGGCGGTGGACTTCGTTACGCCGGGACTGCTCGGTGAGCCGAGGGTCAGCGCGCCGCTGCCCGCCTTAATCAAAAAGGAGTCGCCGTGGCCATGGTAATTGCCTTCGAACTTAATAATCTTGTCTCTTCCGGTATACCCGCGGGCAACCCTGATGGCGCTCATACAGGCTTCTGTCCCGGAGTTGACCATCCGTATGGTGTCTACACCGGGCACCATCTTCCGGACCTGCTCGGCCATTCTTACTTCCAGTTCCGTCGGAGCCCCAAAGGAGGTAGACTTAGCCGCTGCTTCGCGAACAGCCTCTATGACAGGCTCAAATGCATGTCCGAGAATCATCGGCCCCCATGAACCTACATAGTCGATATATTCATTGCCGTCTACATCGGTGAGCAGCGAACCGCTGGCCTCCTCAAAAAAGACGGGTGTGCCCCCCACCGACTTGAATGCACGGGCGGGGGAGTTGACCCCTCCGGGTATAAATTTCTGTGCCTGTTCAAAAAGCTTCTTGCTCTTTTCCAACATGAAATTGTGTTTTGTCATAAGGGGGGATTCCGACGGATAAACATCAATCTTTCCGAAATGAATCCGCGGTACTTCCCTTATAACTGCTTATTGATTCTCGTTCAATATCTTTGAAGCGGCTTTGGCAAAATATGTTGCAATCAAATCGGCTCCCGCTCTCTTAAAGCCCAGCAACGCCTCCATCATGGCCTCTTCCTCATCCAGCCACCCCTTTTCGGCAGCGGCCTTTAACATAGCATATTCCCCGGAAACATTATACACGGATACGGGTACCTCGACCGCCTCCCTGACCGCTCTCACTACATCCAGATAGGGAAGTCCGGGTTTGACCATGACAATATCGGCCCCTTCCCGTTCATCGAGCTTTGCCTCCCTGACCGCTTCACGGATATTTGCCGGGTCCATCTGGTAGGTTTTCTTGTCGCCAAAGCCGGGAGCGGAGTCCAATGCGTCACGGAAGGGTCCGTAAAAACCGGAGGCATATTTTGCGCTGTAGGCCATAATACCGGTATGCTTGAAATCTTCGCTGTCCAACGCCTCCCGCATAGCTGCAATGCGCCCATCCATCATGTCGGATGGAGCTACCATGTCGGCACCGGCGCGTGCATGGCTTACAGCCATCTTTGAGAGGATTTCGACCGATTCATCGTTCAGGATTTCACCCTCTTCCACAATTCCATCATGCCCGTAACTGGAATAGGGATCCAGGGCAATATCGGTCATCACCAGCATATCCGGAAACCGCTCCTTGACAGCCCGAACCGACTGCTGCATCAAACCCTCCGGATTCAGGGCTTCGGTGCCCTTGTTATCTTTTTTGGATTCGGGGACCTTGACAAAAAGCAGCAACGACCGTATGCCTTCGCTCTTCAACTCCTCAATTTCCTCCATCACCAGATCCAGGGTATACCGGTAATAGCCGGGCATGGACGGAATTTCAATTTTTTCGCCCTCTCCCTCCATGATAAAGAGGGGAGCGATGAAATCAGCCGGCTTCAGATCGTGCTCGGCTACCATTTCGCGAAGACTTTCGCTGCCCCGAAGTCTTCGTGCTCGTATATATGGAAATTGTCCGTGTGCCATAATATTTTCTTTTAAATTTTACAGTTGGGGCGTATACCATTACGCCCCCACCGGTTATTTTTCTTTTCCGTATTCAATCCAGTCAATGGGTTTCTTCAGCCGCTGCAGTAAATATGCCTCCCGGCTATTTTCCTCCACCTGGAAATCATAATCCCAGCGAACACGCGGGGGCAGGCTCATCAGGATGGATTCCGTCCTTCCTTTTGTTTTCAGCCCGAAAAGAGTGCCCCGGTCATGTATCAGGTTGAATTCCACATACCGTCCGCGCCGTATCTCCTGGAAGTACCGATGGCGTTCATTATAGGGTTCATCCCTTCGACGGTTCACAATAGGCAGATAGGCATCCAGAAACACACGGCCCGTATCGGTGGTGAAATGGTACCAGTCTTCCACGGAACTGCCTTCGTTTTCCCGGAGATAATCGAAAAACAATCCCCCGACACCCCGTGCCTCCCCGCGGTGATCGTTATAAAAATACTCGTCGCACTCTTTCTTGAAACGGGGATACAGGTCTTCTCCATGAGGGTCGCAGGCTTCCTTAAATACCCGGTGAAAATGCACCGCATCCTCATCCCACAGGTAATAAGGGGTCAGGTCGGCACCTCCCCCGAACCAGCAGTCCCGTATCTCCTCCATGGACTCGTCTTCATACAGTTCAAAATAACGGAAGTTGGCATGCACCGTGGGAACCATGGGACTTAGCGGATGAATCACCAGGGAGAGTCCGCCGGCCCAAAACCATCCCTGCTCCACCTCAAAACGTTCACGTATCAGCCCGGGGAGCTCCCCGTGAACAGTTGATATGCTCACGCCCCCTTTTTCAAACAGGCCGCCCTTTTCAATGACACGCGAGTGGCCGCCCCCACCGCCTTCCCGCTCCCAGTCGTCCCGGCGGAAGGAAGCCTTGCCGTCGAGGTCTTCCAGGGCCCCGCAGATCTCATCCTGTAGCTTCCGGATATACCTTGCGAATTTATTTTTTATATCACTCATAATTTAGCTGTTGTCCCTGTTCAACCGGACGACTCATATTCCTTCACTGCCTCAACAAATGCCCGGGCATGGTCTACCGGTATGTTCGGTAATATGCCATGTCCCAGGTTTACAATGTACTTCTGTATACCGAAGCGGTCTATCATGCGCGTCACCTGGCGTTTCAGTTCTTCAACGGGCAGAAACAACCTGCTCGGATCGAAATTCCCCTGCAGTACAATATCGTTGCGCGTTGCCTCCCGGGCATATTCCGGCGTGATGGTCCAGTCAAGCCCCAGTGCCGATGCATTGCCCCTGAAGCTGAGGCGCTCCAGGGCATACCAGCTCCCCTTGGCAAACAGGATAACCGGGACTTCATCAATGGCGTCACAAATCTCCATCAGGTAAGGCATGGCCCATTCATTAAAATCTTCCGGCCCCAACAGGCCGGCCCATGAATCGAAGACCTGCACCACCTGGGCCCCCGCCTTGACCTGCGCCTTAAGATAATCGATGGTTGCCTTGGTCAGCTCTTTCATGACATGGCGTGCCGCATCGGGATGCTCATAGAGGAACGCTTTGGCTTTGGCAAAATTCTTGGATCCCTCCCCCTGCACCATATAACAGAACAGCGTCCACGGCGCACCGGCAAAACCTATCAGGGGCACTCGCCCGTTGAGCTCCCTGCGCGTCAGGGTAATGGCATCCATCACATGACTCAGCTTGGCGGGTATGTCTTCCGCAAGGATGGCAAAAGCGTCATCCACGCTTCGAATGGGGTTGCCCATTACCGGCCCCTTGCCCTTAACCAGGTCGACGTCAATGCCCAGCGCCTGGGGGATGGTAAGGATATCCGAAAAGATGATCGCCGCATCGGGACCGATTTCATCAATGGGCTGCAGGGTGATTTCACAGGCCAGCTCCGGGGTCTCCACCCGTTCAAAAAAAGAATACTTCTCACGCAGCTTCATATATTGAGGCAGGTAACGGCCGGCCTGGCGCATCATCCATACCGGGGGGCGTTCCACCTCTTCCCCATTCAGGCTGCGAAGCAACAGGTCGTTTTTCAGTTCTGGAAATGTATTTGACATAATTTGGCTACAGGTTGATGGGATTGGGCGAAGGGGCTCGGCTGTATTGCTACATCCCTGCCGCTGTTATTCTATCGCCTTATCCGCCTTCTATTTCTTTTTCCTTAAAAAGTGCGTGCGCCACCGCCTTCAGCAGTTCCCTGGTATCGGGCTGATCGGCTACTTCTATGGCTTGATCGGTCTTTTCATGCAGTGCATCGGCAGTGGTAGGGCCGATGGCAAAGAGCCTGGGCAGCTCCCCCTCGAAACCGTGCCCCCGATCAAAACCTTCGACAGCGCTGGGGCTGTAAAAGAGAATGGCTTCCACCGGCCTTTCGGGCAGAACCACCGGCTTGATCATGGTGCGGTACACCTCAATCTCAAAAACCTCGATGTCGTGTGACTTCAGTTTTTCCGGGAGTTCATCCCGGCTAAGGTTCCCGTGAAAATATATCACCGAATCGATCTTACCCTCTTCAATAATCAGCTCCGCCAGGTGTTCGGCATCCTGCTTCCGGGGTGCCACGGCATCCAGGCCGAGTCCCTCGAGGGCTTCTTTTGTCTTGGAACCCACCGCAAAAAGCTGTACTTCCGGCCGCACCTGCAAGCCCCTTCCCATCAGCTCCTCCAGGGCCTTGACCCCGTTGGCACTGGTAAAAACCCAGTCGGCCCTGGGATTATCGTTGATCACTTTCAGTACATCGTCCCAGTACTCCGGAAACTCAAAATCCAGCGCTTCCTCTATGATGGGTTCCAGTCCCAGTATGCGGGCATATTCAAGCTGCCGTCCCGATAGGGTGCGGGTGACAAGGATATTAAGTTTGTTTCGTCGCATCAGGAAATACCGGTTAAAGGGTCACGTCTGATTCAGGGGTTCTTTGGCTTTAAAAACATTGGGGGCGGAATGGACCTCAACGGCCTATTTCAGTTTCAAATCCTCGATAATGCCAAGGGCTCCTTTTTCGAGCAGTGACTGCGCCGCCTTGTGGCCGAGTTCTCCCGCTTTGCCTACGCTTTCCGTCTGTTCAAAATCATACCTTTCGCTGCCGTCAAGTGTGAGGGCTACCGCTTTAAGATGTACCTCTCCCTCCTCAATCCGGGCGTACGCCCCGACGGGAGCACTGCACCCCGCCTCCATGTCATGCAGGAAGTCACGTTCTATGGTAGTACAGAGGGCCGTCTCATCGTGGTTGAGCCTGCCGACGATCTCCTCCATGCGTTCATCCTCCTCCCGCACCATTACCGCCATGGCCCCCTGGGCGGCCGCAGGAACCATCCAGTCGAGGTACCTGCTGATATGACTGCCGAGGTTAATGCGCAGCAATCCTGCAGCAGCAAAGATGGCGCCGTCCCAGCCCTGTGATTGGACTTTTTGCAGGCGGGTATTCACATTTCCTCTCAAACCGGCCATCTCGTGGTGGGGATAGCGGTTCAGCCACTGGGCCTTCCGGCGGTTGCTTCCGGTGGCAATGACCGCTTTATACTGTTCATCATCCAGGAAATCCGTGCCTTTCGGGGCTACCAGCGAGTCCCTGGGGTCGGCCCGCTCCATGATGGCAGCTACCTTGAGGGGGAGGGGGTTCTCTGTGGGCAAGTCCTTAAACGAGTGCACCGCCACGTCAATTTGGCCATTAAGCATCGCCTCGTCCAATGCCTTGGTAAAGACCCCTTTGCCGCCCATCTCGGTGAGCGGTGTCATCTGATCGAGGTCTCCCTCCGACTTGATAAAGACGATTTCTGTTTCATGGCCCTGCTCTTCCAATGCATTGCTCACCTGCCCGGCCTGCCAGGTAGCCAGCTCGCTGTCTCTCGTCCCTATGCGGATGTGTACCGTATCACTCATCCGGGGTCTCGGTTTTGAGCTTAAACATATCGTGAACCACTTTGGCAACCTGTTCTGACTCATGGTGGTCGCGAAGGTGTTCTATGGAGTAGGCGGCAATTTTATTTACGATACGCCGGGTAAGGTTTTCCACCTTGTCGCGATCGGTATCAGAAATCTTGTTCTTGAAAAACTCGAACTCTTCGTCGCGTATGCTGTCGAACTTGTTGGTAAGCGCCTTGATGGTGGGCACCACCTTCTGTTTGCTGAGCCAGTTCTGGTAGTCGGTCAGCTCATCATCCACTATCTTTTTGACCAGCGGTATGTTTTCTTCCCTCCTGCGATAGGCTTCGTCGGTGACGTCACTCAGAAAATCCATATTGGCCAGGTCCACAAACTCCAGCGTGCCGATTTCAGGGTCTATATTGCGGGGTACCGACAGGTCCAGCAATACCTTGAAGGTGCCCTTTTGAATGGAGGGCTGCATGTGTTCCATGCTAACAACCGGTTTGCCCGCTCCCGTCGCTACGATAACGAGGTCCGCTTCGGCTATCTCGGAAGGCAGTGCCTCCATCTCGGCCACCTCCAGGTCAAAACGGTCGGCTACAAATTCCGCCCGCTCCAGGGTTCTGTTGGCCAGTGTCAGCCGCCGGGCTCCCAGGCTGACCAGGTTCTTGCAGGTTACCTTCCCGATCTTGCCTGTACCGACCAGCAGGATGTTTTTGTCCTGCAGGGTGTCGAAAGTCTTTTTGGCAAACTGTACGGCGGCATAGGCGGTGGTAGCCGCTCCCTCGGCCAGCGACGTTTCATTGCGTGAGCGTTTGTGGGCTCTAAACACACATTGCATCAGCCGGTGCAGTTCTCCTGAAACTGCATTTTTCTCCGAGGCCAGCTCATAGGCCTCCTTGACCTGCTTGACAACCTGCAGGTCTCCCAGAATCTGTGAATCCAGCCCGACCGTAACATTGAACAGGTGCTCGACCGCTTTGCGGCCGCTCATTTCAAAACCGTAGGTATGGAATTCATCCAGTGATGCATCCGAGTAGGTAACCAGCAGCCGGATCAGCTCCTGTGAGGTGGCGTGCTGGGCAAAAATCTCGGTGCGGTTGCAGGTGGAGATCACAAAAAGGCTTTCGATACCCTCCCGGTTTGCCCCCGCTATCAGCTCGGCTTTTTGCACATCGCTCAGGCTGAACTGCTCGCGAACCTCTATAGTCGCCTCCCAGTGGTTGACGCCCACTACACAAAAATCATCCAGTGTCGGGGTATCCATTGCCATCCGTTAAGCTTTTACGGTTTCAGGTTCCTGTTCATCTGTAATCTCGGGAAGCTCATGCTTCAGCTTCTTCACCACTTCATCGGCCAGTGCCTGTATATAGAGGGGATGGTCGTTCAAGCCCTCCATAACTGCATAATTTTCGAAGGTGTACCCTTCCTCTTCCAGATCTTCCTTCAGCTCAACCCCCAGCTCATAGAGGGTTTCGATATGGTCGGTGACAAAAGCTACGGGTATAAGCAAAAAATTCCTGATACCGTACTGCAGGTGGCGCCGAACCAGGTCTTCGGTATTCGGCTGGGTCCATTTCTGGGGACCTACCTTCGACTGATACCCCAGCCAGTAGGGCTCCCTGCGGCCGCGCAGTTCCATCACCGCCTCCATGGTTTGTTCGATCTCCGTGGTATAGGGATCTCCGCTCCTAACCTCCAGAAGAGGCGTGCCGTGGGCACTGAAAATCAAATGGGTCTTGTTGCGGGTCTCTTCATCCATCGCCCCCAGGGCCTGGTCAATACGGCTGTTCATCGCCTGCAGGTAGTGGGGATTGCGATGGTAGTTCTTCACATGAAATTCTTTCCAGGGCCTCTCATCGCCAAAGCGCTTTTCCCGCTTGGTTTCCCAATCCCGGTAGCTGCTGCCGGTAGTGGTCCACGAAAACTGGGGATAGAGAGGCAGCATCACCGCATGGGTGATCCCATCCTCAAACATATCTTCCATCGTTGTTTCTGCGAAAGGGATCCAATAGCGCATACAGGTATAAACCTTTACCGTCACCCCGGGCAGGGCTTTCTTAAAATGTTTTTCCAGCGCCCGGCGCTGTGATTCGGTAAGGCCGTTAATGGGGGAACAGCAGTTTGAAACACGCTTGTTCTGCCGGTTGAGGCAGTGCTTGTTTCCCGTACAACCCTTGGGGCAGCCGTTAATCTCTTCGTAGTCTTCCGCCACGCTCGGGGCCCTGAACTTGGAAATAACACTTGCAAAGAAATCCTGGAGCCTGCCTCCTCCCATCTTGATGATATCTTCATCCTGGAACAGGTGATACAGAAAAGGGCGGACCGCATCCGCGCCGGTAGGCCCTCCCAAATTCATTAACACTACACCTATTCGTTTCTCTTCTTTGGCCATGCGTTTCTGTTGGATTAATTTTCTAAACCTAAATAAACCCAACTATTGTGAAGGAAATTTGAAGAGAAGCACCTTCGCCCTATTTAGAATGAGTCTGCGAAGATCTGCGTAAACCCCTTTCCCGTTAAACCAACAGCTATTAATGGCATAAACAGGTGGGGCGGGATCAGGCGGAGGGCAGGGTAAACCGGAACAGGGATCCCGTTCCCACCTCACTTTCCACCTGTATCTCGCTTTCGTGGGCATGGAGGATGCTTTTTACAACTGCCAGTCCCAGGCCGGTGCCTCCCTTATCACGGGAACGGGCTTTATCGGTGCGATAAAACCGGTCAAACAAGCGGTTGAGGTGTTCTTCGGAAATGCCGATGCCGGTATCCTCGACTCTTACCGTAATGACGCCATCTTCGCTGCCATACCTTAGCCTGATAGACCCCTCACCGGTATATTTAATGGCATTGGAAACCAGGTTATCAATAACCTGCTCTATTTTTCCCGGGTCGCCGATAGCCGCACAGGAGTGGGTGTCCACTTCCAGCTCAATGCCTTTCTCCTCTGCTATATCCCCATACCACTCAAGCATATGCCCGGCGATATCGGAGAGATCAAACTCTTGTTTCTCAATAAAATACTCGTCCGATTCATATCGCTGAAGGGTCACCAGGTCCCTAAAAAGCCGGCCGAGCCGCTCCACCTGCTTGCGGGCGTTGGCATGGTATTTTTTACGCTTTTCATCCGACAAATTATCCATCTCCAACATCTCCATGGAGGCGGAGATGGTATGCAGTGGATTTCTGATCTCGTGGGTGATATCGGCAAAAAACTGACGCTGTTTTTCGGCATACCGCTTTATCTGCCGGGTATCTTCCCGGAGCTTCAGGGCCATCTGGTTCAGTGAATCGGTCAGGGTGCCGAATTCATCGTTACGGTTCAGGTCGATCTTCCTGCTTACATCTCCCTCGGCAATCTTCTGGGCGGCATTTTTGATCTGCATAATCGGCTTCGTGACATAGCGGGCTATCCAGATACTGACCACGATAACCAGGCCTATAGAGATAAACATGCCGTAATAGATAATCCATCGAATGGTTTTTATAGGCTCGTAGATACGGTCCTTGTACTGGCTGATCCTGACGTAACGGGCGGGATTGGAGCTTTGGGAAAGGTACATATAGCTGACGATCTGTTCGGGCTTTTCTCCCGTCGGCAGCCAGGGAATATCACCGCGGGCTTTCAGGGTAACCTGCACATCCGCCGCAAGGTTGGGAGCAACCTCAATAGTATCGGGATATACAGACAGCAGCTCTCCCTCACCGTCATACAGGGCCAGGTTATACCCCGATATCCGGGCCGCCTCCCTGAAATGAGTTTCAAAACGTTCTCCCCGCGCTATATTGCGGACGGTCTCCGACATCCAGCGGGTATCCTGCCTGATCTCATCCCGCCCCTGCTCCAGCAGGTAGTCCCGGATAAAGACAATAGAATAGCTGCTGATAGCCGTGATCCCGAATATCAACAGCAGTACAAAAGTCCAGGCCAGTTTGGAGCGTATGGTCATCTTCGAATGATTATAACGGTTTCGGTCATACGGTTATCATGCTTTAACAAGGTCCCGGTTTAAACCGTAGCCGATGCCGCGGTAGGTTTTAATAATTTCCCCGGACTCGCCCATCTTGAGCCGCAGGTTTTTGACATGCACGTCGACCGTCCTGTCAAAAACAAACCGGTCTTCCTCGGTGATATGCTTTAGGATCTGCTGGCGGCTGAACACCTGTTTGGGATTTTTGAAAAACAGTTCAATCAGGCTGTACTCGGTTGAGGTCAGATCGACCTTTTCGCCCTCCACAAACAGCTCTTTGCCATCGGTATCGAGATACACATTTCCATACTGCAGCCAGTTGGCTTTTTGCGGATTTTGGCGGCGAAGCAGGGTTTCTATATGCGTCTTGACCAGATCCAGGCTGGCGGGCTTGGGTATATAATCGTCGGCCCCCAGCTCAAGGCCTTCTATCTCATCTTTCTCCCGGTCTTTGGCCGTAAGAAAGATCACGGGGATGTCGTTCAGCACCGGATGGCTGCGAATATGGCTGCATATCTCTTTGCCGTCCACATTCGGCACCATGATATCGAGAACCGCCAGGTGAATTTCCCCGGCATGGTTGTCGATGAGCTCAAGTGCTTTTTCGCCCTCATGGGCCAATAAAACGTCATAATCGTGCATCTCCAGGAAGTTGGCCAGCATTTCGGCCGGTTCCTCTTCATCTTCAACCAGTAATATGGTATGTTTGGGATTCAAAACGTTTTCCTTTTATTAACAGGGATCGACATTCTATCTGAATATCTAAACTTAAAAGATAGAAAATTTACACCGAAATTGAGTATAGGCGAAAATAACCCTTAAAAACAGGGTCACTCATGTCGTTTGAAGATAAAGTAATCTGGATTACCGGGGCCTCCTCGGGTATAGGCGAAGCCCTGGCCCACTCACTGAACAGGCGTAAGGCCAACGTTGTAATCTCCTCGCGCCGTCCCGGCGTGCTGGAGGAAGTTAAGGCAAACTGCCGGTATCCATCCAATGTCTTAATCCTCCCCCTCGATCTGGCAGAACCGGATCAGATGGAGGAGAAAACGAGGCAGGTTCTCAACCACTATGGACGGATAGACTACCTTTTTAACAACGGGGGAATCAGCCAGCGCTCTGTAGCCGTGGAAACGGATTTGGCCGTAGTGCGAAAAGTGATGGAGATCAATTTTTTCGGTACCGTGGCCCTTACCAAGGCGGTTCTTCCCTCCATGATTGAGCGGAACGGCGGACACATAGTTGTAACCAGCAGCGTGATGGGCAAGTTCGGCACACGCCTGCGGTCGAGTTATGCCGCATCAAAACACGCCATCCACGGCTATTTTGACTCCCTCCGGCAGGAAGTTTACGATGACGGCATCAAGGTAACCCTTGTTTGCCCGGGTTTTATCAAGACCCAGGTCACCGTCAATGCCCTCGAAGGAGACGGCAGCCGCCACGGCGAAATGGGCAGGGGCCAGGAAAAGGGCATGGAAGCCGAGGTGTTTACCGAAAAACTGCTCCCGAAAATCCTGAAGGGCAAAGAGGAAATATACATCGGAGGCAAAGAGGTTTGGGCAGTATACCTGAAGCGCCTCTTCCCCCGCCTGCTGAACAGGCTGCTGAGAAACTCCGACGTGACCTGATTTCATAATTGAATCTGGAGGGGGCAGCTATCTGCTATCTGCATTTATAATTCAACACTCAACATTCATAATTTAAAATTACTGATCATCCCAGGTTTTTCCTCTTGTTCAGGTAGGCAAGCAGCGCCAGGTCGAAGGGTTTCTGCGTATCCATCTCTTCAAAATCTATCTGAGATTCACTGCAGGCCATCTTAAACCGGTGGGTATGTTCCGCTATCTTCTTTTTGTAGTCCTCCCGCACCTGTGCCGGTATGATCTCCATATTGGCCCCGGTCTCCATATCCTCCATCACAAAGCGCCGGTCGGGAAAATCAAGCTCCCTCTCGCTTTGATGTTCCAACACATTAAAAAGAAGCACTTCATGTTTGCGGTGCCGCAGGTGTTTCAGCGAGGAGATCAGGTTGTCGTGTTCGTCCACATTTTCAAAGAGGTCGGTGATGATAACCACCAGGCTCCTGTGGTTGAGGCGCTCCGCCACCTCATGAATGACCTCGGCCGTGGCCGTCTTTCGCCTTTGGGGCCGGCCCTCCCCCTCCTCTTCCAGCCTTCGTTCAAGCTCCGCAAATAACTGTCGCAGGTGGGTATAGGATGATTTGGCCGGGATAAAATGTTCAATTTTGTCGCTGAAGGGTATAAGTCCGCAGGCATCGCGCTGCCGGTGCATCAGATACATGAGGGCGGCTCCCGAGTGAATGCCGTACTTCAGTTTTGACCAGTCTGCAAAATGACGGTAATACATGGAACTGCTGGTATCAAGCAGCAGGTAACAGCGCAGGTTGGTCTCCTCCTCATACTGTTTGACATAGAAACGTTCCGTTTTGGCATAGACCTTCCAGTCGATATGCTTGAAATCATCGCCGGGGTTATAAGGCCGGTGTTCGGCAAACTCCACACTGAAGCCGTAATAGGGGCTCTTGTGGAGCCCTGAAATAAAACCCTCGACAATCTTTCGGGCTTTGAGTTCCAGCGGGGCAAGCTGTGAAATCAAGTCGGGTTTTAGGAGCATGTCAGGAGATAATAGGATTATTTTGAAACAATAGACGTCTATTAAATTACAAATAAGAGTTGAACAAGCGATAAAATTTATTGATGGCGGACGACCGTCCCGCAGGCCTGCCATCTCACCGGCTGATACAACGGCCCGTCCTCTTCCGGTAACGGTAATAGCCGCCATCCGGCTTCATACCTGCTGAGCATCGCCGGGAGCTTTTTTCTTCCATACAAATATGTATCTTTGAAGTCCGAAAAAATGGGCTTACTCCTTTTAAAACGTTCCACAATATGTCACAAGTACTTACTTCTGCCGATCAAGTCGATTTCTCGATGGATGATATCCCATCCATGCCCCTCCCTAAAAAGGCTCTTATGGTCACCCCCACCTACTTCTCCGTGGATTATGTGATCAACCCGCATATGAACGACAATGTGGGCAGGGTCAACCAGATGGAAGCCCAAAATGAGTGGGACGTCCTCAAAAAAACGTTTGAACAGGTAGGTATAGATGTCCATACCATCGATGGACAGGAAGGCCTGCCCGACATGGTTTTCTGTGCCAACCAGAGCCTGCCCTGCCTTACGGACGACGGCCGGAAAAAGGTAGTCATGAGCATCATGCACGCCGACCAGCGCAAGGAGGAAGTCCCCTACATCGAACAGTGGTACCGACAGAACGGCTACGAAATCAACCACCTGGACGATACCGAGGTCGACGACTTCGAAGGCTGCGGCGATGCCATCTGGCATACCGGGAAACGGCTGCTCTGGGGCGGCTACGGCTACCGCTCGTCGGTCAAAGCCTACGACCTGGTTTCGGAGATCCTGGACGTCCCCGTCATAGCCCTGGAACTGGTGGACGAGTCTTTTTACCACCTCGATACCTGCTTCTGCGTGCTGGACGAGGAATCGGCACTTATCTATCCGGAGGCTTTTACCGACGGGGGGCTCAAACTGATTCAATCGCTCTTCAAAAACGTTATCCACGCCTCCCGCTACGAGGCCACCGAGCTCTTTGCCTGCAACGCCACCTGCCCCGACGGCTCCAATGTGATTATTCAGCAGGGCTGCACCGACACCAACAAAAACCTGCGCGATGCCGGTTTCTCGGTTCACGAAGTCAGCACCTACGAATACCTTAAAAGCGGTGGCAGCGTATTCTGTATGAAAATGATGCTTTGGTAAGCCGGATGGCAGAATTTGTTTTTTAGCCTGAAAGTATCAACTTAGGGTTTTGTCAATTTAACCCTTGCACCTTGACCATGTTGAATACTACCAGGCTCCAATTCGGCTTGTCCCTGCTGGCCACCCTCCTGTTACTCTGGGCCCTCAATACCTCCTTCGGGCAAATCCCTCCCCTGGGGAAACTGCTTAACCCGGCAACAGGCGTTTGGGCCAATGCAGAATGGCAGTATACCGGCAGCCAAACCGTTGAACTGCCCGCCGCCAAGCTCTCCGGCCCGGTAAAGGTGTACTACGACCGGCACCGCATCCCCCATATCTTCGCCTCCAATAAGAGGGACCTCTATTTTGCACAGGGCTTTGTCACCGCGCGGGACCGTCTCTGGCAGATGGAATTTCAAACGCATGCCGCCGCGGGACGGCTGTCGGAAATAATAGGAGAGCGCGCCCTGGAATACGACCGCTACCGGCGGCGTATCGGCATGGTCTACGCAGCCGAGAACTCCCTGAAGGGCATGATGAATGATGAAACCACAAGAGAGGTGCTGCAGGCCTATTCCGAGGGCGTCAATGCCTGGATTGAGCACCTGTCTCCGGCCGACTACCCCCTTGAATACAAGATCCTGGACTATAAACCGGAAACCTGGTCCCCGCTCAAAAACGCACTGCTGCTCAAATATATGACTTATACCCTGGCCGGAAGCAACGGCGATCTGCGCATGAGCAACACCCGCGCCTATTTCGGAGATGATTTTATAGAAGCCGTACTCGACCGGACACCGAAGCTCACCGACCCCATCATCCCCCCAACCAAATCGTGGCATTTCACCCCCATCGACACCCAAAAGCCGGAAGGCGATTTTAGGCCGGACATTGTTAAGGAAGTTTCCCCCTTTCAGCCCGATCCCGCCAATGGGAGCAACAACTGGGCGGTCAGCGGACGGAAGACGGCCGGCGGCTATCCCATTCTGGCCAACGACCCCCACCTGGACATGACCCTTCCCTCCATCTGGTATGCCCTGCAGCTGCACGGCCCGGATCAGAACGTGATGGGCGTCACCCTGCCCGGCACCCCCTCGGTGATCATCGGCTTTAACGAGCAGGCCGCCTGGGGATCCACCAATGTCAGTGCCGACGTATGGGACTGGTACGAGATCCAATTCCGGGACTCTACCCTCGCCGAATACCGGTATGACGGCTCCTGGAGAAAAACCAATAAACGCATTGAAAAGATCAAGGTCCGGGGAGCCGAGACGGTCGCCGACACCGTGATCTATACCCATCACGGGCCGGTCGTTGAAACCGGTGGCCAGGGGTACAGCTCCAACACGCCCCGGCTGCACGCCATGCGCTGGATCGCCTATGAGCAGTCCAACGAGCTGCTTCACTTCCTCAAACTCAACCGCGCCCAAAATTACGAGGACTACCGGGACGCCATCAGGCATTACGATAATCCCGCCCAGAACTGGGTCTTTGCCGACCGCTCCGATATCGCTATCACCGTGACCGGCAAATATCCCCTGAAGTGGCAGGAACAGGGACGGTATATCAGCGACGGATCGGACCCGCTTTACGAGTGGCAGGGCTGGATCCCCTTTGAACAGATCCCCTCCATTAAAAATCCGGAGCGCGGTTTTGTCAGCTCCGCCAACCAGGAGCCGGTCGGCACCACCTACCCCTACTACCTGGACGACAATTTTGCCCCTTTTGAACGGGGACGCCGCATCAACGACCGGCTGGCGGCCATGGAGGATATCACACCCAGCGACATGCAGCAGCTGCAGCTGGACAACTACAGCTATCACGCAGAGACCGCCCTGCCCCTGATGCTGGACCTGCTCCATACCGATTCCCTGACGGGTGATAAGGCGCGCTACCATCGAATGCTTGACGAATGGGAATACGAGAACCGGGGCGAAGAGATCGCCCCCTCCCTTTTTCACACCTGGTGGGGACAGCTCTACCGGGCCATCTGGAACGATGAGTACGGCTCCACCGACCTGCCGCTGACCTGGCCCGACCGCGACCATGTGGTACAGCTCATCAGGGACAACCCCGAATTCGAATGGGTCGACGACATCAACACTCCCGAAAAGGAAACGCTGGCCGACCTGGTAAACCGCTCTTTCCGGGAGGCCATCCAAAAACTGAATGACGAATATGGCTCCGACGAATCCGGCTGGCAGTGGGGATATGTCAACGATACCGATATCAACCACCTGGCACAGATACCCGGCCTGGGCAGGGAAAACATATTCACGGACGGGGGCGGCGAGTCGGTCAACGCCATCAGGGGCGGCAACGGGCCCTCCTGGCGTATGGTGGTGGAACTGGGCCCGGAAGTGCGGGGTTACGGCCTCTATCCCGGCGGGCAGTCCGGCAATGCGGGCTCAAAATATTATGACAATATGATCGACGACTGGAGGAAGGGCAAACTCTACCCCCTGAAGTTCATGCGTTCGGCACCGGCGAAACAAGACACCATTCCCTTTACCCTAACCATACAATAAGACCATGCTATTAGCTTTACTCATCGCCCTGTTCTCCTGGCTTATAACCCTGGTACTGCCCTGGTGGGGGGTGGCCCTGCCCGCATCTGTGCTGGGCGGCTGGCTCGGCCGCAAGGGCCCAAGCTCTTTCGGTGCGGGCTTCCTGGGGGTAGGGGCATTGTGGCTGGGGCAGGCGCTCTACATTCATATTGCCAACGAAGGGATCCTGGCTACCCGGCTGGCCGAAACGCTCTCCCTCTCCCATCCCCTGTTGCTTATACTTGCCACAGCTTTGGCCGGGGGACTGGCAGGCGGGTTGAGCACCCTCACCGGATTCCTGTTAAAAAAGCTGGTTGACGAGTCAAAATGAGTTGACCTTCGGGGCGCCAATTATTATCTTAATTCAGTTTTGCGCTGGAATTGATATAGGCGCACCAAAAGAGCACACTTGTAACAAAACAGGTTTGGCGATAATAGGAAGTTCCGGAAACTACTTATCTTTTTACAGCGGATTCCCAAGGCCGCATGAAACTCCTTTTCCCAAGATTTTGCGGGTTTGCTTACCCCCCTCCAGCAACTCATCCGACACGGTTTCCGTCGTCGGATTTTTTTTAAGTAAAATTTTCTCAATACCTAACCGAATACTTTATATCTCATGTCACTATATCCCAGGGATAAAGCAATTATAGCACTTTCCGACGGCACTATAGAGCACGGCTTTGCCATCGGCAAAAAAGGCACCACCGGAGGCGAGCTCTGTTTCAATACCAGCATGATGGGCTACCAGGAAATTTTTACCGATCCCAGCTACTACGGGCAGCTCATGATGATGACCTACCCGCACATCGGCAACTACGGCACCATGAGCCGCGACGACGAAGCCCGCAGGGTGATGGTGGCCGGACTCATCACTCGTTCCTTTTCCTGGGAACACAGTAACCCCCAGGCCGACGGCAACCTGCAGGCCTACCTGGAACGCCACGAAGTGGTGGGCATCTCGGGCGTCGACACCCGCAGGCTGGTAAGGCACATCCGGTCCAAGGGAGTTATGAATGCGGTCATCTCATCCGAGGAGCTGGAGGAGGAGAAACTGGTGCAGATGGCCAAAGAGTGGGATGATATGAAAGGCCTGGAGCTGGCCACCAAGGTGACCCGGACCGAACCCCAGACGGTGCACAGCGACGGCCCCTTCAAGGTAGCGGCCTTCGACTACGGCATCAAACAGAATATCATTAACAACCTGGTGGACCGCGGCTGCACCCTGCGCATTTTTCCGGCCGACGGGGATTTCAGGGAGGAACTGGAAAGCTGGGAGCCGGACGGCTTCTTTTTCAGTAACGGCCCCGGCGACCCCGATGCAACGGCCACCTACGCACTGGACGCCGTCAACTATGCCAAGGAGTCCGGGAAACCCATCTTCGGCATCTGCCTGGGGCACCAGCTGATGGCCCTTTCGGAAGGTATACCGACCAAGAAGATGTTTGTAGGCCACCGGGGTGCCAACCACCCGGTGAAGAATCTGAACAACGGGCTGGTGGAAATCACCACCCAGAACCACGGCTTTGCCGTCGACGAAGACCAGCTCGACGAATCAAAAGTGGAGATCACCCACATCAACCTGAACGACGACACCATTGAGGGGCTCCGGTTCAAGAATTTCCCGGGTTTTTCCGTGCAATACCACCCGGAAGCTTCGCCGGGGCCGCACGACTCGGATTACCTCTTCGACCGGTTCCTTGATATGATCAAGGAAGGCAAAGGTGAACTGGTGTAAGGGCGGTGTAGGGGCGTGGGGCCATACGCCCCAACCGGATCCAAAAAATATATCTTTAACCTGCAGAAAATTAAATAACAAGCATGCCACGACGCGACGACATACATAAGATTCTCATCATCGGCTCCGGCCCCATCGTAATAGGCCAGGCCTGTGAATTCGACTACTCCGGTACCCAGGCCTGCCGCTCCCTGAAAGACGAGGGATACGAAGTGGTGCTCATCAACTCCAATCCCGCCACCATCATGACCGATCCCATGATGGCCGATGAAATCTACCTGAAACCGTTGACCACCGAATCGATCCGGGAGATCGTTGAAAAGGAAAAGCCCGACGCGGTTCTTCCCACCATGGGCGGACAGACCGGGCTGAACCTGGTACGGGACCTGCAACAGGAAAATTTCTGGACCGACAACGACATTCATATTATCGGGGTCGATATCGGCGCTGTCGATATCACCGAAGACCGCCAGCAGTTTCGCGACCTGATGGAAGAGATCGACATACCGCAGTGCCGGAGCCGGACGGCCGAGTCACTGCTGGAAGCCAAGGAGATCGTGGAAGAGCTCGGGGGACTCCCCTTCGTCATCCGGCCCTCATTTACCATGGGTGGAGCCGGCGGGGGGATCGTCTGGAACGAAGATGAATTTGAACGCAAGGTGACACGGGGACTGGAGATGAGTCCCATACACCGGGTGCTCATTGAAGAGAGCATCTTCGGCTGGAAGGAATACGAGCTGGAGCTGCTGCGCGACAACAACGATAATGTGGTCATCATCTGCGGCATCGAAAATGTGGATCCCATGGGCGTACATACCGGAGATTCCGTAACCGTAGCCCCCTGCCAGACGCTGACCGACAAGCAGTACCAGATGCTGCGGGATGCGGCCATCAAGATGATGCGCTCCATCGGCACCTTTGCCGGCGGCTGCAACGTGCAGTTCGCCGTCGAGCCCGGCACCGACCGGTTCGTGGCCATTGAGATCAACCCGCGGGTCAGCCGTTCCTCGGCCCTCGCCTCCAAGGCCACCGGCTACCCCATTGCAAAGATCGCTACCAAGCTGGCGGTGGGATACAACCTGGACGAGCTGACCAACCCCATCACGGGAGTCTCCTCGGCCTGCTTTGAACCCTCTATAGACTATGTGGTTGTCAAGGTGCCGCGTTTCAACTTCGAGAAATTCCCCAACGTGGACGAGGAACTGACCACCCAGATGAAAGCGGTCGGCGAGGTGATGTCCATCGGCCGCAACTTCCCCGAAGCGATGAACAAGGCCTGGCAGTCGCTCGAAATAGGGCGGTCCGGGCTGGGAGCCGACGGATACGAGGAACTCGACCGCAAGGAGGTGCGCGAACGCCTGCTTAAGCCCTACTGGGACCGCATGCTGAATATCCGCAACGCTTTCAAGCTGGGGGCTTCGGTCGAGGAGATTGCCGATATCACCAAAGTGGACCCCTGGTTCCTGCAACAGATCCGCTACATGGTATCGCTGGAGAACCGGACCGAGGGACAGTCGCTCGACACCATCGGCAAGGAAGAGCTGTACGAGCTTAAACAGGCCGGCTTTACCGACACCCAGATCGCCTGGATGCTCAGCCAGAGCAATGGCGAAGTAACAGAGGAAGAGGTCCGAAGCCACCGCAAGGAGCTGGGCCTCAAGCCTTCGTTCAAGCTGGTTGACACCTGCGCGGCCGAGTTTCCCGCCGAGACCCCCTACTACTATTCCGCCTATGAGGGGGAGAACGAAAGCGACGTCTCCGACAAGCCCAAGGTGATGATCCTGGGAAGCGGCCCCAACCGCATCGGCCAGGGAATTGAGTTCGACTACTCCTGCACCCATGCCGTCAAGGCCGTACAGGATATGGGATATGAAGCCATCATGGTCAACTGCAACCCCGAGACGGTCTCCACCGATTTCGACATTGCCGACAAACTCTATTTTGAACCCGTCTTCTGGGAACGTGTGCTCGACATCTATGAGCACGAACAGCCCGAAGGGGTGATCCTGCAGGTAGGGGGACAGACCGCCTTGAAGCTCGGCAAGCGATTTGTCGAGGCGGGCATCAAGATTTACGGAACCGACTTTGAGATGATCAATTTTGCCGAGGACCGCGGATCCTTTTCAACCTTCCTCGAAAAGCTGGAGATCCCCTTCCCCGAATATGGGACGGCCCGGGATGTGGATGGCGCACTGGAGATCGCCGATCGCATCGGCTACCCGGTTCTCATACGACCCAGCTACGTGCTGGGGGGACAGGGCATGCGCATCGCCGTCAAGCCCGAAGAGCTGGAGAAGTACACCCAGCGCGTGCTGGATACCCATCCCGAAAACGCCTTCCTCATCGACAAGTACCTCGAACAGGCCGTGGAGGTCGACGTAGACGCCGTCTACGACGGGGAGCAGCTTCATATTGCCGGCATCATGCAGCATATTGAGCCGGCCGGTGTGCACTCCGGCGACTCAACCGCCGTTCTGCCCACCTACTCACTCAGCGATGAAGCCCTGGCAGACATACGCAAGTACCAGAAGCTTATCGCCGAGAATATGGGCATCGTCGGATTCCTGAACGTACAGTATGCCGTAAAAGACGGCAAAGTGTATGTGCTGGAAGCCAACCCCCGCTCCACCCGCACCATCCCCTTCCTGGCCAAAGCCACCGGAAGGGCCGAAGCCCAGATTGCTGTGAAAGTGATGCTCGGTGCAAAGCTGAAAGATTTCAGCAAAAAAGAGCTTACCTCCACTCTCAAAAATTGGGCTATTAAGGAGCCGGTCTTCCCCTTCGACAAGTTTCCCGAAGTAAAGAAGGAGCTGGGCCCCGAAATGAAGTCGACCGGAGAAACCATCTACTTTATGGCAGACTTCAACGACGAACACTTTAAGAAACCTTATGAGTTTAAGAACCTGTATTTGAGCAAATAGAATGGCGGGATCTGAGAAATTATTTTAAATTTGTGTTCCATGATTAAAGAAGCAAAAGACGTATTACAAACCGTATTCGGATATGAATCTTTCCGGCCCCTCCAGCAGGAAGTGATCCAGCAGGTGCTCGATAAAAATGACGCACTTGTTATTATGCCTACCGGCGGAGGGAAGTCGATCTGCTACCAGATCCCGGCCGTGATCTTTGACGGGCTCACCATTGTGGTGTCCCCCTTGATATCCCTGATGAAAGACCAGGTAGAACAGCTGGAGCAATTCGGCATACCCGCAGTCTGCCTCAACAGCTCACTGACTCCCGAAAAATATGAACAGAATATCGAGCAGCTAAAGCGGGGCGAAGCCGACCTCCTGTACCTGGCTCCAGAAACGCTGCTGATGAACAAAACGAAGGAGTTGCTGTCCCAATTGAAGGTCGACTGCTTCACCATCGACGAGGCCCACTGCATTTCCGAGTGGGGACATGATTTCCGTCCCGAATACCGGCAGCTCGCCGAAGTACGCAAAGAGTTTCCCGGCTCCTCCTGCCTGGCCCTGACGGCCACTGCCACCCCCCGCGTGCGTGAGGATATCAAGAAAACCCTGGAGATGGACGATTCCCAGACCTTCCTCTCCAGTTTTGACCGCAAAAACCTCTTCCTCAAGGTGGCCGACAAGGACGATCCCACCGAACAGGTGCTGGATTTTCTATATACCCGCAAGAAGCAGTCGGGCATCATCTACTGCTTTTCGCGGCGCCAGGTCAACGAACTCTACCTGGAACTGAAACAGGAGGGGCACTCCGTCAAACCCTACCATGCCGGCCTCTCGGAGACGGTTCGCAACCGTAACCAGGATGCCTTTATCCGGGACGATATCAATATCATCGTCGCTACCATCGCTTTCGGCATGGGCATCAACAAGCCCGACGTACGTTTCGTGGTTCACTACGACATGCCCAAAAATATTGAATCCTACTACCAGCAGATCGGGCGTGCGGGCCGCGACGGGCTGCGGGCTGACTGCCTGCTGCTGTTCAGCTATTCCGACACGCAGAAGATCCGCTATTTTATTAACCAGAAAGAGGGGCAGGAAAAGAAGATAGCCGAACAGCACCTCAACGCCCTGCTGAAATTCCTGGAAGCCACAGAATGCCGGCGTAAACCCCTGCTCAATTATTTTGGGGAGGAATACACCAAAGAGGAGTGCGATATGTGCGACAATTGCCTGGCTGTGGAGGATGAAGTGGAAGATCTCACCGTACAGGCGCAAAAACTCCTCTCCTGCATTTCCCGAACCGACGAAACCTACGGGGCCAACTACCTTGCCGACGTACTGCGCGGCTCCAAATCCAAAAAGGTACTTGACAACAACCATGACGAGCTGTCTACCTACGGCATCGGCATGGAGTGGGCGCGCGACCAATGGATTCAGCTTTCAAGGCTACTGCTGAGGCAGGATTACCTGGAAAAGGACCGGGAATACGGCAGCCTTAAACTCAAGGAATCCGCCCGATCGGTACTTGACGGAACCGAAAACGTCTTCGGAACCCTCGACCGCACCTCCGCCTCGGTCGACCGCAAGGCCACGGCCCGAACCACCTCAGACGTTGAGAAAAAGCATGACGAGGCCCTCTTTGAGCTGCTCAGGAAAAAGAGAAAAGCCCTGGCCGACGAGAAAGGCATCCCGCCCTACGCCATCTTTCCCGATACCACCCTCATGGAGATGTCCTACTATTTTCCACAGAATGATGAGCATATGATGCAGATATACGGTGTGGGTTCTATTAAACTAAAGCGCTACGGCGATATTTTTGAAAAAATCATCCGGGAATACTGCGAAGAGCATGATGTGAATATACGCACGCAACCGCTCAGGGAGAAAGCGGAAAAGGTGTCTTCCAAAGAGAAGCATGTGCTGATCGGTGAAGCCTACAACAACGGCCAGTCGATCGAGCATCTTGCCGAACAGTACGGCGTCAAGAAAGGCACTATCGTGAAACAACTGAAAAAATACCTTGAAGAGGGCCACTCCATTCGTACCGAGGGCATTGTCAAAGCCTCCTCCCTTTCGGCCCGCAAGCGTGATGAAGTGCTGGACGCCATGGAACGCAAAAACCCCAGGATGCTGCGGCCTCTCTATAACGAGCTCGACAAGGAGGTTGACTACAACGAGCTTCGGGTGATGCAGCTCTACTATATGGCTCAAAAGAAGAAAATTTGACCCCGGTTAACAAGCAGTAGCAAGTAGTTAGTCTTACATAGAATGCGACGGGCTTCTTGTATGCAGATCCGCAAAGGTTAAAACTTTGCGGATCAAGTATTGAAGACCTGTTTATGCCATAACCGGCAGTGATAGCATCTACCTATTTTTCTTCTCAAAGTGCCTTTGCGCCCGCATCGTGATACAGCTTCAACGACAGCCGGCTGCTCCAAATAGTAACATTTGCTATCTTTTGTTATCATTGGGACGGCTTCCAAATTAACCTGACCCAAATTCCCGATGAATCAGCGTAATATCGTAGTAGCTTTTGGCGGGCGGTCACCCGAACACGAGGTATCCGTACTCACCGCCATGCAAGCCATCTCCTCTCTGAAGGATACCGAATACACCGTCATCCCTCTCTATGTCACCAAGTCGGGCAGGTGGCTTACCGGCGACCATCTTACCGACCTCGAACAGTTCAGCGACCTGGATAAAATCGAGGAGAACGCCACCTCCTGCACCTTTTCCCACAACGACCTGGGCCAGCCCGTCCTACTTGAAACCGGCAAAAGCGGCTGGTTCACCGATCCCGGCTCCTACCCCATCCATGCGGTTATACCCGCCTTTCACGGCTCTGAAGGGGAAAACGGAGCCTTCCAGGGGGCCTGCGAGATGTACAATATCCCTGTCGGGGGCAGTGGGGTCTTTGCCTCCAGCCTGGGCATGAATAAAGTCAAGGCCAAGGAGCTGTGCAGGGCCCACGGCATACCGGTAGTAGAGGGGTTCTCCTTTGACGAGCCGACCTGGCAGCAAAAACGGGAACACCTGGTCGGCCGGGCCGAAGAGCTGGGTTTCCCGCTCATCGTGAAGCCGGTCACCCTCGGGAGCAGCATCGGGGTGGCCAGGGCCGAAAAGCCGGAGGAACTGGAGAGGGCCGTGGAAACAGCTTTCCGATATGACGAAGAGCTGTTGGTTGAAAAAGCGGTTAGCCCGCTCATGGAGATCAACTGTTCGGTACTGGGGAGCGCCCGGGAAGCCGAGGCCAGCGTCTGCGAACGCCCCCTGGGACAGGAGGAGACGCTGTCGTTCGAAGACAAATACCAGAGCGACCAAGGCGGAAAGGGAATGGCATCGGCCGACCGCCTAATCCCCGCCGACATACCCGATGAGCTTGCAGAGCGGATTCGCTCCCTCTCCCTGGATATTTTTAAAACGTTCAGGGCCGGCGGCGTGGCTCGCCTCGACTTCCTTGTCAACGCCGATACCCGGGAGGTCTTTTTTAACGAGATCAACACCATCCCGGGCTCCTTTTCATTCTACCTCTGGGAAGAAAGTGGAATGAATATGAGAGAATTGATGCTTAAACTTATTGATATAGCTGTAAAGCAGCACCGTGTAAAGACGGGAAGGATCAGGAGCTATGACACTAACCTGCTCAGTGAAAAGGCCGTCAAAGGACTTAAAGGCCTGAAAAACAGTGAAAGTTGATGGATATTTTTACTGGGGCATTCCGGACAAAGACTATGAAAAAACTATACGCACCATTTATTCCCCTCATTATCGCACTGTTCATGGCTACCGCCTGCAAGGGGCCCGAAACCATTGTGGTTGATGAAAACCCGACTCCGGCTTCCCCCGACACGGCCCGGCAGGATACCGCCGACAGGGCTTCGGCGTCTTTTCGGCAGCTTAATATCGGAGAGCTGAATCCCATACCTACCCTTGACCCGCTGTTCGCCGAGAATGCAAGTACCATGCGGGCCCTGCAGCTAATCTATGAAGGCCTGGTGCGCTATGACAAGCAGGGAAACATAATACCGGCCATAGCAGAAAACTGGGAGGTTTCGTCTGATTCCCTGACCTACACCTTCGACTTGCATGGCGACATCTTTTTTCACGACCACGATATCTTTGCCAGCGGCATCGGCCGCAAGCTGTTGGCCCGGGATGTAAAGTTTGTTTTTGAACGGATGGCGAAAAACCATGTCCCAAGCCATGCCGCACATCTATTCATGCCTCTTAAGGGATTTGAACCCTACTACCGGGAACAACAGCAGGTGCTGAATGCCCAGCAGCGGAGGCTCAGGGGGGTAAGCGGCATCTCCACACCCGACGATTCCACCGTGGTCTTCCGGCTCGTTGAAAAAGATCCCCATTTTCTTCAGAAACTGGCATCCCCCTATGCCGTTATCTACCCCCGTGAAGCGGTTGAAAGGAACCCTTCGAACTTCAAGCCCGTGGGCAGCGGCCCCTTTGCCTTCTCGCAATTCAGGAACGACTCACTGCTGATACTCTCCAAATACAAAAACTATCGCATCGCCTCACAGCCGGCCGTCAACCGCGTCGACATCGCGGTCATGAACAGCGAAAATGAACTCTTCAAAGCATTCGCCGGCGGTGACCTCCACCTCATTCCGGAACCGGGTCCACAGATCACCGGACAGGTACTTAACAAAGAGGGGGGCATTATGTCCGGCTACGAAGACAGCTACAAGGTGGTCCGCACAGAAGGCCGAACCACCTACTCCCTTAACCTGCATAGCGGGGCCGGTTCAGGCCTGGATAAAGCGCCTTACGTGACCCAACTGGTCGACTCCTCCCTTGGTTTCCACAATCTCCCTCCGGCCTATGTGGAACTGCAAAAAACATCGTCGCCCGATACCGCCTTTTCCTTCAGCCCGACCGACACCCTGGTGGTTGCCTATACCGACAATTATTACTCGCGGATATTCATCGACCTGCTGGGCCGTCAAATTAAAAGCCAAAATGCTTTGATCGGTTTGTCCCCGGTCCGGGTGCCCACCCGCGATACCGAACTTTATACCTCGGTTCACTTCCCGCTTTATCCCGGGCACCGACGGATACCGGGAAACAGCCTCGTTCATTTTTCAGTTCTGCACCATGTGCTATCAGTCAGCGAACTCAAGCAAGCCGCTTTCAACAGCTATCCCTGGTGGATCGACTTGCGGGAGACGACCATCCCAGTCTCAGATTAACATTGGTATTTCATTATGAAACTCGCCGTCATTGCAAATCCTGAAAAATACTCGGTCAAGGAGCCCTTCATGGAGGTGCTGGAATGGGCCGACAGCAATGGCGAGCAGATCTTTTTCAGTGACATCCTGCACAATCTCTACGGGAACGGGGAGAAGCATCCGTCCGCTCAAGTCGTGGATACCGAAAAAGAAGCTATCGACGAAGCCGACATCGTCGTCGCCATAGGAGGCGACGGGACCATGCTCTATACCGCCCGCCTGATGAAAAACATATCCAAGCCCATTCTGGGGGTAAACAGCGGCCGGCTCGGATTCATGGCTTATACCCAGAAGGAAAACTTCCAAACGGCCCTGGAGTGCCTTAAAACGGGCAACTACCGCCTCGACAAGCGGTATATGCTGGAGGCGGAAGACAGCAGCGGTAACATCTACCACGCCCTGAACGAATTCCTGTTCTCCAAGAAAGACTCCACCTCCATGATCACCGTAGAGGCCGAGTACGACGATATGTTAATCAACAAGTACTGGGCCGATGGGCTCATCGTAGCCTCCCCCACCGGATCCACCGCCTACAACCTCTCGGCCAACGGCCCCATCGTTATGCCCAATACCGACGTGATGGTGCTCAACCCCATCAACCCGCACACGCTTACCACCCGCCCACTGGTGCTGCCTTCCGATAAATCCCTTAAGATTATCCTGCGGGAGCAGGAACACGAAGTGCTCTTCTCCTATGACGGCAAAATCCATGAAGTGCAAAGCTATCCCTTTGAAGTGGAGATCAGCCGTTCGAACTTCACCATCGACCTTATAGAACTGCCCGACCAAAGCTATTTTGAAACCCTGCGCAACAAGCTGATGTGGGGAATGGATTTCCGAAAAGGAAGATAAGGGTGGCTGAACGGTAGACGTGGGAGTAATAATTTTTTTATCTTCCACCCAAATTATCCAAGTGTATTAACAATCATTACAAACTCAATCAAAGTATTATGAAAGTAACAGTAGTCGGTGCCGGCGGCAATGTCGGCTCTACCGTATCATTGGCAGTAGCACAGCGTGATTTTGCAAAAGAGGTCGTCATGGTCGATATCGTGCAGGAGCACAACGGAGAAAAGATCTATCCCTCCAAGGGTCGCGCCCTCGACCAGTGGGAATCCTCGCCCATCCACAAGTTCGACACCAAGCTGACGGGAACCGTGGATTATGAAGATACTGCCGACTCTGACGTTTGCGTGATTACGGCGGGCGTCCCGCGGCGTCCGGGCATGAGCCGCGACGACCTGCTGGAGACCAACGCCAACATTGTACAGGGCGTGGTCAAGCAGCTGGTAGAACAGTCGCCCAATACCATTCTGATTATCGTATCCAATCCCCTTGACGTGATGGCCCAGGTGGCCCTGGAAACCAGCGGTTTCGACTCCAGCCGCGTGATGGGCATGGCCGGCATTCTTGATACGGCCCGTTTCCGCTCCTTCCTGGCCGAGGAGATCGACGTCTCCCCCAAGGACATACAGGCGCTGCTGCTCGGGGGACACGGCGACACCATGGTCCCCCTGCCCCGTTTCACTACGGTAAGCGGCATGCCGATCACCCATTTTGTAGATGACAACCGCCTGGAAGAGATCGTAGCACGCACCAAGAAAGGCGGCGGCGAGCTGGTCAACCTGATGGGAACCTCCGCCTGGTATGCCCCCGGGGCCGCTGCCGCACAGATGGTCGAGGCCATCATGCTCGATCAGAACCGCATTTTCCCCTGCGCCGCCTACCTGAACGGTGAATACGGGCAGAAGGACCTGTTTTTAGGGGTGCCCGTCAAGCTGGGACACGGCGGTATCAAGGAAATAATAGAGGTTGACTTAAACGATGAAGAACAACAACTTTTACATACATCAGCCGAGC
>CAYREV010000019.1:10807-54689 GCA_964423345.1 uncultured Balneolaceae bacterium | reverse complement strand
ACCAGAAAGACATTGGTCGGCTCGGTGTCGAGAAGTCCGCTGAAATCCCGGCGGGCGTTGAAATCATGCAGCCGGTCAAAGGAGCGGCGGTCCTGCTGCCATACCACGAACAGGGTGGATCCGGGTGTGTATTCCCACCGGAAGACCGCGTTGGTCTGTATAGACCGGAAGTTGAAGTCCTTTTCCGGGAATGAAAACGAGGAAGCGGGCCCCGCACCGTCGGGGTCGACCGTATAGGTGCCGCCGGCTTTCGAGATGACGCCCCTGTCTACCCCGTATATGTCGAAATCCAGCTCCCGGGGAGTCGTAAACTCCTTGAAACGGTAGAAGTTACCCGAGGTCACGAAGGGCCGGGCGTAGAGCTGAAAGCTCATGTCGGGGGTAAAGGTCCAGTCGAGCCTCAGGCTGGCCGACAGGGTAGTGCGGTCGATATCGGCAAAGACGTACCGGCTGCCGTAGGTCCGGCTGGCCAGGGGATCCGGCACAGCCCGCACATATTGATCGGTATTCTTGCTGTAGTTGAAGTTGGGTATGATGGATAGCTGTATATAGGAAGTGGGACGTATGCCGAGGTTAAGGAAAAAGTCCCTTTCATATTCATTGTTCCTGCTTTGGCTCCGCAGGTGTCCGGCGGTAAATGAAACTTTCTTTGAAGGGTCGGAACTTATGACTCCTGAAACATGACGGCTGGGCTCCCTTTTGGCCATGGGTCCGCCGCGCAGCAGGCGGTCTTCAAAGCTCTCAAATTGAAATCCTGCATTAATATTAAGGGCCCACAGGCTGTTCAGCTGGAGCCGCGTAAAGCTGCCCAGGTTGCTGTAGGTCAGGTCGCCCCCGAAATTCCAGCGGTGGGTGTAGTAGACATTGAAATTGTAGGAGCGCAGGTGATCGCCGGGGTCGTTTTCCTGGTAGCGGAGGAAGTAGGAGAGGGCATGGTAGTCGGCCCGGTTTTCAAAACCGATGTCGTTTACTTCATAACCCGGGCTTACCACTGAATAGGTGACCGAACTCTTTATGTGCTCGCCTCCCATCCGGGCAAAAGAGAACTCTCCGGCAAAGCCTGAGAGGGAAGTCTTTGAGGGATCGACCGACAGGTGGTCGGCGTCCACCCGGTTGTAATAGCGGGCACTGCTGGCCTGAGTCTGCTGCAGCTTTTCGGGGGAACCGCTGACCGAGCTGGCGGAGAGGGCCCCGCTCAGGATCCATTCTCTTTCGTTCCAGCTGTGTTCGAAATCCAGTCCCCCGATATAGGCTGAGGTATGCAGCTGGTCCTTAAGGTAGTCTGCGCCTATAGAGCGGTTGACGGCACTGAGATACCCACCCACAACGGTGTTGCCCCCTTCTATATCCTTCTTTACACGCCCCACGAAATAGTTGGTGGGTGGCTCCACGCTCAATGAGCCGTCGGTATCGATTGCGGTGATATATTGTGCTTTTTCGCCTACGGTGAACGCATTCAGAATGCCCAGGGAGAGTCCGTTTTGCGTCTTTCCGCTCACTTTGGCGGCCCCGGCAATGGTCGTCTGGTCCGGGCTGTCCACATAGGCGGCGTTGATGCCGGCCGAAGAGATTCGCCCCTGCGGTTGGCGGCCGATACGCCTGGAGTAGAATACCATCGGGTTGCCCACTCTCGAGAAGGTCGAGGTGCGGCCGAATTCAAAAATATCGGACCCTTCCTGGAAAAAGGGCCGCTGTTCCGGGAAGAAGGTTTCAAAGGCACTGAGATTGATAACGGCGGGATCGGCTTCTACCTGCCCGAAATCCGGATTGACCGTTCCCGTCAGCGTGAAGTCGGAAGTAAGTCCGTACTTGAAATCTGCACCGATGGCGGCCGAAACGTCATTCCGGTTGTAGAAGGGGTTGTCGGGCTGCCTCGGGGCCCGGCTCAGGTTGGTTGAGGCATAGGGAGCCACTTCCAGCCTTTTGGGTTCCTTGAGGCCGTTGATGCCATCCAGGCTGCCGAATTTAGAAACGATACCCGACTTGTCCCGGGGGGTGGGCGACCAAAAGGACATCTCCTGTTTTCGGGCAATGCGACGCTGGAAATTGATACCCCAGCTTTGTTGCTCTTCCCTGGTGCTGAACCGAAGCTGCGAGAGGGGAATGCGTATTTCGGCACTCCAGCCGTCATCCTGCAGCTCGGTTTTGGCCTCCCAAACCGCATCCCAGCGGATATCTTCATTGTCGTCATTGAAAATCAGAATATCCTTTCGAACGCCCCGGGGATTTACGGCAAAATTAAAGCCCGTTCGGTTGTCGTTGTAGCTGTCAAAGCCGACATATACCCAGTCACTGTACATGGAGCCGTCCTTGCGAAACAGGGTGGCCGCAACCGAATCCATGGCCGAGTCGTAGGCTTTTATGCCTACATATATGGCATCATCGGTGTATAGGACGCGAGCCTCGGTTTCTTCAGAGGCCGGTGCGCCGTCGTTGGGTGTTCGCTGAATGAAGCCCGTGGCTACCGAAGCCTGTGACCAGATACGTTCATCGAGCCTGCCGTCGAGGGTAATGGATGCATGATCCGTAATCCTGAGGGCCTGCATGGCCGGAAACCGGGCCGCCCCGTTATTGGAAGTGGGGTCGGTAGAGGTGTTTTGCTGGGCCGCCAACAGGCCGGGTGCAGCAAAGGCCAGCAGAAAAGTTGCAAAGAGGCTGTTCAGGTAGCGTAATAAAGTCATGGGTCATATAAATTGGTTAAACATATTCTGGCCTTTATTCGTGGAACTCAGGCAGTTGTTGCAGCCGAAGTATGTTTTTTTCGGTTTATTTTTTGCGGATATAGATGTTTCCCCGCATGCTTTTGAACAGGTATTCGGGCCCGCCCCCGTTGATAGTGCCGTATATCCAGTTATTGATCGATACCTTGTAGGTGCCCGCATTGGACGATTGGTTTAGCCTGTTGTCGTCGTTGCGGTTGATCTCCATGTCGAAATCGGTAAAGATCTCTCCCCATTCCGATTTCATCTTGGCTGTAAGAGCGGCTTCGGCAGGGAGGGTGACGTCGATGTCACCGTTGAGATTGCTGAACGCCATGGGTTCGTTCTCACTGACGCTGTTAAAGGTGGCTTTGATTTTCCCGTTGACGGTGTTGACTACCGCCGAACCGCCTACATTGATCAGCGAAATTTCGCCGTTGACGTTGCTTAACTCGAGGGTGCCGTTGACGTTTTCAACGGTGATTCCGTCCCCGTTAACGGTGGAGAGATCCAGGGAGAAATTCCGCGGCACCGATATTTCAAAGGAGATATCGTGCATGGGAGATATGCCTCCGATTTCGACGACATTGTTGTCTTCCTCGACGTCAAAGCCTACGGAATTGCTGGAGATCCGCCTGAGTCCCTCGGGAGTAACCGATTTCTCTTTTTTGAGTGACAGTTCATTTCCGCTGTATTTGATGATAACCTCCTTGCCGTCATAGCCGGTGATCTGCATGCTTCCCCGCAGCACACCCACTTCCAGCTTGCCCGGCTCCCCCGGCTTACTGAGCGGAATGGCGAGTTGTTCCTGGGCCCGGGCTCCGCCGGCCATCAGAAAGAGGAAGGTAAACAGTGTCAGGTAATAGGATAGTGATTTCATATGACTGTGAACTTAGTTTGAGTTGTTCTGTGATTTGATTCGTTTGATATATACGTTTTTCTCTGTATTCACCCGGCTTTGCTGGCGTTTAATGATTGGAAAATCGGTATAGATATCGCCCTGTAGGCTTTTAAACTGTATATCGGCTGTTATACATGGGTTGTATGGCATAATATGGGCCTGCTTAACTTAGTACGGCTATGGTATGTCTTAATTTGTCGCGCACCCCCGGGTCGAGATCATCCCGGTTGAGTAGCTGCCTGAATTCGTTAACCGATTCCTTATCCTGCAGCAGCAGCATTGCATCGGCCAGGGCGGCCTGTACCAGGGGCGACTGTTGACTGCTGATTGCATTGACGAGCCCTTCCCGGACCCGGGCGTTCCCTGAATGCTTAAGCAGTGCCTCGACGGCCGCCAGGCGTACGTTTACATTGGGATCGTTGTTCAGGGTCTTCAGCAGGGCTTCGGTCACCCGTTCATCGGCCGAACGCATGTCGGAACTGATGTTGACGGCTTTGAGCCGTTCGGTAGCCGACCGGTTGTCCAGCAGGCTGATCATCATCACTTCGCGCATCTGCGAAACTTCGGTGGAAAGATCGGACAATTGTTGACGGTAGTTTTGAAAGGGGGTCGTCCAGTTCCCGATCAGTACGCCCGCCAGCAGCAGGGCCAGGCTGTAGCCGATACGACGGGGGGATAGAAAGGCCTGAAGCTGTGCCAGCCAGTCCGGCCGGATATTCATGAATGTTGCCCCGGCTTCCTTGCGAATTTGTTCATGCGACTCTTTTTCCTCTTCAACCATCCGGTAAAAACGGGAGGTAAGGTCTTTTGATGGTTCCGGGGCGGGCAGGGAGCCCAGGTTTCGGTACATCAACTCCATCTCCTTGATTTCGAGGATGTCTATTTCTCCTGCATCGATAAGGTCGTTTAAGCGGGCCCGCTGTTCGGCCGTAATAGAGCCGTCGAGGTAGGCGGTTAGCAGTTCCATATATTGTGAGTCATTCATAACTCTTGGCTTTTTAATTCACGGATCAATAATCTTAGGTCTTGCATGGCGCGATAGATACGCACTTTGACGGCACCGACCGAGCAGTCCATGACCATGGCAATCTCCTTGTATTTAAGTCCCTGGTACCTGCTCAGGACCAGCGTTTCTTTTTTCAGGGGTTCCAGCCGGTCGAGGGCCAGGGCCAACAGCTTCAACTCCCTGCTCTTTTGGGAATCCAGGCCGGGATAAGCCGTCAGGGTACTTGCTATCTCATCCGGATTTTTATCCTTCTCCCGCCTGCCGTTTCGTTGCTGTTTTCGGTGGTAGTCGGCATGCAGGTTCCTGGCTATCCGGTAGATCCAGGTGCTGAAGGCATAGCTCGTATCGTAGGTATGCCGATACCGGAGTATCCGCTCGAACACCTCCTGAACCAGGTCTTCACTGGTTTCTCTGCTGCAGGTAAGCCGGTAAAAATAGCTGAAAAGCTTTCTTTTATAGCGTTCAAAAAGAAGCCCCAGCTTGTCCAGTTTACCCGCTTTAACCTGCAGCATTAAAGCATTATCCGAATTCGAATCCAAGGTGGGTACCCGTTGGTTTTAGGTGCGTTCATTGGGGTACACTCGAAAAAAGGGAAAAGGTTACAGGAAAATTATGGGGAAAGGGCTATTCTCTCAAAACGCCTTGCTGGAGGATCCGGATATGTCTCTTTTTTCAAATTCGAATCGGAAGGTCGTACCCTCCTCGGACTGAATTTCCAGTTCGGTGTTTAGTTGGGTGATAAGGGTATTGATGATGGTAAAGCCAAGAGACTGGGCTTCCCTTGGGTCCGTATTGTCGGGGAGTCCCTCGCCGTTGTCGCTAATTTCAAAGTGGGCCCGGCCGTCTTTCTCCCTGACCGAAACTTTAACGGTGCCGCTGTTGGAACCGGGGAAGGCATGTTTGAAGGCGTTGGATACCAGCTCATTGACGATGAGGGCACAGGGCATGGCCTGGTTTACATTCAGGTTGAAGTCGTCAGAGGAGATATCCACACAAATTATCCGATCCGGGTCAAAAGTTTCCTGAATGGAGCCGATCAGCTTGCCGATATATTCCTTAATGGGAATAGAGGAGAGGTTGGACGAACTATAGAGCGTTTCATGGATCAGGGCCATGGATTTTATTCTCCTTACGCTCTCCCCGAGCAATTGGGAAACCTCGGCATTCTCGGTGTTTTGGCGCTGCATGTAGAGGAGGCCGGAAATGACGGCCAGGTTGTTTTTCACCCGGTGGTGGACCTCCTGCAGCAGGATGGTCTTCTCTTCAAGGGATTTCTTTAACACATTTTCGTACTCAATGTGATCGGTGATATCCAGCCCGACGGTCTGGGTGGCGTTTTCTCCGTAGTACTTGATCGGCATGGACTTGGCCTGGAGATACCGCTCCTTGCCGTCGAGGCTTCGGATCTTGTAGATGGTATAATCTACCGTATCGCCCTCCAATTGGACTTTTTGGACCCTTTTGCGCGCCTTCTCCAGGCTTTCGGGTTCTATCAGCAGATCAAAGACCGACATGCCCTGCAGCTTGTCCGGATCGTCGGATCCCATCATTTGCGCCCCGGCCTTGTTGATGAATTGTATATCGCCATCGATATGGATGACAATAAGGTTGGGATCCTGTTCCACCAGTTTCTCCCATCTTTTTTCGTTTTCTTCTGCTTTGCCGCGGGCTTGCCTCTCTTTTTTTATCAGTTGCTGAAGGCGCCGGCTCATGGAGTTAAAGGCTTCGGCCAGTTCATTGAGTTCGGGCGCCCCCTTTATATCAATTTGAGTGTCCAGTACACCGTGGGAGATTCGCTGGGTGCCCTTCAGCAGTTTTTGGAGCGATTTGAATATTTTGACACGCAGCTGGTATATCAGGAAACCGGTCAAAAACAGGGCGGGGATCAGAATAGCCAAAAGCCAGATTTGACGGTTGTTCTGGAGTTCCCTGATGCTCTCCTGCCGATTTTCGGCTATATTCAGCGAAACCGAAATCAGGAGCTGAATATCAGAACGGATCCGTGCCGAGGCCCGTTCAAGCAGCCTCTGCCTCTTTTCTATATGGGGGTATTTTTGTGGATTTTGCCGTATGTCCTGAATGAGATTGAAAGCTTTATTAATAGAGGGCAGGGCATTGGATATAACATGTAGATTGGGAAGGCCCTGAATATGTTTTTCGTATGTTTGCAGGCGGTCGTAAAGGCTGTACCAGCTTTCAAGATGGCGTTCCTCCCCGTAGGCGATATATTGTTCGGTGATGATATTCAGCTCGGACGCCGTTTCCGTAAAGGTATCTATCTGGCGGATCCGGTTAAGATGTTCGTCCACCTGGAAGGTAGAATACCACAGGAAGAGGTAGAACCCCATAACAGTGCCCAGGGTAAGGAGGGCGATAATATTAAGGCGGGTTTTTATAGTCATTTTATTATGCTTATGCCTTGGGGATAGATTTTCTGCATGGGTTCGTAGTTCACCAGCTGTTCCATATTGAAACCGGTGGTGTCGGCCATATTATTGCGATTAAGCCACCTGGCCTGGTCCTCCAACAAGGTCAACATGCGTTCACTGAGCGAGAGTTCATAATCAATTTCGTTCCATAGCGACTGAATGATATTCACGGCAATCCCGGTATGCTTTGCCAGCATCTTCTGTGTTTCGAGGGGATGCTTTTGAATGTATTTTTGGGCCCGGGAGAGGGATTTCAGGTAAGCCGTCAGTACGGATGGATGTTCCCGCGCATAGGAATTCAAGGTGGTGGCCATCCACAAGGTGGAGTAGGTCAGCTCGGTTTGCAATATTATTCCATCCTCATTTAATATATCCTCTATATAGGAAGCGTAGGGCTCCCAGGTGACCGCTGCATCAATGTCGCCTTCGACAATGGCTTCTACCTGATCGGTCGGCCGCATATCGACGTAGGTAATCTGCTCGTCCGGTATCTGATGCTCAAGGAGGAATGAATCGAAATAATAATCCAGTTGCGTCCCCTTGAAAATGGCCACTTTCTTCCCACGGATATCCGAGGGTTGTTCAATGCCGCGGTCTCTTCGCGCGATGATCTTTTGGATGTTATCGGAGTAAATCATGTCGGCAAAAATTTGAAAAGGGGGCACGGTCGGCCCCTTGTAATAGCCGGTGTCGTGCAGGGCATAGGCAATAGGCGTTTCCGCTACATGGGCTATATCTATTTTCCCGTCAAAGAGGTCCCTTATGGATATACTCCCCGAAGCATTGTGCTTCAGGGTAACGTCGAGGCCGTTTTTTTCAAAATAGCCTTTTTCGAGGGCAACAAAGGTGGCCGCTTCGCCCAGGTAGGTGGTGGTTATACCTACCGTGACCTCATGTTGGGTTTTTTCCTTTTCCGAATGGCCGCAATGGGTTAATATAAGGATCCCCAATAGGGCTGCAGCCGGCAGAGGTATTCGAGCAAATGAATAGGCAGGAGTCATAGATGAATGTTCGTTACATTATTTAACCCATCCCAATTTATTTAAGATTATATTCGTTCCCTGAATTTCAAGAGGGCAGGCCGTTAAGTTTAAAAAATACCGGGGATTATGGATAACTGGTGTACCGGTTTCCCCAACTATTGGTACCATCTGAACAGGTAGTCGTCCAGTACCGATTTTCCGCGCACCACGCTAATCAATGCAAGGCCGAAAAACAGAATATGGATAACGGGGTTGATCCAGGCATATCGGGGGCCCAACATGCTTAGAGTGAGGCCCGTCGTAAACTTTAACAGCAACAGGCAAACCCAATAAAAAAGCGTGAGGGGCATTAGAGTGCCAAAAAATATAATCAGGTTTACCGTAAGCTTATTGTATTCCTCCTCCTGAATGTTTTCTATATGGGCTTTCTTTTGCTTGATGGTAAGGTCCCGGTGAAAATCTTTCAACCTCTCCCGCTCTTTCTGCTCTTTTTTTCGTTTTATAATTAGCCTCTGTCTCTCTTTGTCGTCCATTGATATACCCTGCGTATTTAGTAAGAAGCTCGATTTATTATGAGCCTGTACGGATTATTTCAATATAGCGGTTGAATAATGGTAAAATTTATTTGTGAATCCGGCAACATCACTCCTCTTCTGTATTTGCGACCGGCAGGCCTTCATTCCGCATAATCTTAAGGGCGTTGGTGGTAGGGCAGGGCCCGGGCTTGAGCTTGTATTCGAAGCTCATCTTTCCCTCTTCTATGGTCTCCTCGAAATGCCAGTTGCTCAGCTGCGGTATCTGCTCTTCCAGCCGGGCGAGCTCGAGGTCATGGGTGGATACGACTCCGATACCGTGGCTTCCCGCCACATTTTTCAGGAAGGCCTCGCTCCCGAGCAGGCGCTCCCGGTTGTTAGTGCCCCTGTATATTTCATCTACGAAGAAAAAGAGGGGGTAGGAATGGGATCTCTCCAGTTCCGCCAGCAGCCTCCGAAGACGCTTGACTTCCGCATAAAAATGGGAGAGTCCCCGGTCGAGGGAGTCCTTTACGTTAATACTGGTAAACAGGCGGAAGGGAATAGTGTTAAAGGTACGGGCGTTGACGGGGGCGCCGGCGAAACAGAGTGCCAGGTTTACCCCTATCGTTCTCAGGAAGGTGCTTTTGCCTGCCATATTCGAGCCGGTGATCAGCAGTATGCTGCCGGTGGACGGTATGGAGAGGTCGTTGGTTACTTTCCGGTCTTTGGGGATGAGGGGGTGCCCCAGCCCGGTGGCTTCGAAGGGGTTGTCCGTATCGCCTTCCCTGGGCTTGTGAAAAGTATAGCCGGGATTGAGCCAGGCAAAATTGGAAAGCGAACAGAGGGCCTCCAGTTCGTAAAAACGGTCCATCCACCGGCCCAGGCGCGGCTCAAGATCAGACTTCAGGCGTTTCATCCGGGAGGCGTAATACAAGTCCCATGGCAGCAGGCCGTTGACCAGTATCCAGCCGATCTGGCTTTTCTGCAGGGAAGCTGCCGTTGCCATCCGGACCACTTTGCCGAGGTAACGTGAGGGGCGGCTGTCATTTTTGTGATAGAGGCTGCAGAAGTCGTCGAGGGCCGAGCCGGGGCGATACGGGAAGTTTTCCAGGTAGAGCAGGATGGAGCTGAACCTGTTCAGGAGTTTATCCATCTGGTAGGCCGATTCAAATAGCCCTTTCACCTTGCCCGAATTAAAGTTGTAGGCCACCAGGTACAGGATGAATGTGATGATCACATACGGCTTGGCCAGCCCAAGCAGCCATAGGAGCCCGAGGACCATATTGACCGCGGATAGGGCGCCCAGCAGCACCAATGCCGGTTGATAGTTCGTATCATCCGGAATGCGAAGCCATTGCAGCAGCTGCTTCATGGTCCAGTCGTTCTCCGTTCGGCGGCTGCGGGTCATCATCGCCTTCAACTCCAGCCGGTCGCGGAACAGGGCCATGGGTTTCAACTCCCTGACCAGGCGGTGGCGTTGCCCGATGGATTCGGGGTCGGGATGGGTTTCAAGCAGCCAGTCCCTCAGCCTGGAGGATCCTCCCTCATAGATGGAGGTGTCGACCAGCCGGTGTATGGAATGGGGCCCCACAATATTGAGGTCGGTCCCGAAGGGGTGTTCTTCATAATGGGCGACCGGCCGGTCATCGGCAGGGGGGATGGCATCCCAGTCGAGCTGCATGCGCCCAATATGCTGTTTCCTGATCCTTCTCCAGATCGAAAACACCTGTTTGAAATGGTCAACCCTGCGGTGGATGCGCACCAGGTATCCGAAGGTTACTGCAAAAAGGAATACCGTGATACCGAACAGCCAGGGGTTGTAGGTGGTGGCAGCCCCATAAGAGAGGCCGGTGCCCAGCAAAAAAGTGAGCAGGCGCCAGGTGGATAGTTTTTTGCTCCGTTTATCCAGGTGATCGATTCGGGAATCGAGCCTGTTTAGCTGGTTTTGGAGTGCCTTCAACAGAGAGTCAGCGGTATATCGAGTCATGCTTGCCGTCTAATGGTTGAATTTACCGTAGGATATGGAATTGAGGGAGCAAATTACATATTCTTTTTGAGCAGCGGGAATGTAGAATCAGGGGGTTTCATCCTTCAGTTCAACCAGGGTAGCTCCCCAGCCGCTGCGGTCGCCGGCGGTACGGTAGGAGATAACATGGGGGTTGCGTTCGAGGAGGGCATGGACCGACCGGCGAAGGGTACCGGTGCCTTTGCCATGAATGATTCGCAGTTCATAGATGCCTTTTTCAAGGCAGGTATCGATATATTCGGGTATGAGGGAGCCAAGATCCTGGGGACGAAAAGTATGAAGGTCCAGCGTGCCGTCCACAGGCAGTTCGCGTGGTTCATTTTCGAGGTCGACCATAGGCAGTTGTCAGGGTTTAAAGGTTGCTGCATCCAGAATAGACCAGAGATGAATAAGCCACCCCAGCAGCACGATCCACAGTATGCCTGCCAGTACAAAATGGATGGCCGCCATAATGAGGCGTCCCTGCAACAGCTGTCCCAGTCCCGGAATGAAGAAGCTGGCAAGTGCGGCTATGACGTTACCGGTTGATCCTTGTCCTTGTGAACCCATAGGTGTTTCTCATTTTGTTGACGTTTGGAAGTGAGTACGGGAAAACCGCCCGGAATGTTTCACGCTTTTTGGCCGGTTTCACAAAAGCTCTCTCCCGACAGTGGTCGGGAGAGATGACTGCTTGGAGGGTATACACTCGCTATTTTACAACGTTGCCATCTACCACAACGCCGGTTATGTGCGTGGTATACTCAAAGGGGTCGCCGTCGTAGAGGACCAGGTCGGCGTCTTTCCCCGGGGAGAGGGAGCCCACACGCTGCTCAATACCGAGGATCCCGGCCGCATCGATGGTCAGGGCACGCAAGGCCGCTTCGCGGGGAAGCCCGTTGGCGACGGCCAGGCCCGCCTCAAAAAGGGCAATCCTGGTTTTTGGGACATAGCCTTCATATCCGCTCTGGAAAGCGAAGGGGATGCCGGCTTCCTGCAATTTTGCCGCAGTGGCGAAACTGGCATTTTTGGTATCCCCGTAGGTTCGCACCATCGTCGGGTGGATGATTACCGGCACGCCCGATTTCTTGATCTCCTCCAGTACCAGGTAGGCTTCGGCGGCCCCGTCGAGAACCATTTTAAAGCCGAATTCATCCCGGAGGCGCAGGGCCGTCATGATATCGCTGGCTTTCTGGGCCGTAATAAGGGCGGTGACTTTGCCGCCGAGGACATCGGCGAGGATCTCCATCTCCAGGTCGCGGCCGTTTCCGTTATCGCCGTTCTGTTTCTCGGCGTACTCTTTAGCCTTGATAAATTTCTGGCGCAGCATGGCTACTCCCTTTGCGCGGGTGCCGGGCTTCTTGAAATTACGCCTTACGCCCGATCCGAGGGTCAGGGCAATCATGGTGGTGGAATCCATTACCGCCTCTTCGACCGTATTGTAGGCCGTTTTGGCGATCATGGTCTGCCCGCTGATGAGGGCCCCGGGCCCGTGGCCGGTATGGACGGTGGTGATGCCCTTGTCAAGTACAAACTTGACCAGCTCTTCCCGTGCATTGTATGCGTCGATGGCCCGCAGGTGGGGCTGGATGGCGTTGGATGTCTCCAGCTGGTCCTGGTCGGCATCCTGGTTATAAATTCCCGCCAGCCCGACCACGGTATGGGCGTCAATAAGGCCCGGGGTGACCACTTTCGACTCATGCACTTCATAGTTGTCGGGTATGCTGATTGAGCCCTGGGGCCCGACCTCTTCGATTTTACCGTCGGAGACCAATACGACCCCGTCGCTGATTGCCTGGCCGTCCATGGTATAAACCGTCTGGCCCTTTACAGCAAGTTGCGCCTGGGCCGAAAAGCTAAAAGCCAGGATAAAAGTTAGAGTAGTTATCAGATGTTTCATGGCATTTGGTCGTTTAAAATTCATGGAATAATCTTAATGGTCGTGGGAGTGAACTTCACCGCGGAAGACTTCATAGCCGCCGGTGGCATACTTGCGGTCCTCTTCGTTGGATCGGTCGAAGCGCTTGTGGCCCTCCACCCAGGTTTGTTCCACGTGCGTGTACACACTGAGGGGATCGCCCGACAGAATTATAAAGTCGGCATCCTTGCCTTTCTCCAGGGTACCGGTGCGCTCTTCTATATCCATCATTTTGGCATTGGCGATGGTGACGGCTTCGAGGGCGGCATCGCGGCTCATCCCGGCACGTACGCCAAAGGCTGCCGAACGCAGGAAAAGACGGGTGTCGGTGATGGAAGCGTCGGTATGGTAGCCCACGGTAACTCCGGCCTCCTCCAGTTCACGGCCGTTTTTGTATTTGATATCCACCGCCTCCAGCTTGCCTCCCGGCGAGTCGAGTACGATGATGGAGCTGGGAATCCCGGCTTCCGCTATCTCATCGGCCACTTTCCAGGCCTCGCTGACATGATGGAGCACGAGGCGGTAGCCGAACTCTTTGGAGAGGCGTATGGCGGTGAGGATGTCGTCATGGCGGTGCGTATGATTATGTACGATGCGTTCTCCTTCCAGCACCTCTATGAGGGTCTCCATGCCAAGATCCCGGGAGGGCATCTTCTCGGTGTCCCCGTCGGCCTGTTCAATTTTTTGGCGGTATTCCTGTGCCTTGATAAACAGCTTCCTGACCATGGCGGCCGATTTCGCCCGTGTGCCGGGGAAGGGGGCCCCTCCAATCGGATTGGTACCGTTCGCCATTTTGAGCCCCCCGGCCACCTGTTTCCGCGGATCGTCAACAAACAGCATATCTTCAATGGTGTTGGCTTTGCGCAGCTTCAGGTAGACCGTCCTGCCGCTCATCAGGTGCCCCGATCCCGGCATCACGTTGACGCTGGTGATACCGCCGGCCAGGGCTTTTTTAAAGGTGTCGCTCCCGGGGTCTATGGCATCGAGGATGCGCACGTCGGGATGCAGGGCGGAGGAGCGGTCGCCACCGTCCCCTTCACCGATATGGGAGTGGGAGTCGACCAGCCCGGGCATGATCACCTTGCCACTTACGTCGTGGGTTTGGGCTCCGGAAGGGATCTCTATCTCTTCCCGGGCTCCGAGGGTGAGGATTTTGCCGTTTTCAACGACCAATACCCCGTTATCTATGGCATCGCCGCTGATGGGAATGATTTTGGCCCCGGTGAATACCTGGGCCTGCTCCTGGGCCGAAAGCCCGGTGGGAAGCAGCAGTAGGGAAAAAGCCAAAAGGCACAATAGACGTTTCATACTTCAAGATTTTGTTTGGAATTCGTGGTATGGTACCGGATTTTTGTGATTATGACAAGATGTGGGCAACAGGACAAGCGTTAATGAACTGCTTTTCAAGCTTTTACATTAAAGGTAGCCCGATGGCGGAATACCGGCCGATGAAATTCTGTTTCGTGCATGTATCTGCAGGAAATTGAATCATGGCCGATGCGTGCCGGCCGGTAGGCTGCTGAGCTCATGGGAACCATTAATGGATTAATATGAACTGCCAATGTCAATAAAACGACCGCCCATAGAAACCAACAGCGATGGGGAGCTGCGCAAAGTCGGTTATGAGCTGGAGTTTGCGGGCCCCGAGCTTATCAAGGTGGCGGAACTTATCCGGGACCTTTACGGGGGAGAGGTTCAGGAGGTGAACCGTTACGAGTACCGGGTCACCGGTACCGATACCGGTACCTTTCGGGTCGAGCTGGATGCCCGTATCCTTCAGAAAGTGGCCGATCAGGGGCTCTATGAACGGCTGGGACTGGATTTCGAGGAGTTGAAACTGCGTGAGTCGTTTGAGGATGTCATTGACCGCCTGGCCCGGAAGGTGGTCCCCCTGGAAGTGGTGATGCCTCCCGTGCCGGTCAACCGCATCGGGGAGCTGGAGCAGTTGCGGGCGAAACTGCAAGACCATAAGGCGGAAGGGACCAAGGCTTCCTGGGTTCATGCTTTTGGCATGCATATCAATATTGAGACGCCGGCGCTCACGGTGGAGACCCTTCTTCGGTACCTTCGGGCTTTCATGCTGATCTATCCCTGGCTTCTGGAGCGGCTAAAAGTGGATATCTCCCGGCGGATATCCCCCTTTGTGGATCCCTTTCCCGCAGCCTATACGCGGAAAATATTAAATCCGGGCTATGAACCGGGACGCGGCCAGCTTGTGGACGACTATCTGATGCATAACGCCACCCGCAACCGCCCCCTTGACATGCTGCCGCTGTTTGCCACCATGGACCGCGAAGGCGTGGAAAGTGCGATGGGCAAGGAGAAAAACAATCCCCGGCCCACCTTTCACTACCGCCTGCCCAACAGCAGGATTGACGACCCCCACTGGCAGTTCAGTGATGAGTGGAACCGCTGGTGTGCGGTCGAAGAGCTGGCATCCGACCCGGAAATGATATCAAAACTGAGCCGGTTATATCTCCTTAAGCAGGGTAGTACCCTCATGTCCTTTAAAAAAGAGTGGGCCGAAACGGTAAAAATCTTGATGGAGCTGGATGAGTAACAGAAAACCCATTATTGGCGTAACAGGGCCCGACCGCGGGGGCGAGGCGGCCTGGTGGTTTACCCGGCTGGCGGTATGGATGCAGGGCGGAAAGGCGGTTAGGATCTCGCCCGGGCGCACGCCGGATGAACCGAAGATCGATGGACTTATACTGGGGGGCGGGGCCGACATCAATCCGGAGCATTACGGAGAGCCGCTGCCCGATTTTGCTGTTGGCGGGGGGCCCAAGCCATCGGGCCTGCGACAGTGGTTTCTGCGAATATTGTCCTTGCTGTTTTTCCCTCTGCTATTCCTGCTGAGGAAGTTATTTTCGACCAAATCGCCCCGGTTGGACCGTGAAAGGGATCGTATTGAATTTAAAATACTGCATAAGGCGGTTGAACAGCAGATCCCCGTGCTGGGTATCTGCAGGGGTGCGCAGATGATAAATATATATTTCGGCGGGAACCTGCACCAGGAAATTGCCACTTTCTACACCGAAATACCCCGTATCAACACCATCTGGCCTAAAAAGAGGGTGAACCTTAAAGAGGGCAGCCGGCTCAGGGCGATCCTGGAATCGGCCACCGTATGGGTGAACGCCCTGCATCACCAGGCGGTCGACAGGGTGGGGGAGTCGCTCGAGATCGTAGCCAGGGAGGAGACGGGAATTGCACAGGCCATTGAACAAAACGGCCACTCCTTTATGATAGGCGTGCAATGGCACCCCGAATACATGCCCCAGAAACGGCGTCAGCGGGCAATATTCAGGCAGCTGGTGGAGCTGGCTGCCCGAAAGTCCGCCGAATAGGCCACAGGCATTCCCTTCTAGGTGTCGACCTTGTAATCCACGAAATGGCGCTCCTCAATAACCGAATTGATAAAGTCGATGGCTTTTTTGTGATGGGCGTTGCGGGTATACATGGTATAGTCCAGCTCAGTCTCAAAATCAGAGATGAGCACCACGTCGAATGCAGAGCCGGCCTCTTCATCTTCCTCGGTGATGTTGATACCGACTTCGACACTTTTAATTTCCTCTATATTTGTCTTAAGGCCTTCCAGTATAAGCTTCATCTTTTCGGCATTCTTCTTCTTTGAAGCTCCTTCGGCCTCATCCTTGAGTTTCCACATTACAACATGGCGAATCATATATTTCCCCTGCTAAAATTTGTGACTGTTAGGTTATTGAATCGTAAATCTGTTGAATGAAAGGTGATATTGCAAACTTATTTATGCCTGTTGGCAAAAGCCAGGTCGGCTTCATCGATTTTTACGTCAATGTATTGCAATACGTTGTTATGATACTTCTTAGCGGTGTAAAGATAAAATTTAGCGTTATCCAGCCCGTTTTCCTTGTACCATCGGTACGTTTCCACATAGCCGATGGCGACCTGCAGTGAATCGTTGGTACTCAGACTGTTGTCATCTCCCCGCATAAGCGGAATGTCCAGCTGTTGCCCGACAAATATAAGGTTGGGGTTTTCTATTTCCGGCTGGTTGGTGTCGTAAATCCAGGGCCACAAGCGGGCGTTCCGGTAATTTTCGTCGGCCAGCCCCCAAAGAGTTTGACCCTTTGAGATGGTGATCGTTTTTACCGTTTTATCCTCTTCACCGCCGGCAGCCGTTTGCTGTTGTGCCTGCCCGGTGGAGCCGTTGCCGGCTTCAGCCCGGTTTTGATCCTGTTGAGCGGAGGAGGCTTCTCCGGCTGTTTCATCGCTCGGCTCCTGTTCCCCGGCGGGGGATGGTGTGACCGGCTGTTCCTGCTGAGTATCCGCTACTCTTTCGTTCTTTGAAGTTTGTTCGTAGGCCAGGTAATACCAAGCGCCCACTACCATCAGGATGAGGATAAAGCCGGCGGCAATGATCCAGAAGCTATGGCCTCTCTGCGCATCCCGCCTGTTTCTTCGATGCGTTCTTTTCGGGGGGTCGGCAGCTTCCAGCGGGATGGCCGTTTCCGCGGTTTCCTCTTCGGTGTCGCTCTCGGGCGAACGGCCGGTGAAATCCTCTTCTTCCACCACTTCGTGGCCGGCTATAGCGCCGGCCTTCTCCATCTGTTCCTCTTCGGCAGGTTGTTCCTTTTCAGCAGGCAGCTCCTCTTCCTCCGGTTGCCCCTCTTCGGCGTCGCTTTCCGGAGTGAACTCCACTACATCGCTGTCTTCCCCGGCCGGTTCCTCCTGTTCCTGTTGAAACTCTTTTTCAACCTGGTATTTGGCGTCGAGGCCGAAGGGGTCCTCTTCGTCGACAATCTCCGGTTCCGATTCCATCTCTTCTTCCCAGGGGGCCTTATCTGCCGGTTCCTCTTCGGCTTCCGACTCCTGCGCCTCCGCCTCGGTTGGCAGGGGCGAGGGGGGGATCGTTTCCTCCGCCGTCGTTTCCGCTTCGGCGGTGGCTTCGTCGGCAGTTTTTTCCTCTTCCGGTTCTATTTTTTCCGCCTCAAGGTGCTCGTAAGGTGCGTTTACCACTTCCCGCAGGTCCTTGTAGGGCTTGAAAACAACCTTGTTATGCTCCGGTATGGTGATCTTTTCGCCCGTCTGGGGATTATACCCCTCCCGTTCACTCATTTTTTTGAGTTCGAACTTGCCGAAACCGGCAATGTTTACCTTTCCGTGGGTTTCCAGCCCTTCCTGAACCACCGAGACAAGGTCTTTCAGGAAATCGTGGGTAAAGCTCTTGGAATTCTCCGATTGCTCGGAGATGGCTTCAACCAGCTCGCGGAATGTTACTTTATCACTCATCGCTAATCTCCAAATGTTTTACATCCTCTTTTAAACCCTTGCTGGGCGTAAAATCAACGACACGTTTGGGCGGCAGCATCACATATTGTTCGTAGTGCGGGTTGTATGATTTCCGTTTTTCACGGGTATGGGTGCCGAATGTGCCCAGGTCAGGTATGGTAAAACTGTTACCCTTGGCCAGATTTTCCTTGTATATCTCCAGGGCCAAATCCAGCAGCCTGCGGGTTTCCGCCTTACTCATATCCCAGTTTTCAGATAATGCTTCTACAACCTCACCGGTATTCATAATCGTAGTTTTAACACTGTTTTAGGCTATTGAACTTACAATTAACCAAAAAATAGCGAAAAACTTAAGTTAATTTGTTAACAACAGGTTGAAGTGGCCCGTTTCATCGTTTTTGCTGAAAAAATAGGGTGGGAGGGGATGCATGAAACGATTTGATTTGAGATGAGATTATTAATAGCAAGAACACAGAGCATATTAACAAGAACACAGAGCATATTAATAAATAAAAAGAGGTTATGAGCAAACCATTAAACGTTACTCAAAAACTTATTAAAAGTCATTTGGTGGATGGTGAAATGGAGCCCGGGAAGGAGATCGGCTTGAAAATCGATCAGACATTGACGCAGGATGCTACGGGGACCATGGTGATGCTGGAGCTGGAGGCGATGGAGCTTGAGGAGGCCCAGACCGAAATATCCTGCCAGTATGTAGACCACAACCTTCTGCAGACCGACTTTAAGAACCCGGACGACCATGTATTTCTGAAATCAGCCGCCGAACGGTTTGGAATGTGGTTCAGCCGTCCGGGAAATGGAGTGAGCCATCCCATTGAGACAGAACGATTTGCCATCCCCGGCAAAACCCTTGCCGGCTCCGACAGCCATACCCCCGCTTCGGGCTGTATGGGGATGCTGGCCATAGGCGCCGGGGGACTTGACGTGGCCTTTGCCATTGCCGGCGAGCCCATGTATATGAAGATGCCCAAGGTGCTGGGCGTGGAATTGAAAGGAAACCTGCCCGACTGGGTGAGCGCCAAGGATGTAGTGCTTGAAATGCTGCGAAGGTATGATGTGGACGGCGCAACCGGTTACGTAATTGAGTATTTCGGCGAGGGCTTGAAAAACCTCTCGACCATGGACCGTCATGTTCTGGCCAATATGGGTACGGAGATGGGGGCCACCACCACCGTCTTTCCGGCCGACGGCGAAGTGCGGCGTTTCATGGAATCCCAGCAGAGGGCCGACGAATTTGTAGAGCTGGTAGCCGACGAAGGAGCCGAGTACGACAAATACGAGGAGCTGGTGCTTGATGATGTGGAACCCCTGATAGCGCTGCCGAGCAGCCCCGGAAACGTGGTGCCCATAAGTGAAGTGGAGGGGGAACCCATATACCAGGCTTATGTAGGCTCATCGGCCAACCCGGGATACCGGGATTTCTGGATCTGTTCCGAAATGGTGAAGGGCAAGCGTGTCCATGACGACGTTTCCTATGATATCAACCCCACCTCCCGGCAGATTATCGAGAATATGGTGAAAAACGATGTGATGTATAACCTGGTGCAGTCGGGGGCACGCATCCACCAGGCCGGATGCAACGGCTGCATCGGCATGGGGCAGGCACCCGCTTCCGGGCAGAACAGCCTGAGAACCGTACCGCGCAACTTCCCCGACCGTTCCGGTACCCCGGAAGATTCGGTATTCCTGGTCAGCCCCGAGACGGCCACCGCTTCGGCGCTTACCGGGAAAATTACGGATCCGAGGGATATGGAGGAACTTTATAACATGAAATATCCCACCTACCGGGAGCCGCAGAAACTGATTGTCAACACCGAGATGCTCACTCCGCCGGTACCCAAAGAAGAGCGCGGGGAGATCAAGAAGGGGCCGAATATCTCTACCATGCCCGACTTTGACGAGCTGCAGGATTTCGAGGTTCCGGTGCTGCTGAAGATGGGCGACGATATCTCAACTGACGAGATTCTTCGTGCCGGGGCAGAGGTGCTGCCTTTCCGGAGCAACATACCGGAGATCAGTAAATTCACCCTGGATGTGGTTGACAAGAATTTTCACGACCGCGCGATGGAAGCCAAAGAGGAGCATGGCGGACATATTGTCGTAGCCGGCGAAAACTATGCCCAGGGTTCCAGCCGCGAGCATGCGGCCATAGCCCCTCGCTACCTGGGCCAGAAAGCGGTCATCGCCAAAAGCTATGCACGGATCGGATGGCAAAACCTGGTGAATTTTGGCATTCCACCCCTCGAATTTAAAAATGAGGAGGATTACGACGATATCGACCAGGGGGACCTCCTTTCCGTCAACGATATCCGATCTGCCATTGAAAACGGCAATGAAGTGGTACTTACCAACGAGACCAAAGGCCGGGATTATACCCTGAAGCACTCCTTCAGTGAACGCCAGAAAGAGGCCATCCTCTATGGAGGAGTCATCAACCGCTTCAAGGCCAGGAAACAAACCGCCTGATAGGGAAGCCCCGGTCAGCCGGGGCTTTTTTATTTTCCCTGATAATTTTTCACGAGGTGTTGAACTGCATGCTAATAGTGTGTATTTTAGTACACACTGAAAATACGCATTAGGGTTTACATTGAAGTTAATCGAAACACAGACAGAATTTTGGGATCGGTTGGGAATAAGTATTTCGGGACTTTGTGCCGTCCATTGCCTCTTTTTCCCGGTCGCCATAACACTGTTGCCGTTCTGGCCGGTGGCTGAATCGATACATGACTGGACGCACCCGGTGTTGTTCCTACTGATAGTGCCTACGGTTGTCTTTGCCCTCAGGGGAAAAAGGTGGGACGGCCCCATCGGGCTCTACCTGCTGGCCGGCCTGTTTGTAGTAGGGGCGGCATGGATGCTGCATGATGTCCTGGTAGGCGACTGGGGAGAGGCGGTGCTTACGCTGGCGGGCAGTGCGCTGCTGGTTCGGGGACACTGGCTGAATTACAAGGAACACAAGATGAAACTTTGTTTAAAACATCATGAAACGGCTTAATTTCACACTTGACGACGATACGGTTACCCTGCTTCAGGAACTTGCCGAAGGGTATTACGGAGGCAATAAATCCCAGACGGTTCGGGCGGCCCTGGAAAGCCTGGCAGCCCATACGGGTCACCAGGGATGGGTCATCACCGGCTACACTCCCAAGGAAGTGGAGGATGAAGTGGAGTGCCATGGCTGCGGGGAGGCCCATAAGGAGGGGGAGGTATTGTACCGGCCCGTTTTTGAACGGGGGAAAAGTCCCTCGGCATTGCCCCACATTCCGGCTGAAAACTGGCTGGATTGCCCCGACTGTGCCGAAAAACAGTTTAGTGCCTAGCCCGCCGCCTTGCTGATTTGCTCTTTCAGCAATTCCAGGAGATGCGGGCTGCCTTTTTGAGAACTTTTCCCCCCAGGATGTGCAACCATATCGGCTACCCGGAGGGCACATCCCCATGAAATGGTTACTCCCGCCCCCCCGTGTCCGTAGTTGTGAATAACGTTTTTGCTCCTTTCCCGCACCTTCTCCAGTCGAAGACCCTCTCCGTTGAATCTCCTCAGGTATCGATATCCTTTTTTGACCTCCACATCGGCATGGTTGTTAAGGTCTATGCCGTAGGTATGGGCCAGTATTTCACGGTTAAGGTTCATTATCTGGGGAGGAGGCTCCCCGTCCGGTTCCCCGGAGGCGGGGCGGAAATGTCCCTCGCCGTCCAGGATCCCTTTCTGCCGGCTTCCGCCCAGTACCCAGCCGTTGGAACGGGGGTAGAAGTAGACGTCGGCGGGCACCCCTTCCGGGTCGGAATAGATCTCCGCCCCCGGGCTATAGTTGTAGGAGGGGATGGATCCCTGCCGGTCGCGTACGGGCGGGGCGTTTTTAACCTGCAACAGGTGTCCCCGTACCACCCGACGGGGTTCTTCGTCCTCAAAGAGTTCCGCGCTCCAGATGCCGGTGCAGTTGACTATGATATCGGTGGGAAGCTGTTCCTGCCAGGCGGCGGGATCCAGCCTTTTTTGGATGAGTGTCCCCCCCGACTGCCGGTACAGCTTGTACAGGGCCCGGGGATAGGCGGGCCATTCGGTAACGAAACAGTCGAACAGCCAGCCGTGGAGCTTTCCGGCTCCCGGCCGTTTGGGCAGCTGTGGCATGCCGGCCTCCTCAATGCGGTTGAACGCTCGCATAAAGCCGGCGTAGGAGGGGTCCTCGACGGGATATTCAAACAGCTCGTAATGCCTGTGCATGCGCATTCCCGGGAATTCAATTCGGTGCAAAATATGAAAGATCTCATGGGAGGGAGGCAGCAGAAGCTCCAGCCTGCCGGTGGTAATGGAGTGGGGGATCACCGAAGCGGCGGGGTAGAGGCTGGAAAAGCGGGGGTCGTCGGGCGTATCTTCCCGAATGAGGTGTTCGGCATAGCAAACCGTATCATAGCCCAGCAGCTGAAGGGTAAGGGCCGTAGTGATCCCTGATATGCCGCCGCCCAGTATGCTTACGTCCTTGTTCATGTGTGAGTATTAATCATTATGGGAGCACTTCAGTGCAGCAGGCCAGTTGTCCGAGTGCGATATTGCGAGGATATGTAGAATTCCTGCCCCGACCTATTCATTCCAGGGAAGGTGGTCAAGGTCCACATTCCCGCCGGAGAAGATGATGCCGATATTTTTGCCGGCTGCCGATTCGATCTTGTTGCCAAACAGTGCGGCAACGGGTACTGCAGCGGATGCTTCAATAATAATGTTCATGCGTTCCCAGATAAAACGCATGGCTTCCACGATGGATTCCTCTTCAACGGTCGCAATGCGGTCGAGGTGTTCCCGGATGCAGGCAAAGGTCAGTTCGCCCAGGGAGGTGCGCAGTCCGTCGGCTACGGTTCCGGCATTCCTCGCGGGCTGCAGCTTGCCGGTCTTCAGTGACAGGCAGGCATCGTCGGCTATTTCGGGCTCGCATCCGATGACCCTGACACCGGGCGCTTTGCCGGCAGCCGCTATGGCCGTACCGCTGATGAGCCCCCCGCCACCCACCGGCGCCAGTATCATATCCAGTTCGGGATGGTCTTCCAGCAGTTCCAGGGCGGCGGTTCCCTGGCCTGCAATGATGCGGGGGTCGTTATAGGGATGAATAAAGGTCGCCCCGGTCTGTTCCACCACCTGTTCAAGGGTTGTCTCCCGCGCTTCCAGGGTGGGTTCACAAAATGTTATATCGGCTCCGTAACCTTTGACGGCTTTCTTTTTCACGGAAGGTGCGTTTTCGGGCATCACAATATAAGCCGGGATCTTCCGGATCCGGGCGGCAAGGGCTATGGCCTGGGCGTGGTTGCCCGAAGAGTGGGTGGCTACCCCTTTGCGGGCTTCCTCCTCGGCGAGGGAGAAGACCGTATTGCAGGCCCCGCGAAACTTAAAGGCGCCCACCCGTTGAAAATTTTCACATTTAAAGAGTATGCCGGCGCCGGCCCTTTCGTCTACCTGCCGGTTGGATAGTACGGGGGTGCGATGGATATAGGGCCGGATCTTCTTGTGGGCTTTCTCAATATCGTTGAATGTGGGAATGGAGAGGTCCAGGGTTTCGGCCATAAGATGACAATAGCATTACATTTCAATGGTGTCTTTAAGTCCGCTAAGCAATGATTTCCACCAGAAGTTAAAAACGGATTTCTGCCGGTCCCGTTCAAATTTAATTTCCCCCTTCCTGAGTTCCGATCCGTGGTTATCCCTTTTGACTACAAAGGTGTTGGCCAGGAACGATTCCAACCCTTTTGATCCGCTGAAATCTTCGGAGTACCGGTCAATCAGGCTGATCCTGAGATCCTCGTAATGGCAGGTCAGCTCCCCGCCGGCAATATCGTCGGTCATATGCATATTGAAGTCTAGAGAATGGATATAGCCGCTGCTTGCCCTGATAAAGACGACAGGCACCAGCATGGAATTCAGTTCAGGGACGGCGAAGTCGGCCAGCCGGCCCGTAGCTGTGTGGTAGCCGTTGGTTCCCTTCATCGGAAAATTGAAGGTGACCTTCAGGTGGCCGGTGCCCATGATATCGGTCTCCGCCTGCATGGTGATCGATGGATTGTTTCCGTTCCCGGTTCTATTGGAAAAGGGAAATATGGTTGCGCCGAGGTTATCAAAGGTAACACTGCCGGCTTCGGGAATGCCCGGTTTTTGCTCCATATAGGTGATCCGGCTGTCGGTAACCGATACGGTATCAATGGAAACCGCCCATTCCATATTCCTGAACAGGGTCTGGTACAATTCGGTTCTCCGGTTTACGGCGCCCGGCAGGCTTTTGTCCCGGAAAATTTCCATCTCCGCCTTCTGGATGGTAGCCTTTTCGGCAAACAGCTTGCCGGCCCCCAGGAGGCTGTCGCCCTGCAGCAGATCAATACCGATACGACCGATCTCCAACCCAATGCGGTCTGTTTCATGGCCGACGGCCCTGGAGAAGTCATGTTTGGGATGGAGGGGGATCAACTGCAGGGAATCGATGAAAGAGTGAACCCGCGAGGTTGAAAGGGACAGCGATCCGGTCTTCAGTCCATAGGGATGGCCCGGAGGATTCCAGTTGAGGTTTTTGGCCGCCAGGTGAATTTCATCGGCCGGAAACAGCTGCTTGGAGACGGCCGTGGAGGAGTCCACATGAATATCCCGAACTGAAATATCGGCATCCGCTATGCCGAGAATAATGTGGTTGTCTCTTGACGATGTTAATTCAATGGCGGCATCCCGTAATTGAAGGCTTCCCAGCCGGAGAGAGGCCATGCGGGCATTAACGGCTTTGAACAGAAGGAGGTTAATATTTTTATAGCCTCCTTGTGAAGATTGGCTGGCAGGTCCAGCATTCCCGGCCAGGCGGATGGATGGAGCCGTAAGCTGAATCTCCCTTATGTTCAGATCGCCGCCCCACAGTAAAGTCCGGATGTTCAACCCCCTGACCACCAGGCTGCGCGCGCTTAACCGGCCCTGCAGGGGGAATGTAGTAAGCTGCGCGAAAGCCGCCGAGGAAGTATCGGGACGGAGGCTCAGCCCCTCAAATTCGACCCGCCGCCCGAAAATATTGAAATCCAGGTCCTCAAAGTTGAGGGTATAGGCACCGCGCGTGGAAGTATGGACGGCACTCTTCAGCTCCCTTTCCAGGTAGCCGTTGATAAAGACGTTCAGCAGCAGGTGTACGGCAAGCCACAGTATAGCCAGGGAACCGGCAATGACGGCAGCCCACTTCCACCACTCTTTTTTGTGTTCGCTGAACAGGTGCATGGTGCTGGTCCCCGTGTTTAGGTTATAAGTCGAAGAGTGTTTAAGATAGAAAATTTGGGCAAAAAGCAAGGCGGGGTCAGGGGCAGGCGGGAACCTTAGAGTTTTACTCCCCTTTGTTGGGGTTCCCGCCCTGGCTTCTGTGAAAATCCGTAAAATATTTTCTCACAGTTCACTTTTACGGCTTCATTTGTTACCCTTATCCCTAACATTTAATTCAAACGGAATTGGAGCTGTCCCATGTCTCGTTTATTCAAAATTTTGTCACTCACGGTATCATTAACGGCAATGGCTTTCATCGGGGCGGAAGGGCAGGAGCGCTCTTTCGATTTTGATCCCGGCATCGGCTATGACGAGGCGATCCCCTCGCCGGCCGAGTTTCTCGGCTACGAATTGGGGTCCCGCTATACGCTGCATTCGGATGTAGTGCGTTATTTTAAAAAGCTGGACGAGGTATCGGGGCGGCTGACGCTCAGGAAGTATGGGGAGACCTACGAAGGCCGGGGACTCTACTATGCGGTTGTCACATCGGAGAAAAACCATACCCTGATCAGCCAGCTCAAGGGGAACAACCGCAGGCTGGCCCATCCCGATTCCCTGAGCGGCACGGCCGCCGAGCTGTTGATCAGCAAGCAGCCCGTGACCGTTTGGCTGAGCTATAACGTGCATGGCAACGAGGCCTCCAGCAGCGAGGCGGCCATGCAGTCGGCCTATCGGCTGGTGGCCGGCACCGATACCGAGACGCAGGGCATGCGCGAGCGGGCGATCACCATCATCGATCCCATGCTGAATCCCGACGGCCGCGACCGCTATGTGTTCTGGTACAAGTCGGCCAAGAGCCATATGCTCAACACCGATGCGGCCGATTATGAACATGACGAGATTTGGCCGGGCGGGCGCACCAACCACTACTGGTTTGACCTGAACCGCGACTGGGTATGGCTGGTTCACCCCGAGTCAAGGGGACGCATAAGCGCCTACCAGGAATGGATGCCGCAGGTGCACCTGGACCTGCACGAGCAGGGCTTCAACAGCAACTATTTCACCATGCCGGGCACCACCCCCCGGAACCACGAGCTGCCCGACGACTATGAAAAATGGGCGGATACCTTCGGAAGGGGCACCATCGAGCAGTTTGACAGGCACAATATCAACTACGCCACGCGGGAGGCCTTCGACTTTTTCTACCCGGGCTACGGATCCTCATATCCGAGCAACATGGGTGCGATCGGCATGCTGGCCGAGCAGGGAGGGCACAGCCGCGGAGGGCGTGCCGTCGAGACCGAAGACGGCTACGTGCTGACCCTTCGGCAGCGCATCTTTGACCACTATACCAATTCCCTCGCAACGGTGCGTACGGCCGTGGAGAACCGGGAGGGGCTGCTGCACTATTTCCGCAATGCCTTCACCGAATCCACCCGCAAGGGGGACATATCGGCCTTTATCATTCCGGACGACGGGTCCGACTACAGCTACGAACTTATTGACATACTGCTCAGGCACGGGGTGGAAGTGGAGCGTGCCACCGAGAATTTCAGCCTCCGGGACGCCTACAGCTATTGGGACGGACAATCCTCCCGCAGGTCATTCAGCCGGGGGGATTTCCTGGTCAGGACCGACCAGCCCAGGCACATATTTGTCAACACCCTGCTTAAACGGCAGCTTGCCATCAAGGACTCGGTTATGTACGACATGGCTACCTGGTCGGCCCCGCTTGCCTATAACCTGGATGCGGCGTGGACCGAAGAGGAGGTGGATGTGAATACGGAGCCGGTGACTTCCACACCGGAGCTTGAATACGGCCTGGAGAATGCGGATGCCGGCTATGCCTACGTGGTTGACTGGGACCAGCGGCATGCCCCCCGGGCACTGGCCAAATTGTGGGAGAGAGGATATCGCCTGCGAAGCGCCATGGAGACCTTCACCTACGGGGGCACCACCTACAGCCGGGGGTCCCTGGTGGTGCTGATAGGCCGGAATCCGGATAAAAGAGAGAACATTGTGGGGGATATGAAAGCGGTTGCCGAAGAAGCGAAAGTACGCATTGAAGGCTTTGATACGGGGCGCATGGACAGCGGCATGGACCTGGCCTCACGCGACAGCGAGCCGGTGGCCCAACCGCGCGTGGCCCTGATGGTCGACAGCCCTTTCAGCGCCTATACCGCGGGACAACTGTGGTTTCTGTTTGACCGGTGGACCGAATTCGGCATCTCCCGCATACGCAGTGAACGTTTGCGCCATATAGACCTAAATGAATATGACGTGCTGTTGATGCCGGGCTCATGGGGAGGCCTCTCTTCGGTAATGGACTCGGCCACTACGGAACGGCTGAAAGACTGGGTTCGGGAAGGGGGTACGCTGGTAGCCACCGAAAGCACGGCCGAATTTATGAGTAAAGACCGGTCAGGCTTCACCGATGTAGCCCTTGCCGGTACAGACAAGGATAAGGAGGATGATGAGGCCATTGACCCGGCCGCCTACACCCGGTATGAGGCGCGGGGAGACAGCGCGGGACTGAAGCGCATCCCGGGATCAGCTTTCAAGGGAATTATAGACAATTCCAACCCGCTGGCTTTCGGACTGCCCGACCGGCTGTATTCGCTCAAGTTCAGCGACGAAGCCCTGCGCCCCCATACCGACTGGCAGACCGTCGGCTATTACCTTAAAGACAAGGATGCCGTTCTCGCTTCGGGCTATGCATCGAAAAAAAACAGGAAAAAGGCCGCGGGCAACGCCTTCGCAGGGGTCAAAAACCTCGGTTCGGGCAAGGTGGTCTTCCTGCTGGACAACACCCAGTACCGCATGTTCTGGGTGGGGCCATCACGCATGATACAGAATGCGGTTATGCTGCTGCATGATATGTAAAAGGCTGATCGGCCATGGTATCCTACAATATTAACCCTAATTACCCTATTTCCATTATGAGAACAACTATATTGCTGTTTCTTGGCGTACTTTTTTTCTATCCCATAACCGCGCATTCCCAGGATGATCTACAGCTGGCACGGAAACCGGCTGTCAGTCCGGACGGCTCATCCGTTTCCTTCTCCTACCAGGGAGATATCTGGACGGTGCCGTTCGAGGGCGGGGAAGGCAGGCGGCTCACCGTGCATGAAGCCTATGAAAGCGCCCCGCAGTGGAGCCCGGATGGCACCAGCATAGCGTTTAACGCCAACCGATTTGGGAACGACGACATTTTTGTCATACCCGCCCGGGGAGGTGTCTCGAAGCGGATTACCTACTATTCGGGAGGGGACGACCTGTGGGACTGGACCCATGACAACCGGTTGCTTTCTGCGAGCAACCGTACCTTCCAGCAGGTGGAATGGGACAATGAAATTCAGCAGGTCCCGGCCGAGGGCGGAACGCCTTCCCGGCTGCTGGATGCCGTGGGGGATATGACGGCAATGTCGCCCGACGGCCGGTATATTGCCATGGTACGGGGAGCCTGCCGGATATCCAGGGAGCAATACGACGGCCCGGCGGACAAGGATATATGGATTTACGACACGGTGAAGGAAACCTATACGCTTCTTACCGACAACTCTACCAACGATTTTCTCCCGCGATGGAGAGACGACCGGACGCTTTATTTTATAAGCGCCCGATCGGGCAGGTATAATATTTATCGAACCTCCATCGGGGATGACGGTAACGCCGCCGATGAGGCCGCGGCCGTCACGCAGTTTGAGGACGACGGGGTGCGCCATTTCGATGTTGCGGGCAACGGTAACCTGGTCTTCGAGCGCAAAACATCCCTCTACCGCCTGAAAGGCGACGAAGGGGAAGCCGAAGAGATTGCCCTCGACCTGACTTCCGATTACCGGTTCTATCCCACCGAGCACAAGAGTTTTACGGCTAATATCTCACAGTACGAGGTTTCACCCAAGGGTACCTATACGGCCATGGCCATAAGGGGAGAAATATTCGTAAAGAAAAACGACAAGAAAAATAAGAAGGCGGTAAATCTCTCCGGACATTCCTACCGCGACCGCTCACCCGGCTGGGTGAATGATTCCACCCTGGTGTTTGTCTCCGACCGCGAGGGTCAGTACGATATCTACCTGGTGCGATCTTCGGACGATAACAAGACCGATATCTTTAATAGCCTCAAGCATGAGGTCATCCGGCTGACGGAGACCGACGGGGATGAAAGAAACCTGCAGGTCTCCCCCGACGGGCAAAAGATCGCCTACCGGCAGGGAAGGGGTAGGCTGATAACCGCGGATATCAGCGAAGAGGGGAAGCTCTCCAACAGGAAAGTCCTGCTGGACGGATGGGCCACCCCGGGCGGCATAAGCTGGAGTCCCGACAGCCGCTGGCTGGCTTATTCGCTGGACGACCTCTATTTCAACAGCGAGATCTATATCCATGCCGCAGACAACAGCCGGGAGCCGGTAAATGTAAGCATGCATCCCAAGGGCGATTACAGTCCGGTATGGAGCCGGGACGGTTCCAAGCTGGGATTTGTGTCGAGCCGCAACAACGGCGACTACGATATCTGGTTTGCCTGGCTGACCGAAGAGGAGTGGCTAAAGACCGAAGAGGAGCGCGAAGAGGGATATTACTTTGAGGAGGAAGAGAAGAAGAAAAAAGAAGAGAAGGAGCAGGAAGAAAAGGAGCAGGAGGTCGAACCCATTAAAATCGACTTTGAAAATATCCATGAACGCTTGTGGCAGGTGACCTCCCTGCCCGGCAATGAAGGCAACCTGGCGATATCGAAAGACGGCGAGACCTTCTACTATACGGCGAGCGACCCGGCGGTTGACGGCAACGACCTCTACCGTGTGAAGTTCGACCGTTCGGAGACCAGGCAGCTGACCGAAGGGGGGCAGAATCCCTATGGCATTACACTGGGGCCGGAGGGCAAGCACCTCTATGCGGTAAAAAGCGGGAAGCTGTACCGGGTGGATCCCTCCAAGGGGGATCTTACGGCACTCCCTTATAAGGCCAATATGCTGGTTAACCATGAAGAGGAGAACCGGCAGAAGTTCGAGGAGGCCTGGAGCGCCCTGAACCAGGGATTCTACGACCCTGAGTTTCACGGGAACGACTGGAAGGCGCTGCGGGACAAATACAAGCCGTGGGTGCTGTCGGCTTCCACCAGCCAGGATTTCCGCTATATGTTCAACTGGATGCTGGGCCAGCTCAACGCCAGCCATATGGGAATGTACGGTTCCGATCCCGAGGATACGCAGCGCGAGCGCACCGGCCTGCTCGGCATTGCCGTCGAGCCGGTTGAAGAGGGCGTGAAGGTGAGCCGGGTGGTCGACAACAGCCCGGCTGACAAGGAGCACAGCAAGCTCTATGCGGGAGATGTGATCAACCGGGTAGACGGGCAGCCTATAGCTCCGGGGACCAACTTCTATTCCTATTTTGTCAACGACGCCTCAGAGCAGATCCTTCTGGAGGTGACCGGCACCGGAGGCGATAAGCGGGAGGTGGTCATACGGCCCACGAACCGGCTGGGCAACCGGCTTTACGAGGAGTGGGTAAGTGAGCGTGAGCGACTTACCGAAAAATATTCCGACGGCCGGCTGGGGTACATTCACGTCGAAGGCATGAACTGGAGCAGCTTTGAGCGTTTTGAACGAGAGCTTATGGCCCAGGGCCACGACAAGGAGGGCATCGTTATCGACGTCCGTTTCAACGGAGGGGGATGGACCACCGACTACCTGATGACGGTACTCAATGTAAACCAGCACGCCTATACGGTACCGAGAGGTGCTACCGATGACCTGGACGAAAATCATGAAAAGTTCAGAGAGTACTATCCCTTCAGCGAACGACTGCCGCTGTCGTGGTGGACCAAACCCTCCGTGGCACTGGCCAACGAGAACAGTTATTCCAACGCCGAGATCTTTTCTCATGCATTTAAAACGCTTGATGTGGGTACTCTCGTGGGTAAACCCACTTTCGGGGCGGTGATATCGACCGGGGGGATGGGGTTGATCGACGGCTCCTATGTCCGTATGCCTTTCCGGGCCTGGTATGTCAAGGCGACCGACAGGAACATGGAGCTCGGCCCGGCCTATCCCGATGTGGAAGTGGGCAATGCCCCGGGCAGCAAGGCTGCAGGGGACGACCCGCAACTGCGCAAGGCCGTGGAAGTGTTGCTCAAGCAGATCGACGGGCCGTAGGGAAGGGTGCACTGCCTGTGGTACCCCGAAGGGGTGTTGCACTTTGTAGGCCCGACCCTATAGATGCCATCTCACCCGAGAGATGGCATCAAACAAGGGAGTGTCATGCTGAATTTCCGTGTTGTTTCAGCATATAGAGGGAATTGAACGCCCGGCATGCTGAAGCGGCATGCGTCTCCGGTGAGCTAGGGAGCCATCGTTTCATGCGTTTCAAATTCATCCTTTTTACCCTCGCGCCGTTTGCGGATCCGTTCGCGCAGGCGCTTGCGGTTTTGCCATTTGGCGAAATAGGGCAGGAAGAAGAGGTATATGCCGGTAATCCAGAGGATGGCCACCACCACGGCCGAGGGCAGGAATATCCACAGCTTGGCGCCGTCGAAAAACCAGGATCCGTCATGGATGGCTTCGATGATATCCGACCTGCGCTGCATGGAGGAGAGAACCTTGCCCGTCCCCAGGTCGATCTGCACCTCCCAGTTGTCCGTAGTCCGGACCTTCACCACTCCGTCGTCGGGGCGCACGTCCAGCCGGTCGATATCCTTCCAGGATGAGACACCTGCTTCGGGTACCCTGTGGACGATGGAAAGTATCTCTTCGAAAGTAATGTGGGGTGTTTCAAAGGCAATGCTGCCTTCCCGGGTGGGGGGCTGTATCCAGGAAAACTCTTTTTTAACCTGAAGGAAGAGGCCCGACAGCAATACAATTAAAAAAGGGAGCGCTATGAGAAGTGCTCCCCACCGGTGTATTTTCCTGAGGTCCCTGCGGCTATGCCAGTTCAACGTATTAAGTATAAGCTTGGTAAGATGGTTTGATGCCATCACTGCACCGGGCAGCCGGTCTCATGTGCCGCCGGAAGTGATAGCATCAATATAGGGTATTGATTTCTTTGAATATGTTAATTCAGGTAATATCTGAAGCCCAGGGCCCCGGAGAAATAAAACCGGGTGTTGTCAATAAACTGTATGGTCGGGGCCAGCTCGAAGAAAGCCTCCAGTGGGGCCTCAATGAGTCCGTAATTAAGTCCCGCGGGCACCCTGATGGCAATTTCCTCAAATGCAGGATCGTTGAAAAAGTTAAGCGATACCCCGCCGCCGTAGTAGACCGAAAAGTATGCATTTTGGGGGTTGATGCCGTCGAGCACCGTGTCGTTATGCAACAGTACATCGGCGTGGGTATAAAACTGGTCAATGCCGTCGCCGAAACTGAAGGTGACTGCACCGGCTACGGCTACGTCATCGGCAATCCATGCCTTGTAGCTGAGCCCCGTAGGCCCGTTGATGACGGCTCCGACGCCGATGCCGCTTTGCTGGGCGAAGGCAGACTGGCTGATAAGAAGCAGGGAGAAACAGATGACCGATGTAGCAATAATTTTCTTCATGATACCTGGATATTTATTCTGGTTTGTGTTGTAATACTTATACCCGGATAAGGAGTAATTGTTCAGTACCGAATTACTGCAGCCGGATCAATAGTCCTGGCCGGGCTGGGTAATTTCATAATTTTTTTCCTCTTTTGCTTTGCGAACTATTTCGGCCACCTCGTCCAGCAGTTTTTTAGCGTCGTAGACGATACCATCCTTGATGGTATACTTGACGCCCCCGACGCGTACCGGCTCGTTGCCCTCATTCACCCGGATGGCACCGGTGCCGTAGAGCACCTTGAGGTTGGCGAGGGGGTTGGCGTCGACGATGACCATATCGGCCAGTTTACCCACCTCGATGGTCCCGAGGCGGTGGTCCATATTCAGGACTTCGGCCGCCTTGAGGGAGGCAGACTGAAATATCTCAAGAGGATGAAAACCCGCTTCGCGGAACAGCTCCATCTCCTGTATGTAGCCGAATCCGTACAGCTTGTAGATGTACCCGGCGTCGGATCCCAGGGTGACGCGTCCCCCGCGGTTCTTGTATTCGTTGATAAATTCAAACCACAGGTCGAAGTTTTCCTTACAGGCTACTTCCTGTTCGGTGCCCCAGTTGAGCCAGTAGGAGCCGTGGGAGATACGGCTGGGCTTGTAGAACTCCCATAAGGAGGGGAGGGTGTATTTCTCATGCCACTCGGCCCGCCGCTGGGCGGACAGGTCCCGGCTGGCCTCGTAGATGGTAAAGGTGGGGTTCATGGTGAGGTCCAGTTCGATCATCTCGTTCATGACCCGGTTCCAGGTATCCGAATAGGGTTTTGCAGCCTGTTTCCAGAGCTTTCCGGCCTCTTCGAAGCGGTGCTGCTCGTTGCTGTAGTTGTAGTCTAGCGGGTAATCCTGTATCACCTGGTCGGTAAACATCGACTCGGGCACTCCGTACCAGTGGGTGACGCTGGTAAGCCCCAGCCGGGCCGATTCGAGGGCGTTGTTGTACACCACCCGCGTCTGGGCGTGGTGCGTCATGGTGCCCATACCCAGCTTGTTGGCTTCGTCGATGGCGGCGGCATAGATGGGCCGCGGTGCCCCGAAAAACTTGATGCCGTCGGCCCCCTTCTTATGGATCATCTGCACCCACTCGCGTGCCTGTTCGGGCGTCGTTATGGGTCCCTCATGCCCCATGCCGAAGCCTATGTAAGCAAAGATGCGGGGAGCGGTGATCTCGTTTTTGCTGCTTCGCTCTTTCTGGCGCAGGGTCCAGTCCATCCCGTTAAAGGAGCCCGGCTCCCGTACGGTCGTGATGCCATGTGCCATCCAGAGCTTGTAGACGTATTCGGCCGGGGTTCCCTGGGCCGATCCGCCGGTGTGGGCGTGCATATCGATGAAGCCGGGCAGCACATACATGCCCTCCGCATTAATTTCGCGGGTGTCGGGGCCGGCTTCGGGCCGCCTGCTCTCCTTGATGGGGATGCCCGGATATCCGACATTTTTTACCGAACGGATCCTGTTTTCTTCGACCACAATGTCGACCGGGCCCATGGGAGGGGATCCCGTCCCGTCCACCAGCATGGCACCGCGTATGATCAGGCGTTCGTAAGGGCCTTCGCCCGCGGTCCGCTGAGGGGCTTCCTTAATTTGAGCGGTGGCATTCAGGTAGGTACCCATAAACAGGAGAGTACTCAAAAGAAGAAATTTCCTAAACATAATGCTTGTACGATAATTTAAAGTTGAAATTCAGCTATCCCTGTTTTCAGGATTGATCTAAAATCGTAATCCGCTTCCCGGCTCCGGGAACTCACCAATGTACACAACAGGGATGGAAGCTTCAGTAAAATAATTTTAAGCTACAGGAGCAGGACTCCCTCATGTTTGAGCAGCCATTTTTTACGCTGTAATCCCCCCGCATAGCCGACCAGTTTGCCCTGTGCTCCGACCACGCGGTGGCAGGGGATAATGATGGGTATGGGGTTTTCACCGTTTGCCCGGCCTACGGCGCGTATGGCCTTTTCATCTCCGAGCTTGGCGGATAGCTCTCCGTAGGTAGTGGTACTGCCGTAGGGTATTTGCTGCAGTTCCTTCCATACCTTGTGCTGGAAATCGGTTCCTTCCGGGGCCAGGGGAATTTCAAAGGTTGTTCGTTCCCCCTCAAAATAGGCGTTAAGCTGTTCAAAGGCTCTGCTGAGGATGGGGCTGACGCCCGTAGATACGTTCTTTATCTCCTCCTGGCGGAGAAAAGACAGGGCTTTGAGTCCGCCGCCGTCCGCCTGCAGCAGCAGGGGTCCCACGGGGCTTTCAAATATCATCTCTTTCATAGTTCGAATTATGGCAAAAAAGGCCGCAGAAGTAAAGAAAAATTAATTTGTAACATTAGCCTGCTTCATCCCTCTTGTATACAGAAACATATGACATACTCTTAAGACCCTAATCTAGTTAGTCAACTAGTCACTCCTAAATGCTGAAACCTAAAGCATTTAAAATCCCGGGACGGATACTCCCGGGATTTTTTTATTTGAATGATCCGGCGTTGCTGGAGAGAGGGAGGCCAGGGTGTAAGGGGAGGTAGCTCAGTTATTCCCGTTTTTCAAATGGGATTCATGGACCATTATTATCTTCCAGTCGTCTTTTATCTTCTTGTAAACTGTCGACCACACTCCCTTTCCTTTGGAAATACTATCATCCAAATGGGTTACCTGCTCGTGGAACTGGACCACGTGGAGGGCTGTATTATCGGATAAAATGATGACCCGTTCATTATCCACCTCAAGAACCAGGTTTTTCCGCCGGTTTGGTATATCTTCCATTGCCGATCGGATCTTATCGTATCCCTCTATTTTGTTACCGTCTATTAAAAACAGGGCGGAATCCGATTTCCAATAATCCCTTACAAGCGTTTCCGTATCGGCTTCGTTCAAGGCCCGGACAACCGACTCGCCCATTTTCAGTATTTCCTGTTTAACGGCGTTTTCATTATAGGTTTTTTCCCCGCTTTGGGTACATGAAGAGAGGAAAAGTAGAACTCCCAAAAGTAATGTTATCTGCTTCATCGTATTTTATTTTAGTTAAAAGAAATCCGACCACGGCTTTACTGCCAAAGTATTAGCTTTGCCTATATTTAATTACGAAAATTTTATTTCAAATGGGGTAAGTAAATGTAAATCAGCACCTTTTGCTTTGAGGTTAGCCCGAAACGATAAAGTAAATATCCTCGTCTCGGCCCCGCTGGCAATTGATGCTAGTGTTCCTACCTGTGGTATTTCGTATATCACTGATATTTACAAATCCTTACCGATAGATAAGAATTTAGCTCAGAAAATTGATATTTATTTCAGAGCTATATTATGAGTTAATCAAAAGCTTGCTTTTAAGCTAAAAGTTCATTCCACCCCCGAACACTCAGTCTGAAGTATTCTTGATTAATTTTAGGTACATTGAATGACCATGATAAAATGATTCATTATTAATGAGCTTATAAGGCATGGAGACTTTACCTATAGATGAGGCTTCCTTAAATGAGCTGAGCTCTTCAATTCGCGGATCAATTATTACCCCCGGGGATGATAACTACCATTCTGCACGCCAGGTCTGGAATGGGATGATCGATAAGCGGCCCGGTTTGATCGTCCGCTGCCAGGGTGCCTCGGACGTAATTCAGACCGTTAACTTTGCCCGTGACCATAACGCTCTTCTTGCAGTGCGTGGCGGGGGACATAATGTGGCCGGAACCGGAGTCTGTGATGGAGGAATGGTAATGGATCTTTCCGGAATGCGATCAGTCTGGGTCGACCCGGATAATCGGCTGGCGCAAGTGCAGGGCGGGGCCTTGTGGAGCGATGTAGATCATGAGACCCAGGCCCATGGCCTGGCGACGACCGGGGGCATTGTCAGCCATACCGGGGTGGGAGGGTTGACCCTGGGAGGCGGGATCGGTTGGCTGATGCGTAAACACGGACTTACGGTTGACAACCTGGTTTCTGCCCATATCGTAACGGCAGATGGTGAATTCCTGCGCATTTCTGAGGATAATCACCCCGATCTATTCTGGGCACTGCGGGGTGGGGGCGGTAATTTTGGAGTAGTCACCTCCTTTGAGTTTCAACTGCATCCGGTTGGCCCGGAAGTGTTGGCCGGTCCTATATTCTGGAAGGCGGAAGATGCAGATAAGGTGATGCGATTCTACCGGGATTTCATATATGATACTCCCGACGATTTGGGGACGGTAGTCCGATTCGGGACGATACCACCCTTGCCGGTTATTCCTGAACATCTTCATTGGCAGCCTTCGGTGGCAATCAATACCTGCTGGGCGGCTTCCCCGGAGGAGGGGAAAAAAGTGCTGCGTCCGTTACGTAAATTCGGTTCGCCGTTGATCGACCTGGTTGCTGCAAAGCCTTACCTGGCGCACCAGGGAAGTCTCGATTCCACGGTACCCCACGGCTGGGAATATTATTGGAAGTCAACCGATCTACCCAGGCTTTCGGACTCCCTTATCGATGCAATGACGGATCACGCTTTCTCTGCAACGTCTCCCCGATCGTATTGCGTGATGTTTCATCAGGGTGGGGCTGTCAAGCGGGTTCCTGATGAGTCTACCGCCTACGCCGGCCGAAATGCAAGCCATAATATTAATATAAATGGCGTGTGGAGGGCAGGGGAGGAGTATGCCGAAGCGGATACGGCCTGGACACGCAGATTTTTTAATGCTTTGAAGCCGTTCCGGGAGGGGGTGTATGTGAATTTTCTTGATTCAGACGATGATTCTCAACGGGTTCGGGAGGCCTATGGGGATGCCATTTATAAACGTCTTTCTTCGATCAAGGCTGAATACGACCTCGATAATTTCTTCAGGGTGAACCAAAACATCGAACCGGCAAAGTAATACCGTCTGCAGCTGCATTACGAATAACAAAACGGTATAAAGGCCCCGCTTTTTGGGATACCACAGAGGGCACGCCCCGTGGAATGCCACCGTAGGTGGCCCCGCTTTTTGGGATTCCACAGAGGGGATATGCCGGGGCATTAAAATTTACATTGATGATAAGGGAACCCAGTAAGTTTTCACTATTACTTCCTGGTCTGATAATTTATATCCTCAACTTCTTTCAAAAGCCGGTCAAGATCGGACCGGTTGTACAGACGTCCGCCGGAAAGGACCGCTCTAATACGCTGCGTGTTCATAATATTTTCAAGCGGATTGGCCTCTAACAATACCATGTCAGCCCGTTTCCCTTCTTCGATGGTGCCCATCTCCGAAGCTTTCTTGAAATATTGTGCAGCATTCAATGTGGCTGTTTGCAGGGCCTCTAGTGGAGTCAGCCCCGCTTCTACCATAAACTGTAATTCCTGATGCAAATGAAATCCCGGAACGATCAGATCCACATCGCAATCGGTTCCCGCCAAAATTCCGACACTAGCATTATGCATTTTATTGATCATACGCTGTAGAGTAGTACCATGAAGCCGGCTGAACAATTTTAAATTATCAGGAGCATTGCTGAAATTTTCGAGTGCCCGGTTCCACTGTTCCCTTTTTGTAGGAGGCAAGTATTTCATCATATCATGATCAGCAATCTCACTGTAACGATGACCACGAAAATTCATTGCAAAAGTTGGAACTAACCAAGTATTATTTTCTTGCAAAGTCCGGGTTAAATCCCGGAATAAGGAATCAACAAATGTGAAAGCCCTTTGATCCCTGTTAATGATACGTCTCATCTGATCGGATTGTAATTCAAAGCGATCTTGTCTTGTAAATTGATCCCTTTGAAGCGCTTGTATCCGTTCCCCGGTAAAGGTTTCCTCCTTTCCGGAAACAGCAATAATGAGCCCAAAACCATGTTCAATGCTTTTTAATCCTGCTTCGGACGCTTCTTCAACTGTAATGGTCCAGGGCACGTGGCCCGCAAAAGGAATCTGTTGTTTTTTTGCTTCCTCAGCTATTGCAGAGAAAACATCAGGAGTCAAATAATCGTACACTTTTAAAAGGTCAAAATTCTCCTTCTTGTGTTTGATGACCGCTTTCCTGCCTTGTTTCGGAGTTGTGATAATAATTGATTCTTTTTTAATGGTATGGCGACCGTCTAAAAATGTAGACGCATTGTGGATTTCTGGACCGATTAGAGCCCCTTCCCGAATGTCCCGCCTCATCTCCTGAATCTGTTCATAACGGGCACAGTTAACACAATCCAAACGGTCCCCGTAGCAGTCGCCGGCCATATTGCGAATGCCCACCACTCCATGGGCAATTTCAAGTGGAAATACGACCTTTCTAGTATATTCAGCGTTCCATGTGTGAGAATGCATGTCCCAAAAGCCGGGAATCAGGTATTTTCCGCTACCGTCAATAATCTTTATATCTTCAGAAGATGGGTGCATGACCTCGGATTCAATACTTACTATCTTTCTGCCTCTGATAGAAACAGACTGTCCTTGCAGGACCCGTCCGTTTTCCACGTCAATTATATTGGTGTTTTGTATTATTAAGTCGCCCCGTGGACTGCCCGAGCATCCTAAAACGAATAGCACAGTACATAATACCGGATACCATCTCATATTTCGATCCATTATTCCTTATTTGTTAAAGGCCGTTGGTATTGCAGGATATACTGATAAATAATTTATATAATTCCAATATTATTAATTAGTTACAAGTATATATATAAGTTGTAAAGCTATTAATTTCGAGAGATAAAATTATGAGATATAAAAAACTCCTTCCCATAGCTTTAATATTATTGGGATTCATTACCTCCTGCCAATGGAAACAGTCAGCCGGAAATTCCAAACCACAAAATGTCATTCTTCTAATTCCCGACGGATTTGGGCCGGCCAGTGCAACGATGGCCCGGCAATATCTTCAGTGGCGTAACCCGGATACGGCACTTGCTTTTGACAGCCTCCATGTAGGTTCGGTTAGGACTAACTCCGCCTTCAGCAGGTTTACCGGATCGGCGGCCGCAGCCACCGCTTACGCCACCGGGGTTAAAACCTATATAGGAGGGGTTGGGGTGGATACGTTAAAGAAGCCGCGCGCCACTATTTTGGAAGCCGCGGAAAACCGGGGCATGGCAACCGGAATAGTGGTGAGCAGTTCCGTCGCTTCCGCAACACCGGCGGCGTTTGCCTCTCATGTACCCGATCGAGACATGCACGAGGAAATGTCGGCCCAAATGATGCAGCAGGATATAGAAGTGCTTTTCAGCGGATTAAGGGACATATTTTTGCCCGAATCGGAGGGAGGCATGCGTCAGGACGGACGTAACCTGTGGGAGGAGGCCCGAAGCGGGAAATATACTGTAATAACCGAAAGAAAGGAACTTCTGGACCTGGAAAACGGCCCGGTTCTGGGTTTGTTCAGTGACGGATATCCTCCCCTGGAGATGGTCCGCAATCCCGATAGGTATCCCGGCCTGGAGGAAATGACCGCCAAGGCGATTGAGCTGTTGAAGGAGGACCCGGACGGTTATTTGCTGATTGTCGAGGGCAGCAGGATTGACGGGACCGCCCATTCCAATGACGCGCCCTCGCATTTGCATGAGATACTAGCCTTCAACAAGGCATTTCAGGTGGCTCTTAAAGAGGCCCGCCTGGAGGAGAATACGCTGGTGATTTCGGCAGCCGACCATGAAACGGGCGGCCTAACCCTTGCCCGGAATGTCGACGACTGGAGCGAGGCTATAAATGTGGGATGGAAGCCCAATATCCTTCACCGGGTAAAAGCCCCCATAGATGTTATTTTTGACTCCATTAAAACGGCCGGTACTACCTTCGATAAACAGCTCGAGTATATATCGGAAATGACCGGTATTGACAATCTGTCCGCCAAGGATGTAAACAGGATCGAAAATAGCCTAAAAGATTCCAGAATGTTCAGCCTGGCACTTGGAGGTATCCTTGCAGAGCGGGCCCTTATCGATTGGACTACCCGGGGACATTCAGCGGTGGACGTGAATCTGTACGCTTATGGGCCGGGTTCGGAAATGTTTATCGGCAACCACGACAATACGTATGTCGGAAAAAAACTGGCAGAACTGATGGGTTTTAATTTAAACACTCTGACGGACAGCCTGAGAAAAAGTGAAACAAATACACTAACGCGGTAGGCCGGACGGGGGAGTGGGGGCGTCAAAATTTATTTGGCTTATTGATTGTAATTATTTCTCGGGCACTATAACGACATTACGCTTAAGGTGCCCTGTGGAATGCCACCGAGGGTGGCCCTGCTTTGCAGGATTCCACAGGGGGGGGAGTTGCCTTGATGTGCTAGGTATGCTGACAATTATTGCCCGTTGCGGCTTTTGGTGACTCCCATCATCCATTTGGTTTTCCACCGGCCGTCCACCTTTTTAGCAAGCAGTGAATAATAGTATTCGGAATGGCTTGGATGGGCACTTTTAGTCGGTCTCACCGTTTCCGTTATCAACCCCCTGACCACGGCAATACCTTCCGTTGACTCAACCTCCTCAATGGATATTTCTATTTTGCCTGAGTGGATGCTCGCGTACCTTTGAGTGAATATATTCTGCAGATTTTTTGCGCCCTTTATAGCCACTCCCGAGGAGGAGATAAGCAGTCCGTCATCTAAAAATAGGGAAGCAAATTTTTCGGCATCCTGATAGTGATACTTTTCAATTCCTCTTATTAGTGCTTCAACCCCGGAACCATCCGTTTCGGCGGGTTTCTGGGCCAGGGCGTTAAAGGATACAAACAGGGCAGCGAAGAAACATATTAGGAATGTGCGGGACCGGTAGGAAGACATAAAGCAGAGGGTTTAAAATGATAATTTGGGTATTAGGCAGCTGAACGCCGCTATACGTAAGGCTCGGCCTCGTCGTACTTTTGAAAGTGTAATCGGTAGCGAGCTGTCAGGGTATAACTGCTAATTATACCAGGGGCTACTCATGTTTATTTTTCACGTTCATATTCTGGGGAGCCATTCTTATAAACGGAGTTTCAGGATCTTCTCCGGGCCCAACATTTTCGGGTGTTTTTGTTCCCTTGGCTTCCAGCGACTTGATATAGGCATAGATCGCCTTCATATCTTTTTCACTCATCTGGTTAACATTCATCCAGGGCATAGGTGGAAGCTTTTTACGGGTCTTCAACATATTTACCCACGCCTCTTCGGTATAGTCTTGGACCAAGAGACGCAAATTACTCGCATAGGTGGTGCCCCAGGGTCCCCGGAAACCTACGTCCCATCCGGTAAGCCATTTTTCTTCGGGTACGTCACCCTCGGTAAACATATATCCAGGAGTGTGACAATCGTTACAGCCCCCGACCACTATTAAGTATTTACCTGCTTCAACTGCTGTGTTCCCTTTTACATAGTTTTGATCGAGTGATTGAGATTTGGACTGCGGCACTATCAATAAACAAGCAGCAGTCAGTACAAAAAGTACCCTGAGTTGTAATGTTTTGGATTTGTACATAATGTTTTCTCTTGATTTTGATTGTAATTTGCACCCCATAAAGTCGAACCAGTAACTCAATTTAATTTTTAAACAAAATAATAGAGATGCAAAAAATACCGGATGGCAGGAGGGGCATTTTGCAGGAGGCCGGGTTTATGAGCGGGATATCTTAAAAAATGTGCTCTGGTAATTAATATTTCATTTTACGTAAAGTGGTAGTGTTTTTTTGAATAGCCGCTCATATAAGTATGGAATTATTTGGACTTGTCAGCTTTGCCAGCAAATATTTTTTGCTCGATAACCTGTAATCTCGGCTCGTCTCTCAGTGGATCATAGTCGGGTGTAGGTTAAAGCAGGAAAGCCAAGAAGACTGATACCTTGGGCTAAAAGGTGAATTGGTAATTATAGCTCATTGTGAATGGTTGCACCCAATTCACGTACCACGTCGACGAGTAATTCAACATCCGATTTACGTGTTCTCCAGTTGGCAATCGCAGGACGCATGGCTACTTTACCAGCATAGGTTGTAGTTCCAACGAAAGCCCTGCCATCTTCAATGATCGCTTCTCCAAGTGTTTGATTTAGCTCATTTAAAACTTCTTCTGAAAGATTGCCGGGGTTATAGCGAAAACAGACTACATTTAGCACTACCTCGGCCAGCAATTCTAAATCGGGATCTTCTTGAACCAGATCGGATAAATACCTGGCGACGCTTACATTGTTTTCGATCATCTTTTGTATGCCCCGGCGGCCATAAGCTTTTAGATTTGCCCAAACGCAAAGGGAACGTGCGCGTCGGGACATTTCTGGTCCAAGAGCGCCAAAAAAAGGTTCATCCGCATTGGGATCAGGTAAATATTCGGCAGAATGCGTAAACGATTTTCCCAACAAAGAGCCGTCTCGAACAAAGGCAAATCCTGAGTCATAAGGTACGTTCAGCCATTTATGGCCATCAATTGTAACTGAATGCGCCTGGTCGATACCATTGACCAGGTATTCTGTATCACTACTAACGGCTGCAAAAAGCCCGAATGCCCCATCCACGTGAAGCCAGGAATTGTATTGTTCAGCAAGCTCAGCAAGGGTAGCGATCGGATCAAATCTACCGGCATTTGGTTCACCTGCTACAGCAATAATAATGGAAGGAGCACCATTAAGACGTTTAAGTGATTCCTCGAGAGCTGCAATATCAAATTCCCCGGTTTCGCCAGCACTATGTTTTACTACCGACGCCCTGCCTAATCCCAACATACCGAGTGCTTTAACGTCACTTGCATGGATAAGGCCACTTGAGAATACCGGAATGGATTCCAGCCCTGCCAGACCCTGTTCGGCGATATCAATGCCATGCTGTTCCCCGGCCCACTGACGTGCCGATGCCAGGCAAGCGAAGTTTCCCATTGTAGAACCGGTAGTCATAACTCCCTGCCATTCATCCGGTATTCCCAACAACTTCTGGAGCCATTGCAGGCTTATCAACTCTAATTTGGAAGCCAATGGTGACGAAACCCATGCATACGCCATTTGATCAAGGGTAGAGGTCAGCCAGTCGGCACCCAGCGCAGCCGGAGTTGTACCACCGATCACAAAATGAAAACTACGGGGACCTGTAGTTGCTACCGATGATTCAAGTCCATGATGTATCAACTGATTGAGGGCAGACAAAGCACCTTCGCCAATTTTTGGAAGAGAGGTGTCAAAAACCCTTAGGCTTTCGTCCATTCGCCCGGATCTTGTTGGGCGGTCGTCGATATTATTGATATAATCGGACGCTTCTTGAGCTATCAGGCGGATAACTGCGTTAAATTCCTCCCTGTTTGGAACGGAGTTGTTATTGGATACATCTTTATCCATTTAATTCCCTGTTTACGGTATAATGACATTACGCATAAGCGGAGCATACCTAAGTGGTTAACGTATAGTAGGTTAGCTAAAAATTGGGAAGGGGACAAGGGGGGAGCGGTGGTATACCACTTCGTGGCCCGCTCTGCGGGATTCCACGGGG
>CAYREV010000019.1:9062-10707 GCA_964423345.1 uncultured Balneolaceae bacterium | reverse complement strand
CCCGCTCTGCGGGATTCCACGGGGGCAGGCCATAAAAAGGTTTTAGGTAAAGACCGATGACCGAAATCGCACACCTGCTGACTGCCAACGGCAATTCTTCACCCGTCAATCAAACATCGTCTGCTTGTAGAGGAAAAAATTACGCTCCACCTTCAGGTCGATCATATACCTCAGGTAGAAAAAGACGAAAAACAGAACGAAAGGTAGGTATATAGGGTAAGGTTCGAGCGCTTTGGCTTCGTAGCCTGTAATAAAAAACATAGCCACCGATACAATGCCTCCTAATAATTCGAAGATTGCCAGTACCAAGAACAGCAGTCTGAACCCATCCAGCCACTTGTGTTTTTCTTTCCGGAACTGTTCCAGTTCATTCCCTTAGTCAACAAAAGAACTGCCTGATTGATTGCCCATTTCATCCCCCCGTTTTTTATTATCTGTATATAATGCCATTTAAGCTATTTAGGTATATAAATAAAAATCGTTGATCGTCCAACAGTAAGGAGGCCGGCGTTAATGCGCTTGTTATGTGCCGAGTATCATTGCAAAAAAAGATCTGCCAGATCTGTAGTTAATTTCCATGATGCATCATGTTGTGCATTGGCCATTACTGCTACTATTACGTGTTCATCCGGGAATATCAAGAATACAGTGCTAGCGCCGAAGTGCCCACCCGTATGAAAAACCGAACGATGACCATGGAGATCATCCTCAACCATCCAACCCAAACCGTAAGTGGTCTCTTCGCCATTTGCGGTCTTCATACGACTGAACAACAATTCCGTTGTTTCCGGTTCAAGTAGATCACCGTGTAACAATCCATGCCCACACGCGACGAGATCACTTGGCGTAGAGAGAAGACCTCCAGATGCCCATACATCACTATTATCTGTAAACGTCGCATGTTGTAATACTCCATCATCGGTAACTTTATAAAAGTTTGTGCGGTGAGGAATGATTTTCTTGTACCGATCCGCCTCTGTATTAGTCATCCCGAGAGGCTTAAAGACTGAAGAGCGCATATATTCCAGAAAAGGTGCACCCGATGCCCCTTTGATAACCGCACTAATCAAGGTATAACCGAAATTAGAGTAGTAAAAACGTTGACCAGGCGGGAAGAGAAGTGGTCTGTCCTTAAATGTGTCGAGGGCTTCTGTAACACTATTGTAGGGGATTACATTGATGTATTCGTCTTCCTGCTTGTTTGGTAGGCCAGAAAGATGTCCGCCAAGCTGCCGAGTGGTAATAGGGTACTCTTTCTCGGGAAAGGAGGGCACATACGTTTGTACTGGCGCATCGATATTGAGTCGGTTTTGTTCATGAAGCAAGCCAACCGCAATTGATGTAAGCGCTTTGGATACACTGCCAGCACGAAACTTCGTATAGGTTTGTACCGGAACATTGTGCTCAACGTCTACCAGACCGAACCCTTCGACCCATACGAGGCTGTCATCTACCTGAACGGCGACGGAAAGTCCGGGTGTTCCAGTCTTGCCCATGTATTGAGCAATCATTTTACGTCCCAGTTCCAAAGCGTCTGGGTTTGCTTGTCCGCATACGTTTTCTGCAGTTGCAACAAATATCAGTATGGCAAGAATTCTTAATAGGGTGGAATTCATGTGAAAAAGTTATTTATTCGGTACATAAC
>CAYREV010000019.1:0-8962 GCA_964423345.1 uncultured Balneolaceae bacterium | reverse complement strand
ATAACTATAACTTATAGCAAGTAACCTATTCCTGCTGAACTTATCAATAAGCGTTAAATGGGCCTTTGTGTCTTCTCCCCGCCGGTTATTCCCCTATTTGTTTACATAAAGTCTTTACGGAATGTCTTTACATAATTACGGAACATTATCTTGGCATATTTTTGTGTAAGGTTTACACCTCCGGACGGTCTTATCATAAACCGACGGTAATTATGGCCTCTTCCAAACTCATACAGCAGGTTCGAAATAAGATCCGGCAGCGGAATTACAGTTACCGGACGGAAAAATCCTATACAAGGTGGATCATACGCTTCATAAAATTTGCCGGTACCAAACACCCTCTTGACATAGAAGCCAAAGAGGTCGAGCGTTTTATCACCCACCTGGCCGTCGAGCGAAATGTGGCCGCTTCAACACAGAACCAGGCTCTCTGCGCCATCGTATTTTTATACAAGCAGGTATTGGACAATCCGTTGCCTATACTTGAAAACATTCAATGGTCCAAACGTCCCCGGAAACTACCGGTGGTATTGAGTCGAAAAGAGGTGAAGATGATTTTGGGTGAGCTCACCGGCCTTCCACTGCTGGTGGCCGGTATGTTGTACGGCTCCGGCCTGAGAATATCGGAAGCACTTCGGATTAGGGTGAAGGATGTAGATTTTGATTACCGCCAGCTTGCCGTACGCGACGGCAAGGGAAAGAAAGATCGACTGACGGTTTTGCCTTCCACACTCATCGGCGATCTGAAATCACAGGTGGAGCGGGTACAAGTCCTGCACAAGCGGGACCTTAAGCGGGGCTGCGGTAAAACGATTCTTCCCAATGCGCTGGACAGGAAATATCCGGCTGCCTCCCGGCAATTCAAGTGGCAATACCTGTTTCCTTCCAGGCGGCTTTCGAAGGATCCCCGCTCGGGCTTTATGCACCGCTACCACATCTCAGATACTTATATTCAACGGTCTGTCTATAAGGCTGTTCGTCGTTCCGGCCTGGCTAAACAGGCCAGCTGCCATACCCTTCGCCACTCATTTGCCACTCATCTGCTGGAGGATGGATACGACATTCGAACGGTGCAGGAACTCCTGGGGCACAAGAATGTGAAGACAACTATGATCTATACCCATGTGTTGAACAGGGGAGGGCGGGGCGTAAAAAGCCCGGCCGACTCCCTGTAGGCCCGATACTTTCATTGATCGCATGTTGAATCTCTTCCCGCTTTATAGACACCGAAGATGATGCCTATTCCGAAAGGAGGTGGAGCCGGCCCCGTGGAATCCGACGCAGTCGGGCCACGAAAGGGTATTCCGCAGGGGGGGACTCTTAAATTTCGCCGAGGGTGGCTTCCCTGTTCTTGTCGAGGAAAGCGTTTGCCACAGAGACGAGGATAAAGATAACTCCCAGGACGGCGACGACGGAAGATCCCGCGGGGAAATCGTAGTTGAAGGACATGTTAAGGCCAAAGAAGGCTCCCGCCACACTGAGCCCGAGGGCAGACAGAATGACCACCACGGTATTTCCGGATAGCATGATACCGCAGACACTGGGTATAATAAGGTAGGCGAAAACGGGTATCACGCCGCCCACTTCCACGGCAAAAACGATGGCCAGACCGATGGAGAGGTAGAACAGAAAATTCCAGATATTGAACAGCCCCACTTCGCCACCCCGGTCATTTTCATACATTTCGGTTAGCTTGAAAAACTGCTTCCGGAAGATGGTATGGAGGAGGGCAAGCAGGCCGAAAACAATTCCGATGGTAGTGATCTGCTCCCAGCTTACGGCCAGGATGTTGCCAAACAGCACTTCCTGAATGGCGGAGTCGCCGTGGGCCGATTTGGAGATGAGCAGCACGGTGGCGGCCGAGCAGATGGCGTAGATGATGCCGATAATCGCCTCCTGCTTGAGCCGCTTGTCGTTGATTTTAATGAGCGACAGCAGGAAGGCCCCCACCAGCGTGGCCGCGATGGGGATCCAGGTTTGCCCGCTCCCCAGGTAGGCGGCGATAGCCACGCCCAGGGAGGAGATCTGTCCGAGGGCCAGGTCCACAAAGACAATTCCACGGCCCACCACGTGAACCCCCAGGTAGGAGAGCAGCAGTCCGATGAGTACCGTTGCGACGAATGCCTGGGTCATGAAGCCCAGATTGAACATCTCAAACATGGTGTCAGTAGTTTTTGTTGGCGTTGGTAAACGGCTTCAGCCGTCCGTTTGTGTCAGTTGGTGCCTTTATTTTCAAAGGCTTTAACCAGTTGATTGATATTGTAGTCGAAAAGATCGAAATAGTCGCCGATCTCGTCATAGCCGCCGGTCATGGTCGAAAGCTTTACCAGCTTGATACCGGTATTCCTGGCCACCACTTCGGGCGACTTGGAGCTGAAGTAGGGGGAGTTGATGAGTACCGGAATGTCCTGCGACTTCACTTTTTTAATGACCGTTACAAGCTGCGAGGGGGTAGGCGGGATCCCCGGCTTGGGTTCCAGGAAGCCGGCTATTTCCAGCCCGAACCGCTCTTCGAAATATACCCACTCGTTGTGATAGGCGATGATTTTGGTCCCCCTGTAGGGCTCCATCCTGGCCTGCCACTCCTGCATCCTGCGGTCGACTTGCTCCTTGAAAGTTTCAAGATTCTTGCGGTAAGCTTCCCGGTGTTCGGGGTCAATTTCCACCAAGTGGTTGTAAATGTTCTGCGCTATCTGCTTGCCTCTTATGGGATCGAGCCAGTAGTGGGGGTTGCCGTAAATGTGGATGTCGCCCTCTTCGCGGCTGGTGGAGGAGGGAACCTGCAGCAGGGAGATGTTTTCGGATGCGTCCACATAACCGGCGCTGCCGCGCTGAATGTCCCCGTTGCGGGAACTCTGCAGCAGCTGCGGGGCCCAGCCGGTCTCCAGGTCGAGGCCGACGGTTACAAACATATCTGCCCGGGAAAGCTTGACGATGTAGCTGGGCTTGGGGTCCACAAAGTGCGGGTTCTGATAGCCCTTGGCTATGCTGAACACCTCAACGTTTTCGCCGCCTACATGACGGCTTATGCTGGCCAGGTCGGGCAGGGTGGTGACTACCTTGACCTGTGCATACAGGGTGCCGGTGGCAAAAAGCAGTAACAGTGCCGTAATAAGTGTCTTGATCTTTTTCATGGGTAATACCTCGAACATTCAAAGGGTTAATATTGGTGCGCTCCGTGTGAGCCGATGACAAACACCCAGCGGAACAGGGTGGAGAACACCGTATCATTAAAATTGTTCCGGGAACTCAGTCGGGGACCGATTTCCAGTTTCTGAAACTCCGTGGCGTACCATCCGAAGGTGGCCGACGCCGCCTGTATCTCTTCCGAAGGCAGCAGCGGGTCCTGCGCGGAATAGCTGTACATGCCGGTCACATACCACCTGCGGCTCAGCTGGTACTGCATCCAGGAATACATGCCGCGGGCAAAGACGGTTTCTCCGCCGGGCACCTCCACGCCGCTTAAAAAGAATTCCGTTTGCCATTCAAAGGACTTGTAGGTGTTATAGCGGATCGGTTTCCACTTGTAGGTCAGGTCGATACCGCCGATACGGCTGTCCAGGCCGGCTTCATTTTCGCCCATGGCCCCGCTGAAACCCAGTTCCAGCGTGGAGTTGTCGCTTAGCTCCCAGAAATTTTTCAGGTGGGCCAGCAACTGGGGTTGGTTGCCGGTGCTGTAGGCGAATAGGGGACTCTCTTCGGAACCGCGTGTGGCTTCCACAATGAGCTCCTGGTAAAAAATGGGGTTGGGCACCAGCCAGCTGAGGGAGAACCCCTGGTCGATGAGCGCCTCCCCGAAAAAGCTTTCATAGGCAACCGGCACGTTGATCACCGGCAGGGCGTGGCGGTGGACGGTGTTGATGCGTCCGAACGACTGCCGGAACTTACCGGCTTTGAGCTGCAGGTTGAGGGGGAGGCTGAGGGTCTGTATGTAGGCTTCCTCAATTTTAGCGTGCAGCTCGCCTCCCTCGCCTTCAAAGACGGGATAGAACTCCGCCTTGGCGTAGGGGTCGATGGCCGAACTGAAATTCAGCTCCACTCCCTGTACATAGGCGTCCCAGTTGCGCGGACCCTCGCTGGTGTACAGGCTGCGGAAGTCGCCGATGGCGCTGATGTCGGGGTTCAGGTTTACCGAGGTACCGCGGCCGGTTCCGGCGCGGGCTACGGTGGTGGGTGACATTTCGTCCTCTTCCTCACCCTCCTGCATCTGCTGTTTTATTTCTTCCAGCATGAGGGAATCGGCGGCCGTAGAATCCTGTTGCGCCTGCAGTTGGGGGACCTGGCAGAGCAGCAAGGCCATGATCAAATAAAAAGTATTCAAATAATTCATAGGGGTATAGGTATATGGTAAAACAAGCAGGTATATGCCCGTCTCGCATGTGTTAAAGTTCAAAAAAGGTCGCAGCTTAAATCAGGAGGCTGTGGGGGGAGAACGGCCTTTTTGAGCACGGTAAGGCGCTGCCGGGATAATGAGACGGGACGGCGGCAATTCATAATTGCCGAAGGAGGAAGGGCCCCCGGCGGAGGGCGGTGTAGACAGCGTAAATTTCAGGTGATAGCCGCTGATGGGGCATATGGAGCTGTCTGCGGTAATGCAGTTGCCCGTATCGGCAAAATCGCCGTTGTGATGCCACTGTATGTGATGGTGGGAGTGAAGGGTGGAAAAGGCCAGGCTAACCCCGAGGAAAAGAATCATCAGGGATCCGAGGGCGATATGTACTTTACGGTTATTCACGGCTAACAAAGCTAATTGTTTAACAGGACGAGAGCAAGAACGTCCACGTAAAAATTTATTACGCAGTTTAAGCCGGATTAAGTGTTTGAAACCTCTCATCGGGGATAGCGAATACGTAAGAAAATTTTATATTGCTTTATCTGATGCTCCTAATGTTAAAGAAGAAATACCTATGGCGGAATTGATAGACGTGGCCCGCGAATGGTTTTTTGGGCTGGGGAATGCCTACGGGGTGAATCCCATCATCTTTGGCAGTATCTACGTGGGGGCCATCCCCCTGTTCACACTCTCGGTGGCCTGGCTGATCCGCAACTTCCGAAGGGATAAGTCCATCGTCTTGCCGGCTATAACGTCGGTGGGATTTTTCGTATCGGCCTATGTCTACCTGATCATAGCAGGCAAAAATGTGCCCTGGTGGGTGTATGCAATCATGTTGGGTATTGTGACCTACGGGAGCTGGACGACCTATAAAAATATTCTCAGGAAGATGAAAAAGATTAACAAGGGGTTGCCTGCCGATGAGCAAATATGATTATGACGCTATCGTAATAGGCGGCGGAGCTGCAGGCCTTACGGCCTCCGGCATAGCGGCCAATTTCGGGGCCAAAACCATGATGGTGGAGCGGGACCGGCTGGGGGGCGACTGCACCTGGACGGGCTGCGTGCCCAGCAAAACCCTGCTGATGGCGGGCAAGGTGGCTCACCATATCCGGCAGGCCGGCCGCTACGGACTGGTGGACGGGGAGCCCAGGATCGATTTTAAAAAGCTGATGCGCCATGTGCACGAAGTAAGGGAGGATATTTATTTAGAGGCCGACGCCCCGGAAAACTTCGAGCGGATGGGCATTGACGTAGTTGAGGGCAGCGCCCGCTTTTCCGGACCCCATGAGCTTGAGATCTACCTTGAGGGGGGCGACATTCGCGAGGTGAGTGCTCGTTATATTTTTGTGTGCAGCGGGGCTGGGCCAATTGTGCCGCCAATAGAAGGGATCGAAACCATCGAATACCTGACCAACGAGACCCTTTTTGAGATTGAGGAGCTCCCCCGGGAGCTGGTGGTGATTGGGGCGGGAACTATAGGCTGCGAGATGGCACAGGCATTGAACCGGCTGGGTTCGGATGTTACCGTCGTCGATATGGCCGACCGCATCATGCTCAACGACGACAGGGAACTGGCGGATATGCTGCTTGAACAGCTGAAAACGGAGGGGATTAAATACGTGCTCGACGCCCGGGTGCTGGGGGTTGAATCCACTGGCGAGGGGGTACGGGTTAAGGTAAACGTAGCCGGCAAAGAGCGAACCCTTGCCGGAACCGACCTGCTTCTTGCCACCGGGCGGCGCGCCAATGTGGAGGGATTGAACCTGGAGGCTGCCGGGGTGGACTATACCGAAAAGGGGATCACGGTCGACGACAAATGCCGCACCGGAACCTCCCATATCTACGCCTGCGGAGATGTGACGGGAGAATACCAACTTACCCACATGTCGGAGCATATGGCCAAGGTGGCTGTAACGAACGCTCTGCTGAAGGTTCCCATGAAAATAGACCGCGGCCATGTACCGTGGTGTACCTATACCGACCCGGAGCTGGGCCATGTGGGGGCCACCGAAGAACAGTTGAAGGAGGACGGGGCCTCTTATGAAGTGTACCGTTTTCCCTATTCAAAAGTGGACCGCGCCCTCACCGAGTCGGAAGGCGAGGGACTGATCAAGGTCTTTGCCAAAAAATGGAGCGGCAGGATACTGGGGACAACAGTGCTGGGTGTGCATGCAGGCGAAGTGATATCGGAATATGCGGTAGCCATGAAAAACGGGGTGACGCTCCGAAACCTGGCCGATACCATCCATCCCTATCCCACATACGGGCTGGGAGCCCGAAGGGCGGCCGACCAGTGGTATATCAAAAACCAGTCGGAATGGCAGGTCAAAATAATTCAAAAACTCTTCGGATACCGGGGAGAAGTGCCCGACTTCAGCGATCCCGACCGGATTGTCTAGGCCCGGAAGGTGCTGTCTAGATCAAGTCAAGGAAGAACAGAACCGAGACCACGCATACCAGCACTCCGGACCAGAATACATATGTGGGATCAATCCAGGGACGGGAATTCCATTTTTTGGTGACAAAGGAATACATGAATAGTCCCACCGAAATGCCAAGTAGTAATTCTGCCATAAAATTCGTTCTGTTAGGTTTTTAAAACTTCAATAGTAAAAGCCCTTTTGGGGTTTGTTACGGTTAGCAACTGTATCTCCTCTTCGTTAAATCCCCCCGTCTTCAGCATGGGAATAAATGTGTTGAACAATACATCCATGGGGCGCTTGTCGGTACCTTTCGGGGGATAGGTGCTGCCGTCGTGGGAGAGCAGCACACGGCCTAGTACATCCGCCTTTTTGAAGGCTTCAAGATGGCGGTAGTGTCTCATGAGCGTGCTGTTGCTGCTCCGTTTCCCGTTTAGATAGTTGGGGGTGCGTAAACCGTCGAGGGATATCCAGGCACCCTGTTTTGCCATCTCTATAAGGATACGGGAGTCGTCGACATTCTGCGCATGAACCCATACCCACGCTTGGGGACTGACGCCCACCTCATTTAGAATATCCAGCTGTTGGTTCGCAGCTTTGGGATTATACGAAGTGTGGATCTGAAGTAATAAACCGGTTTCCAGGTGGGTGAGGGCCGAGGCGCGCACTAACTTGGCGTCAATATCAGAGAGGGGACCGGCATCCACCCCGCTTTTCACAAAGCCGGGCCGTACGCCGGTATCCTGTATACCCTGCTCAAATTCCCTGATCCATCGCCCGGCCAGCTCTTCGGCCGTTTCCTTGTAAGCGTATTCAGGCACGTATCTGTCATCCGCAGCACCGTAAATACCCGTGCTGAGGAGGATCTGCATACCCGACTCTTCCGCTATTTTCTTTAGCAGGGAGGCATTTCTTCCAAGGTAGGCCGCGCTGCAGTCAACGATGGTATCGCATCCCAGCGATTTGAGGTATGTCAGGTAGGGAACGACCTCCGATAGGGCATCCTCGTGATCATAGGGGGCCGGTTCCCGGGCATCGGTACCGAAAATCGACAGCAGATGTTCATGGATGAGAGCGGTACCCATTTTTGCGGCCGGTATGGATCCGGTTACGGTGCGTATCATTTCCTTTTCCCTGTTCCCGCCGGCAAAAAATGGAAAGGGAGCGGAAACGCTTAGGAGCGCGGCGGCCGATGAAAGTAAAAAGTCTTTTCTACGCATGATATAAGGATCGATTCCTGTTGGTCTATCATATCACCGGCAGCTGAAATAATCAAATTGACGCATACGCTTTACGGATAAATAACAAAGCCTCTTCCTGAAAGGAAAAGGCTTTGATCTCAGAAATCACAAGGTTATACCGGCTATGCCGACTGCAGCAGCTCGCTCAGGGTCGATCCGATCTCCGCCGGGCTGTCGACAACCGTGACGCCCGCATCGCGAAGCGCCTTCTTCTTGTCGTCGGCCGATCCCTGTCCCCCGGAAATAATGGCTCCGGCATGGCCCATGCGTCGGCCGGGAGGGGCCGTGCTGCCTGCAATGAAGGCTACGACCGGCTTGTCCACATGCTCCTCAATATAGGCGGCCGCTTCCTCTTCGGCGGTCCCGCCGATCTCTCCGATCAGTACAATGGCTTCGGTATCGGGATCCTCCTGGAAAAGCTTGACGGCGTCGGTGTGGGTGGTGCCTATAACCGGGTCGCCGCCGATGCCTATGGCCGTACTCTGTCCCAGGTCGGCCTTGGTCAGCTGGTCGACCGCCTCGTAGGTAAGCGTTCCCGAGCGGGAAATCAGTCCCACTTTGCCGGGAGTGAAAATGCTTCCCGGCATGATGCCGATCTTGGCCTCGCCGGGCGTGATTACGCCGGGGCAGTTGGGCCCCACCAGGGTTGCACCGTGGCTTTCCACAATCTGCTTGGCTACTACCATATCGTTGACGGGGATGCCCTCGGTGATGCAGATGATCACTTCTATGCCGGCAAAAGCCGCCTCGGAGATGGCGTCGCCCGCAAAGGCAGGGGGCACGAAGATCACGGAAGTGTTGGCGCCTTCCTGCTCAACCGCTTCGGCCACCGTATTGAAGACCGGTAGGTCCAGGTGGGTTTGTCCTCCCTTGCCGGGGGTGACGCCCCCCACTACATTGGTGCCGTATTCAATCATCTGTTCGGCATGGAAGCTGCCTTCACTGCCGGTAATGCCCTGTACAAC
>CAYREV010000018.1:7882-57539 GCA_964423345.1 uncultured Balneolaceae bacterium | reverse complement strand
AACATGGACGAGGGCATGCTCGACTCCGAAGAGGTGATGACCGACTTCCTGCAGCTTATGGCTGCCGAGCCGGACATCTCACGTGTTCCCGTCATGATTGACTCCTCCAAATGGAGCGTGATCAAGGCAGGGCTCAAGACCATACAGGGCAAGGGGGTGGTCAACTCCATCAGCCTTAAAGAGGGAGAGGAGGCTTTCAGGGAGCAGGCCCGGGAGATACTGAATTTCGGGGCCGCCGTTGTAGTCATGGCTTTTGATGAGGAGGGGCAGGCCGACAGCTTCGAACGCCGCATCGAAATCTGCGGCCGCGCCTACCACATACTGCGCGATGAAGTCGGCTTCCCGCCCCAAGACATCATCCTCGACCCCAACATCCTGACCGTAGCCACGGGTATTGATGACCATAACAACTACGCGGTCGACTTCCTCCGGGCCACCCGCTGGATCAAGACCCACCTCCCGCTGGCTAAAGTCAGCGGAGGGGTCAGCAACATCTCCTTCTCCTTCCGGGGCAACAATAAGGTCCGGGAAGCCATGCATTCGGCTTTCCTGTATCACGCCATCGACTCGGGCATGGACATGGGCATCGTGAATGCCGGCCAGCTCGAGGTGTATGAGGAAATTCCCGGCGAACTGAAGGAGCTGGTGGAAGACGTACTGCTCAACCGGCGCGACGACGCCACCGAACGCCTCGTAGACTATGCGGAAAAGATCAAGGAGGATGACTCCGATACCGTTAAAAAACAGGAGGAGTGGCGGGAGAAACCGGTTGAGGAGCGCATCCGGCACGCACTGGTCAAGGGCATCGTCGACCATATTGTGGACGATGTGGAGGTAGCCCGCCAACAGTATGATCACCCTATAGAGGTTATCGAGGGACCCATGATGGACGGCATGAATGTGGTCGGCGATCTGTTCGGCTCCGGCAAAATGTTCCTGCCGCAGGTGGTCAAGAGTGCCCGCGTCATGAAAAAGGGAGTGGCCCACCTTGTCCCCTTTATCGAGAAGGAGAAAGAGAAAAACCAAAACAGCGAACCCAAGGCCAAGGTGCTTCTGGCAACCGTCAAGGGGGATGTCCACGACATCGGCAAAAACATCGTATCGGTAGTCCTTCGCTGCAACAACTTCGACGTCATCGACCTGGGCGTCATGGTGCCGGCCGACAAGATTATGAGGGAGGCGCAATCCAACAAGGTGGATATTATCGGCCTCAGCGGACTTATAACGCCTTCCCTGGACGAGATGGTACATGTAGCCAAGGAACTGAAACGCGAGGAGTTTACCCAGCCCCTGCTTATCGGTGGCGCCACCACCTCGCGCATGCATACGGCGGTCAAGATAGAGCCGATGTACAATCAACCGGTGATACATGTGCTGGATGCTTCCCGCAGCGTCTCGGTTACCAGCAACCTGGTATCCAAAACCCTGAAGGATTCTTTCGTCGAGGAGAAAAAAGAGGAGTACCGGCGGTTGCGCAAGCAGCACGAGGGCCGGTCCCGTTCGAAAAATTATCTTTCCCTTGAGGAGGCCCGCGAAAACAGCACCGACATCAACTGGAAGGAGACCGACATTACAGAACCCAAAGAGCTCGGGCGGCAGGTTTTTGAAGATTACCCGCTGGAGGAGATCAGGCATTATATTGACTGGGGACCTTTTTTCATTGCCTGGGAGATGAAAGGCAAATTTCCCGAGGTGCTGGAAGATGATAAATACGGGGAGGAGGCGCGCGCGCTTTATGAAGACGCCAACCGTCTTCTGGACAAGATCGTCAAGGAGCAGCTGCTGCGTGCCCGCGCCGTTATCGGCCTGTACCCGGCCAATGCCGTCGGTGACGACATTGAAATTTATACCGGCGAAAGCCGGGAGGAGGTGCTCGCCACCTTCCATACCCTCCGGCAGCAAGCCCAAAAACGAAGAGGACAGCCCAACAAGGCGCTGGCCGACTACGTGGCCCCTGCCGAAACCGGCCTGGCCGACTATATGGGGGGCTTTGCCGTGACCGCGGGTATAGGGGCTCCCGAGCTGGTCAGGAAATTTGAAGAGGACAACGACGATTACAATGCCATACTGACCAAGGCGCTGGCCGACCGGCTGGCAGAGGCTTTTACCGAACTCCTTCATGAAAAGGTGCGCAAACAGTATTGGGGCTACGCTCCGGATGAACATTTTAACAACAAGCAGCTGATAAGGGAACGATACACCGGCATCCGTCCCGCTCCCGGATACCCCGCACAACCCGACCACACCGAAAAACGGATCCTATTTGACCTGCTGGATGTGGAGTCCACCACCGGTATTGAATTAACCGACCATTACGCCATGCACCCGGCTGCATCGGTAAGCGGGCTCTACTTTGCCCACCCCCGTTCGGAATACTTCAACGTGGGTAAGCTGGGGAAGGACCAGATAGAGGATTACGCCCGGCGGAAAGGGATGGAGATAAAAGAGGTGGAACGCTGGCTGGCCCCCAACCTGAACTATTAGTTTAAAAGCAGTAGTTGGCAGAAGACAGAAAGTGATGCCATCGATAAAACAATATGTAAACCTTTAGGTGTAGAACTACTCTATTTCAGCCGTCCGTCTTTTATCGAAGTTCCTGCTTTCCACGCCTTACCGCAGCAGATACATTTCCCACAATAACCACGATAAGGCTTCCCACCACCGTATATAATGGCCAGGCAATCTCCAGGCCGTCGCCGGGAAGCAGCTCCTGAATGGGCCCCTTGACCATAAAAAGCAGCGATACCAGCCCTGTAAAAAAGCCGATCAGGGCATCCTTGCTGTCCGGCCGGTTAAACCATCGCCCCAGAACGAAAGCCCCCAGCAGCCCCCCATAGGTATAGGACGCGATGCCGAGCCCCAGTTCCACCACCGCGGGACGCTCTCCCTGCTGAAGCTGCAGGATAGCAAAGACAAATGCAGAGGCGGTCAGTATGATCGCCCAAACCAGGGTGATCCTGCGGGATACCTTCAGGTCCTCCTCCCGGCTGTTCTCTTTGCCGAAATAGGGCTTGTACAGATCCAGTGTGGTTGCCGATGCCAGGGAGTTCAGCGAGGAGCTGAGGCTGCTCATCGCCGCCGCAAAGAGAGAGGCGACAATCAGCCCCGACAACCCCACCGGGAGCTGTTCCACGATAAATTTGGCAAATATCTCGTCGGTGGTCGCCAGGCCCAGCTCTACCGGCTCCCGGGCATTGTAAAAACCGAACAGCAGCAGGCCGATGCCCAAAAAGAGGGCAAACTGGAAGGCCACCACAACACCGCTCCACACCAGCGCTTTCTGGCTGTTTTTAAGGTCCCTGGTGGTCAGCAGCCGCTGGACGATCAGGTGATCGGTACCGTGGGAGGCCACGGAAAAGACGGCACCCCCAATCAAGGCCGTAAAGAAGGTATAGGGCCGGGCAATAAACTCGGCGAAGCCCAGGTCGAAACCGAAATCAATCAGTTTCAGCTTGCCCGTCTCCCCGGCCATATCGAAGGCCCCGGCCAAGCCGCCGGGAAGATCGCCGATCATGATACCGGCGGCCAGCAGGGCGCCCCCGATGTAGATCCCCATCTGCATGACATCCATCCAGACGACCGCCTTGATTCCCCCTATGAGGGTATATATCAGGGTGATGAGGGAGATGGCCGTTATGGCCAGCAGGTAGATCTCAAGATCGCCCCATCCGGTAAAGGCCCCGCCGAGCCGAAGGATGATGGCCAGGGGTATGGCGGTGGCAAAAAGCCGTACGCCGTCGGCAAGCAGCCGGGTAATCATAAAGGTGGTGCTGGCCGTATTGCGCATCACTCCCCCAAAACGCTTTTCCAGGAACTGGTAGGCCGTGGAGAGGTTCCCCCGGTAGTATTCGGGCAGGAAGTAGATGCTTACCAGGATGCGGCCCACTATATAGCCGAAGGTTATCTGCAGAAAAGTAAGATTCCCACCGTAGGCCACGGCCGGGATGCTGATAAAGGTAAGGGTGCTTGTCTCGGTGGCCACGACAGAAAAAAGTACCGCCCACCAGGGAAGTTCATGCCCTCCTAAAAAGTAATCGGATATGGACGTTTGCCGGCCCGCCATCCGGATCCCCAGGTAGGCTACCCCGGCCAGGTAGACGACGATGACAATAAAATCAAGCGTGCTGAAACCCACGGATATCGGCCTTAATTCCAAATGAAGTCATCAAGATACAAACAATACCTTAAGGGGCAACTCCCTATTGCCCTCCACCGTTATCCGCCCTGATCGGTTTATCCTGTAGCGGTAGGATCAAGGGACCTGCAGGGTACCGGAATCCCAACTCAACAACTTGCCCCGACTACTCTCGGGAATCAACATTCTACCTCCTCTTCAGCCACGCATAGAGCTTTTCTACGGCCCTTCCCCGATGGGAAATGGCATTTTTCACTTCGGCATCCAGTTCGGCAAACGTCTGTTCATACCCATCCGGCCGGAATACCGGATCGTAACCGAAGCCGCCCTCCCCGCGTGGTTGCTTTAGAATGACGCCCCGGCATTTGCCTTCGAAAGTGTGGGTGCCGCCGTCGGATACCAGGGCGGCAACCGTGCGAAACTGTGCGCCCCGGTCTTTCATCTTAACACCGGCCAGTTCAGAGAGCAGTTTTTCCAAATTGTCCTGATAGGAGGCCTCCTCCCCCGCATAGCGTGCGGAGTAGACGCCCGGGCGCCCGTCCAGGGCATCCACTTCGAGGCCGGTATCGTCAGCCAGGGCAGGCAGGCCGATCTCCTCATACACGTAGCGGGCCTTTTTTATTGCATTTCCTTCCAGCGTATGCCGGTCTTCGACAACTTCCACCAGGCGTTCATAGTCCAGTGCAGAATGAAGGGTGATATTCAGGCTGGCGAGGGTTTCCCGCAGCTCCCGGATCTTATGTTCATTGCGCGATGCCAGTACCAGCTCATCCATCATGCATACCTTTTTGGGGGAAAAGCTTGTAGTAAAGGTTGATGCCGCTGCCCAGGGACAACATAGCGTTCAAGGCGGTAAAAACGGGATCGCCCACCAGGATGGAATAGACCGTGAGGATCAGGCTGGCTGTAAAATAGAGCAGGATAAAAGCCAGGTTGGTTGACGTATGCCCTGCCTTGATCGTTTCCCAGGTCTGGGGAACCCAGGCGATGACCAGTATCCCGAAACCTATCCATCCTAAAATTTCAATATCCATCGGCTGATTGTTTAGTCGGTTAATTCGTGCAGTACTTCCTGGGCCTGATGCCATTCGAGCCGCGGGCCGTACTGCGAGACGATTTTGGATCCTGCCCGGCTGGCCAGCCTGCCCGCCCCCGCAAAGCCCATACCGTGAGTTATTCCGTACAGAAAAGCACCGGCAAACAGGTCGCCCGCACCGTTGGTATCTATGGCGTTTACCGGATAGGGTTCAATATCAATAAATGTTTCCCCGTCGTAAATCATCGCACCGTTGCTGCCCTGCGTAATAACAAAGCGCGAAGCTTCTTTCTTCAGGGCCTCCCTGGCGTCACCCAGGCTGTCACAGCCGGTGTAGGCCCTGGCCTCCTCCTCGTTACAGAAAAGAAGGTCTACCGAAGCACCGATAACCTCTTCAAACCGGTCACCGAACGCTTCTACGATGGAGGGGTCCGAAAGCGTCAGGGCTGTCTTGGTCCCATTTTTTTCGGCCAGCCTCTTGGTCAACTTCATCGCTTCAAGGCCGGTATCCGAGGCGACCAAATACCCCTCTATATAGGCATATTCGGAATTTTGTATGGCCAGCTCATCCACTTCTTCGGAAGACAGGCTGGAGGTGATGCCCAGGAAGGTATTCATCGTCCGGTCCGCATCGTCGGTAATCATCACCAGGCATTTCCCGGTGATCCCCTCTTCCCTCTCCTGCCTGATATAGTTGGTATCGATACCGGCATCATGCATATCCTCCAGGTAGGCATCTCCAAAGTTGTCGCTTGCCACCTTGCAGGAGTAAAAGGCCTTGCCTCCGAACTGCCTGACGGCCACAACGGTGTTGGCGGCCGAGCCGCCCGGCTTCTGTACGGTCTCGGCGTGATTGATATCATTGATCATTTGGAACTGCCGCTCTTCGTCCACCAGCGTCATCACCCCTTTCTTGACCCCGTGCCTGTCCAGAAAATCGTCGGTCACATTAAACTCAAGGTCCACCAGGGCATTGCCGATGCCGTATACGTTGTATTTCTTATCCATAAAAAACGTTCCTGCCTGTTGATTTAATTATCGATACAAAGTCAGATAAAGTACGAAGTATGGAGGGTGGAATAAAGCCGTAGCCGGCAAAATAAAAAAAGGCACCTGCCCGAAGACAGGTGCCTTAAAATTAACAACGGGTGGAATTAATTGTGCACGATGGGATCGGGATCTCCGTCCGGATCGCCGCTAACCGTTCCGTCGCTCGAAGGAGTGCCTCCCGTTACCAGCAATACGCCGGCTACATGAGGAGAAGCCATCGAGGTACCGTCAAGGGTACGCGTTCCGCCGTCCTTGTAGAGGGAGAGAATATCCACACCGGGTGCGGCAAATTCAATGGGTGGATCTGTCGGCCCGGACCAGTTGGAAAAAGATGCGAAGGTATCCGTATCGTCGGAAGCCGAAACGGTCCATACGTTCTTCGCCTCCGTACTTGCCGGGGAATAGTTGTTGGCGTCGTCACTGTCGTTGCCCGCAGCCAGGGCGAAATAGACACCGTTGGAAGCGGCATTCTTTACGGCGTCATTGACCGATTGCGACTTTCCGCCGCCCAGGCTCATATTGGCCACATCACCGGAGGATCCATTGGCCGCCACATAATCAATACCGTCAATCACATCGGAATAGCTGCCGCTACCCCGGTCGTCAAGAACCTTGACCGCTACGACTGAAGCACCCGCAGCCACACCGACTACATCGATGTCGTTATCAATTGCGGCAATGGTGCCGGCAACATGAGTGCCGTGCCCGTTACCGTCGTCAGGCGTGTCCGAACCGGGTCCCTTTGATACAAATACGGCACTGCGCTGGGTATCCACATTCAGGTCGGGATGATCCAGGTCGATACCGGTATCAATGACCCAGGCCACTCCGGAACTGGCTGTAGCACCGCCAACACGGCTAATACCCCAGGGTGTTGTCTGGTTGGAACTTCCACCGTCATCATCCTTGCAAGAAGGCCATGGAGAACATGCTCCCGGAGGAGCCAACACAACAAAACGGTCCTGCTCAATATATTTTATCCGCAAATCATTGCGCAATTTGGTCAGTTCATCGGCGTCAAGATTCGCCGCAAAACCGGGCAGGGCATTTTTATAGGTTTTCCGTACAACGTCCTTCGAAATAGCGTTGTCGGCCAACACCTTATTGCGGACATCGTCAACCTCTTCAGTTTTAATCGTCTTGCCTTTGGCATCCTGGTCTTTAAAGACAACAATATACTGTCCGGGAATCGGCTCTCCGTTGTTGGGCAGTAATTCTGCCTCATCATTCTGTACCTGGTCCGGACTTGTAGCCCGGTCACAGCCATAGATACCGACTCCTACAATTACCAATAAAGCCGCAAAGGCTTTTAGTATTCTACTTTGCATAGCTAACCCCTTTTTTAGGTTAATGTTGGGTTCACTTTTGTGAACCATGAAGAAATGATTGAATACAACTCGTGCACATCTAAAACCTGCTTTATTCTAAATAAAAGTCTCCTTAAGTATTATAGAGTCGCAGTCGCCTAAATTGTTACAAAATTTCTACAACCAAGCCGTAAAGTGATAAAATTAATCGGTTTACAAATAACATATTTCCAATATACAGTTTGAAGGTTCCCTATCAAGAGTTAATTTTTTTAAACTATATGAAATCGAGTATGTTGATGGCAGTTTTAAGCAACCCGTTTTAACGAATTCCGATGCACCCTCAACAACCGCCCTTTATAGAATACCTGAAACAGCGCCTGGAAAAATCGCTGCCCGGCAGGAGAGCCCAGCTGAAAATGGCTCCAACCCCTGTTGACGAAGGACCCACCCGCAAACTGGAAGCGCCCGACAGCGCCAACAGAAGCAGCGTCCTCATACTGCTCTTTCCAAATGATAAACAGAAACTTGAACTGGTCCTGACGCTGCGTAGCAGCGATATCGATCACGGGGGACAAATCAGCCTGCCCGGGGGACGATCGGAGGGGGACGAGAGCTGGCAGGAAACAGCCCTCAGGGAAGCACAGGAAGAGATCGGCGTGGACCCTTCCGATATCGATATTATCGGCCTGTTGAGCAAACTGTACGTCAGCCACTCCGACAACCTGGTCAAGCCGGTAGTGGGCTATATGCAAACCTTTCCTGAATTGACCCTAAATCCCCGAGAAGTCGAAGAGGCCTTCACTATTGAATTGCAATCCCTGGCGGGCAAAAAAAATCTCACTGTTGAAAACTGGGACCTGCACAAATACTCCTACCAGGTGCCCTACTGGAATGTTCACGAAGTGCCTCTGTGGGGGGCTACCGCCATGATCCTGAGCGAGTTCCTGGAATTGTACCACGAGTTCAAAGCCCGCCAATCTGCTGCAGGCAGCAAGTAAATGCTTACTGGTTCAGAAGAGCTGCCGCCTTGCGTCCTATAGCCGTCCCTATGGCCACCCCCATACCGCTCAGTCCGGCAGCGATAAAACGGCGGTCATCCACGCCTTCCACAATGGGGCTCTTTGAATCGCTGAATCCCATGATGCCGGACCACTCATACTCGCTTTTCCACCCCTCCTCCAATCCCAGCGCATCGTCAGCAAATTGCAACAGGTAGTCGCGTATGGTCCGGTTGACTCCAAAATCGGAGGTCGTCTCCCGCTCGCTGTCAATATTTCTGGCACCCCCAAGCAACAACCGCCCCTGAAGGTCGCGGAAATAGATGAAGCCGCGGTCATGGTGAAAAATCCCTTTCCACTTCTGCTCCTTTAGTTTTTCCGTCACCAGCACCAACCCGCGCGCCGGCTTGACGGGAATCTCCGGGATAATATTCTTCACAAATCCGTTGGCGGCTATCAATACTTTTTCAGCCTTAAGTTCAGGTCCGCCCTCCAGCACCACCTCACCCTCCGGGCTAACTGAGCTGACCGGGCTGTTCCATTTAATCTCGACGTCGTTTTGGGAGGCCCGGCGGACCAACTCCCGCATCATCTTTCCGGGATGAAGGGCCCCCTCCAGCCTGTTCCTGATAACCTTGCAGCCATTCATGCTGTCCGTCGTATAGACTTCCTTTTCACCCACCAGCTCCGCAAGCCATTCATTGAACAGCCCTATATGGTCGGCGGCACGGGCAAAGAGCTCATCGTTGAGGAACAGCTCATAACCCCCGCATGCTTCATAGCCTATCGGCCGGTCGCCGAGCGTCTCCCTCAACAGCCTTAATCCTTCATACCGTGTTTTGATACGTTGTTTGACCCCCTTTTCCGACTCCTTCTCCAGGTCGGCCAAGTGCTCTCCGATCGATCCTATACAGGCAAAACCCGCGTTGCGCGTGCTGGCTCCCTCGGGGATAAATCCTTTATCGACTACCGCTACTCTCCTCCCCGGATGAGCCTTCTTGTAGAATAAGGCGGTCGAAAGTCCCACGATACCGGCACCGACAATTACAAGATCATAGGGTTTGAAAAAACTGTCCTGCTCCCAGTAGGAATATGTATGCGTCGTATTCATACGGACTTGCATCGGATTTGTCGTTGGGCCCGGCTATAGCTGTTTTTCGGGCAGCGGGCGAAGTGCCAGCGAAGCCATTAAAGCCGCTCCCGTCCTGAAACACTCCTCGTCTACATTATATTTGGGATGATGCCAGCTATATGTGGAACCCGCCTCCTCATTACCGCTGCCCAGGAAGAAGAACGCACCCGGAAAGTGTTCCTGGTAGAAGGCGAAATCCTCGCCCGCCATAATAGGTTCATCCAGCATTTCTATATTCTCCGCACCGATCAGCTCCGAGGCGGTATCGACCACCAGGTCGGTTGCCCATCCGGAATTGTTTACAGCGGGGTAGCCGTAGTCAAACCGGAAATGGTAGTCGGCCCCGGCCGAATCGGTCACTCCCTTCACGATCTGCTCAATGCGTTTTTCGATCTTCTTGGCCGTCTCATTGGAAAAGGTGCGTACCGTACCCAGCAGCTCCACCTTGCCGGGAATAATGTTATGGGTGGTTCCTCCCGATATTTTTCCGACCGTTACCACTGCCGGTTCCGTGGGATTAAGGTCTCTGCTTACAATAGTTTGCAGGTCATTAACCACCCGGGCTGCCAGCACAATAGGATCGATGGCAAGATGGGGAGAGGCTGCATGGCCGCCCCTGCCCAGGATTTCTATTTTAAATTCGTCGGGGCGGGCCATCAGGTACCCCTTCCGCAAGGCGATGGTCCCCGTTTTTTGCAGGGGACTGGAATGGAGTCCGAAGATAACATCCACCTCTTTTTCCTGGAGGTATCCGGTCTCACAGAGCATCCGCCCTCCCCCCGGAAGCTTCTCCTCCCCGGGCTGAAATACCAGGAGCACCGTCCCCTCAATTTCATCTCTCATCTCAGATAGGATTTTGGCGGCCCCCAGCAGGTTGGACGTATGGCTGTCATGTCCACAGCAGTGTGCCACACCTTCATTCCGGGACATGAAATCCTCTTTATGGCTGCCTTCCTCCCGGATGGGCAAGGCATCGATATCTGCCCTTAAGGCCACCACCCGGTCCGACTCAATACCGCCTTCGAGCACTCCCACACAGCCGGTCTCCAGCGGACGGTCGGCGGGGATATCAAGTTCCGCCAGCCTGTCGATGATATACCGGGTCGTCTCATGCTCACGGTAACTCAATTCAGGGTGGCGATGCAGGTGCCTCCGCATCTCGACCATCTCCGGCATATAGGAATCAGCCAGTTTTTGTACCCTGTCAGAATTCATAATTATACATAATGGGTTTCGTTACATATTCGAATGAAAACAAGGTAATCATTTTTGCACATCATTTCGTAACATTTGGGGCATCCCTGCGTAAGCACCTGTTAAGTGTTATAATAACTGAAGGACTTATACGAATAAACGTTTATGAGCACACGAAAAAAAACATGGGAAATCGTCCTGGCCGGGCTCCTTTTTATGGCCATCGGTATCTACATGCTGAGCCGGTCGGGGGATGGAGCTCCAAGCCACGCCCACTCATCATCAGCCGCGCCCGACGCCCCGCAACCCCCTCTCCCCTCGAGCATAGTGATCGACCTGCAAAATCTCGAGGATATCAAGAATATCAGGAATCTGAAGGACCTGGATAAGCTGAAGAACCTGGAGATCAAATTACGAAACCTGGACCAGCTCATTCAGAATAAGGGGACAGCCAAGATAAACAGTGAATCCCTCGAACACTCCCTTGAACAGGTTGAGAAAGAGCTGCAGCAGATTGAGGATACCGATTTCCGAGTGATGCTCCAGGACAAAAAGATTTTTATCAACAAAGATTATAATGTCAGGGAATCGCACTGGACCGAAGTAAGCCCCGGTGTATATGTGTTCCGTGAAGCTTTTGATGCCGGCACCCTGAACGAGCTGAAGCTGAAATTAGATTACGGCACCATCAATATCGTCGGAACCGATGACCAGTCGGCCGAGTTCACCTTGCGCGCCACCGGCGACTTCGAAGACCCCAACTACCTCCAGCAACAGTTCAAAGTATCGAAAAGCAGCGGGACCAATTCTCTCTCTATTGCGGTAGGGCCCTCTGAGAGCGGTCTGTCAGATGAGGTAAACCTCGAGGCAACCCTTTCCATACCCGGCAACCTGCCTATCAATGCCTCTACGGGAGGGGGGCATATCAACGCCAACAGCCTGGACGGAAATAATGTCTTTACCACCAATGGGGGACATATAAAACTGGTGTCCGTTTCCGGAAGCACGCAGGCAAAAACCAAGGGCGGGCATATTACCTGCAACAAGCTGCAGGGCAAAGCCAGGCTGCATACTTCCGGGGGACATATACGGGTCAACGGTGGTGAGGCCAACCTCTTTGCCAGGACAGGCGGGGGACATATTGTCCTTACCGATTTTTCGGGAGAGGCGGATGCCAAAACCAAAGGCGGAAATATTGAAGCGAAAATAGACAAGGTAGAGGGGCCCCTCACCCTGGCTTCCTCGGCCGGAAACATATCCCTGGCGATCCCCTCCTCAACCGCGGCGGATATCGACGCCCGCGGCAGCAAGGTAACACTGGATGAGGGTTTCGGCTTTGTGGGTAAGCATTCAAAAGGCCATCTTACAGGCACGTTGAACGGCGGAGGGGCACCCCTATCCCTCAGCTGCGGATATGGAAATGTAGAAATCACCCATGACTGACAAGCCCGAGGAAAAATCATCGGTACCGGATCCCGACCTCAGGGAAACAAAAGACGGATCACACACCCTCTACTCCCATCGTTTTAACCAGCATTACCACAATCCCAACGGGGCTGTAGCAGAAAGCAAACACAATTTCTTCGAGACCAACGGCCTGCTTGATGACCTTCCCGGCCGTGACCGGGCCAATATCCTGGAGGTCGGTTTCGGGACCGGACTTAACCTCCTTTTGCTGGCCGACTACTGGCTTCAGCTGAAATCGAGGCCTGCCGTTCACTTTTGCAGCCTGGAGGGATTCCCTGTGGACCCTCACACCGCATCAAAGTTCAACTATTCACAATTCCTGGAGCACAGGAAACCGGCCGAAAAGGTGACCGAACTTTTCTGCGGACTGGAGAAGGGATTCAACACCACGGATTTTTTCCCCGATTTCAGGGTGACCCTGTTTTATGGGCTGTTTGAGGAGTTTGAATACCCGCATTTCAAGGCAGACTATATCTTCCATGACCCTTTTTCTCCCGCCGTCAACGAATCGCTCTGGACGGCCGAAACCTTTACCAAGTTGAAGCAGATGAGTTCCCGGGAGGTGCTGTTGACCACCTACTCGGCCGCTTCCAAAGCCAAGGGTGCCATGGCTTATGCAGGTTGGAATATAGCCAGGGCCCCGGGTGCGCTGGGCAAAAGGGAGATGACCGTGGCAGCCCTGGATCCCGACAGACTCGAACCGTTCAAGCGGGCCGACGAACAGCGACTGTCCCGGCGCTACGAGCAGGACGACTTTTAACCCCCTACCCTTCCGTTTTTTCCCGGAAACGCTGCAGCAGGTGTCCCAGGTATTTGTCACCGTACATTCTGTTGACATGCTCCATATCTGCCAGGATAATCATCCGGTCCTTGCTCCGTGAAAAGGCCACATTCAGAAGGCGCGGTACAGCCAGCCCGTTTTTCTCCTCGTCAAAAGGGCGGACCGTGTAGTGGCGCCTGCTTCCGTACTGCATCTCACCGCTCATGACCGTATCAAAAATAATGACCTGCTTCTCACGTCCCTGAAAAGTGTGAATGGTGCCCACTTCTACATCTTCAAACCCCTGCCTGTACAACTCCTCCCGTATATCGTACACCGTGTTTCGAAAGGGCACGATAACCCCGATCTCGTCAACCGGGACCCCGTTTTTCAATACCAGTTTCCGCACCACCTTTTCCAGCAGGGCCAGGTGCACTTCGTTTACGGGGCTGAACCCGCGTCCCTCATCTTTCTGTCTTAACACCGGCCCGTATTTTTGGGTATCGATGACATGAACGGTGGGGTCGGCCCCCTTCACGCCGGGCAAATTGTTTTGGATTTCGGTGTCTATATCAATGGTGTTAAGCCGGTCTTCATAAAAGACCGCACTCAGTACATCGGCCAGGTCTTTGTTGAGACGGTACTGGGTATCAAAAAAGGTCGTTATCGGCCGGTTGAAATCATGCCAGGAAAAAAGATCCTCCGCACTCTCTGACTTCGAGGCAAAAGTAAAAATATCCTTCTCGAGGAAGTTGCGGGATAAGGGCTCGTCGGTCAACGCAATGGGTGGAAGCTGCATAGGGTCGCCCACCACAACTACATGCTCGCCGGCCCTGGCTGCCAGCACCATCAGGTAGGGCAGGTTTGCCATGGAGGCTTCGTCGATGACCACGGCATCGAATTCCTGTCCGTCAAACAGATCCGAAGTGCACACTTTGGCCAGGGTGGTAGCCACCAGTTCTTTACGCTGGAGCTCAATCCGCTCATTGACCGTCATCATCCGTTCGATTTTATCTTCCGCCGCCAGCTCGCCCCCGTGTTCGTCCAACTGCTCTCCAAGCATATTTATTTCCCGGTCCAGCTCCTCAGGCACATCCTCCCCGTGCTCCATCAGCTTGTCTATTTCTTTTTGAAGCTTCTGATATTTGCCCAAAATGCTCGAGAGCTTTGCCGCTTGCTGTTTCTGCTGCTCCTCCCTTTCCTTGACCTGCTTTTCAAAAAACACCTGCTCCAGCCTTTCGCTGTCAAGGGCAATTTCTCCGAAGCGGGTGATCGTTTTCTCCATATGCTCCTTCTCAACCGAAGTCAGCGCCTCCAATGCACTGAGCAGGCCCACGTCTACCGCCCTGTTGGTATTGGAGGCAAAAAGCACTCGCTTCTTCTTGACCAGGTAGTTGGCTATCATAAAACCCAGGGTGGAGGTTTTTCCCGTCCCCGGGGGACCCCATACATAAAGCACCTTATTCCGGAGGGCCTTGACCAGCGCTTCGTGCTGGGCCTCGTTGCGGCGGCTGTCATCCAGCACCCGCGTTTCCGTTTCGCTGTGATGGCTGTCGGGGTCCGGGTCAAACAGCCTGCCAATTCGTTCTCTCTCCCTTTTACGGTCGCTGTCCAGCAACTTTTGAAGCTCGGTGTGGAGCCTGCGAAGCACAAAGTCGTTCTCCCATTCCAGGCTTACCTTCTTCAGGGTCTGACCGAAATTGTGAGGGAAGTGCAGCACCACTTTTTTCTCGCCCACCTCCACCGGATACAGCTCCAGCTCCTCTTCATAGCCCTGCATCTCCCCGCGTATCACCTCGGCAAAACGGAGCGATGAGTTCTGGGATTCAAACTCGTAATAAAAGGCGCCCTGTGGATGATGCTCCTTCAGCTCTCCCTCGAACAGCACATCGTGAGCCGGCTTTTGACGTACCGTCTCTATCTCATCCTCTACCGCTTCAATAGCTTTCTTGATGAGTTTTTTTATCTCTTTATCGTTCAAAACCGGTTGCCTGTAGATGGTTATTGTTTGTTGGCCTGCCCTTCGCAGCTTCCGAATGGAAGCGCAGGAGTGTTATTGGTCCCACAATTCGGCGCGGATGGTATCGGCACTTCTCCTGGAGATTTTATACTCCAGCTTGATACGCCTGCGCTCGGGTATCTTCTCCTCTACCAGTTTCTCGCTTTGAGAAGTGTACAATATAAGGTCGGTATCGCGGACAAACAGGGGCAGTGACTTCCCGTAGGTGGCGCCGGCTACAAAAGAGCCTTCGAAGCTTATACTTGTCTTCAGGTGATTGATAATTTTGGGTATGGTCTTTTCTTCCGAGGTAACCAAGCCGATGGTTTCGATGGCCGCCCGGTCGACAATGGAGAGCAGGATATCGGGATTAAAACCGAACACCACGGGCAGCAACCTGCCCGACTCAGCAAAATCGCGAAACTTATTCACCAGCTGAATGGGGACAAAAAGAGCGTCGTACCCTACTGTCTTGTTGTACTGGTTTTCATTCAGCACGGTGCTGCGAACGCCTACCTCCTTCTTTACGGCTTCTGCCAGCATCTGTCCCAGCTCATTGGTTTCGCCGATACTCGCACAGCTTTCTATACGATCGGGCCAATCCATGTAGCTTAGCTGTTCCTGGAACAGCTCGTCGATCTCCGTCTCGTCCAGCCCGTAGCCTATGAGCTCTTCCAGGAGCTTGCGCATCTTGTCGGACCCGATCTCCAGCCGGTCCGACTTGTCCAGCGTGGTATTCTGCCGCTCCACAATGAACCCATGCCCTTTCTCACTCCTGACCAAACCCTCGTCGGCCAGAATATGGTAGGCTTTTCGAACAGTATGGAAACTGGTTTCCAGCTGCTGCCCCAACTGGCGTGTAGAGGGCAGCAACTCCCCCACCTGGAACTGCTTTGTGGCGATCATCAACCGGATGCGGTCTGCGATATATTTGGCAGAATTTTTCACTGTCCGTTGGAACTGTTATCAACCAGCTTTTTCAGTTCCGATAGCAGCATAAGCGATTCGATGGGGGTCATACGGTTGGGATCTGCCGCCTCCAGCTTATCGATAAGCTGCTCGATGCGTGGATCAAGCTGGGCCTGGAACAGCGACATCTGTTCAATCTCCTCCTGCTTCTCCATCTCTTTGGCGGCCTTTTTGGCGGCCACGGCTTTCTTTTTGGCTCCCTCTTCCAGGGTACCGTTGCTGTCGGTTACATCGAGGCTATGGCTCTCCAGGTTCTTCAGGATCTCCCTGGCGCGTTCGATGACAATAGAGGGCAGCCCCGCCATGTCGGCCACCTGTATGCCGTAGCTGTGATCGGCCCCTCCCCGAACCAGCTTTCGAAGAAATATCACTTTCCCGTCATGCTCTTTCACCTGAACATTGTAGTTCACAATATGGCCATACATGTTCTCCAGTTCGTTCAGCTCATGGTAGTGAGTGGCAAAGAGGGTCTTGGCGGCTACCGAAGGCTGGTTGTGCAGGTATTCGGCCAATGCCCACGCGATGCTCAGCCCGTCGAAGGTGCTGGTGCCGCGCCCCACCTCATCGAGCAGGATAAGAGAGTTGCGGGTGGCATTATTGAGGATGTTGGCGGCCTCGTTCATCTCCACCAGGAAGGTACTTTCTCCGGCTGCCAGGTTGTCGGAAGCCCCCACCCGGGTAAATATCTTGTCGACCATCCCGATGTGGGCCTCTTCGGCCGGCACAAAACAGCCGATCTGGGCCAGCAGCACAATCAGGCCGGTCTGCCTGAGTATGATACTTTTTCCGGCCATGTTGGGGCCCGTGATAATCAGGATCTGCTCATCTTCGTTCTCCAGGTGAATATCGTTCGGTATAAAGGGCTCACCGGGAGGCAGCGTCTTTTCCACTACCGGGTGACGGCCCTTTTTGATATCGATTACCTGGTCGTCGGCCATAGCCGGCTTGCAGTAGTTGTTCCTGAACGAGACTTCCGCAAAACTCTGCAGGCAATCGAGGTCGGCCAGCGCCCGGGCCACCTGCTGAATCTCATCGGCAAATTCTGCCACATAAAGGCGAAGCTCTTCAAAAAGTTCATACTCCAGCGTCTTGCTGCGTTCTTCCGAAGAAAGTATCTTTTCTTCCGCCTCCTTGAGTTCCGGGGTGATATAACGTTCGGAATTCACCAGGGTCTGCTTTCGGGTAAAATGATCCGGGACTTTGTCCTTGTGGGTGTTGGTCACTTCAATATAGTAGCCGAAAACTTTGTTGTAGCCGATCTTTAGCGAACCGATTCCGGTCTCTTCGGTTAGCTCGTTCTTTATCTGCGTAATATACTCCTTGCCGTTCCGCGCGATATTGCGCAGCTCGTCCAGCTCTTCGTTGAAGCCGTCTTTGAAGATGCCCCCGTCGCGGACACTGGCGGGCGGATCCTCCTTGATGGCTTTCTCAATACGCTCCTGAACTTCAATAAGCAGCTGAAGCCGGTCCCTGATGTCGTTCAGCAGCGGTTCGTCGATCTGGTTGAACTGCATCTTGATGCGGGGTACCTGTCCCAGCGAATGTTTCAACTTCATCACGTCCCGGGCGTTGGCCCGGCCCACGCAGATACGTGATATCAGGCGCTCCAGGTCTCCCACCTGCTCCAGTTCTTCACGGAGATTCTCGCGCACCTCATGATTTATATGGAGTTGCTCCACGGCATTAAGCCGGCGGGTAATGGGGGTCAGGCGCTTCAGTGGGCGCATAATCCACTTGCGCAGCAGGCGCCCGCCCATGGCTGTGCAGGTGTCGTCCAGTATGGAGATCAGGGTCCCTTCGGTGCCCCCTTCCTGCATGCTGGTTATCAGCTCCAGGTTTCGCTTGGTGGAGCTGTCGAGAGACATAAACTCCTGGTTTTCAAAAGCCTGCATCCTCTTGATGTGTCCCAGGGAGGCTTTCTGGGTATCCTGGATATAATGCATCAGGGCCCCGGCGGCTATCTGGCCTACATTCAGGTCTTCCACCCCGAAGCCCTTCAGGGAGTGTGTCTCAAAATGGTCGGTCAACAAATTATAGCCGTAATCCCCCTCATAAACCCACTCCTCTATAAAGGTGATGTTATAGTTGCCAAGCTCCCGGGGAACATTGTTTTTCAGGTTCTTGGGAAGCAGCACTTCTGCGGGCGTAATCGACTGGATGAGATCGTCCAGCCGTGTTTTCCGGACTTCACTCAAGGCAAACTCGCCGGTAGATACATCGGCAAATGCCACTCCTGCCGTTCCACCCGCCCAATACACCGCCGCGGCATAGTTGTTTCGTTTATGCTCCAGCAGTTTTTCCGACATGGTGACACCGGGTGTCGTAATCTCCGTGACCTCGCGGTTAACAACCTTGCGCCCGGCGTCCTTGGCCTCCGAGGGATCCTCCACCTGCTCGCATATGGCCACACGGTGCCCCTTCTTAACCAGCTTGGGCAGGTAGGTGTCGAGGGCATGATAGGGGAAGCCGGCCAGGGGCGTCTGGTCGCTTCCGTTATTCCGCTTGGTAAGGGTAATTCCAAGCTCCCGGCTGACGAGTTCGGCGTCATCCCCAAACGTTTCATAAAAGTCGCCCACCCTGAACAACAGTATGGTGCCGGGATGCTGTTCTTTCACTTCATCATACTGGCGCATCAACGGTGTTTTGGACTTGGTTTTGGGACTCATCGATATAATTGAATTTTACTGAATGATTCTCGTATTATTCACTTTTAAACAACTAATTGGTATATACGGCTGCGCAGCCGTACATTAAGGTCGAAATCTAGCTTAGCTCTTATATTAATTTGCAGCAAAAAACTTTAGAGAAGTATAAGGATTTCTGGTCGCTGATCGTAGCGATGGTGAAGAAGAAAGATGTATTTCACAATGCTTCCGCCATCACCTTTAACTTACTGATCTGCGCCATACCTTTCATATTAATATTGATCTCCATTTTCGGTTATGTACTCTCCTTTGAAGATGCCTTCAGGGAGATTCTTCGCTACGGCCGGGAACTGTTCCCCAGCTTTACCTACGAATCGCAGAGCAGCGATGTGTTCCGCGGAGCCATAACCCTGGAGACCCTGCTGGAACCCCTCATCGGGGCTCGCCGTGTGTTCGGTATTGTCGGCTTTGTTATCCTGATTTTTGTTGCCCAGGGCTTGTTTCACACGGTAAAGCATGTGGTCTTCGATATATTTGAGATCGAAGACCGCAGGCACCCCATCCTTGAGATGGTCTACAATTTTTTCACCTTTGGATTGATCGGGGGGGTATTCATCTTTTTCAGCCTCGCCATATCGCTGGCCTCCCTCGTATCCATCAATCAGATATCCCTCCCCTATACGGACATGGTACTCAGGCTAAGCTGGGTATATGAACTGTTTAATATTGTAATACCCATCCTGTTTACCTTCTTCCTGTTCTACATTTTACTCAGGTATACCAGCGAGAAGCGAATGAAACGAAAGGTAGCGGCTTTCGGGGCCCTGGTGTATACCGTCCTCTTTGAACTGGCCAAACTGGGCGTAAGCTATTACCTGGAATATGCTTTCAATGCCTACCGCTACTTCTACCAGGGATATACCATTCTGGTCATGATCGGGGTCTGGGTTTTTTATTCTGCCGCCCTGCTGGTTCTTTGCGTCATCGTAGCCAAAGCCTACGAGGATGTCTTCGTCAACGAGAAGACACTGGACGAAAATCCCTATGAAACCATCTCCTGACCGGATGTCAGCCCGAAAACTAACACATAGCTTCTACCGGCGCGACGACGTAGTCCAGATAAGCAGGGAGCTTATCGGGAAGGTGCTATGCACACGCATCGGGGGAGAGCCAACGACGGCGGGGATCATCACGGAAACGGAAGCCTACAGCGGCCGGGGCGACAAGGCCTGCCACGCCCATGGGGGACGCCGAACGGAACGCACTGAAATCATGTACCGATCCGGCGGCAGTGCCTATGTATACCTCTGCTACGGAATTCATCACCTCTTCAATATTGTGACCAACAGGCAGGGAATGGCCGACGCCATCCTGGTCCGCGCCCTAAAACCCCTTGAGGGAGTCGACAAGATGATTGAACGGCGGGGGGCCGACAAGGCCGAACCCTCGCTGACGGCCGGGCCGGGACGGCTTACCGAGGCGCTGGGCATCAAAACCGACCACTACGGAACCGACCTGACGGGCAACACCATCTGGGTGGACGACCGCGGCATAACCGTTTCCAAAAAGGATATCGAAGCCACGCCGCGCATCGGCATCGACTATGCCGAAGAGCATGCCTCCCTCCCCTGGCGCTTTATCCTTAAAGAGAGCCGATGGGTCAGCTGATATGCCCGTCCAATGGCAATAAAAAAAGTCCGGCCGCCTTTCGGCAACCGGACCTGAATAAAACGGGCAACTAATTTATTGCTCTCCCCCACCGTCAGAGGCTGAGGTATCGGACGCCATATTTTCGAAACGCTTTCTCAGTTCCGGGTCGGTGTCAACCGCTTTGGCTATACGCTGGAACCGCTGCAGGCTCAGATCCGACTCTTTAATAAGAGCCAGTTGCTCCTGCTGGGCATTCCGCTGTATTTCCTGCAGCTTGGGCTTCAGCTTCTCAAGGATCTGATTCTCCTCTTGCGTCACTTCAATGTTCTGGGCCATCTGGGGGTTTCTCTTGCTCGTCAAAATCATTTGGAAGCGTTTAAACTCCATGCCCTCCTCCTTAACCATGGCCTGCACTTCCGTTTGTATATTTTGGCCGACCTCTCTCAAATCCTGGGCAACACTGACAAAAGTCTCCATCTCCGCCTCTGATACGGTGTCAGCCGGAGTGACGGGCTGGGGTGGTTGTTGCTGCTGTCCCTGTGCGGCAGCGGTACCAGCAATCAAAAAAATTCCCGTTACAATGGGAAATACTCGTTTAAAAAGTTTCATTATGTTGAATTAGATTAAAATTATGACGCTTTAAATTAAGACCCCCAATATATCCATTATTCGATCCGATCTAAAACCATAAGACAGTCCCGGCACTTGCCCGAAGGGAAATGCAACAGGGATGCAAATTGTTTTCTCAACGGATTACTGGAGTTATGTTTGTTATCAACGAACCGGATCACTATTTAGTTCAATGCTTATTTTTGCCTATTGGCGTATCTGCAGCCCCTTAACGGATATATCGGTTAAATATGAAACCGGCGATTCTTTTTAATGTTCCCCAAATACCACATATTCAGTCGGAATCCTTGCGAAGAAACTGCATCCGGATACTTTCGAGCCGTCCCATCGTGGCCGCGGATAAGTGCCCCTGAATCATTTACAAACTGTTAACCCTTAATGTATAACCATGAGTCAAAAAGTAATGATCATCGGTGCCACCTCCGGAATAGGACGGGCCCTGGCAAAAGAATTATATGAGCGCGGCTGTACCGTCGGGATCACCGGCCGAAGGGTGGAAAGGCTGGAAGAGCTGAAAACCCAAGTCGGTCCCCGTATCCATACCCATTTTATGGATGTCTCCAAGCCTGAAGAGGCTATTGCTCACCTTGAAACACTCATAGCCGAAATGAGAGGCATGGATATTATTGTATTGAATGCCGGCGTCTCAAATTTTCATGGGGAAACCTCCTGGGATACGGAACGAACCCTGATCGACGTTAATATCAGGGGATTTGCGGCACTGGCCAATTTTTCCTTCAGCTACTTCGAAAAAGAGGGTAAGGGACAGATTGTCGGGATATCGTCGGTCGCCTCTCTTTTCGGCTACGGGCGAGCGGCCGCCTATAACGCATCAAAATCTTTTGTAAATACCTACCTGCAGGGCTATCGCCAGAGGGCAAATCATACGGATGCCGATATTACGGTAACCACCATTCTACCCGGTTTTGTGAAGTCCGAAATGACCGAAGGAGGAAAAGGGATGTTCTGGGTTGCCGAAACACCTGTGGCCGCCCGGCAGATAGCAGATGCCATTCAGAAGAAGAGCAATCACGCCTATATCACCCGCCGCTGGAGACTGGTAGGGTGGGTGATCAAACTCATTCCCCAATGGGTCTGGGACAGACTGTAGTGCCTATGGGCAATATAAGTGCCGGCATACTGGTATACCTGCGCAAGCCCCACCTGCAGGTCTTGCTTGCCCATCCCGGGGGACCGTTTTGGCAGAACAGGGACGAGGGGGCCTGGACCATCCCCAAAGGCGAAGTGGAAGAAGGCGAAGAACATTTGGATGCGGCAAAACGTGAATTCCGGGAAGAGCTGGGGTTTCTGCCCGAGGGTCCGTTCCTCGACCTGGGATCAATTAAGCAGAAAGGGGGCAAGACTGTTCATGGGTGGGCCGTAGAATACCGGATAGCCGATGATTTCATTTTTGAACCGGCTTACTTTGAAATGGAATGGCCTCCCGACTCCGGGAAGACGGAAATATTCCCGGAGATAGACCGCATTGAATACTTCACCCCCTTCGAAGCCAGGAAGAAAATTAACCCGTCACAGGCTGAATTTATTAATCGGCTGATCGACATATGCAGCAGGAATCCTTCCTGAATGCCGGTCCAAATGATTTGCCGAAACCGTTAAAAAATGCTTGTATGAACTATATTGGTCATTTCTCCTTTGGGTTCTTATTAATTACGCTCTAAAATTTTAATTAAAGTCGGAAGCAAACTATCTTGACTGTTCACGCGAAGGGTGAAGACGAAAGTCCGGGAAATACAGCCTCGATCGTCGCCTCGGTAAGCGATACCGCAACTTCCAGAAACCAAATATACCCAGCCATGAAAAACCCGTTCGGCTTCATCCTTATTTTTACACTCATTTTCCAAACAGGGCTGATGGCGCAGGACCATCTGCTTATTCTCAATAAAACAGGTGGTACCGCATGGATAATCGATGCAATGACCGGGGAGAAGCTAAAGGAATACCCCACCGGTACGGCTCCCCACGAAGTAGCGGTTTCGCCGGATAACAATATTGCGGTTATCACCAACTATGGAGAACAGGAACCGGGCAACAGCCTGACCGTTATCAACCTGGAGCAGGAGAAAGTGCAGAAAACTATTACCCTGGGGCCCTATAAACGGCCCCACGGCATCGAATGGTTTTCCGATAACCGGCGGGTGGCCCTGTCGGCCGAAGGAGGGCAGGCCGTGCTCATAGTCGATATAGAGAAAGGGACCGTATTGTCGGCCATAGAAACCAATGAAAAAATATCCCACATGGTCGAAATCGGCCCGGAAGAGGAACTCCTGTATGTGACCAATATAGGGTCGGGATCACTTACCGCGGTTGACCTCAACAGGGGAAAAGTTCTTAAAACGGTGTCAACCGCCGAGGGGGAAGGCACCGAAGGTATCACCTTTGTCAAGAAGCAAAATGAAATCTGGGTTACCAACAGGGTTAAAAACACGATTTCCGTGGTAGATGCCAGGACGCTGCAGGTCATTCAAACCCTGCAAAGCAGTTCCTTTCCCATCCGGGCCGAAACGTCTCCAAACGAGGAATTCGTGGCCGTCTCCAACGCCCGTTCCAGTGATATTTCCATATTTGATACGGAGTCCAAAAAAAGAATGGAACTTATTACGACCCTGACACCCGGGGTAACTCAGGGCATCCCCATCGGCCTCACCTTTTCAAATGATGGAAATCGCCTTTTTGTTGCAAACAGTAACGCCAACCAGATTGTAGTGATCGACACTTCAACCTGGAAGGTGATGGAAACGTTTGAAACGGGTCCCACACCCGACGGAATTGCTTTTATCCCCGGCGAATAACCGGTACTATCCATTATTCCGACAGTCACCTTATAACTGATATAATATCAGCTGTTAGCCTATGAAAGCTATGGTCCTGGAAGAAGCGGGGCGACCGCTCGTTCAAAAAGAGGTGGATAAACCCTCCCCTTCACCCACCGAGCTGCTCATCAGGGTCGAGGTCTGCGGTATTTGCCGTACCGATCTCCATATCCTGGACGGGGAACTGGACGATCCCGTCCTCCCCCTGATCCCGGGCCACCAGATAGTGGGTACCGTAGAGAAAACGGGCACAAAGGCAGGGGGCTTTCAGGCCGGCGACAAGGTAGGCGTTCCCTGGCTGGGCAATACCTGCGGGGAGTGTGAATTCTGTATCGAGGGCCGGGAAAACCTCTGCGACAACGCTCGCTTTACCGGCTACCATATCAACGGGGGATTTGCCGAATATGCTGCAGCCGAGGCTGAATACGCCTTCCCTATCCCGCAAAACTATCCCTCGGCACAAGCCGCGCCGCTTCTGTGTGCAGGGCTGATAGGCTACCGGTCGTTCCGCAAGGCCGGTGATGCTCAAAAGCTGGGATTCTACGGCTTTGGATCATCTGCCCATATTCTCACCCAGGTGGCCCGTTACCGGGGCCGCAAGGTATTTGCCTTCACCCGCCCGGGCGATGAGAAGAGACAGCAGTTTGCCCGCAAGCAAGGTGTCTCCTGGGCCGGAGGCTCCGACCGGATGCCTCCCGAAAAACTGGATGCCGCCATCATCTTTGCCCCTGTCGGCCCCCTCGTGCCGCAAGCCCTCAAAGCCCTGAAAAAAGGTGGCTCCGTTATTTGTGCAGGCATTCATATGAGTGATATTCCCGCATTTCCCTACCAACACCTGTGGGAGGAACGGTCTATCGAATCGGTGGCCAACCTCACCCGCAAAGACGGGCGGGAATTTCTGAAACTGGCGCCGGAGATACCCGTAAAAACATCGGTTACGGCCTATCCCCTTGAAGAGGCAAACAGGGCGCTGGATGATCTCAGGGAGGGACGGTTTGACGGGTCTGCCGTTCTTGATGTTGCCGGTGGCAGCCGCAGGAATCCCCGAGACAAATAATGATTATGGCTGCCATAATTTGTATCTTCGGCACCGTTGTAATTTAGAACCTATAAAGTGAATAGAACCCTTTGACGATGCACGATATTGTACTTATCCCAGGCGACGGAATCGGCCCGGAAATTACCGAATCGGTAACAACCATCTTACAGCAGGCCGGGGCCGACATAAATTGGATTCGATGTACCGCCGGCAAAAAAGCTCATGAAAAGGAGGGCAACCCCCTGCCGGAGGAAACCCTGGAAGCCCTGGAAAAATACCGCCTCGCCCTGAAAGGACCGCTGACCACCCCTGTGGGTGCCGGTTTTCGGTCGGTTAACGTAGCACTCCGGAAAAAGATGAAGCTCTACAGCAACATCCGACCGGCCAAGACCCTCCCCCATATCAAAACCCGATTTGACAATGTAGACCTGGTGATGTTCCGGGAAAACACCGAGGGGTTGTACATCGGTAAGGAACAATGGGTTAAAAAACAGAGCCATGCCGAAAGTATTGCTGTCGTTACCCGCAAAGCCAGCCAGAAAATTATACGTGCCGCTTTTGAATATGCCAAGAAGAATAACCGCGATAAGGTTACCCTTGTTCACAAGGCCAATATACTTAAATACACCTGCGGGCTCTTCCTGGAGGTAGGCAACGGCATTGCCAGGGACTATCCCGACATTCAGTTCGAAGACCTGATTGTAGACAACATGGCCATGCAGATGGTTATGCGTCCCGAGCAGTTCGACGTGATCGTAACTACAAACCTCTTCGGGGATATTCTCTCCGATCTTGCTTCCGGGCTTATCGGGGGACTGGGCCTTACGGGTGCTGCCAACATCGGCGATGATGCCGCAATGTTTGAGGCCGTTCACGGTTCCGCACCCGATATTGCGGGGCAGAATAAAGCCAACCCCATCGCCTTCCTGCTGTCGGCCCTGATGATGCTCGATCACCTCGGCGAAAATGAGATTGCCAACAATATCCGCCGGGCCGTCTACCGCACTTTAGAGGACAAGTCCGTCTGCACCCCCGATATCGGAGGTACCGGCAATACCAAGATATTTACCGGGGCTGTTTGTAAAAACCTTCAGTCCTGAGTCTCCCTCGCCTTATCATCGGGATTTAACGGGAAGCTTGCTTTCATCTATCAGCTTTAACAGGGCATAAAGGGTTTGGTGGTACGGAACGTCCAGATCATGCTTGTCGGCCAGCCGGACCACCGCCCCGGTGAAAGCTTCATATTCCATTTTTTTCTTCTTTTTCCGGTCCTGGTAGGTAGAGGTCTCAAACCCCTCCAGCTTCCTTGCCGACTCAATAATCCCCGCACCTTCCTCGTCGGTCAGCTCTACCCCTTCCCGTGCAGCCACCTTTTGTATCTCCTCATAAAGCCGATAGCACAATGCAACCGGCTCCTCGTGACCGTAAATTTTATCCACCGTAACATTTGCGGCTGCGGTTATCATATTAAGCAGACAGTTCCAGCTGAATTTCACCCATACATCGTGGGTGATATCGGAAGAGACGGCCGTTGAAACACCTGCCTCCTCAAACAGGCTTTTAATCTCCATAATGCGGCCGCTCTCACTTCCATCCTGCTCACCCAGGGTAATCTCCCCGAAAGCACTGTGCTGAACCACTCCCGGCCGGGGTACCGAAGCACCTATCTTGCAGAATCCCTGTATCACCCGGTCTTCGCCGAAAGCCTCGACCAGCTTCGGATAATTTTCAATCCCATTTTGCAGGGTCAACACCTGCGTACGCTGTGAAACCACGGGGGTGATCTGCCGGATGGCAGCCCCGGTGTCATAACTTTTGACGGTAAACAAAATCAGGTCCGGTTTGCTGCCGGCATCACCGGGATTCTCAACGGCCTCGGGGGTAACTTTCAGGCGGTTGTCCTCACTCTCAATAACAAGGCCCTCCCGCTGTATGGCATTCAGGTGCTCTCCACGTGCAACAAGCGTGACCTTTGCCGAAGCCGCCCGGGCTACCCTTCCTCCAAAATAGCCTCCGACGGCACCGGCTCCCATAACCATAAGGTTGTCAATACTCATATCGGGAAAAATATTTAAATGAGAATTTACTCATCCCCAGTTGATAAAATGAGTGACACATTTCCTGGAATTACAATCCAAAATATATAAAAGATCCCCCAATGGCTTGGTTATTCCGGAAAAGCACTGAAGTGTGCCGGAAGATCCTATATATCGGAATACACCATACAATCAAAAGAGCCTATAATATTGTATATTACAAACCTTGTTAAAAGTACGGCATGTACCGTTTGGAATTGAATTGGGCCGGGAATCGTTAACCGTTGCCGGGCTTCACCTAATGGCGGTCGGCAATCGCACTAACGATCCGAAGCCCGTATTAGCCATAAGCACATAAACGGACTGTTTTAAATTAAAGCCAAATATCCCTGATATGCATTACAGAGTTACTCTAAAAATCATTGCAATAATGTTGGTCAGCCTTACCTTCCTATCCTGCCTGACTACCCCCGATAACGAAGATAACATCGATCAGGTCCTGGTTACCTTCGAATTATCCAATATCAACAACAAGGTGAAAGTGGGCAATGATTCTCTTCGTATTGTCTCACTCCGTTTTCTGGTAGGCGATGCCGAGTTGAAAAAGGGATCCGCCGACTCACTCATTCTGAACCCCCGGACTTTTCAGGTGACGCACAGTGTTCAGGATGACGAGATCAAGGGACTGTTTTCGGGGGGATTTGACAGTGACATACTGTTTGACGGATTTGATTTTGAGATAAAGAAAGCCACCGGTGATGAAGGCAATATCGACCCCGTCTTTATAGACCAGGATAACGGAGAAACCTACTCCATGGTCATCAACGGATCCTACAACAACTCGGAATTTGTTTTCAAATCGCTCCGAAACTTTGACTTTAACTTCCCCATCGATAATTCCGGGCTCGAAGACTCCGCCAGTGTGTTATACAACCTGCGCCTTTCAACCGACATCAACCAATGGTTCCTGAACAGTGACGGGACTCAATTGCTGAACCCGGGCTCAAGTTCCAACGCCCCTGCCATCAATGATAACATCTCCTCCTCCATCTTTTTACAGACCATTGAATGACTCAGTAAACATTAGGGACTTCAGGCTGCCATGCAACCGCGGAAAATCTGTTGTCTCATTTTCGAATGAAGCTAAAATAAAAAAAGGGGCATTACCGAAGTAATGCCCCTTTTCATCTAAAGTTAATGTGTCAGTTGCCGGTATAACCCGGGTTTTGCGTAAGATTGGAGTTGGCATCCATCTCACGCTGCGGGACGGGATACACCAGTGCATTGGCGTCCCAGCTGATATCCGGATCCGGGTTGGTCAGCGTTCCCTCCCTTCTTTTCAGGTCGTGCAGGAAGTGACCCTCAAAGGCCAGCTCGAGAAACCGCTCGTCCAGTATATCGTCAAGCGTGACGATATCCAGGGGACCGAATGGGGGCAATCCTACCCGTTCCCTGATGGTATTAAGGTCTTCTTTCGGTGTAGCACCTATATTCGTGCCTTCCCTGAAGTTCCCTTCAGCGCGGGTCAGGTACATCTCAGCAAGGCGTACCACTCCGATATTCCCGTCGACGCTGTTTTCCCATTTGGCCGTACGGGTGACGCCGGTTCCGTCCTGGTAAAACTGGTTCAGCCGTTCATCACCTGCCTCATACTTGTCAAGGTGTGCCTGCTGGATATCCACATCGCCGCGGCCTCCGTCTTCGTCCGGAGCATAAAACAGGTTCATGTCGTTGGAGCCGTCCTGCCCGGTGACCTGGATGGCAAAGATATCCTCACTGGTATTATTGCTGTTGGCAAAAGCATCCACATAGTTGGCCACCAGTGAGTAGTTGTTGGATTGGATGACACGGTCTGCCTCGTCACGCGCCGAAGCCCAATTACCCTGCTGACGGTATACCCGAGACAGGATAGCGGAGGCCGCATAGGTGTCGGCAAAGAAACCGTTGGAAGCTGGAAGCAGACTCTTTGCATCGGTAAGGTCAGTAATGACCTGTTGGTACACCTGCTGTACAGTGTTTCTGGACACGAAGCTCTCTTCCGTGATGGCATCGGTAGGCTCCAGTACCAGGGGTACGGCCGGATTGGCGGAGGGATCACCATCGTTCCATGACTTACCGAATACACGTACGAGCTCGAAGTAGATAATGCCGCGGATAAATTTGGCTTCACCCTCTACCCGGTCACGTTCGTCCTCGTCTACCACATCCAGGTTGGCGAGAACATTGTTGACCCGGTTGATGGCATCATAGCTTTCGGTCCATACCTGGGATACGAAAGAGTTTTCGGTACGGAAGTTCTTCTGAAAAGCCTCTTCGGGCTGTTCAAAGGTTCCGGACCAGAATACGTCTCCATCCTGACCCAGCAGGTCTGCCAGGTAGATATAGGAGCCGCCGTAGGCATCGTCGTCCGACAGTCCGTCATAAGCACCAATCAGTGCCGTCTGAACAGCCTCTGAAGACTCATAAGCCACTTCGTCTGAGATGGTTTGCTTTGGCTCCAGATCCAGGAGGCTGTCGCAACCCGTCGCTATTACAAGAACAATAGCTGCTAAAATGGATTTATTAAGTAATTTCATAATAAAGTTCCTCTAATGAATTTAAGGGAATTAAAAATCGATATTGACACCAAGCGTGATGGTCCTTGCCTGGGGTGCCGCATAGAAATCGGTACCCAAGCCAATGTTACCTGCGGTGAAATCGGTATTAACCTCCGGATCCCAGCCGTCGTAATCCGTAAATGTGAGCAGGTTGACGCCCGTCACATACAAGCGGAGCTTATCCAGGTTCAACTGGCTGGACAAGTTGGGTGGCAAGGTGTATCCAAAGGTCAGGTTTTTCAGCCTCAGGTAGGAACCGTCGCTGATGTACCGTGATGATTCTCCATCCCCGTTACCTCCAAAGAGCCTTAATTCGGGAACATCGGTGATATCGCCGGGCTCCTGCCAGCGGTTAAGCTGATCAGCCGTCTGGTTGTCGTAAAAGTTGGCACTGGCAGACTGGAAAGTACCGCCGCCATTATAGATTTCGTTGCCGTAGACAAACTGAAACAGTATATCCAGGTCAAAGCCTTTGTACTTGAACTTGTTGGAAAGCCCTCCCACGAAATCAGGGTTGGGATTCCCGATAACGACCCGGTCGGCCAGGCCGTACTGGTCGGTGATATAACGGTCACCAAACCGGCTCTGATTTTTATATACGAGTCCGCTGTTCAGTTCGCTCTGTGTCGGCTGCCTGTTGAGATAGTATACGGCATCGCCGTCGTCGGGATCGGCCCCTGCAAATTCTCGCTGGAAGAAGACGCCTATGGGCTCTCCCTCAACCGCACGGTTGATAAAACCACCCTCGATAACCTGTCCGGCCAAATCAGTGATTTCATTGTCATTGGCAGCAATGTTAAAGGAGGTGGTCCAGCTGAAGTCGCCCACAAAGTTGTAGGTGTTAAGCAAAAACTCGAAGCCCTTGTTCTCGAGCTTACCCACGTTCTGGGTCTGCGACAGGAAGCCGGAGGTTCCCGGAACATTTACGTTAAGCAGGAGATCCCTGGTTTTTTTGATGTAGTAATCAACTTCACCGGATATCCGATCATCAAACAGCCCGAAATCCACACCGAAGTTAAGCTGGGTGGTCTCTTCCCATTTCAGTTCGGGATTGGCAAGCTGTGAGGGCTGAATGCCGCTGAATCCGGCATAGGTTCCGCCCCCGCTCACGAGCCCGAGAGCCGGGAAATTGCTGATTTCGGCGTTACCGGTGATACCCCAGCTGGCGCGGATCTTCAGAAAGCTCAGCTTGTCGATATCACTCATGAAATCCTCTTCGGTAAGAATCCATCCCGCTGAAGCAGAGGGAAAGAAACCGTAACGGTTGTCCTTACCGAAACGTGAGGAACCGTCAATCCTACCACTGGCCGTAAACAGGTATTTGTCCTTGTAGCTGTAGTTGGCCCTGGCAAAGTAGGATAGGAAATTATAGTTGGTCAGCGTAGAGTTACCGGAATTAATATCGGCGGCACTGGCCAAGGTCCGGAAACTTGCATTCGGGAAAACCCGTCCCTGTACAAATGACTGGGAGCGGTCGGTCTGGTTAAAACTTATACCCGCCGTACCCTTTATGCTGTGATCCTCATTCAGTGTTTGCTGATAGGTCGCGAAGGTGTTGGTGGTATAGTTTACTACCTGTACCCACCGGCTTTGTGCAAGTCCGTCCGGTTCGCCCGTGTTTCGGGAAACCGAGGGGCCAAACCAGCGTTCTTCATTCTGGTTCAGCACATCAACTCCCAGTTCGGTTCTGAGCGAAAGGTTGGGGGTGATGTTATAGTCGGCAAAAAGATTTCCGATAGAGCGGAAGCGCGTCGTGGTAAAGGTTGAGCCTTCCTTATAAAGCAGCCCGTTAAAGTAGAGCGTGTTATGGAAGGGCTCACCCTGGTCGTTGTAGGCCGGCTGCAAGGGCGATTGCGCCACCAGCTGAATGGGCGTGGAAAAAGCGTTGTCGGTCGACAGCCGGTCATTGACCGTCCGTCCCAGACTCAGGTTCATTCCCACGGTTATCTGGTCATTCGCCTTGTGGTCCAGGTTAATGCGTCCGCCCAGCCGCTGGAAATGATCGTCGATCAGTATTCCATCCTCATCAAGCATGGATCCACTGATAAAGAAACGTGTTTTTTCAGTTCCACCGCTGGCGCTTAGATCCACCTTGTTGACCACGGCATCCTGGAAAGCCTTATCCTGCCACTCGGTGTCCCTGTTGGGATCCCACTCGGGCAGGAAGATATTATAAAGTTGTTCTCTCGTTAAGCCGAATACGGTTCCGTCAATACCTCCGCTGTTGAACGGTGAGCGTACAAAAGCCTCATCGAAGACTTCCAGGTACTGGGGTCCGTTCAACCAGTCCTTTTTACCGGTAGGATCGGAAATACCCGTGGAGGTATTCAGGCTAAACTTCGTTTCTCCCTCTTCCCCGCTTTTGGTGGTTATCAGAACCACGCCGTTGGAGGCACGAGAACCGTAGATAGCGGCCGCCGAAGCATCCTTGAGTACCGTCACGGATTCAACATCATTGAAGTTGATATCCGCCAGCGGGTTGTTTTGAGCTGAAGTAATGGATTGGCTTTGAGAGGTTACGGGAATACCGTCAATTACATACAAAGGTTGGTTGCTGGCGGTCACCGAAGAGGCACCACGGACCCTGATGCTGATACCCTGCCCGGTCTTTCCGTTGTTTTGCTGAACATACACACCCGCGGCCCGGCCCTGTATAGCCGACTCAAAGCTGGTTACCGGTACGTTCTCGAGCTCGGAGCTGGAAACCTCGGCAATGTTACCCGTCAGCTGCTCCTTGATCTGGGAACCGTATCCCACAACTACTACATCAGACAGTTGCTGGATATCGGTCTGCATCACAACATCGATAGTGTTACGTCCGTCAATCTCAATCTGTTGTGTCCTGAAACCAACAAAGGAAAAGACCAGTATGTTATTTCCTTCAGGCACCTCTATAGAGTATGTGCCATCGGTACCGGTTGTCGTTCCCCTGTTCGTTCCCTGTACTAATACAGTCACACCCGGAAGCGGCTCACCGTCTTCGGAGGAAGTCACCGTCCCCTGGACTGTACGATCTTGCGCTATCGCATCGACGCTCGCGAGCGACAGTACAGAAAATAATACGAGTAGAATCGTAGCTTTAATGTTCATAAGTACCTCGATTGTTTATGGTTTAACGGGATGGAGAGGAAAGCAGCCGTGAAAAGTTACCCGGACAGATCCTTACATCCCCCTGTCTATTAAGCTTTTCAGCTTATGTTAAAAAAATCTTAATGCAGCTTGAATCTTATAAGTTCCTATAAATCCAAAAAAACATAATTTTTAACGGACTTTAAAGGAATACCCCCCCTACAATCCATCATTTGGTCAAAAAAACAGCTACCTGTATGTACCGCCACCCATCGGTATCAGTTGTTCCGAATCTGCTTCATAAGCCTTTTGGCACTGTCCCGGTATGTGGATTCCTTTTCGCTTTCCATAACCTTCTCCAGGTAATGCAGGGCCTCGGCCTGCTGCCCCCGCTCGTGCAGCAGCCTTGCAAGGTAATAGCCCGCCGCCAGGTGATAGGTTCGATCCGATGTTTGCGGGAGGCTTTCCCCGATTTTAAACGCTTCCCGATAGCTGCTTATGGCTTCGGATATCTTATCGTTTTTCCTGTAAATATTGCCCTTCCAGGTAAATAGCGCCTCCCTCAGTACGTGTTCAAAGGGCCACTGATCTCTTTCCCAGCGGTCTATGGAATGTTCAATGACTTCCATAGCCCTGTCATAGCGCTTGAGCCGGTAGAGACTGCTCACCAGCTTCCGCACATAGTAGCTGTTACGCGGATATTGACGGTAAAGGGACTCAAAATATTCTACCGCCTTATCGTACTCCTTCTCGTAGTTGTAGTTGATATTTCCAAGAAAATAGGTCGCTTCGGCGCGGGCAAAAAGAGCCTGGTCGGCGGCTTCCTCCAGGTATTCCAGCCCTTTCTCCCGGTCCCCGCCGGGGAGAGCCCACGAGACCGTTTTAACAATCGGGTAGGCTTCGGGCAGGTAGGCCGTGTAATAGAGTTTCAAACCCTCGGCCAGCTTCAGATCGGGCAGTTCCGGCTGCAGTTCCAACAGGTACTGGTAGGGGCTAATGGCCTTGCGGGCCGTATTGATACTGGAGATCCATTCTTCCCTGTTGGCCTGGTGCCGGGCGATATAACCGTTGCTGATCGCCTTGATGATGAGAGCATCGGCATGCGACGAATGCCTGTTAAGCAAGGAAGCCGCCCTGTAGTCGGTCCGTTTCATCAGGTAGACAAATCGCTCGTCATGCGAGGTGTCGTCCAGGTCCGACAAAACCTCCCACCACAACATCATACCATCAATAAGCGACCAGAGCGGATGGTCGGGGTGTTTCTTTTTCCAGGGCTTCAACAGTTTCCCGGCCGATTCAAACCGCAAATTGTACACTGAATCCACTACTGCCTGGGCAACCGGCCGAAATTCCGGATCGTTGATAAGCTCGGGTACCTGGGCCCGGCCCCGGCCGGCCATAAACATCAGTGCAAGCAAGGCGATGCAAAGCCTTTTATATACGCGGTAAGCCGCCATGGAGGTTTACTTTAGGTATTTTCTTATTGCAGGTGCCGTTGAAACCATACCCGGGTAGCTTCAAGCACCTCCCTGAACGCTTGGGGCAGTTCCTGCTCGTCAAACGGATGGGACGTATCGAAAGTATGGCCGGAATCGGCAATCAGCTTCAACTCTTTATCATTCGAAGGACAGCTACTGTAAAGTTTTTCCGCCTCATGATACGATACCGCTTCGTCTCCCCGGGAATGAACAAACAAGGCCGGCAGATCCAGGCTATCCACCCTGTTGAGGGCAATAACACGATCGGCATTTTCAAGGGCATCCTCGTACACCTCACGGTTGACCGGCATCAGTTGTCCGGTCCGCCCGTTCTTGATTTCGGTAACACCCCTCTGCTCCCAATCCTCGATCATCTCCTTACTCCAGCGTGCGTTGTAGTCGGCCACCGCCGACCAGGTAACGAGGCATGCCACCTCGGGATGCTCCGCCGCAGCTGCCACTGCGGTATGTCCCCCGCGGGAATGGCCCAGAAGGCCTATACGGCCTGAGTCCAGATCGACACGGCCGGAATCGATAACCCTCTCCCTGAGAGCCGTAATCACGGATGCTACATCATCGAGATCCCGGCTGAAGGTCTCACGGGCAAAAAGGTCGAGCCGGTCAAATTCCGTCATGCTTTTACCCACTCCGTTATGGGAGAAATTCATAGCGACCACCCCAAAACCGGAGCTGCTAAGAATCTCGCAGGCTTTGGGAAACGCGCCCCAGTCTTTAAAACCCTTGAAACCGTGCAAAAAGATAACGACCGGCAGGGCAGCCCCTCCTCCCGTGTCCGGCACATATAAATCGTAATAAATGGGAAGGTTTTCGGATGAGTTGACCTCTCCCGATATTTTATCAACCGTTACTGAGTCCATAATACCACTATTTGTTGAAGTTCAGCGGATCCAGCTTCACCAGCTTGCGAAGGCCGTTGATCTCTCCCTGTCGAAGGTAGCGCCAGCGTCCCATATTCACTCCCTTCAGGGTAAGTCCGGCATATTCAAAACGCTTGAGCTTGGTCACTTCCGTTCCAAAATATTCAACCATCCGGCGTACCAGCCTGTTTCGTCCTTCGAAAATGGAGAGGATAAAACCATCGGAGGTACGGGACAGCTGGTGGGCTTTGGCGGGCCCGTCTTCCAGTTCTATCCCTGAATTCATCTGCTTGAGTTCCCGGTCGGTCAGGCGCCGGTCTGTCTCCACCTCGTAGCTTTTTCTAACCTGGTAGCTTGGATGCATAAGCCGGTGGGCCAGGTCGCCGTCGTTGGTCAGTATCAACAACCCCATGGTGTGGCGGTCCAGGCGTCCCACCGGATACACCCGCTTGCCGGTTGCATCCTCGACCATATCCATCACCGTATTCCGGTCGCGGGGGTCGTCGGTAGTCGTAATAGTATCCTTGGGTTTGTTAAGCAGTATATAAACAAAGTTTTCCAGGCTGATCCGCTGACCTTTCACTTCCACCTCGTCGGTACGCCTGACCTTGGTCCCCAGCTCCGTAACCACCTCCCCGTTCACCTTCACTTCACCGGCCTTCACATATTCGTCGGCATCGCGCCGGGAGCAAAATCCGCAATGGGCGATATACTTGTTGATACGAATCTTTTCATCTTTGGAATAGTTCTGCTTCGCTTCATGGGCAGGTTTCGAATTATTGCCTTTACTTCTCTTGCGTTTTGAAGACATGCGGTTTCAGATATGTTGGTTTAATATGATTTCAGCCTGGCATTCATCCAGTTTCAAAATAACGCTCAAAACACCGGCATTAATATATGGACGGGCAGCTGCTATCCGGGGGAGTCGCTGCTTTCTTCTTCCTGTTCCGGATCGTTACCGGTTTCAAACTCCATGGGCTGGGTATCCTCGCTTTGCTGTTCGGAATCGGCCGAATCCCCTATTTCCTCCACCTTCTCGAGGAGAGACAACTTTCTCTCGCTGATCTCCTCCTCCTCATCTTCAGCTTTTTCGCGCAGTTCAGTAAGCTCAAGCTGCCGATCCATCAAAAACTGCCGGTGGTCGGCCATGTCGTCATCTTTGAGGATCTCCTCTATCTCCCTGGGCTTGGGCAGCTCGTCAATGGAATTGATTCCAAAATGTTTAAGAAAATGGCCGGTCGTCTCATACAGCAGTGGCTTTCCCGGGGCATCCAGCCGTCCCGAAACTTCGATCAACACCTTCTCAAGGAGCTGCCTGAGAATATATCCCGAATCGACGCCCCTGATCTCATCCACTTCCGGCTTCGTGACAGGCTGTTTGTATGCTACAATAGCCAGCGCCTCAATGGCAGACTGCGACAGCTTCCTGTAAGCGTCCTCATGCTGGAAAATGCTCAGCCAGGGTTCATACCGTTTCTTGGTGACAAAAGTAAATCCTCCAGCCACATATTCGATGGTAAATGCCAATCCGTTCTCTTCATAGCGCTGGGTCAGCTTTTCTACAAAAGGGGGAATTGCTTCCGGCTCCAGCTCGAGTTGCTCATCGCCCTGCGCAATGATCTCGCATATCTTTTCGGAAGATATGGGCTCCGGGCTTGCAAATATCAGCGACTCGATGACCGAAGACAGGCGTGTTCCGTCGACAAATTGGTAATCGTTCATAATATTGGTTGCATTTGAAAAATTCGGTCTATCCCGGCCCCTTTACCAGCTCCGGCTAACAAATGTCACTCATCAACCTCTTGGTTTTAGGTGCTATAAGATATAAAAAAATGTGGACTATCCCTGTTCGCGTACTATAAAAAAGCCGTCATTCCCCTGCTCCTGGTAAAGCGGCATCACCACGTAACCGTCACACTGGGCCAATATCTTACCCTCCCTGTCGCTGGCCAGCCACTCTCCCTCTTTCACCGACTGAAAATTTTTGAAGCCGGGCCTCATCGAAAAATCGTCCCCCTCTTCAATAATATGCTGGTACACCAGCTCCACCCTTTCAGGCACCAGCCGGGTATGTTCCTCCAGATGACGGTCAAACTCCTCTATGCGATCAATGGCCCCGGGGTCAATGCATTTCGCCTCCCTGAACAATACCATCAGGGCTGCGGTAACATTGTAAACCGTGAGCTCATTTTCATGCTGCCCTCCCTCAAGGGCAAAAGTCAGGTGGCCCTTATCCTGGTAATGCCTGAGAGCGGTCCCCCGCAGGGTATTTTCAATACCGAATATCATGGGTATATGAAGGCGGGACAACAGCTTTACATGTGTTTCTTTGGGAGAGGTGATGGCAAACATGCATCCTTCGGCCGAAAATGAGTGAAGGTCAGCAAATATGACCGGCTGATCCCCGCTATTGGCCATTACCTCGTCCAGGATACCCAGTACCTGTTTAATTTCCAGCCGTTCGCTCGACTGCAGCTCATCGTGGGGAGTCTGGCGGATCTGGTCGATAATAGAGGGGAACCAGATGCGGTTCATATCTTCATCGATAAAGCGGACTTCATGGCTCAGGGCATTCAGATTGGCCCGGATCCCGACCAGGTGTCCGCTATAGGAGGCGCCGGATGCCTCAATGATATCAAAAACATTTTCCACCGCCTTCACCCCGGAAGGCTCGTTGCCATGCATGCCCGCCAGTATAATGATGGTCGGGCCTTCCCCGGGCTTTCCCAGAGAACCGATAATTCGTTGAGGCTCTATGTTTTGCCAGGTTTTCCACTCTTCAGCTTTCTGTAGAAGACTGCTCATTTTTTTCTTCATTCAGATGTAAAACTTTCAAAAGACGTGCTACAATCGTCATATAATTCTGTTCGGTAATAATACCCACAAGGCGGTTATTCTTGACCACCGGGAGGCAGCCTATCTGCTGGCTGCTCATCAGTTCCATCGCTTCCATGATGGAAGCTTCCGGGTGAACGGTAATGGGATTTTTAATCATGATATCCTCTACCGTCTCCGCACTGGCCTCGTCATGGTTGATTTCTTTTCCATATTCCCTGAACAACATGCGCATGGTGACGAGACCCACCAGCTGCTTGTTGTCATCCTCAACCGGTACATACCGTATTCGCCGCCAGTCCATAAGATCAGCAACAAATTCAAGAATATCATCTTTTTGTACCGTAAAAAGGTCGGTGGTCATAAACTCTTCCACAATCAGGCTCGAGGGTTGCCAGTGATCCAGATCCTCCATACGGGCCCGTCCCCATTTGTGAACCGGCTCCCCTTTTTTCTGGTTCTTGATCATCGCAGCTGTGATAACGGCCAGGCTCTGCTCCTTGGAACTGTTTTCTTTCATCAGTGAGGCATAGTTATCGAGTATCCAGTGGGTACCCGTCTGCCCCGAAGTGGTCCGTTCCTCGATCACCTCCAGGTAACTGTCAATATCCTGCTTCCTGATATCCGCTTTCTCCAGCCCCTCCCTGGCAATGGGGAGAAGCTCTTCGACAATAAGGTCAACCGCATTTACGCGTTTGCCGTCCACCCATTTGAACTTCGTATCAAGGCCCATCTTGGAAGCTGCCACGAAGTTCATCCTGGCATCGTCAAAATCCATCTCCTCGGTAATGTCCGGGTAGTAATCGCCCATCTTGTTCATCAGCCCCAGCCAGAAAGCGGAATTGGCCATTTCGTCGGTGACGGTCGGCCCCGACGGGCATACCCTGTTTTCAATTCGAAGGTGTGCTTTACCGTCGGTGATACCGTAACAGGGCCTGTTCCAACGGTATACCGTTCCGTTATGAACCTGCAGGGCGTTCAGGTCGGGCGGGATACCCTTTTCCAGCTTCTTTTCCACATCCTCATTGACCTCGGAGCTGAGCATAACGCGATACCGGGCGGTATCTTCCTGAAAGATCTCCAATATACTCTCCTTCACCCATTCGTTGCCGAATGTTACGCGGGGACTGCTTTCACGAAGGTGATCGCCTACCGTTCGGGTATCCACCGACTGCTGGAACAGGGCGATGCGGGTTTCGCTCCACAACCTTTTGCCGAATAATATGGGGGAACTGACAGCAGTTGCCAGTACCGGTGCCGTAATGGCCTGGGCTATATTGTATTTGCGGACAAACTCTTCGGGGGTAACCTGAAGGTGCACCTGAAAACCGGTATTGCATGCCTCCAGCAGGGGTGAATCGATCTTCATCAGCAATTCGTCCATACCCTGTATACGCAGGTCAAAATCCTTTCCCCTCATTTTGTTGATGGCCTGGCAAAGTGCCCTGTATCGCTGCAGGGGAGTCAGGTTTTTCAGATCGGTGTCTACCTTTCGGATAGTCGGTAAAATGCCCGCCAGGAGTATCTCCCCCCTCATCTCTTCGATAATATCCCTGGCCTTGTCGATCTTATTTTGCAGCTGCTCTTCCATCCGAGCCAGGCAGTCGCCGGTAAATTCAAGCGGGTCGACATTGATCTCCAGGTTGAACTTGGCAAATTCGGTGGTAAAATTCTCATCCTGAAGCTTATCCAGCACCTCCATGTTGCGTGGATAAGCCTTGCAGTTTCTGTCAACCAGGCACAACTCCTGCTCAGCTCCTATGCGTATGGGCTCCCGCTCGAACCACTCCCCCTCTTTCAGCATTTTGTCGAGTACCCGCAGGTCCTTTAGCACATACTTCATGAAACGCTGCACTTCTTCCTGGCTGTCCGCTAACTTGACTCTTTCTTCACCCATGGCTGAGGGAGTTCATGATTGTTTACACGCTTAAATAATTACATTTCTATAGCGGAATCCAAACAGTATATTCTTCAATTATCATTCCAATGCATCGACATTGACGTTGATGCGGACCGAGCTGGCACCTCTCGGTTTGCTTTCATCATAGCTGTCGAAGGTCTTGTCCAACAAACGCTCTATTACCCTCGCTCCATTGGAGGGATCGATTTTAAGCACTGTTTCCCAGCGGTAAAATTGCTGCACTTTGGCGATTGCTGCCGGCGAAGGGCCCAGTACCGGCTCAAACTCCCCCACCTGGTTGACCAGGCAGCCGGTAAAGCATTCAGCCACACTCTGCACCCTGCTTTCATTTTTGCCTTTGAAGGTAAAGGAGATCAGCCTTGAATAGGGAGGATAGTTCAGGGTCTTCCGGTAAGCCAGCTCACGGCGGGCAAAAGCCTTGTAGTTATGGTCCCTTGCCGCATCCAGTGCGGGGTGCTCGGGCTGCCAGGTCTGAAAGTAGACACGCCCCTCTTTCTCCGCTCGCCCCGAACGCCCGGCGACCTGGCTTAACAGCTGAAACATTCGCTCACCGGCCCGGAATGAGGGGAATGCCAGTTCTGTATCGGCATTTATAACCCCTACCACCGTTACTTCCGGGAAATCCAGTCCCTTCCCCACTATCTGGGTACCTACCAGTATATCGGCCTCCCTCCGGGCAAACTTTGCAAGAATGTCGGCATGGGCGTCCCGCCCCGAGGTTGTGTCAAAATCCATCCGGAGAAGGCGTGCCTCCGGAAAGAGGTCGCCCATATCCTCTTCCAGCTGCTGGGTTCCGCTGCCTACCGTCCGGACAGACTGCTCGCTGCAGGCGCTGCATTGTTCAATCCTCCGGGCTGAATACCCGCAATAATGGCAGCGAAGCTGCTTCTTTGCCTTATGATAGGTCAGGCTCACCGAACAGTTCGGGCATTCGGGTATGTGTCCGCAGGATTCGCACTGCAGGAAAGAGGCGTACCCCCTTCTGTTAAAAAGCAGTATGGCCTGTTCATTTCGACCCAATGCCTCTTGAACCTTTTCATAAAGGGGGATGGCAATGGGGCCTTTCATGGCCGGTTTGTATTTCTTTAAATCGAGGACTTTCACCTTCGGCAGCTTGGCCTCCAGCGGTCTTTTGGTAAGGGAGAGTAAACGGCTCTTATCCTTTCGGACTCCGTAAAGCGATACCATGCTTGGGGTCGCCGAACCCATCACCACTACGGCATCATTCATGGAGGCCCGCATGATGGCCACATCACGGGCATGATAGCGCGGTGCCGGATCCTCCTGCTTGTAGGAAGCATCATGCTCTTCGTCGACAATAATCAATCCAAGGTTTTGCACCGGGGCAAACACCGCCGAACGGGCACCAATGGCGATACTTTTGTCGCCGGACTGCAGGGCCCGCCATGCATCATATTTCTCCCTGCGGCTCAGGCGGCTGTGAATAACCACAATATTGTCGCCGAATATCCGGTAAAAACGTTTTACGATCTGGGGAGTCAATCCAATCTCGGGCACCAGCACCAGTCCGCCCCGGCCCTGCTCCAGTGCTTTCTTCAAGGCGTGGATGTAGACTTCCGTTTTGCCGCTTCCGGTAATGCCAAACAACAGGTAGCTCTCAAAATCACCTTCCTCAAGTGAGTGTTCTATCCGGCTATAGGCCTCCTGCTGTTCGTCATTCAGCGTCTTTAGCTGTGATGGGTCCTGCTCGTATTTAAAACTGATATCCCTCGACTCCACCTCCCTGGCTTCAATCAGTCCCTCTTCTGCTATCCGCTTGATAGTGTAGGCATCCAGCAAATCATGCCGCTTCAGATTTTCCTGGAATTCGGGCAGGCCCAGCTGCTGCAGCAGTTCCAGGGCTTGTATCCATTTATAAAACTTTCCCTTCTCGCGGTGCTCCCCCACCCGCTTTCTGATATCATCCGGGTCGGCTTCGGGGCTCCACGACCAAAGTTTGGACATGTTTGGGGTGACTTTCACCTCGGCTTTCTCCCATACTTCCAGGTACCCTTTCTGCTCCATAGTGTTAATGAGCGATGCCCCCCAGCGCTTTTTGGCTTCCTTTTCGGGGTACTCTTCCAGATCCTCCAATTCGTTCAACACCTCCTGCATATCCTGCTCAAGATTGCCGGGCGACCCTTTATCCGCTATGCGGAGGTATTTTTCCGAATAGAAATTAAGCCCCGCAGGCAGGGCCGCCTGAATCACCTCGCCCCAGCTGCAGTAGTAAAAGCGATGCATCCATTCCGTCAGCTTGAGAAGATTTTCGGACAGTATAGGGGTGTCGTCCAGGACTTTCTCTACAGGGCGGGTCTTAAAATCCGGTTTTTCCGTATGGATGTTCACCACTACCCCGATCGCTTTTCTCTTTTGGAAGGGAACCCACACCCGAATGCCCCGTTGTATACTGTCGGTCAGCCTGTCGGGAACAACGTAGGTAAATGCCTGCCTGACGGCCGTAGGAAAAACAATATCAGCGTAAGTCTGCAAAAGAATATGATGATGCGGTGATCGGGTACCTGTTGGTGGAAAGCATATTCATTTTGCCGGCCCTAATCAATAACCTTTTAGCCAAACAGTATGATCAGCAGGATAAGCAGTAAAAACGGGAGCGTGAAAATAAGTCCGCCTCGATAGTAACTTCTTGATGACATAATTTCTCCTCCGTCTGTTTTAATATTCCGGTTTCCGCATATTTTTTTATACGAAGGTCACCGGCATAAAGTTTTGTTTTTCTAACGACCTCTCTGCCTAAAATTATATTTGTCGGCTGCCGCCTCTGCAGTTATAACGGTTCCGTGAGCAAATAATTGTTTGGGCAATCGTAATATCCGGCCCGCCTATGCCCTATGATCTTTGGGGCGCTTATCCCAGCCAGCCCTCCCGGTCCAGGCTGCGGTATTGAATGGCTTCTGCCACGTGATGGGAGCGGATATCCTCCGACCGGTCCAGATCGGCGATGGTCCGGGATACCTTAAGGATCCGGTCGTACGCCCTGGCCGAAAGGCCCAGTGAAGTAATAGCCTTCTTAAGCAATCCGGCACTATTTTTATCCAACTTGCAAAGCTTCCTCGCCATCTTGGTACTCATTTGAGCATTGTTGTATACCCCTTTGATTCCCATAAAACGATGGGTTTGTATTTGCCGGGCCTCCATCACCCGTTCCCGTATTGATGCCGAAGACTCGCCTCTCGCCTTGTCTGACAATTCCTCGTAGCTCACCTTCTGCACTTCAATATGAAGGTCTATCCTGTCGAGTAACGGGCCGCTTACCTTGCTCAGGTATTGCTGCATCTGGGAGGGCGTGGCCCCGGCAGGGTCGGCAGGGTCATACCAGTCGCCCGTAGGCGAGGGGTTCATGGATGCAATCAGCATGATACGGCTCGGATAGCTTACGCTCATGCGTGCCCGTGAAATACTGACAAAGCCGTCTTCCAGCGGCTGCCTCATCACTTCGAGCACGCTTCTTTTAAACTCCGGCAGTTCATCCAGGAACAACACTCCGTTATGGGCCATGGAGATCTCCCCGGGCATCGGGATGCTGCCTCCCCCCACGAGCGCTACATTAGATACCGTGTGGTGGGGCGCCCGGAAGGCCCTGGAAGTGACCAGGGCTTCTCCCGGTGACAGCAGACCCGCCACCGAATGGATCTTGGTTGTTTCCAGGGCTTCCTCCAATGTCAACGGAGGCAGTATGGCGGGAAGCCGGCGGGCCATCATGGTCTTGCCCGAGCCCGGAGGACCTACCAGGATGACGTTATGTCCCCCGGCCGCCGCCACTTCCAACGCCCTCTTCACATTACCCTGTCCCCTGACATCTCTGAAATCAAGCACTTCGCCGCCCTTGTCCCGGCTGAAGATGGACTTCAGGTCCACCGTCGCCGGGGCAGCCTGCGATGAACCGTCCAGCCATTCCATTACTTCGTAAAGCTTATCGAATGCAAAGACATTGACCCCCTCCACCACTGCGGCTTCGGCGCCGTTTTCGGCCGGGACAATCATATGTTCAATCCCCCTTTCCCTGGCTTCTACCGCCATGGGCAACACGCCCTTCACGGCCCTCAGCTTTCCGTCAAGGGCCAGCTCTCCCAAAATCATCGTATCGTCCAGCCGGTCGGTACGAAGCTGGCCGGAGGCCTCCAGCATTGTCACCGCTATGGGAAGATCAAAAGCACTCCCCTCCTTGGGCAGGTCGGCCGGCGCCAGGTTTACCGTAATTCTACCGAAAGGAAAGGAAGCCCCCGAATTTTTAAGGGCGGCTTCCACCCGGTCTTTGGCCTCACTCACCGCCCGGTCGGGCAGCCCCACCAGAAAAAATTTGGGCATCCCGTCAGATATGTTCGTTTCAACCTCTATAACCCTGGCGTCAACACCGATGGTGGATGCACAGTAAACTCGTGAGAGCATAATTTATAATTGAATCTTTATGGTGGCTTATACGTAGTAAGACCTGTAGGTAAGGTATTCCTTACAAGTGGGAGGAATATTTTTGGTCAAACCGAATAATCAGTAATTATGAACAGACTCATTATGAAATCATCAGAAAAACGCAGCACATTTACCGAAGAGATAAAAGGAACCGCTTCGGAGATGATCAAACAGGTAAAGAAAATTATCAGGGAAGGCAATGCACGGCGCCTGATGATACAAAACAAGAAAGGAAAGGTGTTGTTTCAGACCCAGTTGACAGCCGGTGTCGCAGGCACGGCACTGGTAACCGCCATGGCCCCCATCGTCTCGGCCATAAGTATGTTTGCCCTATTTATGAACGACGTTAAGGTCGTGGTGGAAAAATATCCTGAAGAGGAATCGGGCGAGGACGGCTATGAGGTTGATGCCGAGATAGTGGTTGACATTGAAGAAGAGGACGAATCCGATGACTCCACCGATGACGACGGAAAAACCGACAAGACCGTTGGCAAGAAAGGCGACGGCGAAGAGGAATAGGCAGACCGGGTGACGGTTTGCCTTGCAGCTACCAGCCACCCGCAACCTTCTGCCCGTTAAATTATTTCCAGTGTTCTTCGGCTACCGCCTTTTCACCTACCTCCTGCTCCGCTAAAAAACGTTCGGCATCGAGTGCCGCCCGGCAGCCGGTTCCCGCGGCTGTGACCGCTTGGCGGTAGACAGGATCCATGGCGTCCCCGCTGGCAAATATACCCGGAAGGTCGGTCTCGGTAGACTGGCCCTTCGTTTTAATATAACCCACATCGTCCATCGTCAGCACTCCTTTAAAAAGATCCGTATTGGGCTTATGGCCAATGGCTATGAAAACTCCCTGTACATCTTCCAGGGTAGTGATCTCCTCGGTCTCGTTGTTAATCACCTTTACGCCGTCGACCACTTCGTCGCCCAGCACTTCGTGAAGTTCGGTATCCCACATGAATTCAATTTTCTCGTCATTGAAAGCGCGGTTCTGCATGGCTTTTGAAGCCCTGAGCTCCTGCCGGCGATGAAGTACGGTAACCTTGCTTGCAAATTTTGTCAGGAAGGTGGCCTCTTCCATGGCCGTGTCTCCGCCCCCCACTACGACCACATGCTGATCGCGGAAAAAAGCGCCGTCGCAGGTTGCACAGGCCGACACGCCCTTTCCCCGCAGGCGCTGTTCGCTGTCAAGACCCAGCCACTTGGCCGAAGCCCCGGTGGAAATGATGATCGCTTTGGCGCGAATGGTGTGCTCCTCATCAATGGTCAGGGTATACGGGCGATCGTCAAAAGCAATATCGGTCACCATGGCGTACCGGCAATCCGCGCCGAAACGCTGTGCCTGCTTGCGGAAGTCCTCCATCATTTTGGGGCCCATCACACCTTCCGGGTAGCCGGGGTAGTTTTCCACGTCGGTGGTCTGCATCAGCTGTCCGCCGGGTTCGGGGCCTTCAAACACCAGGGGATTTAAATCGGCCCTGGCCGCATACAGTGCTGCCGTAAGCCCGGCCGGGCCGCTTCCTACAATTACTACATCAAATGTTTTTCCTGCAATGTCTTCCATTAGATCAATTTTGCGTTTTCTTTAACATGCATCTAAAAGTACAAAAAATAGCGATAAGGATAAGCCGAATCTTCATCCGGATGAATAATGATGAGTCCGCCGCCCAAAGTCTTACCTTGGGTTAAAAAAAGGAAAGTCAATTGCAAGAAAACCCTGAATCCCACCCTCCATTTCGGCGGCTATAAAATAGCAGCTCTGTATCCACTGACGACCATCTACAGCTAAAGGCAACTACGTAATTTCATCTATGTAAAAATCCCCATTTGTTTCTGTTTGATTTACAGGACAGGGAAGATAAATTAGCTACAGACGCAATAAATGTGATGGTTGACTTCATTTAGGGGTAGAAAAATACGTTGGTTATTACCTAACCTGCTCTGCCTTTCGTCTGTCAAACACTAAATAAAATCTACGAGAGATCTCACTATGGGACAACAACAACTCTTACTTGTTATCTTAGTAACTATTATCGTTGGTATTGCTACGGTTGTAGCTATCAACGTCTTCGGCTCCAGTGCCGAAAACGCTAACCGTGATGCCGTCCGTCAGGATGTTCTGACTATCGGTACCGCTGCCCAAAGCTGGATCATCAAACCCAGCATGATGGGGGGTGGTGGAGGGACCTTTACCGGTACCGACTCCCAGGGTAATACCTACCAGATGACCTTCCGGGACATTACCTTCCCCTCTGAAGGGATCAGTACCGACGGGCTGACCGCCTACAACATGAACGGCACCTACGTGCTGTCTTTCCCCTCGCCCGATACCGCACTGGTTACGGCTCACCCGTCAAGTGACGAAAACTACGACTCTTCCACGCCTCTGACGGCTACCGCCAACAATACCATGCAGGCCAAAGTTGCCAAAGGATATACCTACTGGGTAGACAACAACTAAACGATATAGAGGGAGCATAGTCATGTTCTCTTATATGGTTTAACAGCATTTGATAAAAGGCCTCATGATTTTCCATGAGGCCTTTTTTATAAGGGAGCAGCACGGTATTGCAGGGCCCTTATTTTACAAACCATCATTTTTAAAAGGTCTCTTTTCTATCCAAACTGTTTTATATATGTTAGAGGCGTAAATTAAGATAACTGTTGGAGGAAAAATTGATTGTAGCCGTCCCAAAAGAAACAGCAGACCACGAACAAAGAGTATCGCTCGTCCCCGAAACCGTTGAAAAACTTGTTGAGAAAGGATTGGAGGTTCATGTTGAAAAAGATGCGGGCCTCGCTTCCAACTACCTGGATGAAGCTTTCAGAGAGGCCGGTGCCACCATTATTTCCGACCGCCCAGCGCTTTTTTCGGAGGCCGATATGTTGCTGGCCATTCAAACCCCGCCCGAAGACGACCTGGGTAAACTCAAGGATGGAGCTATACTGGTATGCTTCCTGTGGGCTCTCCAGAACAGGGATACCGTCCAACTCCTTAAAAGCCATAACATCACCTCCCTGGGAATGGATGCCATACCTCGCATCTCCAGGGCGCAGAATATGGATGCCCTCTCCTCCATGAGTTCCATAGCGGGATACAAGGCCACCCTGCTCGGTGCAAACGCATTGGACCGGTACCTGCCCATGATGATGACGGCTGCGGGAACTATCGCCCCGGCAAAAGTCCTCGTATTGGGTGCCGGGGTAGCGGGCCTGCAGGCGATAGCTACCGCCAAGAGGCTCGGGGCGGTCGTGGAAGCCTTTGATATCCGTCCCGCCGTAAAGGAGCAGGTCGAGAGCCTGGGAGCAAATTTTGTTGAAGTGCCCGACCTGGATGAAGATACCGAAACCGAGGGCGGCTATGCCAAAGAGCTGTCGGAAGACAAACAGGAGCGGCAGCGGCAGGTCATCCATGAGCATGCCCAAAAATCCGATATCATCATTACCACCGCCCTGATACCGGGCAAACCGGCCCCTCTGCTGGTCACTGCCGATATGGTACATGACATGCATCCGGGTTCCGTCATCGTAGACCTGGCTGCAGAACAGGGAGGCAACTGCGAACTTACCGAAGCCGGTGAAACAGTCAATGTCAACGAAGTCAAAATCATCGGCCCTCTGAATATACCCAGCCAACTGGCTTACCATGCCAGCAAACTGTACTCGAAAAACATGATGGCCCTGCTCGATCATCTTCTCGAGGAGGGCAAACCCCGTTTCGATTTTGAGGATGAAATTACCCTTAACACCACCATAACCCACCGGGGCGAGATCATTAGTCCGATGCTCAGGGAAAATTCAGAATCCGAATGATTAACAACCGGTTTTAGCATTCACACTTAATAACATCTATTATGTCCGGACTCATATTCAACCTCTTTATATTTGTGCTGGCGTCATTTGTCGGCTTTGAGCTAATATCCAAGGTTCCCCCCACCTTACACACCCCTCTCATGTCTGGGGCCAACGCCATTTCGGGCATTACGATTATCGGTGCCCTGGTAGTTGCCGGACAAACGGGAGGTGCTATGGCCCAGTGGATCGGCCTGGCTGCCATCATATTTGCCACCATCAATGTGGTGGGCGGATTCATGGTTACCGACCGAATGCTTGAAATGTTCAAAAAGAAAAAAGAGGATAAGCAATGAGCCAGTTTCTGCCTCCTTCCGTCCTGGAATACCTGCCGAATGTCATTCAACTTTTTTACCTGTTGGCTACCGGTGTCTTTATAGTCGGCATCAAACGCCTGGGGTCGCCCGCAACAGCCCGTTCAGGCAACCAACTTGCCGCACTCGGTATGCTTATAGGGGTAATCGTCACCCTGTTTGACCAGCAGATCGTCACCTTCGAATTTATCATCGCCGGTGTGGTTGTCGGCGGTATCATCGGTGCTTTTGCCGCCAAAAAAGTTCAAATGACCGCCATGCCCGAAATGGTGGCGGTTTTTAACGGTTTCGGGGGCGGCGCCTCCGCACTGGTTGCCTGGGGAGAGCTGTCGAGGACCGACCCTCTTGCCTTAAGCGGGCAGGACCTTGTTACCGTCGGGCTCAGTATCCTTATAGGATCTATCACCTTTACCGGCAGCTATATTGCCTTCGGCAAGCTTAAAGGCTTCATCAGCGGTCGCCCCCTTACTTTCCGGGGACAAAATATATTCAACCTGCTATTGACCGCCGGCTTGTTTGTGCTTGTGGGATGGTTTGCCTACGACCCCACTAATATGGTGATCTTCTGGCTGCTGTTCGGCCTCTCCCTGCTTTTGGGTATTCTTACCGTGCTCCCCATCGGCGGAGCCGACATGCCGGTTGTCATTTCCCTGCTCAACTCCTACTCGGGGCTGGCTGCATCCATGGCCGGTTTCGTTATCAACAACAACCTGTTGATTATCAGCGGGGCGCTGGTGGGAGCTGCCGGGCTGATCCTCACCAACATCATGTGCAAAGCGATGAACCGTACGCTCACCAACGTGCTCTTCGGTGCTTTCGGAGGAGGTGAGGGAGACGGTGGTAGCGGCCCCACCTCGCAGACCGACAAAACCGTGCGTGAGACGACTCCGGAAGATGTCGCCTTGCAGTGTGCCTATGCCGACAAAGTCGTGATCACTCCGGGCTACGGGCTGGCGGTGGCACAGGCCCAGCACGTACTGAAAGAGGTGGCCGACAAGCTGGAAAGCAAGGGAGTGGAGGTTAAGTACGGCATCCATCCCGTAGCCGGACGCATGCCCGGCCACATGAACGTCCTGCTGGCCGAAGCCGACGTACCCTACGACCAGCTCTATGACATGGATCAGATTAATCCGGAGTTTAAATCGACCGACGTGGTCCTGATCATCGGAGCCAATGATGTGGTCAACCCTGCGGCAAAAACGGAGCCGGGCAGCCCTATCTACGGCATGCCCATACTCAATGTGGACGAGGCGGACCGAACCATCATCTTCAAGCGAAGCCTCAGTCCCGGTTTTGCCGGCATCGACAATGAATTATTCTACAGGGAGTCCAACCAAATGTTTTTCGGTGATGCCAAAGACTCCCTTCAGAAACTGGCCCAGGCACTAAATGAGGTATAGC
>CAYREV010000018.1:0-7782 GCA_964423345.1 uncultured Balneolaceae bacterium | reverse complement strand
GCAAGTTTTTTGATACGGTATCAATCCTTTTCCGCATCCCCCGCATAGGTCTTCATGGCCGCCAGGAAACAGGCGCTTCCCAGCATGCCGCAGGCACCGATAACGGCCATCAATGCCTTGGCCGGCCCGTAACTTCCCGTGAAGACCGCATCCATCAGCCACCCGGTAAGCGGCGGACCCACCCCGAAGCCGATGACACTTATCACAAACAGGTATAAGCCGCCCGCCAGGGCCCGCATATTCGGTTGAACCAGGTACTGTACAAGGGCGGCGGCCACCCCGTTGTAGGAGGAGGATATAACGTTGGCGGAGCCGATTAAAATGAGAGCCGTCCACCCCGAGTCGGCAAAAAGGCCCAAAAAATACAGCGGCAGACAGCCGACACCGGCTACAATACCCATTACAAACCGGCGGGAGGCATCCCATCTTGCCGCCAGCAGGTCGGCCGCTTTACCCGCCAGGATCACGCCAAGGCCCGTAGCCAGCATGAACCAACCGTAATGGGGAAGCAGGCTTTCGGCTCCGTGGATTTCCTTGAGAACCGTGCCGACGAACCCCAGAACCGTATAGCCGGTAAGGGCCAGAAACGAAAATCCCGCAAAATGAAACAGGATGGTTTTCTTCCCCACTATGTAGCGGATAACATCAGCGAGTGGCATCTCCGGATGATAACGGGCGGTTGTCTGCGTGATGCCCCGGGGCAGTTCACGTATAGCAAAAGCAGCAACCAATGCAAGAATAAGGCCGGGAATCCCTACCGCAATGAGGGAGGTGCGCCAGTCGTATACCTGCGCTACCCTGCCGCCAGCCAGAAAAGCGATCCCAATGCCGACAAAAATACCCGAGGCATAGATGGAAAAAACGGTGGCCCGCTGCTGCGGCCTGAAATAATCCGAAAGCAGCGAATACACCGCCGGGCTCAGGGCCGATTCACTGACGCCTACCATCATGCGGGCTACGATAAGGAAGGTTAGGGAAGTAGCAAAACCGCTCACGATCGTCATCAGGCTCCATACCACCAGCCCCAGTACAATCATCAGCTTCCGGGAATACAGATCGGCCAGCCGCCCCATGGGGATACCGCAGACCGCATAAATAAATGAGAAGGCCGTGCCGTATAGCAATCCCACCTCCATGTTGCTCATAGACATCTCCTGCTGTATCTGGGTTGCCAGCACGGCAATGATCTGGCGATCCACGAAACTGGAGATATAGATCAGGGTAAGCAGGCCCAGCACCAGCCACGCATAGGGTGAAGCTATAATTTTTTTTGACTGTTCTTTGGAGATACTCATATAGCCGGGGTCAAAATTGGAGATTGAAAGTAATGAATATTAGGTATAGATACAGGCCCGGTGACGGTATCGGGGGGGTGGCATAAAACCATTTCCGGATGACCTTTGTTTATATCCGGTCTCTTTGCCATTTTCAGGATCAAAACAGAACACCAAACCCTATACGATGGCCGAAGCAAATACAGAAAAACTGCCCAGCATACCGGAAAAGTCTGAAGAGGAAAAAGAATATGCCCGACAACTCCTGGAGGATCTCTATCAACACTATCCCAACCCCCACTGCGCACTCGACCATCGCAACGCCTTTGAGCTGCTGTGCGCCACCATCCTCAGTGCCCAATGCACCGATGTACGGGTAAACAAGGTTACCCCGGACCTGTTCGAAGCCTATCCCACCCCCGGGCAGATGGCCGAAGCACCCATACAGGAACTTGAAGAGCTGGTCCGTTCCACCGGCTTTTACCGCAACAAAGCCAAAGCCCTCAAACAGTCGGCTGCAACAATCGTGGAAGAACACGACGGGGAGGTACCCCAAACCATGAGCGATTTGCTGGAATTGTACGGCGTTGCCCGTAAAACCGCCAACGTTGTCCTCGGCAATGCCTTTAACATCAATATGGGAGTGGTGGTAGATACCCACGTAAAACGGTTGTCGAATCGATTCGGCCTGACGAAAGAAAAAAAGAACACCAACAAAATAGAGAAGGACCTGATGGCGTTATTTCCCCGTGAACACTGGACCAACGTGTCGCACCTGATGATCCATCACGGCCGTAATGCCTGCAAGGCCCGAATCTCGGAAGCACCCGACCATCCCATCTGCGAAAAGTATGGGAAAAAATGCACATGCAGAAAGATGAGGGAGAAAGCATAAGGCTTCAGGCTGAACACTTTGCCTGATCACCCTTCAGTAAAATCTATGAGCAATACCGATTTATTCAATCACAAAACCAAGGCGATCCCGGAAATCCGGCGGGATATAGAAATTATACCCGTCAGCGATAACGGCCGCTCCCTGCTTTATTTCCATGATGTTTTTGGCTACGCCACGGCCGACCTGGCTCTGCACCGTCAGGCGGCCCCGCTGCTCAATCTCATTGACGGAGAGAAAAGTGTCAACGACCTGATGGACTACAGCGGGGAAGAGGTCACGGCCGACCAGCTGCTTGAATATGTGCGGTTCCTGGACGAACATCGCCTGTTGGACTCCCCCTACTTCAGGAAATATGCCGAAAAGGTTGAAGAGGAGTACGAACACTCCGATCTCCACCAGCCGGTAGCGGCCGGTGCTTCCTATCCGGCTGATCCGGAAGAGCTTGAAGGTTTTTTAAAGGCTGCATTTTCAAAGGTTTCGGCTGCACCGGTAAGGCGGGCCCGGGCTCTCTTTGCTCCCCATATCGATCCCCGGGTTGCCCTGGACAGTTATGCAGAAGCCTTCGCCTCCATAAGGAATCTGGAACCGCGCCGCGTGGTCATTCTCGCAACTTCTCATTATGCCAGCCACTACCCCGAGCTGTACCGGAACCGGCCGTTCATACTGAGCAACAAAGATATTAATATGCCGTTCGGCAGGATTGCGGCAGACAGGGAGGCTATTGAACCCCTGCTGAAGGATAAATCGGTCAACGGGCTGACCGGGATGGACCGGGCCCACCGCATTGAACACAGCATTGAACTACACCTGCTCTTTTTATCCTATATCTGGGATCATCCCTTCAAGGTTGTCCCCATACTGGTGGGAAACCTGGATGACCTCTACTACATGCCTGAAGGCCACCGTGGCAAACAGGTTGATAATTTTAGCCGGCTGCTGAACGATCATTTTGCCGACGACAGGGATACCTTCTTTTTGATCAGCGGCGACCTGGCTCATATTGGGAAAAAGTTCGGCGACAGCCGGCCCGCCCGACAGATGTTCGATGAAATCAAAAGCTTTGACCGCCTTTTCATGAAGCATGCCCGGGAGGGGGTTGAAGAGGAGATGCTGACCCTTATGAGGCAGGACTATGACCCCTATCGCGTCTGTGGTTTTCCACCGCTCTATACCTTCTTAAAATGTATGGACGGGGTCAGCGGCCATTCGATCAACTACGATATCTGGGATGAGGAAGAGAGGGAGAGTGCCGTCAGTTTCGGTTCCATTCTCTATACCGAAGGAAACCGGTCTCCCAGCGATATCAGCTAATCTCCATCTTGTCGGCAAAATAAGCGGTAAAATCACGCATGTCTTCGGCCATCTGCTCCTCGCTTGTTGCATTTTGAAGAGTGTCGGCCATCGTCACCAGCGTTTGGTGGAAGAAGATCTTCATCTCATCTATCGTCATCTCCTTGGTCCACAGGTCAAGGCGGAGCGTATCCTTTTTCCGGTGATCCCACATCGAAAGCAGCATGGCCCGGCACTCCGCTATCTCCTCCCCCTCCTTGTCACTGGCATTCCAGTCGATAGCCGTAGGAATGTTATTTTCGTCAAGTTCAACACTGATATTTATATCTTTTTTCTTCGTTGACATACAGAATTGATCTGTTAGGGTTAAAAAAGAAAAGCCTCAATCCTGTTATGAATTGAGACTTTTCCGGTATCACGTTCAGGATCAGTATCTATAGTGTTCCGGCTTGAAGGGGCCCTCCTGTGGCACGCCAATATATTCGGCCTGCTCTTCGGACAGCTCTTCCAGCTCAACACCGATCTTCTCAAGGTGCAGGCGGGCCACCTTCTCATCCAGCTCTTTGGGCAGCACGTGCACATCCAGCTCGAATTCATCGGACCGGTTCCAGAGCGCAATCTGTGCCAGGGTCTGGTTGGTAAAGCTGTTCGACATGACAAAAGAGGGATGGCCTGTCGCATTGCCCAGGTTCATGAGTCGTCCTTCCGCAAGAAGGATAATCTCCTTTCCGTCGGGCAGGCGGAACAGGTCAACCTGCGGTTTAATCGTATCGCGTTCGGCATTATCCTTCAGCCATGCTACATCAATCTCATTGTCGAAGTGGCCGATATTTCCGACAATCGTCTTATCCTTCATCGCCTTGAAATGGCGTTCGGTGATAATATCCTTGTTGCCGGTTGCCGTAACCACGATGTCGGCCCGGTCGATGACCGTATCCATTTTCTTCACCTCGTAGCCGTCCATTGCGGCCTGAAGCGCACATATGGGGTCGATCTCCGTCACAATGACGCGTGCCCCGGCTCCCCGCAGGGAAGCGGCTGAACCCTTGCCTACGTCACCGTATCCTGCGACGACCGCCACCTTTCCGGCCATCATCACGTCTGTGGCACGTCGAAGGGCATCGGCACACGATTCACGGCATCCGTACTTGTTGTCAAACTTCGACTTGGTTACCGAGTCGTTTACATTGATAGCGGGAGCTCCAAGCGTGCCCTCCTTGGCCATACGGTAGAGGCGGTTGACGCCGGTAGTCGTTTCTTCCGAAATACCGCGGATGCCGTCAAGCAATTCGGGATACTCTTCATGCACCAGTGCGGTAAGGTCTCCCCCGTCGTCGAGAATCATATTCAGTGGCTTGTCACCCTCAAAAAACAGGGTTTGCTCGATGCACCAGGTATATTCCTCTTCGGTCTCTCCTTTCCATGCATAAACCGGTACGCCTGTCTTGGCTATGGCCGCTGCGGCATGATCCTGTGTGGAGAATATGTTGCAGGACGACCATTGAACTTCCGCACCCAGCTCCACCAGTGTTTCAATGAGTACCGCCGTTTGCACCGTCATATGCAGGCAGCCGGCAATACGGGCCCCTTCCAGGGGCTTTTCTTCCGAATATTCTTCCCTGACGGCCATAAGTCCGGGCATCTCAGCCTCAGCCAGTCGTATTTCCTTGCGGCCAAAATCTGCCAGGCCAATATCTTTAACCTTATATGGTAGTTTCTCTTTTACTTGCTGTGACATGAAATTCCTTTCTGTTTAAATTATTATCTGAAGCTACTCAAAATAGTGTTTAATCGCGATTTGATCAACTATGGCGGCTATGGATTCATTCCCCTGCGCCGGCCTTTTTCATTTTATGCTTTTCAATGATCTCTTTCAGCTGCTTGTAGTCCTCATCCTCCCCGTAACTGCCTACGGATGATTTAATATAGTTTCCCTGCGCATCTACATAAACCTTGAAGGGGATGCTCTGCACTTTCAGCTTTCCGCTCAGGTTCCCGCTGTCAAACAGATAGTGGAAATCATACTCATGATCCTCCTTAAAGTCCTTTGCATCTTCACGGCTGTCTGCAAAGCCGGGATTGACGGCCAGAACCGCGAAATCGTCGGGATACTCCTCCAGCAGGCGCTGCATGGTCGGGAATATGGCCAGGCAGGGCTTGCACCAGGTCTCCCAGAAATCAATCAGCACGACTTTGCCTTTAAAATCGGAGACCCGTACCGTGTCGCCCTGGAATGTGGCAAAATGAGCTTTTTCCACGTAGCCGGCCTCGTTGTTCGCCTGGCTTTCGGGAGAGGACTCCTTTTCCTTTTTACTGCAGCTGACCAGCAGTGTTGCAAGGAGTACCGCGAGAGCATATCTATGTAAATAAACCATAAAGCTGTTTCTTTTGACTGATGCCTTCCAATGCCCCGGAAGATACGGAAAACATCCATTAACGTTCCACCGATATTCAAGAACAGATAACGGCTGAGGGTAGTTTGTGTTGCTGCCTTCTTTTTTATTTAATAGCGGCGTCGATTTTACTATTTTCGCTATTTCATGTGAACGGGACCTAATCAAATTATTAATGAACTACGATTTCATCCTTGTCGGGGCAGGCATTGTCGGCTTGTCCACGGCTTATAAAATTTCACTCAGCTACCCGGAGGCTTCCATACTCGTACTTGAAAAAGAAGACCGGGTGGCCGCCCACCAGACGGGCAACAACTCCGGGGTCATCCATTCGGGCATCTACTACAAGCCCAACAGCTACCGGGCAAAAAACTGCGTGAACGGCAGGCATCAACTGGTGGATTTTTGCAAGCGCTTTGATCTTCCTTATGATATCTGCGGCAAAGTTATCGTCGCCACCGAAGAGGAGGATCTCCCAAGGCTCGACAAGATCTTTGAAACCGGGCAAATCAACGGCATCGAAGGCATAAAAAAGATTGACCGCGGGGAACTCACCGATATTGAACCCTATGCCGAAGGGATCGAGGCCATTCATGTGCCGTGTTCGGGCATTGTTGATTTCACCGCGGTATGCAAGGAGCTCAAAACACAGATCGAGCAGCAAAACGGCCGCGTCCGCTTCAACAGTAAAGTGATCAATATCCGGCACAACCGTGAGGGCATTGAGGCCATCACCCCCACCGAAACGTTCAGGGGACAATACCTTATCAACTGCGCCGGCTTATACAGCGACCATGTGGCGGAGTCGGCCGGCATCCGGAAGGATGTACAGATCGTACCCTTCCGCGGCGAGTATTATGAACTTACCGGGGAAGCAAGCCATATGGTCAACGGCCTGATCTATCCCATGCCGAATCCCGCCTTCCCCTTCCTGGGTGTTCACTTTACCAGGATGGTTCACGGCGGCGTGGAATGCGGCCCCAACGCGGTATTCGCCTTCAAACGGGAAGGGTATGAAAAACTATCCTTCGACCTCGAAGAAACCATTGAAACCGTCAATTTCCCGGGCTTCTGGATGCTGGCCAAAAAACACTGGCGGATGGGCCTCGACGAGTATTACCGCTCCTTCTCCAAGAAGGCTTTTGTGGAAGGGCTTAAGAAACTTATCCCCTCTATCGAACCTTCCGACCTCAAGCCGGCTCCTTCGGGAGTGCGGGCCATGGCCCTGCGCCCGGACGGCGAGATCGTCGATGACTTCCAATTCGCCGCCACCGATCGGGAAATTCACGTACTGAATGCCCCCAGCCCCGCTGCCACGGCAGGGCTCGCCATCGGTGATGAGATCCTGCAACGGGCAGAGGGGGCTTTTAAGCTGTAGCCTACTTGTTTCAACCCCACAAGCGTTTTAGCTTACGCCTATGATTGAAATTCGCACCGACTCCCAGACGCGTCACCTCTATGCCAATGATGCCTCCATGTACGAGGAGCTCCCCCGCGGGGTAGCCTTCCCAGAATCAACAGCGGAAATACAGGAGCTGGTGAACCGGGCACAGGATGAAGGGGTCAGTATTACCGCACGCAGCGGGGGCACCTCGCTGGCGGGCCAAACGACGGGCGGCGGACTCATCATGGACGTCTCCCGGCATATGACTAAAATTCTCAAATTGGATCCCGAGGGACGATACGCGCGACTGCAGCCGGGCGTCATCCGGGACAGCCTCAACCGGGAAGCTGCGCCGCACGGGCTGCTGTTCGGCCCCGATACCGCCACGACCAACCGTTGCATGCTGGGCGGCATGATCGGCAATAACTCCTGTGGACTGTATTCCATAAAGCATAAAACCACCAGGGAGCATATTCTCGAAATTGAAACGGTGCTGAGCGATGGCAGCACGGCCCGCTTCGGGCCCCTGGAGGAGGGGGAATTGGA
>CAYREV010000017.1:0-58068 GCA_964423345.1 uncultured Balneolaceae bacterium | reverse complement strand
CCCAGTAACCTTTCGCCTGCTTTAAAATTTTGCGGCGACGGCGACGGGAAGCCACATTGTTAGTTGATCGTGGCATTTTGTCTGTTCGTTAAAAGTTAGTGTTGGTTCGTTCAGCTCTTATAGGGAATCATCTTCTTGACCTTCTTTTCCTGGGTCTTGTCGACCGTGGTATCCTTGCCAAGATTACGTTTCCTCTTGCTGGTTTTCTTAGTGAGAATATGGGCTTTTCCAGCTTTCTTTCGCTTTACCTTACCTGTACCGGTAACCTTAAAGCGTTTTTTAGCACCACTGTTTGATTTCATTTTTGGCATAACAATACACCTACCTGAAAATTTCTTGGAATTAAAAGGTTTGGAAGATAAGAATTAAATACCTCACATTACAACCACTATAGCAGATTTATTTCACGATCTATAGTAGTTGATAAAGCTTCCCGGGCGCCTCGACATGTACCGTAGGGGCTCGATGTCAATGTCCTCAACGACTGTTATGGTTCGGATCCCCCTTTAAAATCTGCGGGAAATGCCTTTTCAAGCAATCAGTTCTTCTTGCCGGGAGTCAACATCATAATCATGCGACGCCCCTCCATGTTCGGTTTTGATTCAATTTCGCTGACATCATCCAGCTCTTCTGCCAGATCCAACAGCAGTTCCTTGCCCCGTTCGGTATACAGCATGTCGCGTCCTCGAAATTGTACGGTGGCTTTAACCTTGTCGCCACCTTCAAGAAACTCACGTGCATGCCGGGTTTTAAATTCCAGGTCATGGTCGTCGGTATTGGGACGGAAACGAAGCTCTTTGACCTGAACGGTATGCTGTTTCTTTTTGGCTTCTTTTTCCTTCTTCTTTTTTTCGTACATGAACTTCCCGAAGTCAATGATCTTGCAGACAGGGGGTTTGGCATCGGGAGCCACTTCGACGAGATCGAGATCATACGATTCGGCTATCTCCAGTGCCCTGTCGATAGGTACGACTTCGTGGTCTTCATCGGGCTTGATCACCCGTACTTTTGATGCTCGTATTTCATCATTAACGTTGGGGCGGTCGTCGTTGCCCCGGGGACGTCTTCTTCTGCTTCTTGCGATAAGTAACCTCTGTGTTTTATTCTAGTTATCGTGTTTGGGTAAATCCTTGGCATCAATCTCTTCAGCGAGATTAGAAATAAATTCAGAAAAATCAAAGGTGCCGATATCGCCTTCCCTGTGACGGCGAACCGATACCGTAGCCGATGATTGTTCCTCGTCACCAACTATTAACATATAAGGGATCTTGCTCGTTTCAGCATCGCGTATTTTAGATCCGATCTGTTCGCTACGGTCGTCTATCCGGACGCGAACATCATGCTCTTTCAACTTGTCAGCGCATTTGTAGGCATAGTCGTTGTGGTCGTCGGCGATGGGAATAATCATGACCTGGGTGGGAGAGAGCCACACAGGGAAGTTGCCGGCAAAATGCTCGATAAGGATGCTGACAAAACGCTCCATGGATCCGAAGGGTGCCCTGTGAATAATGACCGGTCGATGTTTTTGGTTATCGGATCCTACATACGTCAGATCGAAGCGCTCCGGCATGACATAGTCAACCTGTACGGTACCCAGCTGCCATTTTCGGCCGATGGCATCGCGAATAATGAAATCAATTTTCGGACCGTAAAAACTGGCTTCTCCCCGGGCAATCCTGTAGTCGAGCCCTACCTCGTCGGCAACCTCCCGGATCTCTTTCTCTGCACGTTCCCAGTATTCGGTTTTACCTCCATATTTATCTTCGTTGTCATCGCGAAAGGAGAGGCGTATGTCTACCGGCATGTCAAAAGTACCGAAAACCAGCTCGGTCAGGTCAATGCAATTCTTTATTTCCTGCTTGAGCTGTTCGTGTGTGCAATAGATATGTGCATCATCCTGGGTGAAACCCCTTACCCGCGAGAGTCCGTTCAACTCTCCCGACTGTTCGTATCGGTAAACACTTCCGAATTCGGCAAGGCGAACGGGCAGGTCGCGATAGCTGCGTAGTTCATTGTCGTAAATTCTGTGATGATGGGGACAGTTCATGGGTTTCAGAAGATACTCCTCTTCGTCTACCTGCACGGGGTTATATTGTGAATCCTGGTAGTAGGGATAGTGGCCGGAAGTCTTGTATAGTTCGAGGTTTCCTATATGAGGTGTGATGACTTCCTGATACCCTCGTTTCTTCTGCTCCTCGCGCAGAAACTCTTCCAGCTTTCTTCGAATGACCGTACCGTTGGGTAGCCATACAGGCAGTCCCTGGCCGACCATCGAATCCATCATGTAGATGCCCAGCTCTTTTCCAAGCTTCTTGTGATCCCGCTTTTTGGCTTCTTCAACACGGTGCAGGTGTTCCTCGAGCAGCTTCTGCTTGGGAAAACTAATGCCATAGATGCGAGTCAGCTGTTCACTTTCCACATCCCCCCGCCAGTAGGCGCCTGCTACATTGGTAAGCTTGACAGCCTTGATATCACCGGTATTGGGTATGTGGGGACCTTTACAAAGGTCGGTAAAATTGCCCTGGGTGTAGAAGGTAATATTCCCCTCCTCCAGATCCTCGATTAAATCCAGCTTATATTCATTGTCCCGCTGGCGGTAATATTCCAGAGCCTCCTCTTTGGATACTTCCCGGCGTTCGAAGCCGGATTTCTTACGGGCCATCTCAATCATCTTATTCTCAATTTCGGGCAGTTCATCCTTGCCTACCGCCCGGTCTCCGAAATCAATATCATAATAGAAGCCGTTTTCAATAGGAGGTCCGATTCCGAATTTCGCTTCGGGATACAACTCCTGCACAGCTTCGGCCAGCACATGAGCCGAAGAGTGCCAGAAGGTATATTTCCCATCTTCGCTCTCCCATGTATTGATGGTGATGGCACCGTCTCTGGTCAGGGGGCGGTTGAGTTCCAAAATCTCGTCGTTGAAAGTGATGCTTAGAGCCTGCCTGGCCAGACCCATAGAGATAGATTCGGCTACTTCGCGTCCGGTAATGCCCCGGTCGAACTGTTGTTCGCTTCCGTCAGGAAATGTGATGGTTATTTGTTTCTCAGCCATGCCTTTTTAAAGGTTCCGTGTCTAATAAATTATTGTTCTTTCAGTAGGCCGCTAAAGATATAAAAATTAAAACACAGGGGCAGGTTAGATTAATCATGCCTGAGGGACATAGCTTAATTCTGAAATATTGCATGAGAATGTTAAAATAAAATGGTACATTCTAAAAAAATACGTGAACGGCTTTTCAAATTAAATGTCTCTCAGCACGGAAATGTTTTTTGAACATCACCCGATGTTCCTACTGGATCTCCAGTCTCTAGACATCCTTGATACCAATGCAGTAGCCGAAGAATATTACGGGTATTCCAGGAATGAATTACTGCAAATGAATATAACCGATCTCGGTGAGAGACAGCGGAAAGACGATATTATCTCTTCCCTCCATACCAACGGTGATGCCACCGACAACATCTGGAAACTTAATAAAAAGAACGGGGCAGAGGTCTTTGTCCAATTTACCTATCATGATTTTAACCTTGAGGGCAAACCGGCCAAACTGGCTGTAGCCCACGATGTCACCGACCTTGTCAACCTTAAGGATGAGGCTCATAGCAGCTTTCCGAGAATACAGAATCCTGCCAACAGCGGACCGCTGGCGGCGATTGAGTGGGATAAAAACCTGAAGGTAAAAAACTGGTCCGAAAAGGCGGAGGAACTTTTCGGGTGGACTGAACTGGAGGCGAAAAGCGATCCGCAATTTTTTGAAAAGCTGGTGCATAAGGATGAAATTAAGGCAGCCCGGGATAATATAAAGTACAACCTTGACAACGGTAATGGCAGCTTTAAGGTAGAGGGCAAGAATTATACGAAAGATGGGCGGGTGCTGGATTGTGAGTGGTATAACTCCTTTGTAAAAGATGAGGAGGGGGAACTGGTATCCATCTATGCCCTGGTTCACGATATAAGCGAACGCAAGAATTCGGAAGATTTGTTCCGGGTGCTTGCCGAGAAATCGCTGGTGGGAGTTTACCTGATACAGGACAACATCTTTAAATATATTAATCCCCGATTTGCCAAAATATTTAAATACGACAAGGAGGAGATAGAACAAAATCTTGGCCCCTTGGACTTGACCCATCCTGACGATCGGGAGATGGTTCAATCCCACATAGCCGATCGCATTAACGGGGAGATGCAATCAATAGAATATGATTTCCGTTGCCTTACCCGGGATGGAGAAACGATACATGTAAATGTCTACGGCAGCCGAACCACCTACCGAGGTGAGCCCGCTGTTATAGGTACCCTCGTAGATGTTACCAACAGCAAGAACGCAATAGATCGTTACCGGGCCAGTGTGGAAAGCTTTGAAGCACTTTTTGACTCCATAAGCGATGCCATTTATATACAGAAACCCGACGGCCGGTTTATCCAGGTAAACCAGGGTGCGGTCGATATGTACGGTTACGAGAGGAAAGAGTTTATCGGGAGGACGCCGGAATTCCTGGCCGCTCCCGGCAAAGTGGATATGGAGAAGACCCTAAAGTATGTGGAACTGGCCCTGGAAGGTAAGCCACAGAGTTTCAAGTGGTGGGGACAACGTAAAAACGGGGAGGTTTTTCCCAAGGATGTGTTATTGAATTCGGGGACCTACTTCGGGGAGGAGGTGGTGATCGCCATCGGCCGGGATATCAGCGATACCTATGAAGTTCAGCAGGAGGTAAAGAAAAATGAGGAGCTATTCCACCAGCTTTTTCAAAACTCCCACATCGGTATAGCCATGCTGGATAAAAATGAAGAGATCCAGATCACTAACAATGCATTCGAACAGATTTTCGGCTACGATGAGGAGGAGATCAGGGGACTGGATATCAACAAGATCATTGTGCCGGAAGAGGGTATAGCAAAAGCGGAAGAGTTATCACAAAAAATCTATATGGGCCGGTCGGCCAACCTTACCGCCAAGAGAAAAACAAAAGAGGGGGATCTGATCGACGTGATGATCTATGGGGTCCCCGTAAATGTCGACGGCAGGACCATAGCGATTTTCGGGATGTATGTTGATATTACCGACCGCAAACATGCTGAAGAACAGGTCAGGCGCTCGCTTAAAGAGAAAGAGGTTCTTTTGGCCGAGATACACCACCGGGTTAAAAACAACCTTGCCGTCATAACCGGCTTATTGGAACTTCAAGCCTACAATACCGAAGACAGGGAAGCCCATAAAATTCTAAAGGAGAGTCAGCTGAGAATTAATTCCATAGCCCTGATTCATGAAAAGTTATATCAGAGTGAGGACCTTTCACAGATATCATTTGATGTGTATCTCAAAGAGCTGGTTAACGTAATCCTAAAATCTATAGCGGGATCGTCCCAGAATGTAGAAGTTTCAATTGATGCTGAAGAGGTGCATCTCACCATTAACGAGGCGATCCCTTGCGGTTTGATCCTGAACGAGCTTGTGACAAATTCGTTCAAACATGCCTTTAAAAATATGGATAAAGGGGAAGTGAAAATCGAGCTGCAAGAGTGCAATGGCGAGGTACGGTTAAAGGTTCATGACAACGGTTGTGGCATGCCGGAAGATTTTGATCATGAAACATCCAATTCCCTGGGAATAACCCTTATAAAAACACTGACCCAGCAATTAGAAGGCAGGGGCAGTTTCAGGGATGTGAACCGAGGCACCTGCTTTGAGCTTAGCTTTGGGCTGGAGTGATCCCTTCAATAAATGTTCGTATCAGCTGCTATCCCCGCCTCGCCGACGGGCCCTAACGCAAAGGTCTTTTCAGCTCCCGGGCTTCATTAGGACAACCTGTTTATATTCCGGGACAACAGGTTCTTTGCCTTCCATCAACTTTAGCATGTCTTCTCCGAGAGGGGGCAGGAAATCCATGGTGATCGAAATCTGGAACTGGTAGTCCGATTCATTGACGGGAAGAAATCTGTAAACGGTTCCGCGGTCGCCCGGCAGCATGAATTCAATTTTCTTGTGCTGTTTAACCAGTTCCAGCGGCTTAAAGTAATCGGACTGAAGCTTTTGAAAATAATCGATGACTTCAGATTTGCTGACCGGATAAAAACCGGATTGCTTGGTATCTTCTATACCCGTATAGTAAAACTTTATTTCCCCCATGCTAAACAAGCCCCCTTCCTAGTTAATAAACAGTGTGTATACGCTTTCACTGTTTCAAAGCCACTGATTGTTTCAAATATATAAAACTGCAATTGAAAATGCTCGGGAAAGGGTAAAGTGGGTGCTACTGGATTCGAACCAGTGACCTCTACCGTGTCGGGGTAGCGCTCTAAACCAGCTGAGCTAAGCACCCAATGAGACATAAATCTGAGAACTGAATATAAAACAACACAGTACTTCGTTGGGCTCGCTAATATATGAAATTGATTGCTGAGATAGCAACGAAAATATCACTCTCTTGAGGCACGTTTGGAAAAGGTTTTACAGAACACCGGAAGAAGGCGGGGAATACCCCTTACTCTTGCCCCACAGGATTGCTACTCAAAAGGAAATTTACATTGCTAAAATAGTTTTCAGCTGGGCTGAAGGTTTTGTATTTTTGGAGTCTTTGAACTCAGGTATTAAACAATAACATTATGGCCCTCAGGCGAGAAATAAGAGAAATTGTATTGCAGGCATTGTATGCCGAAGAGGTAGGCAAGGATACCTGGGAAAATATCCTCAACTCCTTTATAAAGAATAAGGTGTCGGCCGACAAAGACGCCTACAAGTTTGCAGAGCGCCTGTTTTTGAAGACACTCAACAATGAGGGGGAAATTGATGAGGTAATTAAGTCGCATACCCAAAACTGGGACTTTAACCGTTTGAATACGGTTGATAAACAGATTTTGCGTATCGCTTTGTGTGAATTCCTTTACTTTGAACAGATTCCCACCAAGGTCACCATTAACGAGGCGCTCGAGATAGCCAAGAAGTTCTCCACGGCCAAGTCCAGCAACTTCGTGAACGGTATTCTCGATGCAGCCCTGGAGCAGTTGAACGAGGAAGGCAGAATTGAGAAAAAAGGCCGGGGACTCATCCAATCTTCAATAAACTGATCCGGGCCGGTGACAACTGATAAATATTTGGCAATTGGAGATATTCACGGGTGCCTGAAATCACTGGAGGCACTTATGGATCAACTTACGTCCTATGACGACCGGCAGTATGTCTTTGTCGGCGATTATATTGACCGGGGGCCTGACTCGAAAGGGGTGGTGGACTATCTGATGGATTTGAGGAAGAAAAAGGATTGCATTTTTATTCGCGGCAACCATGAGCAGATGCTGCTGGACGCCGTCGAGAATGATGCCCCCGACTTGTGGATGATGAATGGCGGTCGAACAACCCTGCAGTCATATGGTACCGATATTGGTTCCATGGAAATACCAAAGGATCATATGGAATTTTACCGGGAAACACGACTGTATTACGATACCGATAATTACTTTTTTGTCCACGCCGGACTCTCACCGGCACGGACCGTACGGCAAAGCATCGAAGAGGAAAAATATCACAAGGATTTTCTTTGGGAACGATCTCATCTCAATGCCAAAGAGACCGCATGGGAAAAAGATGTGGTCTTTGGCCATACGCCACGGAACCAACCAATACAAAAAGGGCATAAGATAGGTATAGACACGGGCTGCGTATACAAGTCGCTGGGTTACGGCACGCTCACCGCTGTGCTTCTGCCTGAAGAGGAGTTTATTCAGCAACCGTGCCTGGACGGCCAGTAAATGCGCAGATTCAGTTAGAATGCTTTATCAGCCCCCAAAGCCTGGAACAGGATTACGGGCCGATTGGAAGAGCCGGAGAGATCAATGGTATTTGTTTTTGTTGAATAATATTTAGGAATTAAAATTAGCAGGAAACACTGAAAAATGAGTTTGAAATGTGGAATTGTGGGCTTGCCTAACGTAGGAAAATCCACCTTGTTTAATGCACTGAGTGACGCCGGTGCCGAAGCCGAAAACTTTCCCTTTTGCACTATTGATCCCAATGTGGGGGTGGTTCCCGTTCCTGATGAACGGCTGGATCATCTATTTGAATTGGTTGAATCAAAAAAGAAAGTACCCACCAGCGTAGAATTTGTGGATATAGCCGGACTGGTTAAGGGGGCTTCGGAGGGAAAAGGAAAAGGGAATGCATTTCTGTCTCATATCCGGGAGGTAGACCTCATCGTTCACCTTGTTCGATGCTTTGACGATCCCAACGTGATTCACGTGGAGGGTAATATAGATCCGAAACGGGATATTCACATCATTGAAGATGAGTTGATCCTAAAGGATCTGGAGTCGGTGGAGAAACGATTTGAAAACCTTAAAAAGGATGCCAAGGGTGGAGAGAAGAAAGTCATACAGCAACTGGAGGTGGTAAGGCGGCTTAAAGAACATTTGGAGGTTGGTAATGCCGCACGTACGTTCGAAGCAGGCAAAGAGGAGCGTAGAGCCTTTCGCGACCTGTCACTGCTCTCCGACAAGCCGGTGCTCTATGCCTGCAATGTCTCGGAGGATGACCTGGATACAGGCAATGAATGGGTGGATCAGGTTCGGGAAATTGCATCTCGGTTCGATGATGAGGTGGTGACATTTTGTGCCAAAATTGAGTCTGAAATCGCTGAACTCGATGAAGAGGAAAAACAGGCTTTTCTGGAAGAGATCGGCGTTGAAAGTGCCGGTCTTGAACGCCTGATAAAAGGGGCCTATAAAGAATTGGGACTGATCACCTTTTTTACAGCAGGTCCAAAAGAGGTAAGGGCGTGGACCGTTACCCGGGGAACCAAGGCTCCACAGGCAGCAGGTGTGATTCACAGTGATTTTGAAAAAGGTTTTATACGGGCGGAGACGGTCAGTTACGAAACCTATGCCGAGTTGGGATCCGAAAAAGCTGTTAAAGATGCAGGCAAGATGAGGCAGGAGGGCAAAGATTATATTGTTCAGGATGGCGATGTAATGCTGTTCCGATTCAACGTGTAAGCAGAAGCTAGAGACGGCTCTTCAAATCGTGAAATGCCTTTACATATCCGCCCTTACTGCCGTCAACAAAGTGTATATGGTTTCGATGGTACTCAAAAACCATGCAGGTGATCATGGCTGAATCTGCGAGATGTGTGCCGAATGCCAGCCGGTTTTTACGATGCTCCGTTTCCAGATAATCAATCATAGCCCTGTACTGTTCTTCGGTACCGCTGATTACCACCCGTATCATATCATCGAACTTGCGATGATCGGTATTGAGGGCCAGGTCTTTTTTATAGCGTCCCCAGTCGGTAGCTGATGTTTTGAAACCGGTCCACATGAATATTTTTCCCAGAATAATCTGAAGTTCCAGTTTAATAATATAGAGAAAACGTTTCAGGGGACTTTCTCCGAAGGTTCTTAATTTAATTTCACCCGCAAGGTCTTTCAAAGAGATGGACATGCCGAGTTCCGATCGTTCAATGGGATTGGTTAATTCATCAAAACCAAAGATTTCATTCATCTTTTCCAGAACACCTTGATAGATCTGCTCCTGCTCAAAGGTTTCCCCGGTTGATTTAACCAGGAGGGTAATAACTTGTTTGTTTTTGGGCCGTACTTCCTTCCATCGACATTCAAGCCCGGAAAAATCGACCGGTTCTACTGCATCGGTTTGGCTGAGATGGTATTCGCTCCCGGGATCGTCTTTCAGCTTCCGCTCGGCCAGTTCCAGTCCCCTTCCCATAAATATAGCCTGGTTATACACCTCGGAAACCCTATACCTGGCGACCCGTACGTCTGTACCTTGTCGCCGCAGGACTTCAATGGGATATATGGCCGCCCTCATATTAAGTTCGTATTCGTGATGCCCGATTTTTCTACAGGCGGCAAAGATATTTCTGGCCATATCAAACATGCCGGGCGGGATACAGACGGCGCAACCGTCCCCGTTAAAAGTAAAAGCGACATTCTGACGGCCGCTATGATTAAGCAATCCTACGATAGGGGATGCACCCAGGATATTGACCAGCTTGTACCTGTTCTCGTTTAAAGCCTTCGTTGATGCCTCGATATCGGCCACTGCCACAAGCCAGTTGTCAGGAAGCGGATGGTAGTTTTCGGCCTTTGAGGCTTCCAAAAAAGATTCAAGGACGGGAAGGTCTCGGTAAAAGTCGGGTCCGTCAGTCATCATAAAGGTTTAAAATATATATGGACGCCACCTCAAAGTATCTAAAATAATGATAGGATGTTTCGATTTTTAAAACCGGATGCTATTGCAGTTCTATAGAGACCGTATCGGCAGGGACCAGGGAGGGATCTATACGGTCATGTACCACCCATGCGTCGGGATACCTGCTTTTGATTTTCTGGGAGAGTATATTAGCGCGTTCCATACGCTGGAAATTACCCACGTGGACTTTATAATGGGGCTGACGGAAAAAGACATATACTTCCGGTTGATATCCGGTAAAAGTAGTGTCGGCCCATATTCTGAACTGCTTGGATACCGAGTCGGCCATGCTCACATCCCGTGTTGAAAAAATCTGGATTCTATACCCTGAAAAAGGGTTGGTATAGCCGCTGTTTTCGAGGGTATCTCTCTTGGTAAATACAGTGGGAATATCGTGGTGCTGAGAAGCATAGACATCGGCAAGCCGGCTTCGGGTGGATGATAGCAACCGGTTGAGCCGGGAGATTTCATCAGCCGACCGTAGCTGTTGGCCGCTTTTTTCATCGCGCTGCTCCTTTCTTGTTTGTTCGGTTGTAGAACAGGCTAGCGTAATGAATAGTACCGATAATATAAGCAGGGTGGTAACTGAAGGTAGTGGTTTTTGCATTTCCTTAATATCCTACAGGATGCCAGGTTGTTTTAATTTCCTGGAAATGGGTAATTAAATAGGGGTTTTCGTTTTTCATTTCCAACCAGTCTTCAACGGCTTCAAAGACTATTCTTTTAACGTTTAAAGCCGCATTTTCATCTATTTGTTTCCCAAATTCTTCCTTGATGGATTTGTCGGTATAGAAAAAAGCATTTACATCCATATGTGAACTCATATGGTCAATCAGCTCCTCTTTCAAGCCGGTAAGAATATTCACCACTCCACCGGGAACGTCGGATGAGTGCAGTACTTCACCAAAACTGACGGCAGGAAGCGGTTTTGATTCTGATGCAAGCACGATGCAGCTGTTGCCACCTGCGATAACGGGTGCTATAACCGATACAAGGCCCAGCAGGGGTTGCTGTTCAGGAGCGATAACACTTACCACGCCGGTAGGATCGGGCAGAGAGAAATTAAAATGAGAACTGGCCACAGGGTTAATGCTGCCGAATACCTGTTGGTATTTGTCCGTCCACCCCGCATAATAGATCAGGCGGTCGATGGACGTTTCTACTTCACGGGCGGCCTGTTTTTTGGAGGCCCCCAATGTTTGCAGCTCTTCCCTGAACTGGGCCTTGCGGCCTTCAAGCATCTCCGCAATGCGGTATAGTATTTGTCCGCGGTTGTAAGCAGAGCGCTCTTTCCAGCCTTTATGGGCCGTGCGAGCGGCAACGACGGCATCCCGGAAGTCCTTTCTTGAGCAACGGCAGGCGTTAGCCAGGTGGCGCCCCTCTCCGTCATGTACTTCGTAATGCCGACCCGATTCCGACCTGGGGAACTTGCCCCCTACATAGGTTTTATAGGTTTTTAAAACATCAATTCTGTCTGCCATAATGGTATTTAATTATTCTCTTGCATCATTTCAGTTTCACATAGGGTTGCAGGCCTTGAAGTCCTCCTTCCCGTCCCACACCGCTTTCCTTATAACCGCCAAAGGGAGCGGTGGGATCAAACTGGTTGTAGGTATTTGACCAGACGACCCCATTGTCAATTTCCCGGCCAACCTTGAAAATTTTGGATCCCTTGTCGGTCCATATACCTCCAGCCAATCCGTATGGAGTATTATTGGCTTTTTGGATTCCTTCTTCGGCAGTCCTGAAGGTTTGTATGGTCAGGACCGGGCCGAATATCTCTTCCTGGACTATACGGTTCGACTGTCCCACATTGGTAAAGACCGTCGGTTTGCAGAAATACCCCTTGTCGGGCAATTCACAGGGACTTTGAAAAATATCGGCTCCTTCGTTGACCCCCATCTCCAGGTATTGATTGATTTTTTCATATTGCTGCTTGGAGTTAATGGCACCTATATCGGTGTTCTTGTCCAATGGGTCTCCCACGATAAGGGTTTCCATGCGATCTCTTAGTTTCTGCACCACCTTGTCGGCTATTCCCTCCTGGACCAGCAATCGTGAGCCTGCGCAGCAAACGTGTCCCTGGTTAAAGAAGATGGCATTGATGATTCCTTCTACCGCCTGGTCAACAGGAGCATCCTCAAAAATGATATTGGGCCCCTTACCGCCGAGCTCGAGCGTATATTTTTTATCGGTACCGGCCAATGATTTCATAATAATCTTGCCTACCTCGGTAGAACCGGTAAAAGCTATTTTATCAATAGTTTCATGTTCAACGATATGGGCCCCTGTTTGACCGGCTCCTGTGACGATGTTCACCACGCCATCGGGCAGTCCGGCATCCCGGCACAGCTCGGCGAATTTCATGGCGGTCAACGATGTGGTTTCGGCAGGTTTTAGCACTACCGTGTTACCGGTTGCCAGGGCAGGGGCAATTTTCCATGCCAACATCAGCAAAGGGAAGTTCCATGGAATGATCTGCCCTGCAACGCCCAGGGGTTCCGCTGTACGCCCCGGGAATGCATACTGCAGCTTGTCAGCCCATCCGGCATAATAGAAAAAGTGGGCGGCCGAAAGGGGGATGTCTACATCCCTGGATTCCCGAATGGGTTTGCCTCCGTCCATTGATTCAATGATAGAAAATTCACGGGCCCGTTCCTGAATAAGGCGAGCCAGGCGAAACAGGTATTTGCCGCGCTCCCGGCCGCTAAGCGCCGACCATTGTTTATCATAGGCCTTGCGGGCAGATTCTACGGCCTTGTTTATATCCTGCCGGGTCGCTTCGGCTACTTCGGAAATGACCTCCTCGGTTGCGGGGTTGACCGTTTTGAAATAGCGCCCTTTTTCAGGGGCTACAAATTCGCCGCCGATAAAAAGTTTATACCGCTCGTCAATCTGGACATGCTCGGTACCCTGGGGTGCATCTGAATATTCCCAGCTGGTTCCAAAATCCAGTTTAGAGCCAGGTGAACTGGGTTTATAAGGCTTTTCTTCTATTTCGGTATTTTGCTTTTGTGCCATAAGATTCTATTTGCTCTTCATCAATTAAATGTTGGAAGCAGCCATATATGATGGAACAGTCGGTTAATTAATCGTTTGAAAAATAATTTGCGCTTTGGTATACGCCTGTCTGCTGTTTTACAATCTGCATTAACAGGTCATTTGCCAGAGAGCTGGCCCCGAACCTGAAATAATCGGGTGTAAGCCATTCGGCTCCCAGTGTTTCCCGCACCAGTACCAGGTACTGTATAGCCTGCTTGGCCTTTCGAATACCCCCAGCCGGTTTCATGCCCACGCGGCGCCCGGTCTCATAATAAAAATCGCGAATAGCCTCAAGCATGACAAGTGTAACCGGTTGTGTGGCAGCGGGTTTAATCTTTCCAGTTGAAGTTTTTATGAAGTCTGCTCCCGCGTACATTGCCAAGTCACTCGCTTTCCTGACATTCTCGAGGGTCTGAAGTTCGCCTGTTTCCAGAATCACCTTTAGATGTGCATCTCCGCAGGCTTCTTTCACTTGTACTATTTCGTCAAAAACGTACGAGTAGTTGCCTTTTAGGAACGCTCCCCGAGAGATCACCATATCAACTTCGTCGGCTCCATCGGCTACCGCTCGTCTTGTTTCATCCAGTTTCTCTTCCAGGGTGGACATGCCGCTTGGAAAGGCAGTAGCGACACTTGCTACATGAATGTCGCTTCCCTTAAGCTCTTCTTTGGCAACCTTTACCATGTTGGGATATACGCAGACCGCCGCGACAGTCGGGAGGTCGGGAAGGGCGGCGTGAGGCATGATGGCTTTACGGCATAACTGAATTACTTTACCCTCGGTATCCATACCCTCCAGGGTAGTCAGGTCGATCATGCTCAATGCCATCTTGAGGGCCTGTAATTTGGATTCCCTTTTAATACTACGGGCATTCAGCCGGGCAACCCTGGCTTCTACCCCTACCTGGTCGATGGGGGGCGTCTGTGTGAAATCAGGCATTCTTTGTGAAGTAATGTTTTCCATAGAGGGCTAAAATAAGGATTATCTGGAACTTTTAAACAGCTTTGCTTACAACTTCCGTAGGATTTACCGTCTCTTTAATTTCTGGTTTTCCTTGATAGTAAATAGTACTATCCTTTAAGGTGTTGGGATGGCAGGTGGCATCTCGATAGATGTTTATTCAAAGTAACTGTTAATACATAAACGTATAAAATCATGGATCTTACTACCTTAAACATATGGGCCATATTTGCGGCAACGCTGTCGGCATTCCTGGTAGGATGGTTGTGGTACGGACCGCTTTTCGGGAAGGCATGGCTTTCTGAGACGGGCCTTACAGAGCAGGAACTGGAGCAGGGGAATAAGGGAAAGATATTCGGACTGGCTTTTGTATTTGAATTGATTATGGCTTTTAACCTGGCCTTTTTTATTAATGATCCCTCCATCGGCTTGGAAATGGGAGCTCTTTACGGCTTCCTGACCGGTTTTGGCTGGGTGTTTTTTGTCCTGGCCGTAAACAGCCTTTTTGAACGTAAATCCTGGAAGTATATCCTTATAGACGGGGGATACTGGGTAGTTGCCTTTACCCTGATGGGACTTATTCTGGGAGCCTGGAAATAAGTGAAAGTACCATTTCGGGGGAATCCCTCATCTCAGGATTTGCCAGCCGCTTTTACTATTTCACCATTGGATAACATTCTAACATTCATATAGAACTGAATAAAATGAAACGATTTATTCCTTTATTACTGGCCGTTGTACTTGTAACCGGATGCCGGCAAGGCAATCCGGAATTGCAAAAAGAGGTAGAAACCTATCTTGAAAGCTATACAGACCGCTTTCAAAAACTGTATTATGAATCTGCCAAGGCCGAGTGGGAGGCCAACACCCGTATAGTTGAGGGGGATACGGCTACCGCCAACCGTGTCCAGAGGGCCAACGAAGCTTTGGCCGATTTTACCGGTAGCCGCAAACACATTGAAAAGGCAAAGGGATATCTGGACCGTAAATCGGATCTGACCGAACTGCAGGTGAAGCAGCTGGAGTCAATGCTCTATATGGCTGCCAATAATCCCCAAACCGCCGATTCACTCGTCAAAGAGAGAATAAGGTTGGAAAACGAGCTTAACAACAAGCTTTTCGGTTTTGATTTTACGGTAGATGGCCGTTCGGTAAGTACCAATGAAATTGACCGTATGCTTCGTGAGGAAACAGATCCGGTTAAACGCCGAAAGGTATGGGAGGCAAGCAAGGAAGTAGGCAAGGTGCTGAAGGATGGATTGTCAGAAGTGCGTGATCTGCGCAATAAAACGGTTCAGGCCTTGGGTTATGATGATTATTTTGCCTACCAGGTATCGGATTACGGCATGACCAAGGAGGAGATGATGAATCTCATGGAGCGTTTCAACCGGGAACTGTACCCGCTCTACCGGGAACTTCATACCTATGCGCGGTATGAGCTTACCGAAAGGTACGGAGCCGAAGAGGTGCCTGAAATGCTGCCGGCTCACTGGCTGCCCAACCGCTGGGGGCAGGACTGGAATGCCATGGTATCAGTGGAAGGCGCCGATCTTAACGAACAGCTCAATAAGCTTAATGCAAGAGATATTGTCGAGATCTCGGAAGATTTTTATATAAGCCTGGGCTTCGAAGAGCTGCCATCCGTATTCTGGGAAAAATCAAGCCTGTATCCACTGTCCGAAGATGCCGACTATAAGAAGAACAACCATGCCTCGGCCTGGCATATGGACCTGGAAGAGGACGTTCGTTCGCTTATGAGTGTAAAACCCAACGAATACTGGTATGAAACAACCCATCATGAGCTGGGCCATATCTACTATTATATCTCTTACAGTAATGAGGATGTACCCCTCTTGCTACGCGAAGGGGCAAACAGGGCATTCCATGAGGCTATCGGCAGCCTGATGGGACTGGCCTCCATGCAGAAGCCCTATCTTTCTGAAATTGACATCTTGCCCAAAGGGGCAGAAGTGGACCAAACCAAATCGCTCCTAAAGGAAGCGTTGAATTATGTGGTGTTTATACCGTTTTCTGCAGGACTTATGAGCCACTTTGAGCACGACTTGTATGCGGGAAACCTGACGGGTGACGAATTCAACGAGCGATGGTGGGAAATAAAGCGGCTCTACCAGGGTATCGTACCGCCCGGGGAAAGAGGTCCGGAGTTTAACGATGCGGCCTCCAAAACACATATAATCAACGATGCAGCCCAATATTATGATTATGCCATCTCCTATATCCTGCTTTTTCAGCTGCATGATCATATTGCAAATAATATACTCGGGCAGGAGGTGCATGCAACCAACTATTACGGGAGTAAGGAAGTGGGTCAGTTTCTGTATGACCTGATGAGTCCCGGAGGAACGAAAGACTGGCGCAAGCTGGTACGGGAAACCACCGGGTCGAAGGTCAGTGCCAAAGCCATGCTCAATTATTTTGCACCCCTGATGGAGTGGTTGAAAAAAGAGAACGAAGGGCGTAAGTATACCCTCCCCGCAGAGCCGGCATTTATGGGAGGGTAGGAGATAGCCGGTAGCGTATCCCGCTACCCCTTGATAACGGCAACGGGACGCTGCACTGCAGTTTTTTGGGCCAAGCCGGTTTTTTCTACCACATCCACAACCGTTTCGACTTCATTGGTAAAACGGGAGGATGAGAGCATATCTTTTCGACGCCTAAGGATTTAATGGCTAAAATTTGTTCTTTTTAGGCAATCATTCTTTTTTTAGGCTCAATAAGGAAATTAAATACTTGCCGGATGAAATATATAGGAGCTCATGTCAGTGCTGCGGGAGGGGTGGAAAATGCCCCGATCAGGGCCCATGAAATAGGGGCCAGATCATTTGCGCTGTTTACCAAGAATCAGCGAAGGTGGGAGGGGCCTCCTCTCAGCGAAGATAATATTGATAATTTCAAGAGGAACTGTAGGGAACTGGGATATACGATGGATGTAGTGATGCCTCATGACAGCTACCTTATCAACCTGGGGCATCCTGAGGGGGATAAGCTTAAAAAGTCGAGGGAGGCATTCCTGGACGAGATGCAGCGGTGTGAACAGCTGGGTATCAAGCTTTTGAATTTTCATCCGGGCAGCCACCTGAACAAGCATAGTCCGGAAGCGTGCCTGCGCACCATTGCAGATTCAATCAACTGGGCCCTTGACAGAACGGAAGGGGTTACGGCCGTCATTGAAAACACAGCGGGGCAGGGAACCAATATGGGTTTTGCCTTTGAACATATTGCCGATATTATAGAACAGGTAGAGGATAAGGCACGTATTGGAGTATGTATTGACACCTGTCACCTTTTTGCTGCAGGCTATGATTTCAGGAAAAAGAAAGCGTACAATAAAGTATTTAATAAGTTTAGTGAAGTGATTGGCTTTAAATACCTGAAGGGCATGCATTTAAATGACTCAAAAAGAGCGCTGTCCAGCCGGGTCGACCGCCATGAAAATATTGGAGAGGGGGAGATTGGCCTGGACGGTTTCAGGCAAATCATGAAGGATGAAAGATTTGACGGTATCCCGATGATCCTGGAAACTCCAAACAGCGAGCAATGGGAGGAGGAGATACAGTTGCTTTATGGATTGAGCTAAAGGGGGGAGGTAACCATCAGTTAACTATCCGGCAGGTCGCTATATTTTTTCCTTCCCCGTATAAAATATTGGTAAACGATACTTCTATTCGTCATTACCGGTGGATTATGGAGCTCGTCTCTTTCCTTTTGCAGAGCACCCCGCTTGCGATGAATGGCCGGCCAGGAGCGATAGAAATGCATATGGGCCTTGAAAATATGTGCAAATACCCTGAATCTTCCACTCATCAATTCTTTAATGGCAGCAATGCCGTCAAGTACCAATCGACCTAAAAAGCGGGTCAGAAGCGATGAGGATGTGTAATTTTTCCATATCATTGCCAGGTTGTTGCGGTAATTATAATAGGTTTTGCGGGGTGAATCCATGGGCAAAGACCCCCCTCCCAGGTGATAAACCACGCTTTTTGGACAGTAACCCACCTTGTAGCCCCGGTTCCAAAGACGCCAGCAGAGATCTATCTCCTCCATGTGAAACTCAAAATCCTCGTCGAACCCTCCCGCATCTTCAAATATTTCTTTTCTGACACACAATGCGGCACCGCTTGCCCAGAAAATCGGGGCAGGCTGGTCGTATTGACCGCGGTCTTCCTCCAGCGAGTCAAAAATTCGTCCCCTGCAAAAGGGGTATCCATATTTGTCGAGCATGCCTCCGGCGGCTCCTGCATATTCAAACTCATCGGGGTTATTGAATGAGAGCATTTTGGGTTGCAGGGCGGCCAGGGCAGGGTCATCCCCAAAACACCGGTCCAATGGTTTCAGCCAGTCCGGCTCCACCTTAACATCATTATTTAAAAATACCAGTATCTCTCCATCGGCATGGGGCACTGCACGGTTGTTGCCGCCACAGTAGCCGTAGTTTTTATCGAGAGAGGCTATCTTTACCCCTGGGTAGGCCTGGGACACCCATTCCACCGATCCGTCGTCGGAGGCGTTGTCAGCCAAAATGATTTCATATGAAGGGTAATCGGTTTCGGCGACACTGGGAAGAAAGGTCTGAAGGTGATCCAATGCATTCCAGGAAACAATAATGATGCTGAAACGGGGCATGGGTAAGTGCTGATAGCTGAATATGGTTATTGGAATCAGGCCGGCTACAGGCTAATTTGTTATTTACATATGCATAAAACATCGCTATAATTTGCCTGTTGTCGGTGAGGCAAAGATGTGAAAGAATAAATTATGATCAAAGTTGGGCTAATTTCGGATACACATAACTACCTGGATCCCCAGGTGCGGGATTATTTCGGCGGCTGTGATGAAATATGGCACGCCGGCGATTTCGGTACTATTTCCATAGCTGAGGAACTGGAGGAGATCGCCCCGCTCACCGGCGTATACGGAAATATCGACGGACAGGATGTCCGGCAGGAATATCCCCTGAACCAGCGTTTTGAAAAGGAGGGGGTTCGTTTCTGGATGCGGCATATCGGTGGAACCCTTGGACGCTACTGCCTCCCTATTCGTGAAGAGATGGAGAAGGACCCGCCGGATGTCTTTATTTGCGGACACTCACACATCCTGAAAATCGGGCGGGACCAGGAAAAGAATAAGATGGTATTTATAAATCCAGGTGCGGCGGGTAAGCATGGGGTGCAGGTGTACCGAACATGTGTCCGTTTTGATATAATGGAGGGCAGAATTCAAAATATGGAAGTGATAAACCTGGGTAAGATGGATGAATAGCCAGCTAAGCTAACCGGATTGGCTCTGTTCATATCTTCCAATCAACTCCACCGCGTGAAAAGCCGAAAGAACCACAAGAGGAATGCCGCCCCCCGGATGGGTGCTTCCGCCGGTAAGATAGAGAGAATCCACCTCTCTTGACTTATTGCGAGGCCTCATAAATGCCGACAGCCTTGAATTGGATGAAGTGCCGTAAATACTGCCTCTGTGGGAACGGTACCTGCGGTAAAAGTCGGCCGGAGTAATCTCTTTCCGGTAGGCAATGGAGTCGGAAAGGCTCTCAAGTCCATAATTTTCCAGGCGGGCTATCAGCCGGTTGCCATAATCCGTTTTCAGACTGTCCCATTCCTGCTTGCCGTTCAGGTAGGGAGCGTTGACGAGTATGAACAGGTTGGAACCATCAGCGGGGGCATGAGAGGGATCTGTATGGGAGGTATTGGCAATGTATATGGTCGGCTCATCGGGCATCACCCGCTTTCGGAATATTTGTCTGAACTCTCTTTCATAGTCATCGCTGAAAAATATATTGTGATGACTGAGTGGTTCATAACGCCTGTCTATTCCCAAAAGAAGTACAAATCCGGAACAGGAGGGTTCCAGCTTACGGATTCGTTTTCTTTTGATGGGAGACAATTCCCGCTCGTCCAGCAACTGCAGGTAGGTTTCGGTGGCGTCGCTGTTTGCCAAAATGATATCGGATTTAATGACCCCGGCCTTTCCTTCTGTGACCACCTCTTTGGCAGAACCTTCCCGGGTGTTAATTTTTCTGACCTCACAATCGTAAAGGATGGTTATTCCCAGTGTATTGGCCAGGTTGACCAGGGCCTCGATCAGTGAGTACATTCCCCCCTTGATGTAATAGCCGCCCATTGCTATTTCCACATGAGGTATAACATTGAGGGTGGCCGGCGCCCGGTAGGGCGATGAGCCATTGTAGGTGGTAAAACGTTTGAAAAAATGGCGCAGGTAGGAAGAACTGAACCTGCTGTCTATACGGGAAGATACGGTGGTGAAGGCATCAATATTAAAGAAATCTGAAATATTAAGAGAGCGCAGATCTTTCCAGCTGTAAAGAGGGTTTCTGAGAAATGTCTCTTCCGTTCGTTGGTACAGATCGGATGAATAAGTCAGGAAGGAACGGAAAGCTTTTTCGTCTTCGGGAGCGATCCTGCGTACCTCTTCCAGAAGTTGGTTCCGGTCACGGTAGCAGTTGAAAACTGTTCCATCGGGATATCGGTACCGGCAAACGGTATCCAGGGATTGAAGAGTGAGATATTCTGAAAGCCGCGCACCGCATTTTTGAAATAACTCCTCAAGGATAAAGGGCATGGTAAGCAGCGATGGGCCGGTATCAAAATAGTAGCCCCGGGTTTTAACCCGGTTGATTTTGCCGCCCGGGCGGCTGTTTTTTTCAAGGATCGTCACCTTGTGTCCCTCGGTAGCCAGCAGGCATGCAGCGGAGAGTCCGCCGAGGCCGGCTCCTATCACCGTTATTTTCATAGGCTTGCAGTTTCTGCTGTCTGTAAAATTACCGGTACCTAAACTAACTACCTGTCGGCAAAGTTCAGGTCAGGATGAGTTTCATAATTGTCATTCTCTGAGCCGAAGGTTTGCCACTGTCTCAATATGATAGGTTTGTGGAAACATATCGACCGGCTGAACCTCCAGAATGTCGTATACCTTATACAGCTCTTTTAGGTCGCGTGCCATAGTGGAGCTGTTGCAGCTCACATAGATGAGTTTGGGAACTTTAAGTTCCTTGAGCTTTTCCACTACATCGGGATGCATGCCCGACCGGGGAGGGTCTGTTACAATGCAGTCGGGCGCCCCGAACCTATCCGGTATTTCAGAAAACTCATCTTTCATATCGCCTTCTACAAAACTGACGTTGTCCACCTCATTATGCTGTGCGTTCTGACGGGCGTTTTTGATGGCTACGTCCACCTGTTCAATACCTATTACCTGCCTGGCCCGGTCGCTGAGATACAGGGTCAGCGATCCCACCCCGCAATAGAGATCGTATACCGTTTCGTCGGATTGTATATCCGCGAAGTCCCTGGCTACATCGTATAGTTTTTTGGCTTGCTGAGGGTTCGTCTGGAAGAAGGCGTTGGCATGGATGTTGAATTTATAGGGGCCTATATACTCTCTGATGTAGCCCGGCCCGTGAAGTATCTTCTCATAACGGCCTACGGCCGTCGGGCTTTGAGTGTCGTTAATATTGACAACTACCGTTGTGATCTCGGGAAATGTATCAACCATTTCCTTTACCAGCGGCTCAACAACATCATCCTCATCCCTGTAAGTAACCAGGTTGACCATTAGATCATCGGTGTGAAAAGAGTTCCGAACCACGACATTCCTCATAAAGCCCTCGTTGTCGATCGTATTGTAGGGCTCAATATCGTTATCACGGCAGTAGGATCGAACAAAATCAAGGATCTTGTATGAGGGAGGTGTCTGCAGATGGCATTCCTGGATATTGAGGATCTTGTCGAATCGCCCGGGGGCATGGAGTCCGGCGGCAAAACAGCGATCACTGACAAATTCGTCCCTGTTGATCTCTTCGCGGCTCAACCAGCGTTTGTGGCCGATGGAATATTCCATCTTGTTGCGATAGTAAAATATATCGTCACAGCCGATGGTCGGATTGACATCCAGGTGGGTGAGTCCCCCGATGCGATGCATATGGTCACGCACCTGGTCCTGTTTGAAGGAGAGTTGAAAGTCGTAGTTTACATGCTGCCAGCTGCATCCGCCGCATACTGTTGCATGCCTGCACTTGGGTTCAATACGGCGTTCACTTCCTTCCAGCACTTCCAGAAGTTTGGCTTCGCGGTAGCTCTTTTTTCGTTTTACGATTCGGGCCCTGACACGGTCACCGGGTGCTGTATTGGGAACGAATACCGCCAGTCCGTCAACTTTGGCCAGCCCTTTGCCTTTGTATGCTGTGGACTTAATAAGGAGTTCAACTTCATCGCCTTTTTTTAATGTCATGCTTGGGTAATACTGCTTTTAAAGCGTTTCTTTCTCTTCCTCTGCCTGGTAGTAGGTCTCAAACTGGAGTTGATAGGCCTTGGATTTAGTGGTTAGTTCCTGTATGGCCTTGGTAGATATATCCAGCTGTTTCAGGGCGAGCATAGCCAGGGTCTCCATAAACTTGACCCCGATGCCGGGATGGCGTTTTTTGAGCGTTTCAAAATCAGGTTTAAAAAAGCCCAGCAGGGTACAGTCGGTAATGCATTTGATGGTTGACATCCTTCTGAGTTCATAGCCGATGGATAATCCCCCGAAGCTTTCCGGTGCCTCCAGTTTAATGGTATACTCATCTTCACCCGAATCGACTTCCGGTTCAACAATCAACTGTACCTTGCCTTCTTCGATAAAATACATGCCGGTCCCTGGATCTCCCTGATAGTAGATAAATTCATTTTCCTTGTATTTTCGGCGGTGGCAAAGCTGAAGGAATTTATAGCGTTCGGCGGTGGACAGATTTTTCAGGAAAGGGGAGTTGAAGATAATATTCCCCTTATTCTTCAAGGATTCGATACGGTGTGAACCAAGCATGGTCTATGGATTGAATTCTTTAGTTGTGGAAACTCACTCTGAATATGTTCGAATTCAGTTATAAAATCCAATAACATTATCAGAATGAATGACCAATGCCGAAGCTGAAGTATAATTTATTGTTGTTAAACCAACCCCGTTGCAGGTCATGAACTCTAAATGCAAAATCAAATCGGACCACTACATAGTCCCAGTCGAGCCGAAGCCCAACTCCCGATCCGACCCCTATTTGTTTATAGAATTCATCGAAGAAGAACTTGCCTTTTCGCAGGATGCTCCCTTGTTCGCCGGCGGTCAATCCACCTGTTGCGGATGTCGGAGAGGTGGTAAAATCTGTTCGGGGACCGTACCATATGTTTCCAGCATCCGTGAACCAGGCGGCAATCCAGTTGGCGGAGATAAAATTTTCAATGAAGATCTGCCGTGCCTCTACCTGCGCCAGCAGTTTAATTTGTCCCCCGTTTATCACTACGTCGTCAATCGGTATGCTACCGGGCCCCAGGCTGTATATGTCCCATCCCCGGATGTCGTTGCTGCCGCCGGCATAGAATCGCTGGTTAAGGGGTATGGACGTGCTGCGACCGTAAGGGTAGGCCAGGCCCAGGAAACCTCGATATGCAAAAACCGCGGTATTGGATACAGGTATATACCTTCGGTAATCGGCAGTACCCTTGACAAAACGGCTGTAGGCCAGGCTGTTTTTACTGATACTTACCGGAGAGGGCAGGTTTGTTTCTACCGTGTCGGGAGTAATAACATAGCGGTCGACCAGGTAGGGAAGGTTGCCTCCCACTGCAATGGAGTACTCGCTGAAATGGCCGTAGTTCCGTTTGATTATATCCGTGTTGCGACTTCTGAACGTATATCTTAACAGTGAGTTGACCTGGGGACGAAAATCTTCAAGCACTTGTTGAAGCTCAAATGAACCCTCGCCGAACTCATCTCGCAGGGCCTGCCTGAACTGGGGGGAGGGATTGGTATCCAGCAGGTTCAGCTCAAAGAGGTCCAGAAAACTTGAGAACCGATCGTTATGTCGCACTTCATAGCGCAGGTTAAATCGTGTATCTGAATTAATATCGAACAGCAGCTGGTTGGATCTGCTGAACGACAGCGCATAACGGGTTCTGGCATTGCTGAAAAATATTTGGTCGTCAAGAGCTGCAAAAGGAAATATAAGTCGAGGCAGCGAATATTCGGCCCGTGTTTCAAAACTCTGGAATACCCGGCTGTTAAACGATTGTTGGGAGGTGTCGGCATGAGCTATGTTTCTAATGGTTTCTGCCCGGACATATTCGAAACTTCCGTTTACCCCGACCTGCAGGTTTTCTGCTCTTCCAAAAAGATTGTTGTTGGTATAGTTTACGCCTGCGCCCGAGCCGAAGCCATACCTTTTCATACCGAAGAGGTTGAAGTTGACAGAATGGCGAGGCAGGGTTTGGAGCGTGAAAGAAACCGGAATTTCCTCTTTGGAGTAGTCGGGAAGTGATCCATCTTCGCTCAGCCCGAACTGCCTTACCGTTAACATTCCCAGGTTTTGGAATTCGTTGATGGAACGGGTATACAGGGAGTTGTCAAACAACTGACCCGGCTCAAATAGTATCTGATCGGTAAGCAGGCTGAAACGGCTTTGGGCAGACGACTCCTTCTGCAGGAATATTTTAGTAGTATCGGAACGGGTATAGGGACGCCCGCTCAGGGTGTCGCGCTGGTTATAGTCAAACTGATTGTCAGGCCCGGCAAGATTTATGAACAGGTCACCAAAGGTATACTGCTCGCCCGACCGGATTACGAATAATATATCCAACTCCTGACGGTTCTCTTCCGAACGTCTGATCTGGGCAAGAACGGAGTCGCGTTGAACGGCGGCATAGCCGTTGTTTTTGAGAAACTGTATGAGGCGGTTTCGTTCTTTATTCAGGGCATTTTCAGAGTAGGGGCGGTTTACACGATAAGTGCTGTCACTGACTTGTTCACGGCGAAGGTCACTCTCCTTGTAAAATCGACGGATCTCGGTACTGTCTTTAAAATTGGGCATCCCTGCATAGCCCAGTGTACGGATATAAGACCGCAATCCCTCCTGTATGAGGAAGGAAACCTCAATTTTACCCTCTTCAAACTCCACAATATTGGTGTCTACTGCCGCTTCAAAAAACCCAATAGTCTCGTAGTATCTTTTGATGCGCTCCATGTCGGTAGTTACCGTCTGGCGGTCCAGTAGCTGGGGTGGTTCTCCGAAACGGCCCGTCAGCTTGTGAAGAAAATACCAGGGGGTAAAACGAGGTATGCCCAGAAACTCCCTGTTGGTCTGAGTCCTTACCAGTGTCTCCAGGGTATTGTCTTTAACATGGCTGTTGCCCACAAAGCGAACTGCTCGCACAACTTCTCGATCTGTTTCGCTCTGTGTAACGGTTTCCTGACCTTCGTCTTGGCCAAATACCGGGTAAATCCCCGTACAAAATAGGAGAGCGAGTATAGGCAGGAGTGTAAGTGAGGTTTTATTTTTCAATTTTCAGGGCTGGAAATTAGGGCATATTCATAAAAAACGGTTGCTCTGAAAACACAGAACAACCGCCTATGATAATCTGATCTCTTCAAATTTATGAATTATACGTCATCGTAGTCAAATCCTTCATCTTCCTCATTATGAAAGAAGTCTTCTTTACGAATGTAGTCGGGCCAGATATCCTCAATCCCTTCATAAATCATATCCTCTCCCTCTTCAATCTCATCCAACTCATAAAGGTTGTCTATTACCTGTTGTGACAGCCCATTCCGTTCTGCCCATTCAATTAATTCTTCACGTGTAGCTGGGAAAGGAGCGTCATCTAACGCTGCAGCCAGTTCAACTGTCCAAATCATAAAAAAAGTTCTTGATAGTTAATTCTTTAATTGTTCTTAGTTTTATAAAACGGTTTGTTGCATAAAATTCAAGTAAAACTAAGATAAAAGTAAATTAATTTACATTATTACAACTCAAAGATCTGATAAATAATTCTTATCTTGTCGCATCTTCATTATAAACAAAGTAAAAAGAGGATTATTATATGTTTGGTGGTATTGGAGTTCCTGAAGTTCTTATAGTATTGCTGGTTGTATTGCTCTTTTTCGGGGCAAAAAGAATACCTGAATTGGCACGAGGCATCGGCCAGGGTATAAACGAATTCAGAAAAGCATCCGACGAAATAAAAAAGGAGATTGAAAAGGGAGAAAAAGAAGGATATGGCTCTTCTGATTCGGCCCAGTCTGATGAATCACAGGAACAGACAACTCAAAAGTAGTTCTATTTTTTGAATTTCCGAGATTTTAATGAAATTCGTACTGCCTTGCAGGCAGGAGATGCGACATTGCCCGACATCGCTGAACATTACCTCGAAACCATTGATAAGGAAAATTCAGAGGTTAATGCGGTTGTTGATTACGACCGGGAGCGGGTGCTGGAGCAGGCCCGCAATATCCAGCAGAAAATAGAGGAGGGCACGGCCGGCAAACTGGCGGGCATGGCTGTGGGTATCAAGGATATCTTGTGTGAGAAGGGCCTCAAGGTCAGCTGTGCCTCGCAGATGCTGGAAAATTTTGAAAGTGTTTATAATGCGACTGCGATAGAGCGTTTGAAAACGGAAGATGCCCTTCTGTTGGGCCGGCTGAATATGGATGAGTTCGCCATGGGCTCATCAACGGAAAATTCCATATACGGTCCCGCTAAAAATCCACATGACCATTCCCGGGTTACCGGCGGTTCTTCCGGAGGCAGTGCTGCCGCTGTGGCAGCAGAATTCTGTACAGCATCGCTGGGGACCGATACCGGGGGGTCCATACGTCAGCCGGCTTCCTACTGCGGGGTAGTGGGGTTGAAGCCTACGTACGGTCGCGTTTCAAGGCACGGCCTTGTGGCATTCGCTTCTTCCTTCGATTGTATCGGACCCATCACAAACTCGGTAAGCGATGCCGCTTCCATCCTGGAGGTCATTGCCGGCCATGACCCCAATGACAATACCTCTTCCAGCCGGGCTGTGCCGGATTACAATGAATTCGTAAAAGATCCCAACTCAAACATTCGCATCGGTGTGCCCGAAGAGTATTTTGGTGAGGGACTGGATGACGAAATTCGTAAGGGTATTACTGCGCAGCTGAACGAGCTGGAACAAGAGGGGGTGGAGCTGGTCCCCATCCACCTGCCCCATATGAAATACAGTATTGCCACCTACTATATCCTGGCTACGGCCGAAGCCTCCAGTAACCTGGCCAGGTATGATGGTATCCGTTATGGACACCGGGCTGATATTGAGGATGTTGAAACAGAGCTGCATCAGGAGAAAATGGCCCTCCAGGAGCAAATGGAGCATGCTACCGGCGAACAGAAGATAGAGTTAAGCAGAAAGCGGGAAAATCTTGATACCCCCCTGATACGGCTATATAAGAAAAGCCGAACGGAAGGGTTCGGCGACGAAGTGAAACGAAGAATCATGCTGGGAACTTATGTACTTAGTGCGGGTTACTATGATGCTTACTATGCCAAAGCGCAGAAAGTCCGTCGTTTGATTCAGCAGGATTTCAGTACAGCCTTTGAAAAAGTGGATGTGATTGTTTCACCTACCGCACCCACTACAGCATTTGAACTGGGTGATAAGGCAGACGATCCGGTACAGATGTACCTGAATGATATTTATACCACCTCAGCCAACCTGGCCGGCATCTGTGCGATTAACGTACCGGCCGGAACCCACTCCAACGGGCTGCCCTATGGCATGCAGTTTATGGCAGATGCATTTGAGGAAGGTAAGATGCTTAATGCGGCCCGGCTGGTGGAACAATTGCACCATTAAGACTAACCGAAAAGTCGGTTGCCATGAAAAAAAGGATAAAAGAGAAGCTGGCCGTGATTACAGGGGCCACTGCCGGTATCGGAAGGGCGTGTGCTGAATTATTTGCTTCGGGAGGATGCCACCTTGCTCTTATCGCCCGGCGTGAGGAAAAACTGGTAGAACTCAAGCAGGAACTGGAGGACAATCACGGCGTCAAAGTGGAAGTCGGGGCCTTCGATATAAGAGACCGTGACGACTGCGGAGAATTTCTGGAGACGCTGGTCAAACCGGTGGATATCCTCGTGAATAACGCCGGCCTTGCCAAAGGGGTGGATGCAGTATATGAAGCCTCATTTGAAGACTGGGACACCATGATCGACACCAATATAAAGGGAGTACTGAATATGACCCGGATGGTGACCCCGACAATGAAAGAGAGGGATATGGGGCATATTATAAATATCGGTTCCATTGCAGGCCATGAATCCTATGCAGGCGGATCCGTCTATTGCGCTACCAAACATGCAGTCAAAGCGATCACCGAGGCAACTAAAAAAGACCTGCATGGCACCAGCATAAGGGTAAGCATGGTTTCGCCCGGACTGGTGGAAACAGAATTTAGCGAGGTCCGTTATGAGGGGGACAAAGAACGTGCTTCCCAGGTGTACATGGGTATGGAGCCATTGACAGCTGTGGACATAGCCGAAATTGTATATTTTGCAGCAAACCGCCCGGCCCACGTCAATATTATGGATACCATTGTATTTCCGGTCGACCAGTCGTCATCAAGCATGGTGGCCCGAGATGAGAATTAGCAAAGCCTTCCTGCTGCTTTTATGGTCGGTAATGATGATAGCATCCTGTAGCGAGGAGCAGCGTCTTAATTTTAAGGACAGGGGACGTGAGGTGCCCGATTTTAATGCCGACAGCGCCTACCATTTTGTTGAACGGCAGTTGGGTTTTGGTCCTCGAAATCCGGGATCCGAGGGACACCGTTTGACTAAAGACTACCTGCTGAATAAACTCAGGCAATATGCCGGGCAAAAAAATGTATTTGCCCAGGAGTTTACCCATAAGGGATATGGGGGAGAAACGCTGAAGCTTACCAACATCATTGCCGCTTTTAATCCGGGAAACAGAGACCGGGTGATGTTGTGTGCTCACTGGGATACCCGTCCCCGGGCTGATAAGGACTCCCTGAATACCGATAAACCGATACCGGGGGCGGACGACGGGGCCAGCGGCGTTGCCGTCCTGCTGGAGCTGGCCCGGTTGATGAGTAATAAGCATCCCGGTGTGGGTATCGATATTATACTGTTCGATGGGGAGGATTATGGGCGTGAAGGAAGCCTGGAACGCTACTTCCTGGGGTCGCGGTACTGGAGTAACAACCCGCCGGTGCAAGGATACAACCCCCGTTTTGGAATACTGCTTGACATGGTAGGTGGAAAATCGGCCCTTTTCCCCAAAGAGAAGTATTCGTTACAATATGCACCTGCACTGGTTAACGAAATTTGGAGTATTGCAGCGGAGAAGGGGTACGGAGATATATTTATTGACCGGGAGGGGGTATTTATTTCTGACGACCATGTAGTGATCAATCGAATAGTCGGTATCCCCACTATCGATATTATTCACCATAAGCCCGATTCCGAACAGCTTCAGTTTGCCTCCTACTGGCATACCCATAAAGATAATTTGAAAATTATTGACAGGAAGACTCTTGAAGCTGTGGGAGTTGTTATGGCAGAACTTATGTTCAACAGGTTATAAGATACACCCGGTTTCCCCCGCATGTTGTTCTCCCAAAATCGCGAGGCGGTGATGAATTATACCAAAATTGTTATTTCAATCGATGAGGTTCACCAGGAGATTCTGATATCGGAATTGATGGAGTTGGAATTTGATGCATTTGAACAACAGGAACAAAAGCTGATTACATACCTTCCCGAAAAACAGCTTGGCCGCAAGCAAAGAGAACACATTGAAGATATTCTGGAGCTGCTCCCCGGCGACGGCCGCATCATTTCTGAAGAGCTGGTCGCGGAACAAAACTGGAATGAACAGTGGGAGGAGTCTATTGAGCCGTTGCGTGTCGGTCGTTTCTTCGTTAAGCCAAGCTGGTCTGACTCCGATATCCCCCCGGATGCCATACTATTGGAAATAGATCCCAAAATGTCTTTTGGCACGGGATATCATGAGACAACACGGCTTATGCTTGAGTTTTTGCCGGATCTTGTTCATCCAGGCGCCCGGGTACTGGACGCCGGCACAGGTACGGGAATACTGTCTATTGCTGCTGTCAAAATAGGCGCCGGAGGGGTTTTTGCTTTTGACATTGATGAATGGAGTATAGAAAATACGCGTGAAAATATTCGAGTTAATGGGGTTGAAGGGAAGATAGAGGTAAGGAAGGGTTCGGAAAAGGTGATCCCCGACACGGATCTGTTTGATCTCATCATGGCCAATATTGAGCGGAATACCATACTGGATATGTTGCCTAAACTAAATTCGAAGCTGGCTGAGGGTGGGTCTTTGCTGGTATCGGGACTGTTGCAAAAAGATGAGCGCCAGATAAAAAATAAGTCGGAACAGTTGGGCCTTGACTATGCAGACAGGAAAAGGGAAAATGAATGGATCGCACTCCATTTTAAGAAATAGCATATTAAATGAAAGCAGCCATTGATATAGGATCCAATACTGTATTGCTGCTGGTAGCGGAGTATAAAAACGGCCGGCTAAAGGTACGCTATGAAGGCCGGCATACCCCCAGGCTGGGACGAGGGGTTGACCGGGATGGTACCCTTCACCCGGAATCCATGCAGGGCGTAATAGATGCCCTTTCAAATTATCGGTCGACCCTGGAGGAAAGGTTTCCGGAAGTGGAGCAGGTTTCGGTCACGGCAACGAGTGCCGTCAGGGATGCGGCCAACAGGGATGAATTTCTTAGGCGTATTGAAAGGGAAACAGGTTTTGCAGTCAGAATTCTTTCGGGAAAGGAGGAGGCGGAATATACCTATAAGGGAGCACTCGGCGTTTTGCCCGGACTTGAGGGAGATTTAGCGGTACTGGATATCGGAGGGGGCAGTACCGAGATTGCTGTGGGGAAAGGGATGGTATTGAAAGACCGTTATTCCCTGAATATGGGATCGGTCCGCTTTACCGAACGCTACCTGGAGGGGAACCCGCCGGGGAAAGCGGAGAAAGCCCGATGTGCCGAGTCCGTTAACGAACTGCTCCGAAAGCATCCATTCAGCCTGGGGGAAAGGACTATAACCGTGGGAGTGGCCGGAACGGTTACTTCACTGGCATGTATGGTGAAGGGTCTGAAAGAAGATGATGCGAAGGAGATTAACGGTATGAAGTTGAACGCTGATACTGTTCGGAACTGGTCCCGGAGAATAGGGAAGGTACCCTGGGAAGAGTTGTTGAGGGAGTATCCCGAATTAATGAAGGGCAGGGCGGATGTTTTTCTTGGGGGAGTCATTATCCTGGAGACTTTTATGGAACATTTCGGCATACCGGAACTGATGGTGTCTACCGGTGGGATCAGGCACGGGGCCATACTCCACCAATAAAAAAGCCCCGGCGTCTGCCGGGGCATGATAAAAAGGATTTTTTGTTCTAAATACCAACACGGAAACCGGCTGCTATATTTAGTTTATTGAAATCACTGAGCACATAATTCAGCTCAGTGTAGAAGTTGCTGAAACCGATTCCAAATTCAGCACCCGCTCCGAGATTGATTCCCAACTCAGAATTTGAGACGCCCAATGCAACATCACTTGTAGCAAGATTTAATCCCGCCAGGCCGTATACATCTACATTAGCCTGGGAGACGATATCATAATGGCCGTTGAAATTGAACTCGTAGAACTCATAGCCGCCCGGGAAAAAGAGGGTAAAGTTCGCCGCACCGGTAATATCGTCGGTAAATCCATAAGTGACTCCACCCTGAATGCCCACGGCTTCAATCCAGGTGGCATAATTGAGTCCGCCGCCTACCGTGAAATCCGATTGGGCCCGGGCCTGATTTAAAGATATCAATAGCATGCTGAATGCCAGTACTGATATGGTAAATATTTTCTTCATAACGGTGAGAGGTATTATTTGATTAGTTTTATGTGATATACTCATGTAAATCTCAGTTAAATAACCCCTGACATATAATCCCTAACTGTTATAACTTTTATATGTTCCTAAGGATCCCGTTTTATTAAACAGGGGAGTCATTCTGTACTACTTAATGGGAATAAAGCATTACTTTCACTAAGTTTGCCCGTGAATATTTGACGAATAAATATGGTATTTACACTTTAAATGTCGGAAGAGAAGGGTTCACAGTCTCAATCTACAGGATCACCCCGTGAAAACGCCTCAGAAAGCAGCAGGGAGGATGATCTACTGGTCGAGCGTGCTATCGGTGGAGATGATAAAGCCTACACAGAACTGGTTGAAAAGTACCAGAGGGCCCTCTATTTCCATATTTTAAAGATGGTGAAAGACAAGGAGCAGGTAAATGACCTGGTGCAGGAAGCTTTTATGAAAGCTTTCGACAACCTGAACCGCTACAGTACCGATTATGCCTTCTCAACGTGGCTGTATCGCATTGCGACCAATAATACCATCGATTACCTGCGTAAAAAGAAGCTGCAGACGCTTTCCATCGATGAACCCGTTAAAACACGCGACGGAGAGATGCAGCTTCAAATTGAGGACGAGTCGGCCGGCACCGACCGTGATATAATTAGGAAGCAGCGGCAGGAGATGGTACAAAAAGCCATTGACGACCTCCCAAAGAAATACCGCAGGGTGATAAAGCTTCGCCACATGGAAGAGAAGAGTTACCAGGAAATTTCGGATGTGCTGGATCTTCCGCTCGGTACGGTAAAAGCACACATCTTCAGGGCCCGGGAAATGCTTTACAAAGCTCTTAAGGAGAAAAGGAGAAAGTTTTAGAAAACCGGATGTCAGTAGTCGGAACATCAAATGCAGCTACTGACTTCAAGAGAATCAGGAATTGCTTTTTTCCATATTTTCAGCAACAGCGGCTACATTGTCTTTGTATTTTTCAAACCTGGCCCGGCGTATGGCACTTCCCTCAAACAGCTCGTCGTACATTTCATTATCCAATTCTTTCCAGAAGTCAATTTCATGGCCCAAAATTTTATCACGGGGGTAGAGGTCGTCCATACCGGTATATTTGGCATCGCGGTTCCAGGGACATACATCCTGACAGATATCACAGCCATACATCCATTCTCCTAAATCATCCCGGTGCTTTTGGGGAATCTGCTCCTTGAGCTCAATCGTCAAATAGGAGATACATTTATTGGAGTCGACCCGGTAGGGCTCATAGATCGCATTGGTAGGACAGGCATCGATACACTTTGTGCAGCTACCGCAATGGTCGGTGACCTGGGTGCTGTAGAGGAAATCCACATCAATGATCATCTCTCCGATAAAGAAGAAAGAGCCAATTTCACGATTAAGAATATTGGTGTTTTTGCCCATCCAGCCCAAGCCGGACCGTACGGCCCATGTTTTGTCCAGTACCGGGGCCGAATCTACGAATATGCGTCCGTGAATATCACCAACCAGCTCCCTCGTAAAATTAAACAGCTTCTTCAGTTTGCCCTTATATACCTTGTGGTAGTCTCGTCCCTGGGCGTATTTGGCAATCCTGGGTATTCCCTTTTGTTTTTGTTGGCGCTCATGATCGGGATGAAAATAGCTTCCGATGACCGATACCACGGATTTGGCCCCCGGTACCAGTTTTGTAGGATCGACTCTTTTGTCGAAATGATTTTCCATCCAGCTCATGGTCCCGTGACGCCCCTGGTTCAGCCACTCCTCCAGGCGCCTTTCCTCCTTTTCCAGCCGTGTGGCCTTGGAAAATCCACAACCGTCAAAGCCCAGTCGCAAAGCTTCCTCGCGGACACGTTGTGTGCGTTTGGTTATATTCATGAGATATACCTTAATACCTGCTGTATGGGCTAACGTAAATATCCACCTGTCATTCTACCGGTTTAATTAAACCTACAGGCTTTGGGTCTGGACTTCCCGGATGCTGCCGTTCGCCAGCTTAACGGTCTTAAAGGGATACTGTTTGACGGTGTCATAGTCGTGGGTAACCATGAGTACGGCCATACCCCTGTTGTTTATCTGCTTGAGCAGCTCCATGATAGAAGCCGATGCTTCAGGGTCCAGGTTGCCCGTAGGTTCGTCAGCCAGAAGTATGCGGGGCTCATTTGCAAGGGCACGGGCTATAACGACTCGTTGCTGTTCTCCGCCCGACAGGTCGCCGGGCATGTTTTTTCTTTTATGGCTTAGGCCGACCATCCCCAGAACTTCAAGTGCCCTTTGCTTTATATAGCTTTTCTTTTCTCCCGTTACCTGCATGGCAAAGGCTACATTTTCATAAACGGTGCGATCGGGAAGCAGCTGAAAATCCTGGAAAACTATTCCCAGCCGGCGGCGAAGGTAGGGCACTTTTTTGTCGGGGAGGGAGTTGACCTCCATATCGGCCACTCGAACCGTCCCCGAATCGGGCAGCAGGTCCCGGTAGATCAGACGAAGAAAGGAGCTTTTCCCGGCTCCTGTTTGTCCAATCAGGTAAGTGAATTCACCGTTATCAAGGGTGAAGTCTATACCGTCAAGCACTTTTCGGTGATTATAGCTGACGGAAACATTGTCAAAGGCAATTACTGAATTGTGGGACATCTTAAAACCATGGTTATTCTTAAACTGTTATCGGTAGCTTCAATAAGATCAAAAGCATCGTATTTGGCAACTATTTCAAAATCCGTTTCCCCGATGATGTTGACCATCTGTTTTAATGTATATATGCGCTGTCGATGATGTTCGGTGTATTGTTCAATCACGGTTTCACCGTCATCGGCAACCTTTTCAATCATGAAGTTGTTATGATGTATCTGTTCCTCGGAGTCGTACCGGCTGGTTCGGTAATACTGATAGTTGCCGGGAGTATGGCCGCGTTCCTTATCCAGGTATTTGATAGACTGCAGGGAATTCTTAGGCGTGGTAAAGTCATAAACAAAGAGGCTTCGGCTATCTATAACTTTTTTAACCTGATTCAGCAACTGTTTGATATAAGTAGGTTTATGCAGGTAGTTTATACTGTCAAAGATAGCAACTACTACATCAAAAGTCCGGGATAGTTCAATATTCAGGAAGTCCATTTTCCTGAAATCGACCCTGCTATTTTGCTTTTCTTTCTTCTGACGGGCCTTTTGTATCATGTGTAGCGATTTGTCGGTCCCCATGATCTCATAACACATAAGCTTATCCAGGGAAAGCGACAACGAACCGGTTCCGCAGGCCAGTTCCAGTACAGATTCAGGGCGAGGATGGTGAACCTGTATGATTTCATCTATGAAATCCGCCCAGATATCATAATCCACATTTTCCATGAGGGTGTCGTAGATTTCGGCAAGCTTGCTGTATTCCGGTTGTATGGAGTTATCCTTCATGCGCAATCTGTTCTTGGCGATTCCGTGCCAGCTTGACGGCCAGTTTATAAGCCTCGGCAAAGGATGAAGTATCGGCCCGGTTTTTACCTGCTATGTCGAAAGCCGTTCCATGGTCGGGTGAAGTTCTTATAATGGGCAGTCCGGCCGTAAAATTGACCCCGGTACCAAATGATAGTGTTTTAAAGGGGATCAGACCCTGATCGTGATACATTGCAAGGATACCGTCGTACTGGATGTATTTCCTATTGCCAAAAAATCCGTCGGCTGCAAAAGGTCCGCCGGCTTGGATATTCCGTGATTGTGCTTTTTCAAGGGCAGGGTTAATGGTCTCAATCTCCTCGCTCCCGATAATTCCCCCGTCGCCTGCATGAGGGTTAAGCCCAAGTACCGCTATTTTGGGATGTGTAATTCCAAAATCTTTTTTCAGGCTTTGGTTCATGGTATCAAGTTTGCGAAGCAGCAGTTCCTCCGTTACCAGGGAAGAGGCCCGGGCAAGTGGTACGTGGATGCTTGCCAGGCCCACTCGAAGGGAGTCGTTAACCAGCATCATCATATAATTTTCACAAGCTGTTTTTTCTGCCAGGAATTCGGTATGCCCGGGAATATCATAACCGGCCCGGTTTACCGACTCTTTCGAAATGGGTGCGGTAACCAGGGCGTCGGCACGACCGGAGTTGCACAGATCAATTCCCAGCTCTACCGCTTGCATGGCCATCTTGCCGCTTTCCCTTCTTAGTTCTCCGGGCTGAGGGGCATAATTTGCGTTGTCGGGGTCGAGTACATTGACCTTGTTTTTCTTGAGGTTCATAGAATCATCAACGGGATGATAGTCAAGATCTATATTCAACAGGTCTCGATAATAGTTTACTGCCTGAACACTACCCAGGATAACAGGGGTGGTATCCTCGGGATATCCGTCGGATAGCATCTTTAAAACGACCTCCGGACCTATTCCGTTAATGTCGCCGAGACTTATGGCTATATGAAGTGACATGTAACTATTATTATGCGCTTGTTTACCCCTCTTGTTAAAGGTAAGGCTCCTCAGGCAAATATCAATTTGCTTTTTCGGAGACAGGCCTCACGAAAGGCAGTCATAATCATGGCCGGAATGATCTTAAATGTTATAATCATTTAATATTTAAAATAATAATAATCAGTACATTAAAGGTATATATACATCGGGAGGGTTCCTTAAATATAATGAGGGCCGGACCATGAATAAATACAGCTCTTCTTTGGGTATCGCATTCTTAGGGGTACTGCTGGCCTGCAGCACCACCGATTCAGGAAACAACAATCAGGATAACGATTCCAGTCCACCGCCTACCGAGATCAACTGCGATGAGATCGCAACGAATCTTTCCTTTCCATTTGACCAGGCGGTCGGCTTTGCCCTTAGCCATATAGTGGAAGACGAGTCTTCGCTCTACTGGTATGATGCCGACCAGGATACCGGGGAAGGATGGTTAAAGTCGGTATCCAAAGAGGGGGGAAAGGTAACGATATTGGCCGGCCCCCTTAAAAACGTCAACGGATTTGAAATTGATGAGACACACCTCTACTGGATTGATCATGGCACGGATGACAAAAACGGTGCCGTAAAAAAGGTCAGTAAAGATTCCAGCGAGACTACCGTACTTGCAGAAGGTTTTCCCTTACAGCCGGATGGCTCGCAATCCCCTTATGACATTTTTTTTCCGGTAAGCATGGTACTGGATAATGACAGGCTTTGCTTTGGGGAGCAGGTGGGAGGCTCGGCCGTCCGTTGTGTATCCAAGCAGGGGGGATCGGTTGAGGATATTGGAAGGGGAGAGGGCTTCATCCCACAGTCCGTGACTCTGGATGACCAATATTTTTATATACTGGATACCCAGTCCGACGGCATGATCCTCAGGCTAAAAAAAGATGGCAGCTCCCTGGATACCCTTGCAAACGGCTTTGCATCTACCCAGGGACTCTTTTCGCTGGTGCTGGATGAGGGAATACTATATTGGGTGGAGATCACGGAGCCCGGCCAGGTGTTTTCAATGCCGGCGGAAGGGGGAGGGGTGTCGATTATTGATGATGACCTAACCAATCCCAGAGCGGTGATCACCCATGCAACGGATATCTACTATGTGGCCGGGGAAGGGGTGTTCAAGGTCCCTAAAAGCGGAGGTACGCCCGATAAGGCGGTTCCCTGCTCCAATATTAACAGCAGCGCAAATATTACATTGGATAATACCCACATTTATGTAGTTGACAGTGGCAATATGGGCAGTGGGGATGGTAAAATTCTGAAATCCGATATCTAATTGCGAAGGAGGCGAAAGTCTCCGAAACCGGACGTCGCCTGAAAAACGAACTTCCGATCTTCGTAGGTCCATATTTCAACCGTGGGTTCCCCGGTCGGATATTTCCGCTCAATATTTTTGGGAGGTCCGTTCCGAATATAGATTTTGCCCTGATCACTGTTATAACCCAGCATGTTTACCGTACTGAATTGTTCGTAGGCATAGTCGATCCTGCGATAGTATTCAGCCATAAGCTCGTTAAATTCCGTATTGGGGGTGGGATCCTTGGATTTCCAAAACTCCCGGAATTTCTTTTCCCGTTCTGCCTCGGAACCTTTTTTAAGTTTATTCAGGCTTTCCTCGCTAATAATGAACCGCAGCATTTCTGTGGCTACATCCAGGTTAAGCAGGCTGGTGGGCATATCGGTCCACAGAGATCGAAAAACTCCTATACTTACAGGCGTGGCGTCACCATTTTGGGTGATCTGAATGCGGTATATGGCGTTGGGGAATTTCCTGTTTGGAATTTTTACCAGGGCATAGGTGTGGGAGCCTTTCTCTGTATTGAGGGAAAGGATGATCTTGCCGCTCTCTTTAGCCAGGGTGGGGCGTGTATTATGCTGTATATTCTCCGGGTTTAATTTGGTTGAAAATACTTCATTTTGAAACGTTGTATCCTCTCTTGAAATGTCAATTCTATTGACTGATATAGCGTAACTCTCATTTTCATCATATGACGGTATGTACAGCAGTGCATAAAAATCCTTGCCGTAATAAACCTGTTGTCCGAGATTCAGCAACTCAAGCTGCTTGCTGTTATTACGGTCCCGTACATTATCGGCAAAAATGACTTTACCCAGTTTTTTGTCCCTGAATGACCTGATATGGATTTGCCTGGTTCTGGAGTTCTGTTCCTGGATGCTTTCCCCACGCTTTAACTGGAGCATATAGTTATAAAGTCCAGGCTCCACATCCACTTTCATGAATCCATCGATATAAGATTCGTTCGACTGGGTTTGTTCGTAGTTTTTGGCAAAAGCGGTATCTGACCATGCAGTACGCACTACGGAAGACATTCCCTTGATGGGTATTTCCTCATCCCTGTCTCTTTTTTTTCGGGCTTTAAAGACCTCCATATTCAACCCCACATGACTGTAGAACCGGTTGGAGCCTGACGGGGACTTAAGTTTCTTGAATGGCAGGAAATTATAATTTATACGAAAAGTACTGACGAACTGAACCGACTTATCTCCGCTAGCCGGCAAGGTGAAAAAATCGATATAGATATTCTGCTGATCGCTGCGTGCAGCCAGGTCCTGGTACGTCACCCTTCCCTGCGCAAAGGAGTTGGCCGAAGCCAGAATAAGAAGGATAATGAAGCCGGAAAAGGCCCTTGAAAATTTATGGGACATGGACAACCCTGTTTTTGCTCTTACAAATTTACATTTAAATAAGATAATACATTAAATATGAGAAGAAATCGATTGTATCGACACTTATCCTTTCACGATTCCTAAAATTCGTTATTTTGGGAACGCTCTGAAATAGAAAACATTATCTCACAATTTCCGCTTCTATGAAAGTAAATGACGACACTCCTGATATTTCACCGCTTAAGGAACTGATCAAGAATATCAACAAAACGGAAGCTGAAATTAAGAAAGGCGGCGGTGAGAAGCGCATAGAAAAACAGCATAAAAAGGGGAAGCTGACAGCAAGAGAACGCGTCGATCTATTGATTGACGATGATTCCCGATTTTACGAACTGGGCCTTTGGGCAGGGTACGACATGTATGAGGAAGAGGGTGGATGTCCCTCGGGGGGAGTGGTAGTGGGTGTGGGAGAGATCTCCGGACGCAGCTGCGTGATAGTAGCCAACGATGCCACCGTCAAGGCGGGAGCATGGTTTCCTATCACTGCCAAAAAAAATCTGAGAGCCCAAGAAGTAGCCCTTGAGAATCACCTGCCCATCATCTACCTGGTGGATTCGGCGGGAGTGTATCTCCCCATGCAAGATCAGATATTTCCCGACAAGGATCATTTTGGTCGTATTTTCCGCAATAATGCAGTGATAAGTGCAAAGGGCATACCCCAGATAGCCGCGATCATGGGCAGTTGTGTGGCCGGAGGTGCCTATCTGCCTATTATGAGTGATGAGGCACTGATTGTCGATGGCACAGGAAGCGTATTTCTGGCGGGAAGCTACCTGGTTAAAGCCGCTATTGGGGAAGATGTGGATAACGAGACGCTGGGGGGTGCCACTACGCATACCGAAATCAGCGGGGTAACCGACTACAAGATGGAGGACGATGAAAGCTGCCTGGAGACTGTGCGCGACCTGGTTGACAAGCTGGGGCCTTTTGACAAGGCGGGTTTCAACCGAAGCGAGCCTGAAGATCCGGCGAGGGACCCGGTTGACCTGTTGGATATCCTGCCTGACGACCGCAACAAGGCCTACGATATGCATGAAATTCTTGAGTGCCTGGTGGATAAAGACAGCTTTACCGAATTCAAGGATGGCTACGGTCAAACCGTGGTTACCGGCTATGCCCGTATTGATGGCTGGAGCGTGGGCATTGTTGCCAACCAGCGCAAGGTGGTAAAAACCAGGAAAGGCGAAATGCAGATTGGGGGCGTGATCTATTCCGACAGTGCCGACAAGTCGGCCCGCTTTATCATGAACTGCAACCAGAAAAAGATCCCGATTATTTTTCTCCAGGATGTTACCGGGTTTATGATCGGTAAGAGAAGCGAACACGGTGGTATTATCAAGGACGGTGCAAAGATGGTCAATGCCGTTGCCAATAGCACAGTGCCCAAGATAACCATTGTAGTAGGCAACAGTTACGGGGCGGGTAACTATGCGATGTGCGGACGTGCTTACGATCCAAGGTTTATGTATGCCTGGCCCTCTGCACAGATAGCTGTTATGGGAGGGACCCAGGCTGCCAAGGTCCTTACTCAGATACGGGTATCGGCACTGGAGAAAAAAGGAGAAGAGATCACCGAGGAGGAACAGGAGAAGATTATGAAAGAGATTAGAGACCGTTATGAACAACAAACGGATGTTCGCTATGCGGCAGCCCGCTTATGGGTGGATGCCATTATCAATCCCATTGAAACCAGGGAGCGTATCTCCCATGCCATAGCCTGCGCCAATCACAATCCGGATTTGGAGGAGTTTAAAACAGGGGTCATACAGGTTTAAGAATAAAGGCAGGCATTTGATCCGGGGGACTCCTTTACAATTTTTTTCCTTTCATCTCTTTATTTACAAGTACAGTTTTAGCTTATTACCTACTTAATTCCAACCTTCGAAATATACATTCATATGAAGTCAGTACGAAGTCTTACCCTCAGTCTTGCGTTACTGTTGACCACAACGGCTATCGGGTGGACACAGTCTTTCCCTGCAAAGGCATTTGATAACGTTACTATCCATATGGCAGACGGTGAGACCATTGAAAACGGTACGATCGTTTGGCGCAATGGTCTGATTGAAGATGTGGGGGGTGAGGTAGATATCCCCTTTGATGCCTATGTCATCGACGGAGGCGACAGCCTCCATATTTATCCGGGATTCCTGGATGGTTTGGCGCTCTGGGGCAGCCCGGATCTTCCTGAAAATTATGAGAAACCGAAACGTCCCGGCGATCCCGGCTATGAAAGAGCGGGTATTCAACCACATCGCCGCCCCTCAAAGGTATTGGAGAAGGATGACAAGAACCTTGCCAAAGCCCAGGAGCATGGGTTCACAACAGCGGCTTTGGGGCTTAAAGGGCAGATGATACCCGGGCAGGTTGACCTGTTTTTCCTGAACGGGGAAGATACCCCCGCCTACCTGATGGAATCGGGCACCGGATTACTTAGCAGTTTCAGAAATGCCCCGGGAGGCTTCGGTAACGGCGCATACCCGGCAACGACCATGGGGGTAATGGCTCAATACCGGCAGCTGTGGTACAATGCCGAAGCACTGAAGCAACAGTCAAACTACTTTGCTTCAACCTCTTCGGACTACCCGGCACCGAAAAGGAATGAAGTGCTTGAAGCACTGCTGCCATTTATGGAAAAAGAAGGTCCTTTGTTTTTCGTGGCCGACACCAAAGAAAATATCGAACGGGTGTTTAGCCTGCAGGATGAACTGGGTTTTGAACTGGTCATCGTATCCGGTGAGGAGGCACACAAGCAAGCCGAGGAGCTGAAGGATCGAGGCATTCCCGTACTGGCCAGTATAGATTTCCCGGAAAAACCCGAATGGAAAGTAAAGCAGGAGAAAGCGGAAGAAGATACCTCCGAGACGGAAACGAGGATGGAGGAGGTAACGGATGAGATGCGAATATTCCGGGAAAGGCAGCTGGCAGCATACAAGGCGGATGTCGATAACATCCGGAAACTTATGGAAGCAGGGGTTCGGATTGGTTATGCCTCCAACGGCATGAAGCTTGAGGACCTGAACAAACATCTGACAACGCTGAAAGAGGAGGGGGAGCTCAGTGAGGGGGAGATCCTTCGTCTGTTGACGCAACAAACGGCTGATATCCTGGGTGCGGGGAGCCGGCTGGGCGATACCAAAGAGGGCCGTATTGCCAGTTTTACGGTATTTACCAAACCTTTTACCGACGAAGAAGCCAAGGTCCGCTATTCGGTTTCTGCGGGAAAACTTACAGAATTTGAATCGAAAACTTCCGAGGAATAATTGACATGAATATTAAGAAGATCATTACACTGGTTTGTTTACTTGGCCTTTTTTCCTTTTCTGGTTTTGCCCAGGAGATAGGGTCTGTTCTTATCAAGAACGGTACGGTCATTACGATTACCAACGGTGAACTTCAGAATACGGACGTACTCATTGAAGACGGCATTATCTCTGAAATAGGAGAGGGGCTTTCCGCTCCCCGTGGCGTAAAAACCGTGGATGCCACCGGCAAATATGTGATGCCCGGCATTATTGATGCCCACTCCCATATTGCGGCAGTGGATGTCAATGAGTGGACCCATCCCGTTACGGCCGAGGTAACTATGGAGGAATCTGTAGACCCCAATGACATCAATATATACTGGGCCCTGGCCGGCGGGGTTACGTCCATCCACCTGATGCATGGCTCGGCTAACGTAATTGGCGGCCAGAATGAAACCCTGAAACTGCGCTATGGTGCGGATACCGAGGAGATGCGTTTTGAGGGAGCACCCCGGACCATCAAGTTTGCCCTGGGTGAAAACCCAACTCGTGTTCATGGACAGGGTTTTAACGTACAGCCGCGAACACGCATGGGGGTTGAACAGGTCATCCGTGACCATTTTGATGCGGCACTGGATTATAAGCGTAACCGGGAAGCCTACCTGGAGGCTAAACAGAGATACGATCGACGAAAAAGGGGAACCCCGCCCCTGCCCGTCCCCAAAAACCTGCGCCTGGAGGTATTGGTTGACATCCTGGAGGGTGAGGTATGGGTTCACTGCCACTCCTACCGTGCCGATGAAATATTGATGCTCATGCGCGTGTTTAATGACTACGGGGTTAAAAACTATACGTTCCAGCATGCAAACGAGGCATTCAAGGTGGCGCCGGAACTGCGAAAGAACGGTGCCTATACTTCGGTCTTTGCCGACTGGTGGGCCTATAAGTTCGAGGTGTATTATTCTACGGCCTATAACGCCTCTATCCTTAATGCCAACGGGGTGAAGAACAGTATAAATTCCGACAGCGGTGAACTGATTCGCCACTTGAATCACGAAGCGGCCAAAGCTGTCCACTATGGAAACACATCTAAGATTGATGCCCTGAAGATGATCACCATCAACCCTGCAACACAGCTTGGCATAGAAAATAAGGTCGGCAGCATCGAGGAGGGCAAGCACGGGGATGTGGCTATCTGGGACGGGCACCCGCTAAGTATTTACAGTATATGCGAGCAGACGTATGTGGATGGGAAAAAATACTTTGACCGTGAAGAAGATGCCGATGACATGCGCCTGGAGATCAATCCCGAAGAGGATTTTGAGGAAACCAGCTATACCCGCTGGTATGAAACCGGAAAAGATGAAGATTCATGCCTGCGTGGTGCAGAAATTCGATTTACCGACGAGGGCATGAGACTTTCAGGGGAAAGCCAATAATTTAAATATTCAGGTAGAAGAACTATGAAGCGACTCTTAACTTTATTTTTCAGTATAACATTTTTTGCGCTAACCGGCTTGTCATATGGGCAGATTACGCAAAAGCCCGGTTTTGGCAAATATGCTATTACCAATGCCACGGTGCATACCGTCAGCAACGGTATCATTGAAAACGGTGTGGTACTGGTTGACGGGGAAAAAATTGCGGGCGTAGGATCCAAAATGAAAATCCCGGCCGATTATCAACAGCTTGATGCGACCGGCAAGCATGTATATCCCGGTTTTATGGATTCCGGTACCATATTGGGACTGCAGGAGGTCGGTGCGGTAGCCGTGACAAACGACCAGGCGGAACTGGGATCCTTCAACCCTCATGTCCGTGCTTTTACAGCTATCAATCCCGGCAGCGCAAGCATTCCCGTAACCCGTGTAAACGGGGTCACCCATGTCATTTCCATGCCGGTATCCGGCCGGATTTCGGGCAAGGCTACCCTGATCGACCTGTACGGTTACTCACCCGATTCCATGGCAGTAGAAGGAAATGCTGCACTCCATCTAAATTTTCCCTCTTCACTGAAAAGGGGTTGGTGGGACGACCGCAAGGAGGAGGAAATTGAGGAGCAGTATCGCAAGAACCTCAAGGAACTGGATGAGTTCTGGGATAAGGCGTTATTCTACGATAAGATGATGAAAGCCTATAAAGCCGATCCCGGCAATAAGAAAAAGCCCGATGCCGATGAGAAAATGCAGGCTATGAGGGAAGTAGTTAACGGATCCATACCGGTTGTCATCAGCGTAGACCGCGAAAAGGATATTTTGAATGCCATAGAATGGACAAAAGAACATTCGGAAGGCCGTTTTATTCTTGCCGGAGTTGAGGATGGATGGCGGGTGGCCGAAGAGATAGCGGAGGCCGGCCTGCCTTGTCTGGTAGAAACATTGTATACACCGGCAAGAGATTACGACAACTACCGGAGGCCTTATCAGAACCCGGGGCTGCTTCACGAGGCCGGGGTCAAGGTGGCTATTGCGACGGGTGGATCTGAAAACGTGAGAAACGCCCCTTACCATGCAGGATATGCAGCGGCATATGGCCTGGGTACCGAAGAGGCGGTTAAGGCCCTGACGATCAATCCCGCTGAAATTTTCGGGGTAGGCGACCTGTTGGGAAGCATTGAAGAGGGAAAGCAGGCCAACCTATTTATTTCCGACGGGGACCCGTTTGAACCGATGACCCAAATAGAACAGGTGTTCATACGGGGATATAAAATCCCGATGGTCAGCCGCCATACGCAGCTTTATGATGAATTCCTGAATAGAGGGGCAGTGAATAGCAAGGAATGAACCGGCAGGACGGAAACTTCGACAGTGATCTTTATGATGAAATTACCCGGATCCTGCTGGCTTATCGCCTTTTTCATTCAGTAGGGAGTCCCTTTCTCGCGGGCTTTGGCCAGGGCGTCAACATACCATTCGAATTCATCCAGGAAACGTTTAAGCCGTTCCTCGTAGGCGTTATCCTTGGGGGTCCCGTCTTTTTGAAAGGCCTCTTTGACTTTGGGTACAGGCATTATTGAAGGGATGCTGCTCATCCCCATCTCGGCAAGCATGGCCCGAAGCTGTATGGCAGCCCGTACTCCGCCGAATGAACCTGCTGAATAGCATACGATTCCGGAGGGTTTGAAAAAGTACTCTTCCAGGTAATGGTCAAGCAGATTGGAAAGGGCGGGTGGGATGCTGTGGTTGTATTCTCCGGAAACAATTATATAGCCATCGGCTTGCTGCATAATTTCAGCGAGCCCGAGGATGGGCTCCGGAGCTTCCCCTTCGTCATATTCCTTGAACATCCTATCAAGCATGGGAAGATCATATTCCATGGGGTCAACAAACGTAACCTGAAAGTTGCGTTCCCGGCATTTATGTAATACGTATCTTGCAGCCCGAATGCCTTGCCGGTGATGGCGAACAGAACCGTATATTACGGGGATATTATAGTGCATGGTACTGTTTTTTGGTTAACCGTTTTATGCCCAAAAGAGGCCACCGGTATCCGAAGTTTGAAGAATTGTCTACCATGTAGCAAAATATGAAACCATAAACCGGGAATTTCCATTCTGCAAGTATGGAAGCAATATGGCAACCGGCTCTAAACCGGAAGCGTATGATACAGTACAATTGATATATTCAAGCCTATGAACAGTTATACCATTGCAGCAGTTCAATTGAACAGCCAGCCTGACCTGAGCCTGAACCTGGAAAAGGCGTATGACGGCATTAAGAAGGCTGCCAAAGGTGGAGCCAAATTCGTTGGCCTCCCGGAGAATTTTGCCTTTCTCGGCAACATGGACCGCCGCATTGAAGAGTCGGTTCGCATATCCACCCGGGCAGAATCCTTTCTTTCTGATACTGCAGCAGAGTTTGGTATTTATCTTTTGGGAGGAAGTTTCCCGGCGCTGGCAGCTTCGGGAAAAGTATATAACCGTTCCTTGCTGGTCGATCCCGAAGGAGAAGAACAGGCCCGGTATGATAAGATACATCTCTTTGACGTGGACCTGGAAGGGGACGAATCCTACCGGGAGTCTGATTATGTACAAGCGGGTTCGACCGAGCCCGCCGTCTTTGCATCGAATGAGATCGGCTCAATTGGACTTACCATCTGTTACGATCTTCGGTTTCCAGAACTGTACCGGGCTCTGTCCTCAAAAGGAGCGGATATATTGACGGTCCCTTCTGCATTTACATCTAAAACCGGCCAGGATCACTGGAGGCCGCTGTTGCGGGCACGGGCCATAGAGAACACCGCATATGTGTTTGCTCCGGCCCAGACGGGAATTCACGGGCCTAAAAGAAGTACCCACGGTCATTCGCTGATTATAGATCCCTGGGGCAGGGTGTTGGCGGATGGGGGGGATGAAGAGGGGGTGATATTTGCCCGGATTAAACCGGAACTTCTGGAGAAGGTCAGGAAATCGATTCCCTCATTGCAACATCGGCGTTTATGAAACGACAGGTTTATTTTTTTGCAGGTACAGTAACAGCCGATCCAGGGAGATAACCGCTGCTACCATACCTCCCAGAAACAGGGTACTGACCAACGGTTCCCAGATCACAAAACCTCCGACCATACCAAGGACCGCACCGAGATACTGTATGTAATGAAGCTGCTCGTTACTGGCATTCCAGATGATCTTGGTAATGCGCTGCTCGTCATACTGGTTCAGATTCTCTTCGACCAACGTATGTACGTCAAGCTGGTTGATTAAACGGTACAGGAGGAAGGTAACCATATCTTCTATGGCTTCACTGTGACTGTCAATCTTTTGAGGCAGCCGGTCAAGGAGGTCATCCATTTTATCCAACCCCTTTTCTACCGAGGTCGGGATATTGGCCAGCGCCTCCTCAATAATATGCTGCATCTCCTGCCCCTTGATAAATGCATAGGCCTTCAGCGCGACCTTTTCAACCGATTTGTCCTGGAGGGTATCTTCGATTTCCACCATGATTTTTTCGGCTACCGCTGCCCGTATTTCAGGGTCCGCAATCATTTCATCAATATATGTGACCAGCCAGGATTTCAAATCGTCTCTAAATTCGGGATTGTCAATGATATTCTTCAAATAACGAGTCGACTGTTCACGGTATTTGCCAATCGCCCCCGACTTTTTGATTTTTTGCTTGATGATCTCGGGGTTGATTAGGTCTTCCGATACCGCCTGGGCAAGCCTGTAGGATATGCGTTCTTTCTGGGCCGGGATAAGGCCATGTCCCAGCAGGGGTCTCTTTTGGGCCGGTTTAAACAACATGGTAATGGCCAGCCAGTTTGTAAGAAAACCTATAAGCCCACTTACGGCGATGATCCTCAACAGCCCGTCAAACCGAAGGATCGTTTCCCCGATTTGCCACTGAAGACCCTCGAAATCCCAGAAAAAGGACACCATAAACAGCACGACCAGAAGGTAGGGAATCAGTACAAGGATTCGCAGCACCCCCCTGGATCGGTATTTAAAACGGTTGCTGCCATGAGCTGCCGCCCCTTCACCTTCTTTTTCCAAGTCGTCTATTTTGCCATACCGCTTGATAATATCCCATAGATGAATACCATAATTTCGGGTTTTCTTTTTGGCCGCCTCCAGGGCACTTTCCCTGTTTGGGTTGGGTGAGAGGGGTTGGTTTTCATTCATAACGGTTCACGGTTAGTATGCTTTTATATCGGGCTGAAAACTTCTACGGGAATGGAAGATATTTGTTTTGGACGTTAAAGCAGGTCCAGGTAATAATCTTCCCTTGCCCGCATTTCTTTCTTCTGTGAGTCTGTTTCATCGCCATAGCCGCACAAGTGAAGCAAACCGTGTATGATGACCCTTTTAAACTCTTTGCCGGGGGATTGGCTGAATTCGAGGGATTGTTCATAAATTCTTGGTGCACAACAAAATAACGTTCCTTCTAAAACCCCCTTAGATTCGTATGGGAAGGTAATGATATCCGTAATGTAGTCTTTTTCCAGGTGTTTCCGGTTGATCTTAACGATCTCTTCGTTGCCGACAAAGACAATCTCCAGGAAGGAGTACCGGCAGGATTCATGTTCTTCAACCAGGGAGGTAATATGCCTGATCTCCTTTTCCGTAATTGGAATGTCAGAGCCCGATTCATTGAAAACCGAGATGTCAGGACTTTTATTATCCATCTATCCTCATTCTTCCTCGTCAAAGGAAAAGTCGTCCAGGTCGACCGATTCGGTAAGGGAAAGGGCGATGGCACACATCATCAGGTCTTCCGGGAGTTGCGTAAAGTCACTGTTCAGGATCGTTTCGCTAACATTGGAATAGAGGCTGCAACCGGCACCTCTTTCTACAATCAGTCCGGAGGTACGTTCATTTTGGCGGCCGAAGAAAGTAACCTGTTTCAACATTTCACTGGCAATAAATGCAGTGCAGTTATGGAGCTGTAAAAAAGTATTCTGGGCATAAACGGATACCATATTCAGGTTTTCCCCGTGAACATTCAGGCCCAGGTGAATTTCCAGGGCAAGTTTTCGTTTGTCTTCTTCATTGATTACTTCGAAACGATAGACATCATCCCCCAGGGGTTTTGCCTTTGCATCCAGTACCTTGGAGATGGCATCAATATTTTCTTTGGTGAACTGGTGAACCATCCTTCCTGATCGTTAAATATGGTTTATATTCATGGTGATGATAATATACTATACCTCAGCTACAATTAGAAATGCCGGACTTAAAGCCCGAATTCCTGCATCCGGGCCCTGTTTTCCTCTTTAGTGGAAGGCAGGCCTATGCGTGAGCTTGTAATGGCATTGACTTCGTCAGCCAGGGAGTCGCCCCTGGCATCCTTCCCGGACATGTAATATATACGTTGTACGATGGTCAGGTGGCTGATGGCAAAGTTGAGATCGCGGGCTATGTTGTCTCTTTTGGAGACCAGTCCCTGTACACGGCTTCTAAGTTCTTTCTGGCGAGCCATATCGGCATTCATACGGGCCTGCTTGATCTCTTCATTGAGATTTAGGATGCGGTCCTGTATACGGTCGTAATCGTCAATTTTGTACTGCAATTCTTCCATCAGGCTAACCTTGCTGTCCTCACCCAGCCGAAGAGCGCTGGTAGAATCCCCCGCCCGGGCGTAATTATAGGCATAGAGCACCATGGAGTTGATGCTGCTGTTGCCAGCATAGGAAAAGCGGAAGGGGATACGTTCCTCGCCCCACCTCAGCCATTTCCGGGCGCTGTCGGCTTTGCCCAGTTCCATATATTTTTCAGCCAGCTGGGTAATGCTCATGCGGTAATTGCCAAGCATCCTGCGGATATTTTCGTCGAAGTAGGCATCGGGGTTGTCCCATTCCCTGAAGCGAAACTCCCGCAGCCGTTGTGAGTGTATTTTGGGATCGACCCAACCCAGCGATCCGGCTTCATCATGACGCTGGGGCACTACCCTGAACGCCTTTCCTTCAAAGCGGAAATAGGGTTGAAGATTCAGCTGACTGGTGGTAGATACCGTATTGGCAAAATACACCGGCCGTAACCAGCGGTTGGTCCGGAGGATGTCGAGGATGACTTCATCCTGTACCTGCGTATAATATCGTTTATTTCCCTGTCGGTCGGTACCGGCCGGACGCCCACTGAAATGCCAGCTCACTTCGTTGTCCAGTGAATCTACTGGCATACCGAAGTCGACCCCATGTTTGTATAGTTGTACGGAGGTGTCGGCTTTGACTCCGATCGTCTCCTTGTATTTGTTGTCGGTGGTAAAGGCGTCGCTCAACAGTTCCTTGTCAACCGGTATGGAATAGGTTTTGGGCTCGTGAAGTGAAAGATTCTGAGTGATTTGATCAATCTCCTCATCGGTAAGGGAGATGGGCAGGGGAGCCGATTCATGGGACCACTGGTCCCTCAATTGTGTGATATACCAGTCGGTATTAAGCAGGCTCAGGCAGACGATGCGGACGTCGGTACGAATACCTTCCACTTCCTGGAGATACCAAAGCGGGAAAGTATCGTTGTCGCCATTGGTGAATATAAGGGCGTTTGGTGCCACCGACTGAAGCAGATTATAGGCATAGTCGGGTGCTACATATCGGTCGCTCCGATCGTGGTCGTCGAAATTCTGATACCCCATAAGACCCGGCACTCCGACAAAGAGCAGTCCCAATACCGCAAAGGCTGCCCCGCTATTGGATTTCAGGTATTGTTTGATCATTTCTACCATGCCTACCCCACCCATGCCGATCCATATGGCGAAACAGAAAAAGGATCCGACATAGGCATAGTCCCTTTCACGTGGCTGCATGGGTGTCTGGTTAAGAAATACGATAATGGCGAAGCCGGTCATCAGAAACAGGGCCAATACGGAAAGGGCTCTTCTCCAGTCTCTTTGGAAATGAAAGACCATGCCAAATAGCCCAAGAAAGAATGGAAGGTAGAAATAGCTGTTGTGGGCCGGGTTATTTTCATTTTCCGACTCAGAAAAACCGGCCTGCCATCCGGCATCCTGAATATCTGAATCCCTGCCTATAAAATTCCAGTTGAAATACCGGATATACATATGGTTGACCTGGTAGTCGATAAAGAAATCAAGGTCACTGCTGTAATTGCCGTACTGCTGCATGTGGGCACCTTGCCCGGAATAACGCCGGGGAAAGAGCACTTCATCCTCCCGGTCAATGGTTCCCTTGGAGTTATCATAGGTATGGCCCGTCAACAGGGGAGTGGCTCCGTACTGTTCCCGCTTGAGATAGCTTATGAAGGCTTCTACCGTTTCGGGATCATTTTCATCAATGGGGGGGTCTGCTATGGAGCGGATAAATACCAGCGCATAGGAGGAGTAGCCGATCAGGATCATGGCATAGCACAACATCACGATATTGGCCAGCCTCATATTATTTTTGTGGGTGTAGTAGATAGCACCGGAAAGCAGGCCAACCACAAGAACCATGAAGAACACCGGTCCTATAAGCCCGTATGAAGCCCTTCCGATACTCTCCATAAGTCCGGGGAGGACCTGAATGGTAAAGGGATAAACAACCAGAAATGCCACTACCGAAATTCCGCCGGCAATACTGATGGATATCAGGCTGAAATCCTTCTTCTTGAAATAGACGATCAGTGCAACAAAGAAGAGGGCCAACAGGTTAAGCAGATGTACCCCTATAGCCAGCCCGAAGAGGTATGCGATAAGGATAAGCCAGCGCTCGTTGTTATCCTGTTCATGGTATTCCGACCACTTAAGGGCAAGCCATACCACTATGGCGGTAAAGAACATGGAAACGGCATACACTTCGGCTTCGGCAGCGTTGAACCAGAAGGTGTCGGTTACCGCAAAAGCGAATGCACCGATGAGGGCTCCCCCGTACATACCTATACGGTCGATGGATGCCATCTTATCGGGATGTCCCCGGAATTCACGAACCAGTCGAACTACAATCAGGTATAGCAGCATCACGGTCAGTGCCGAGGTGAGGGCACTGATAAAGTTGATGCTTGCAGCCACAAAGGGTGCAGGCATGAACATGGAAAAGATCCGTCCGAGAAGGGAGTAGAAAGGGGCTCCCGGAGGGTGGTTCACCTGCAATCCATGAGCTACGGCTATAAACTCACCGGAATCCCAAAAACTGGCGGTAGGAGCCATGGTTAAGGTGTAGAGGACAAGCGTGGCAAAAAAAGTAAATAAAGCTAGGGTGCGATTCGTGGATTTGTGATTCGAAAACATCCGGAGCAGTCTATTTCAAACTTTTAAAGGATTATTGAGCACGCAATAATAGCGATAGGTTAGATGGAATCAAAATATATGGCATGTCTGTTCCCGCCATTATTTTGACTTCTAAAACATCTAACGTCTTTGGGCTGATAGATATTTTATATCATCCGGAAGGTACCTTCCTATTGCACTTTCTGTTCTATCTATTATCTTCTTTGCCTCCGCCATAAACATGAACGAATAAATAATGTATGAATATCCCCGGATCAACAAAGAATGAATCGAAATTCTTTTCATCCAAGCTGGGACTTATTCTCAGTGTACTGGGTATTGCGGTTGGTACGGGTAATATTTGGCGTTTCCCTCGAATTGCTGCCCAGAACGGTGGAGAGGAGGGGGCCGGGGCTTTTCTCATAGCCTGGATATGCTGCCTTTTTCTCTTTTCCATTCCCCTGATTATAGCTGAGTACGGGATCGGACGGAACGGACGAAAAGGCGTCATCGGATCCTTTATCAAGCTGGTGGGCAAAAGGTATGCCTGGATGGGCAGCTTCATAGGTTTTGTAGCTACGGCAATCATGTTTTACTACAGCGTTGTGGCCGGCTGGTGCCTTTATTACCTGATTGAATCACTGAGTACCGGGCTGCCGGCAAACATGCAGCAGGCGGAAGTGGTTTGGAACGGTTTCCAGGGATCATCGCTGCCTTCCCTTTTTCACGCACTTATGATGGGGGGCGGGGCATTCGTCGTGGTTAAAGGCATATCATCCATTGAACGAATAAACAAAATACTTATACCGTCCCTGTTGCTGGTCGTGGTTATTTCCCTGATACGCTCCGTAACGCTTCCGGGCAGTTTTCAGGGGATTGAATATCTGTTTACGCCCGATTGGTCCACCCTGACCCGGCCGAGTATATGGCTGGAAGCCCTTACGCAGAATGCATGGGATACCGGTGCTGCCTGGGGACTTATCCTGACCTATGCTGCATATATGCGTACACGTGACGATATCACCATCAGTGCTTTCCAAACAGGTATTGGAAATAATATTGTATCGTTGCTGGCTGCGGTAACGATATTTTCAACCGTTTTCGGAACGCTTGGCGCGTCCATGAGCAATGGGGAGATTCTCGAGATCATGAAAACCTCGGGTCCGGCCGGAACCGGCTTAACTTTTATGTGGATGCCACAGCTTTTTAATGAAATGGCGGGAGGCAGGATTTTCGCCGTGTTGTTTTTTCTCGGCTTGACTTTCGCTGCCTTCAGTTCGCTCATATCCATGATAGAATTGGCCAGCCGTGTTTTTGTAGATATGGGCATCTCCCGCAAAAAGGCCGTTATCGGTGTAGGGCTGGCGGGCTTTACATTCGGACTGCCGTCGGCCATCTCGACGGACATCCTGGCCAACCAGGATTTTGTATGGGGCGTGGGATTGCTTGTATCGGGAGCTTTCATGTCCTTTGCCATTATCAGGTTCGGCCCGGGCAAGTTCAGAAAAGATATCGTCAATAACGAGGAACGAAGCTATACCCTCGGCAGATGGTGGGAGATAGTCATAAAATACGTAGTGCCCGTCGAAGTGGTGACTTTGCTTGTATGGTGGATTTATCTTAGTGCTTTTGAATATGCACCCGAGACCTGGTATAACCCTCTCAGCATGTATTCTGTGGCTACCGTACTGCTTCAATGGGGAATCGCCATGGCATTGTTCATGGTGTACAACAAAAAGATTTCAGGTAAAACCGTGGGGTAAATTAATCAAGGTCAGGCGGATGAGGAATGTTACCGGCTATGCTGTCGGTTAGTTGTTCAAGAATCTCCCGAAATGGCTTTACTGCCGTCCAGTCATCGAAGGTTGGATCCACAAACAATTTTTTTGCTGTCGGCCGCACTCCCGGTTAGTACGGGGGCCGATATGGTTGGTGAATTCTTTAAAGGGGCGGCCTAGTGAAGCGGTATGACCGGCACTTTTTTCACGTCCACTTCTGAGAGATCTTTCTTTTCAAAATGAAGGGCGGCCGAATTCATGCAATACCGCAATCCCGTGGGTTCGGGCCCATCCTTAAACACATGTCCCAAATGAGAGCCACATCGTGCACAAACGATCTCGGTTCTGGTCATCCAGAAACTGTTATCTTCTCTCTCACCTACATGTTCTTTCGTTATAGGTTTCCAGAATGAGGGCCACCCGGTACCCGATTTATATTTGGTTTCAGAGCTGTAAAGAGGCTGTCCGCAAGCCGCGCAGTAATAGATACCCTCTTCCTTGTTATCCCAGTACTTATTGACATAGGGGAGTTCCGTTCCCCTTTCTCTGAGGATTCGGTATTCCCTGGAGCTGAGAATTTTTTTCCATTCCTCAGGGGTTTTATTCACTTCGTAGGTTTTGGTAGTATCGGTATTCATGATATCGACTTTAGCTGTGTTCAGGGAGGCTGTTTCGGCTTTGTGGATATGTCCCTTATCCTTTTGTTCCGGGGCACAGGCTATCAAGAAAGCTGAAATTAAAAATGATATTAAAAACTTATACATGGTTTTTTGGACACCTTAGATATTAGTCCCTTACATGGGTAACACATATACTGTACGGAAAGTGCCTCAAAATGGATTATATAATTTCTTGGGAAAGGTGGTACCTGCCCTAATTATATACCGTCCTATATAAAGGGAAGGGATATCTGCCGACCGTGCTGTCTAAAATATATTCAGTCCCATATAGAGTGTATTAGAGTCAATGCCGGGATTAACCGAAGCTGATTCACCGTTGGAAAGGTGATAGTATCTATAGCCAAGGGTAATACTGGTGTGGGAATTAAGTATACATTCCACTCCCGCACCCGAATTAAACGTATAGTTAAACCGGGTGCCCCGTACGTCAGGAAACGGTTTATTCAATATCAGAAAACCGATAGCAGACCGCAGGTAGGGCTGGATGCGATTACTGGAAAGAAAGTTAAGCTGGAGTCCTGCGGGAGATAGGCCCAAACCCGAGATCGTGGTTATTTCTCTTCCGGCTGTACCCCAGCCCAAACTGATTCATAGTAGAGTTAGGGGTTTTACCCCATAATTTCATGGATCCAAAGGCATGGCCGCCCCAGAAGGTAAGTTCATGTACCTGGTTATAGGCAGTAGACTGGATCCAACCCAATGAGCTTTCGGTTTGTATTTCGGTAATCTCAGTGCTATCCGGTGAAAAGGAACTGCCTGCAAGAGGGGCGGCCAGTAGAAAAACAAAAATAAAAAAGAAGGCAGATCTCATTTCTTAAAGGATTACTTATGGTCGGGATGGTAGATTCCGTATTCTTCCATAATACTTAATACGCTATCAACCGGAAGGGCTTCAACCCGGCGCCCCCGACGTCCGTTCATATCCCCGGCTTGAAAAAGCGAGTTCAGTATCGCCTCTTCGGTGGCTTCGATGACTCCCATAAAGAGGGGGGAGAGGGCATTATTACGCAGTATTTCGGTTTTTCGGATACGATGATCGGAAGTATGGGGAATCCTGACCTCTTTAGCGGCAGAGAAGGCAATGACGTAGTCTCCGCTGCCGTTGCTGGCAATTCCCCCGGTTTTTGCCAGGCCCATTATGGCTCTTTTGGCCAGCCGCTCCAGATTACGGGAAAGCAGGGGGGCATCGGTAGCCACAATAATCATGCAGGAACCGTCGGCCGAATCGTTAAGCCGGTTGTTTAAATAATATTGGCCCAACTCTTTACCCACGGGCACACCTGCAACCCTGAGCACTCCCCCAAAGTTGGTCTGAACAAGCACACCAACCGTATAGCCTCCCAGTGAATGGGGCAGTTTGCGGGAGGCCGTTCCAATGCCTCCCTTAAAGCCAAAAGCTATGGTTCCGGTACCGGCCCCCACATTGCCCTGGGCAACTGTGCCACGCCCGGAATCGTTGATTGCTTCCAGAATATGCCTCTCTTTTATATGCCTGCCTCGAATATCATTGAGGTAGCCGTCGTTGGTTTCCCCAACTACCGGATTTACCGAACGCACCCCGCCGTTCCCCCTCTGTTTAAGCGTATAGTCAATCAATGCATTGGCAGCGGTGGGCACGCTGAGGGTGTTGGTTAAAATTATGGGAGTCTCCAGGTTTCCCAGTTCCCTGACCTGGGTGGACCCCGCAAGCTTCCCGAAGCCATTTCCAACGTAGACCGCTGCGGGCACTTTATGTTGAAATACATTGCCCCTGTGGGGGAGTATTGCAGTTACGCCCGTCCGTACCGAGTCACCTTTAATAAGGGTATGGTGGCCAACGGCTACTTCAGCTACGTCCGTGATGGCATTCATGGGGCCGGGCGCCATGACTCCTGTCTCCATCCCGTAATCCCTAAGGTTTTTATTCTGAGATAATAGGGGAGTGTATAGTACCAGCAACAGCAGCAGGGTTTGTAGTATAAAAACACGCATGATGTTATTATTTGGGGGCTTCCGCTTCCATAAATACACGTTTAATGCGTGGGAAGCGCTCCTTGATGTTCTGGGTTAGGGAAGCTGTGATCGTTTCTATTCTTTCAGCGTCCAGCCGGTCATCGTAGTCGACACTGATATTGAGTAATATAAAATCGGGTCCCATATGGAGCGTCAATACCTCATTGACCCTCTTTACCTCCGGATGGTTCGTTACCAATTGACGAATACCGTCGACGATCTCCCGGTTAGCGCTCTCGCCAATAAGCAGCCCCTTGGTTTCATAAGCAAGCCAGGCTGCGGTGAGGGCCAGTATAAGGCCGATCATAATCGAAGCGGTCCCGTCGTAAACGGGGTTGCCGGTAATATGTCCAAGAAGAATCCCAATAAATGCAACTAACAATCCCAGCATAGCTGCCGTATCTTCAAACAGTACCACGAAAGTAGTGGGATCTTTTTCTTTTCGGACCGCCTCCAGGTAACCCCGGCCCTGTTTATTTTTGTTAAACTCTTTCCAGGCGAAGTACCAGGCTCCTGCCTCGAAAATCATCGCCAGACCGAGAACAACATAATTGGTCATGGGGCTCTTCACCGGGTTGGGATCCATAACGCTGTGAATGCCTTCGTATATTGATACACCCGCACCCACACCGAAAATGATGATAGCCACCACGAAACTCCAGAAATAAACCTCCTTGCCGTGTCCAAATGGGTGATAACGGTCGGCCGATTTCCGGGATCGCTTGAGGCCCAGCAGAAGCAGTACCTGGTTGCCGGAGTCAACCACAGAGTGGATCCCCTCAGATAGCATGGCAGAGCTGCCCGTAAGAAAAGATGCGACAAATTTTGTGACAGCTATCAGGGAGTTGCCGATCAAAGCTGCAATAATTACTTTTTTGGAACCGGAAGCCATCTGTTTGCTAAATGAGGTTGACAGTTTTTAAACGATACAGTTTAGAAGTTGGCCTGTTTTGTGATATGTATGAGAGGTATCCGGTAACCACAGGCAAGTCGTTACCGGCCCGTGCTGTTTAGTTGCCGGTATACATAATCCGCCACAGTTTGCCACGTTGAGAATCGGTGATGTAGAGGGAGCCGTCAGGCCCTTGGGCAAGGCCCATCGGGCGGTGCGTGGCCGTACCGGGCTGAGGATCTTCAGTGCCTGGAAATCCTGTGGCGAACTCTTCGTACGTATCGGCCGAAGGCGTCTCACCGGAAAAAGGTACGAATACAACTTTGTATCCCTTTTGGGGTTCGGGGGCCCTGTTCCAGGATCCGTGGAAGGCGATGAACGCCCCTCCATTATATGTATCGGGAAATTGGCCGGCGGTATAAAACAGCAGGTCGTTGGGGGCCCAATGGCCCGGGAATGCCATTATGGGGTTCTTGAATCTGCCGGACTCAACCGTTTGCTCCCCGTCTCCACCATATTCGGGACTGAGCATTTTTTTCTGTTTTTTCCAGTCGTAGTAGGCATAGGGCCATCCGAAATCATCTCCCTTGTTCACCAGGAAAAATTCTTCTGCCGGTTGGGCTGCATTTTCTTCCACCGTATAATAGTCGGGCCACAGACTGTGAAGCTGGTCACGTCCGTGTTGAACCGCATAGAGATGGTGGGAGGAGGTGTTCCAGTCCAGGGCAACAGCATTGCGGATGCCGGTGGCATAACGAATTCCGTCTTCGTCTTGAGTTTGGCCCGG
>CAYREV010000016.1:35895-63173 GCA_964423345.1 uncultured Balneolaceae bacterium | reverse complement strand
CGGGGGTTGGCATCACATGGGGACAACCAGGATGAGCGAAGATCCCAAGCAGGGAGTCGTAGATGCTAACTGTCAGGTACACGGGATTAAAAATTTATATGTGGCCGGATCTGCCTGCTTTCCAACGGCCGGAGCAGCAAATCCTACCCTAACCTTAGTTGCCCTGTCACTCCGGTTATCTGATTTTATTAAAAATCAAATTTAGTAGGCTCGTCATATCTATAAGTTATTTAGCTATAATTGCGTGTTGTAAGGCCAAGGCTTACCTCTTGATGAAATAAGAGAGGACATCAAGGCTTATTCTAATCCGCAGTAATCTCCCGCACCTCCCCGGAAGAGTTGCCCATGGTACTCAGGTAAGCATGAATGGCTTCCACCTCCTCGTCGGTGAAATGGCTGAAGCGGGACCGGCTGACGGATGACATCAGCTCCAATTCACGCCCGCCCAGGGCCTCGCCGGTTTTAAACAGGTGTTTGAGGTCCTCATTCGTATAGCCCGATACCACCGTCAGGGCCGGGGTTTGGTCGCCGTTGCCCATAAGGTTCATCCCGTGGCACTCCGTACAGGTGGTGACGGCCAGGTATTTCCCGTATTTGACCGGATTGACCTCAGGATCCGCCTCTATCCGGGGTGCCTGGTGATCTATCTCCTCGGCCTTGAATAAAGGCAGGTCATTGATGACCATCATAGTCCGGGCCAACGGGCCGATATTCCGATCGGGCAGGTCGGGGCCCTCTTTTTCGGGCAGGCTTTTCAGAAAGGCCATGATTTTGCCCAAATCCTCGTTGCTCAGGTTATAAAACATGTCGGAGGGCATGGCTATAACCCCCGTCCCGTCGGGACGGATGCCGTGGCGGACAATCTTTTCAAATTCCTCCATCGAATATTTGTCAATTGCCTTGGTCAGGTTGGGAGCGGGCAAGCGGGTGCTGATCCCGAACTGGGCAAACGGTCCCCCTTCGGCGCCTTTGCCGTGGCAGCCGTCAAAACAGCCCTTGATGCGGGCCAACCGCTTGCCTTCGGCAATGGAGGCCGAATCGGTGGGCAGCTCAAAATTTTCCAGGCTGTAATTGACTTCATATGTTTGGTGAATTTTCTGGTGTGTGTCAATGTAGATGTATGCAAGGGCGATAAGCGCCAGCCCGAGCAGAGAGCCGATAATCCACATCACCCATTTGAAAAAGCGTCTCATAACTGTATCCCTCAATATTTTTTCTAAGATAAGATCCTACGGATAGTAAACAGCTGTTTTTTAGCCATTTAATCCAAGTAAGCAAATAACTCCATGTTTATCAATAGGTATAGATAAATATATAGCAGCATGAAATATTCAGGGTTTGTTACTAAAATAGGTGCTCAATGACCTCAGGCGGAGGATCCCCTTTCTCTTTCGCCTGGACCGCCGATAATTTCAAACCGTTAAAAATCAGGAACCGGCCGGGAACCTTTTTTTCTGAATGAAGTCTATATAAATAGTCGTAAACAAGACGAGAAGACTTATGTATATACTCGACTATGAGCGTCAGCTCTCGCTGATCCGAGAGATGACCCAATTGCGAAAGGATAATGAACAGTGGGTGGTCTACTATCACCATCCCTCCACCAACGAAATGTGGAAAAGCTACTTCCCGCGTGCCTCAAGAGAGCACCGGGGACCGAAAATTCTTCGAACAGAACCGGTACCCGAAAGCCTCGAAGACCGGCTTAACGAATGCCTGGCCAGTGAAATTGCAGAAAATGCCATCGGCCTGGGCATCGAACTCTCTGTTGAACCCCAAAAATGGGAGCAGATCATCTCCCTGATTGAGAAGAACTACCGGAGCTACAACCGGAAACAGCTCAGGCGGTTCCTGGAGTACCTGAGCGTCGAAAATTACAAAAACCTTTTCAAAGAGGTGGGCATCGACATGGACGAACAGGAGGTAGATGAGAAAACGCTCAAGGCCTTATCCTGGCGCGCTAAAAAAGTCCGCTATAAACGGTTCTGGATCTTCTGGTAGAAACCCCAGGCTGACAGCTCTACATATTTTCTGCCGCCTATCTGTGCAGACAGGAATGGTCCCGTATAAGTAGTTGTTGAAGGGTCACAATGAATCATCTCACGGAGCATGCATCAACTACTGCGTTCATGGCTGAATACCGCCGTATCTTCATTTTCTTGATCATGGCAGTAGTTTTAGCCTTGTCCCCTTTCCTGCTCAAGGCACAGCAAAACTCATTCGAAGAGGGAATGGAATGGTACAGGCAGCGAGCCACCCAAGCCGACTCATTCAGGGCGGAACCGCAATATATCAACCGGGCCATAAAAGCCTTCGAGGAAGCCTGGGAGGAGGATGTCCGTCCCCGAGAAGCAGCCCTTTATCTACTCAAGTCCTATTATTTCAAAGGCATGTATACGGGCCTGGACGATGACGGTGAGGCCGAAGTGTATGACCGGGGACGTGATTTGGGAGAGAAGGCCGCTTCACGCTTCCCGGAATCGGTGGGAATCAAGTTCTGGTATGGGGCCAACCTGGGGCGATGGGCCGAAACGCACGGTTTCCTGGCGTCAGCCACCAGCGGCGTCGCCGGCACCCTGCGGTCGCTGTGCAAGGATATTATTGAACTGGACCCTGAATATGAGGGTGGAGGAGGCTATCGCATATTGGCACAGGTTCATTTCCATACTCCGAAGATCCCGCTGGTTATGGGCTGGCCATCCGACGAAAAAGCACTGGAACTGGTAACCAAAGCGATGAAAATAGCCCCGGAACACTTCACCAACCTGCTTTTAAATGCCGAAATACTGCTGAAGTTCGATCGTAAAGAGGAGGCGAGAGAACAGCTCCTGCGAATAAAAGCCCTGCAGCCGGCCCCTCCCACACTGATTCCGGATCGCTACGTACAATACCGGGCCCGAAAACTGATGAGCCGAGAGTTCGAAAATCCCGCAGAACGAACCGAATAAAAATCAAGCCGGTGGAGGGATGCCGTGAACAACCGTACAGGCTTGTTATACCGGAGACAACAGGCGTTTAGTTTGCAGGATGGGGTGCATGCCCGCTGCTCCGGCATTAAAGGTTCATATTTTGCTTTGCTAATTGTACATTAGGGATGACTTTTTAATTTGCATCAACACTACCATGATCCAGGAATATCTCAATTCAGTAGATAAATTTATCGTAGTGGGCGACCGCGTCCTGATAAAACCGCGGGATATGGAGACGCGCACCCAAAGCGGGCTGGTACTGCCGGCAACGGTCAAGGAGAAGGCAGAGATCCAAAGCGGTTATGTGATCAAGACGGGGCCGGGATATCCCATACCGTCCCAGGAGATCGATGAGCCGTGGAAGCAGGACACCGACGAAACCCGCTATATAGGCATGCAGGCCCGGGAAGGGGACCTGGCCATCTTCCTGAAGAGCAGTTCTCATGAGATTGAGTTTGAAAATGAAAAATACCTGATCGTACCCCACGGCTCCATTCTTCTGCTTATCCGGGAAGGTATGGAAGTATAGGGCCGGTTGCCGCCTGCCGGTTGGTACGGAAGGCAGGCCCGGGAGTGTCCGTGGGCCATGGAACAGTAAACGAAACAGGCTGACGATGGGGAAGGAGAAAACAGGGGAACAGAAATTGAGATGCAACTACTGTGGGGTATCCGCCCCGGTGGTCTGGGTGCACGGGCACGGACAGTGCTCAAACTGCGGTATCAATGTGGAGGAATGCTGCCGCGGCGAGCAGTGCGATTCAACCAAGGCTGGGAAATAGAGGGTTACTCCCGGTGCCCGTTCCGGACGGAGTAGACCCGGTCGCACAACGACAGCTCTTCTCGCCTGTTGGAGGCCAGGATAACGGTTTTTTGCCTGCTATTCGCTTTTGCCACCAGTTCGTGAACTACCTCCCGCCCGTCGTCGTCGAGGTTGGAACCCGGCTCGTCAAGGATTAAAATATCGGGATCGGTAAAGAGGGCCGAAACAAGACGGGCCCGCTGCTGCTGCCCCGTCGAAAGATTCCGGAAGGGCTTTTCATGAAGGTGGTCCAGCTTCACTTTTGACATCAGACGCTCAAGCCGGTCATCTTCCAGTTCCGTTTTGCGAAGCTGTGCCAGAAATGAGATATTCTCAGATACGGTGAGTTCACGGTAGAGGGAGATGTAGGGGGCGGCATATCCCAGCTTGCTCTTGAGCGCTTGGTCATCCAGCAGCCGGCCGTCTTCCGTCCACTTCACCGTACCGGAAGAGGGGCGCAACAGCCCTGCCAGGCACTGCAGGAGGGTGGACTTTCCGGAACCGTTCGGGCCCGCAATGCCGAGCACCCCGCCTTCGTGGCGGAAGGTGATATCCTGCAGAACCCGGTTGTTGCCGAAGGATTTATTCAGTTGCTGGACGTTGAGAGAAATCATGATAGAAGGTAAAAAGGAAGAGGCATTTCCAAAATTTTAAATCTGTGGGTATTTCAGCCTAAGCCGGAGTGTTATCGATTAAAATTTTGCCTATGTTTAGCACCTCAAACGGTTGTCATCCCTTATTTGAGACTATATATTTTTTAACATTTTATGGATCGGATAATACGACAGATAACAGAAAATTACATCGATCGACTGCCGGAGAACCGGCAGTATTACAAGCTGGCCGATCTCAGGGAGTGGGGATTCCGCCGTTTTATCATTGACCGTATCAAGGTGGAGCTTCACCGTAACCTGGCCGAATCGTTGAGAATACCGAAAACCGACTGGGCCAATATGCAGTCGGAGATCGTCCAGGATATCTGGAAGCAATTTATAAGCGCCATACGGGCGGAGGCATGGCTTCCGGCCAGTTATGCCAAGACCGTTATCGAAACTGCTGTAGCCGATGTGCTTGATATGCTGGTACAGCCCCGAAAGAATATACCCGATATCATCTTTGGCAGCGATAAGGAGCTCAGCCGCCGGGAGATTGAAGAGAGGGTGGAAGCTATAGTGGTGTATAGGCACTTCGCCAATCTGGTGATCCGCTACATGGAAAAAAAGGAGCTGGAAACCCTCGAACGGGAACGCTGCGCGGACCTGATTCGTAAAGCGGATGAAAAGATGACGGCCCGGTACTCTCCCCTGAACTGGGCACAGATGCTCGAGCCCCTTTTCAACCTGATGGATGAACAGATCGACAGCAACCTGCTCAGGCTGTTCTTTGAAGACCGTGACATGCCCCGCATAGCCAGGGCCTTCGATTATATGGAGGGAGATGTCAACCGGGCGGAGTTTATTGAGGTACTCTCCTCGCCCGATTCCCTGAACCTGGAAGGGTTTGAAGAGGATCAGTCCGAACTATTTGAAGGGGAGCCGCCGGAGGCCGGTGAGCAGGAAGAGGTAACCACGGAAGCTGAAGAGGAACAGGCGCGGTCAAAAGCCCTGGACGAGCTGGAAAACATCGACTTCGATTTTGAGGAGAAGGCAGATAAGGCGGAAGCCGGGGCAATGCCTCCGGAAGAGCCGGTGGAACAGATGGAAGCTGCTGAAGAGGATGAGAGGACGGATAAAGAGATGAAAGAGGGGCCGGAAGAAGATAGGGAGGAGCATCCCTCTGAGGCTCCCAGGGAGGAGAAGCGTTTGAAAGCCCTGGAAGAACTGAGAGGCCTTGACCTTGACCTGAAGGATAAGCCGAAGAGAGAAGAAGCCGAAAAGGGAAGAATCGATGAGGAAGATGATGCCGATGATCCCATAACGGCGGCTTTCCACAAATCCAGGGAAAGTAAAGCCACCTTCCATCACGAGGAGGACGAAGAAGGGGACGAAGGTCCTTCGCTGAACGACCGTTTCAGGGATGAGGATGACCGGGAAGAGGCCGGGGAGGTAGTGGAAGAGCAAAGCCGGGAAGAGGATGAAGCCGAAGAGGAGCGTGAAGAGATGCCGGAAGCGGATGAAACGGAGGATGAAAATGAAGAGTTTTCCCTATCGGAAGAGAATATAGAACGCATCATTGATGTGCAGCAGGAGCAGGGGGAGGAGACCCCCATGTGGCAGCGTTTCATGAGTCCCGAACAGCTGGAGGAGTCTCGCCGCCGCGAGCAGGAAGCGGAAGAGGAGGATGAAGATGAAGGCTTTATAGAGGAACCGATATACGATGCCACGGCCAGTGATGAGCCGGACGAGGATGAAATTGAGCAGCTGCGAGAGCTGCTGGAAGATGAGCGCGAACAGTTTGTGAAGGATATCTTCCGTGGATCGGAGCGCGCCTATGAGGAGGCGACAGCCGAAATTGCCGGTAAAGATGATTGGAGAAGTGCCAGCAAATACATTGAAAAGGAAGTATTTAAGAGAAACCTGGTGGATATGTATTCAGAGGCGGCGGTGGACTTCACCGACCGGCTTCAGTCTTACTTTTTGGAAAAATCGGATTCCTGAACACGGGATCAGCTAATTTAAACATTAACACAGTATTGATGAGTAAGAAAGAGAAGAAAAAGTGGTTGCAGGAAAAACGGGAAGAAGCCAAGAAGGGAGGTGGAGAAAAACGCATCCAGCGTCAGCACGACAAAGGCAAGCTCACCGCCCGCGAACGACTTGACCTGCTTTTGGACGACGGCAGCTTTGAAGAGATTGATGAATTTGTGACCCACCGCAGCACCGATTTCGGGCTGGAAGACAAAAAGATTCTCGGCGACGGTGTGGTGACCGGTTTCGGCAAGATCCACGGCCGGCCGGTATACGTGTTCAGCCAGGACTTCACCGTCTTTGGGGGCTCCCTCTCTGAGACGCATGCCGAGAAAATATGCAAGGTTATGGACCTGGCGATGAAAAACGGGGTGCCGGTTATCGGGCTGAACGATTCGGGCGGGGCCCGCATACAGGAAGGGGTCTCCTCGCTGGGCGGCTACGCCGAAGTCTTCTGGCGTAACAGCATGGCTTCCGGGGTCATACCCCAGCTGTCGGCCGTAATGGGGCCCTGCGCCGGGGGCGCCGTATACAGTCCTGCGCTGACCGATTTTATCTTTATGGTGAAAAACACCAGTTATATGTTCGTTACCGGCCCCAACGTGGTGAAAACGGTCACCCACGAAGAGGTCACCTCCGAAGAGCTTGGAGGTGCCAACGCCCACAACACCAAGTCGGGAGTGGCCCATTTTGCTGAAGAGAACGATGCTATCTGCCTGGAGGAACTGCGTAAACTGCTATCGTACATACCGCAGAACTGTGAAGAGAAATCCCCGAGGAAAGAGCCGCGGGACCCGGACCCCTCCCTGGCCGGAAAGATCGACGAGCTGGTTCCCGACAAGCCGAACAAGCCCTATGATATTAAAGAAGCCATCAACGGCATCGTCGACCGCGACTCATTTATGGAGGTGCATGAGCATTATGCCGATAACATCGTGGTGGGCTTTGCCCGTATCGACGGAAGAAGCGTAGGGATTGTGGCCAACCAGCCGCTGTCGCTGGCCGGCGTCCTCGATATTGACGCCTCCCTGAAAGGGGCCCGTTTTGTGCGTTTCTGCGACGCCTTCAATATACCGCTTGTGGTATTTGAGGATGTGCCGGGCTTCCTGCCGGGCACCGACCAGGAGTGGGGCGGGATCATCAAGCACGGGGCCAAGCTCCTGTATGCTTTCTGTGAGGCTACCGTACCCAAGATGACGGTGATTACCCGCAAAGCCTATGGAGGGGCCTACGACGTGATGAACTCCAAACATATACGGGCCGACTACAACGTGGCCTGGCCGACGGCCGAAATCGCGGTGATGGGGCCGAAGGGAGCGGTGGAGATCATCTTCCGTAAGGAGATCGAGGAGGCCGACGATCCGGAAGCCAAGGAGGAGGAGCTGATAGAATATTACAAGGAGCAGTTTGCCCATCCCTACAAGGCGGCGGCAAGAGGGTATATTGACGATGTGGTGCTGCCCCATGAAACACGGGAAAAACTTGTGAAGGCCCTGGAGATGAGTGAAAACAAGGTGGACAGCATCCCGAAAAAGAAACACGATAACCTGCCCCTGTAAGTTTTAATCCACCGGCAACGGTATAATGAACGATCTCGGGGAAGGGGCCGGGCTGGGTATGAAAATGGGCATTCAAACATGATCTTATGAACCTATTTGATGAAAAATCAGCTTCATCCGGCGACAAGGGGGATTCCGTCAACCCCCACGAGCCGCTGGCAACGAGGATGCGTCCCCGTTCCCTGGAGGAGTTTGTAGGGCAGGATCATATCGTCGGGGAGGGAAAGATGCTGCGCCGCATGATTGAGAGCGGTGTGATCGGGTCCCTGGTCTTCTACGGGCCGCCCAGCTCGGGCAAGACGACACTCGCCCATGTGATATCGCGGGAGATTAATGCGGAGTTCGAAATCCTGAATGCGGTACTTGACGGTATCAAGGACCTGCGAAAGGTGGTCCGGCGGGCAGAGAAGATCCAGCAGGTCAAGCAGCGCAAAACCATCCTTTTTGTGGATGAGATCCACCGGTGGAACAAGGCCCAGCAGGATGCCCTGCTGCCCCACCTGGAGTCGGGCGTGATAACGCTTATCGGAGCCACTACCGAAAATCCCTTCTACTCGCTGGTAAGTCCACTGCTATCACGCTGCCAGCTGTTCGAATTGTATGACCTGACGGTCGACCATGTGCGGACGATGATAGACCGGTCGCTGACGGACGAAGAACGGGGACTGGGCAACAGGGAGGTGGAGGTCACCGAACCGGCCAAAAAGCACCTGGCCGAATACGCGGGCGGCGACATCCGGAATGCGCTGAATGCCCTGGAAGTGGCCGTACTGTCCAGTGACAAGGATGAAGACGGGGTGATACGGATAGACCTGGAGGTGGCCAAAGAGTGTATTCAGAAGCGCAGCGTGCGGTACGACGGGACCGGAGACGAACACTATCATTATGCCTCCGCTTTCATAAAATCGATGCGGGGTTCCGATCCCGATGCCGCCCTCTACTGGATGGTTGCGATGCTCGAGGGGGGCGACGATCCCAATTTCATATTCCGCAGAATGTTGATACTGGCCTCCGAGGATGTGGGGATGGCCGATCCGCATGCCCTATCGCTGGTCAATGCGGCCCATGAGGCGTTTACAAAATGCGGCATGCCCGAGGGACTCTATTTCCTGGCTCATGCCTGCATCTACCTGTCGCTGGCTCCCAAAAGCAATACGACGGGCACCATCTTTTCAGTACGCAGTGAAATACAGCATAACGGTATCGGGGAGGTACCCTCGCACCTGCAGGACAAGACGGCCAACAGCAAAAAGGCGCGGTACCTGGATGTGAAAAATGCATCGGACGATTATGAATACCCGCATTCCTACGACCACCACTGGGTTGAACAGCAGTACCTGCCCGACGAAGTCAGGGATAAAAGCTGGTATGAGCCCGGAAACATCGGACGCGAAGACAAGCTTTGGAAGCGAATTGAAGAGATCAGGGAAGCCTACAGGAAGAAAAAAAGCTAATTTTTAACCGAAGAGATTATTTTGATTGACCTGAAGATTATCAGCGGCACCGATCGCCCCGACTCAAACGCCCTAAGAGTTTCGAAATACCTGCAGAAGAAATACAGGGCCCTGGAGGTGGAGGCCGATATCATCGACCTGCGCGACTTCCCGACGGCCGAGGTGGCGGGAGGGAAGTACAGAAACAGGCCGGAAAAGGTGCGTGCATTTATCCGCCCCATCGTGGAGGCGGAAGCGATCACCATCGTCTGCCCCGAATACAACGGGGGATATCCCGGTATCTTAAAGTTGTGCATAGACTACCTTCCTTTTCCGGAGGCGTTAAGCAACAAGCCGATAAGTTTTGTAGGGGAGGCCAACGGGGCTTTCGGCGCCGTCCGGGCCGTCGAACAGCTGCAGCAGGTGGTGGGTTACCGCAATGCCCACGTGTACCCGGAACGGGTATTCATACCCCGTATAAACATGAATTTTGACGATGAGAGGGGCATCCTGGACGAATTTCAGCAGAGCTTGCTGGAATCTCAGATCAGCGGATTTGTGGACTTTGTCCATAACCTGGGCGGGAATAAAGAACCAAAATAGGTCATTAGCTCATCTTAAGCATATACCCAACACCGTGTAGGGTTACCAGGTAGGTCGGGTTGTCAGGCTGCATCTCGATCTTGGAACGCAGCTTGGAAATGTGGACATCCACCGTCCGTGTATTCGTGCTGTATTCATAACGCCACACATTCTCCAGCAGCTCGTCCCGTGAGACGGCATCATTGGCATGGGCCACCAGGTACCGTATCAGTTCCACTTCACGGGTGGTAAGATCAATATCCCCGTTTTCGGGCCGGTGTGCCACGGCATTCTTCAGGTCGATCTGAACCGGGTCCAGTATTACTTCCTTTATGGGTTTGCCCCTGGAGTAGGTTCCCGACCGTCGCAGCCGCGCCTTGATGCGTGCCAGCAACTCCTTGACGCTGAAAGGTTTTGTCATGTAGTCGTCGGCTCCGAGGTTCAAACCGGTAACCTTGTCGGCTTCCTGGTCACGGGCCGTAAGGATTATGATGGGGAAGGTGTATTCCATCTCACGAATGCTTTCACATACCTCGTAGCCGCTCATGCCCGGCAACATAAGGTCCAGCACCATCAGGTCGGGCACCTGTTCCTTTACGGTTTCAACGGCCTCTTTCCCGGTTTGTGCCACAAGGACGTCATATCCTTCATTTTCGAGCGTATCCTGCAGGGTAAAGATAAGGCTGGGTTCGTCTTCAACAACGAGGATTTTCTTGGGTTCTTCCGACATGGTCATGCTTCCTGTGTTTCATGCTTTATTTCGGTGGGGTCCGTTTTGGGCTCTTCGCTGAATTCCGCATCATCGAGAATGGAGAAATAGATGATAAATGAGGACCCTTCATCTTCTTTGCTGTTAACTTCGATAGTACCGCCGTTGAGTTCCACAAGGTTTTTGACAATCGAGAGTCCCAATCCATGGCCCTTGGTGTTGGCGGTGAGCGTGTCTTCGGCCCGATAAAATTTTTCGAAAATATGTTTAAGGGAATGCCTGGAGATACCGACGCCACGGTCGGCGACAGAAAGCCGTAGCCGGTCGCCCTCCTGCTTGAGCTCAATGCGAATTCTCTTCTCCTCCTTACTGTATTTGAGGGCATTTTCAATCAGGTTGCCCACGATGGTCTCAAAGTTTTCTACGTCCATCATGGTCATCGGAATATCATCGGAGATCTCGGTTTCCAGGGTAAACCCCTTCTCCTCAATATAGGATGCATGTTTATCGAGATAGCGGCGAAGAATATCGGAGAGATAAACCGGTTCGGCTTCCACCTTGGCCTGATTGGCATCGGTTTTGGCAACGTCGAGCAGTTTTTCAATCATGCGGCGGAGGCGGATGGATTCATTGTAGATATGCTCGCCGTAAGATTTAAGCCTTTCCTTTTTGTCTACCCGGCCGGCAGCCAGGTTTTCACCGGCGGCCTGCATCACTGCGAGCGGTGTTTTAAGTTCGTGGGTTACGTTGGCCAGAAATCCCGCCTGACGCCGGGCAAGTTCCCGCTCCCGCTGTGCATTGATAAACATGAAGACCAGTGCTCCGAGAAGCAGGAAAAAAGCTGCTCCGAGAACCACAAGGTTTTTTATGAGAGAACTGCTGGCAGCCGCCAGGAGGGGATCCTCTGCAAAGGCGACGGCGAGATACCAGTCGTCAAAAAAGTCGGGGAACTGATGCTTGAACTGTATGCGGTCACTGTCGTAGGCAACGGAGGGGTCGCTGCTGGCAATGATCTTATCTTTGTTCCGGGTCCAGTCGCGCAGCCAGACGTTGATGCCGGATTGTTTTTGGCTGCCGAATTTCTCCTGCAGCTTGGGCTGCAGATAGTGTTCGGTCAGGTACTGCTGGTTTACAGGCATGGTCAGGTAGCCGATGACTTCCCGTTCTTCCGTGTTGACGAGGGCCAGGGTCATGCTTCGGTGCGTATCAAAGATCACCTTGTTGTTAAACTTGTATTCGTCCATGAGCACCCGCATGCGGGTCCTCGCCATCCCCATTCCGTCACAGATAATCTCGGTATCGGCCTCGGAAGGGATGAATGCATCCCGGCCGGTATTGAACTTCAGAAAAGCCTCCAGGTCACGGCACTGGCGGATGTCGGATGGGAGGAAATAAATGCCCTCATAGATCGAATCCGATGAGGCTTTGTGAAGTATGCGAAGGGCTTCTGAGGGGAATTGGCCGGTACGTTTAAAATGCTGTTCAACCTTATCCATGTCGATAGAGCTCAATCCCCGGAAAGGGTGGATGAAGCGCCGCCGGGTGTTATCGGCAAATTCGGTAACCTGCAGCTTCTTGTTCTCTTTTTGAGACTCTATGGTCTGGTCGCGCAGGGCATAAAGGGAATAGACATTCATGCCCGTCAGGCCGATAATGGCAACAATCCCTGTTGCCAGAAGTATCCATCGTAGTGAACTGACCTTTTCCATGGTTTAGTGATTATTAGCGACTACGGCAAAAGATATGGTTTTTGTGTCATGCAGACACATTAAAAGTATTGGAATTTGACTTCAGTACAGCTCTCCGGTACTAATTTTACAGATTTTAATAATAAAATATAAAAGGGTGCCCGTCAGGCACCCTTTTACGTCATAAAAAGGGGTTTATTGTTTTTCCCAGCTATTATTGGATCGATCGGCGTCGGGAAACAGGTAGTCTGGGTCGATGACCACTTTGGTGACCGGGTCGGGCCGGTCCAGCGTAATGACAGCTTTGGTGGATCCGTTAAGCCAGGTATCGACCCCAACAGTTCGCCTGAGGGTTTCTCCGCCTGCGAGGGTGATCTCCACATGAGCCGGCATGGGTGCCTGTCCCCGATCTTCAATAACAATGCGGGTACCCTCATCCGAAGGCGTGACCTCCGCGACCGAGTGGTCCAGGGTCCACGTTTCATAATACCAGCTTCTCCAGAACCAGTCGAGATCCCTGCCGCTAACCTCCTCGAAGGTATTGAAAAAATCCCAGGGGTAGGGATGCTTGTATTGCCAGCGTTCCGTAAAGGTTTGAAGCGCTTTCTTAAATGTCTTTTCTCCCAGGAGTCCCCGCAGTGAAGTAAGCAGGGAGGCGGGCTTGGAATAGGAAGCTACACCAAATGCAAGGCTGTAGTAGTGGAAATCGGACCATCGCATGATGGGTCCTTCGTAGGCGGTTCCGGCTATACGGAGATAGCTGCGAAAATCCTCAACCTCGAAATTCTTCTTGTCCGGGTATCGATCCCCCTCGGCCTGGTTTTCGTTAAAGCTGGTCGTTCCTTCATCTATCCAGCTATAACGACGCTCGTTGGTGCTGACTTGCATCGGTACCCACATGTGGGCCAGCTCATGGGCGATGACCGCGTAGAGCGAACCGGCAGAACGGTTGTTGTAGGAACCGATAAGGGTCATCATGGGATGCTCCATGCCCCCCGTATTGCCGATGATGTTGGCGCCCTCAACGGCCGTCATGTGGGGCCAGGGGTATTCCACTCCGGTATAGGAGGAGAGGAAGGTGATAGAGTGCCTGGAGTGGGAGACCGCGTCTTTCCAGAGGGCCGAAGTGTTATGGTAAATGGCATTGATCCGGGTGGAGTCGACCTCACCGTCGCCGTCGCGGTCGCCGACCGGTGCTCGGGCGGCATCCCAGACCGATGAGCTGGAAGCGCTGAAGGCAAAATCGCGAACGTTTTTGGCCTTAAACTGCCAGGTGACCGTACTGTCGTCCCCGGCCCGGGTGATATTGCCGAAATCGGAAGGGCTTACCACCGTGACTGCCTCGTCGCTGTCGTATGCCCGTTGCATTCGTTCATAGATCGATTTTTTAAGTACCTGCCTGCCGTTGAGGAGCTCACCGGTAGCGGCAACCAGCCAGTGGTCGGGCACGGTAATGTCTACCTGGTAATCGGCAAAGCCGTGATAAAATTCGGCGTTCAGCAGGAAGGGATCGGTAAACCACCCGTTGACATCGTCGTATACCCTCATCTGCGGGTACCAATAGGCAATGTAGAAGAGGTCTTCCCTGTTATGGCCCATGCGTCCGCTGGCACCTTTGCGGGGGATTTTAAAGTTCCAGTCGATGTTGATCTTCACCGAATCGCCGGGTGCGATACGGTAGTCGGGCAGCAGGACCATGATGGTACCGTCTACGATATATCCGTATTGGCCGCGGTATTGTATGGTGTCGAGGGTATCGCCCTGGAAAAGTACCTTTTCAATGGTGACCCCTCCGGTAATCTCCGCGTTCATTTTTCGCTGTATTCCTTCCTTATGAGCATTTTGACTCAGTTCGAGAAACAGCTGGTTCAGGGTGTCGGGCGAGTGGTTGTAATAGGTGATGGTGCCGGACCCCTCAAGGGTATGGGCTGTGGTATCCAGTTGTACGTCAAGATCGTAGTTGGCATACTGCTGCCAGTAATTCTCGCCGGGATTGCCCGAAAGGGTGCGTGTTTCGTTGGAGACCGCCCGCCTGTAGGCTTGCGGCACTTCCTCTTCAATAGAGTTGGGAACCAGCCGTTTTTCGGCGGAAGGAGTGGTGGTATCCGCAGATGATCCATTGTCGGCGGTTTCCTTCGGAGTGGAGCAGCCGGCAAAAACTGCAATAATGATAGAGAGTGTGCAATAGCGGGCAAATGCCCATGCAGTAGAATAGGACATGGCGATGATATTTATTAAGGGGTGAAAACGGGGACGATTAACTAGCTGTTTTCACGAAAATGCGTTTGGATAGACTGTTTAAGATCGTCGAACTCAATGGGTTTTGTGAGGTAGTCGATGTAGTTGGTTTCTTTGGCCCTCTTTACGTGGTAGGGATCGGAATTACCGGTAATATAGATGACGGGAATGTCTGCAAATTTCTGAATCTCGATCATCGCTTCGATGCCGTCAATGTCCCCCTCCAGAGAGATGTCCATAATAATAAGGTCGGGAGTCGTTGCCTTGGTTCTTTCAATTGCAGTCTTGCCGTAAACCAGTTCCCCTTCCGTATCAAAACCAAGCCGTTCAAGATAACTCTCATAGAGCAGGTTTAGAATAAGATCATCTTCAACAATGAGAACTTTCTTTTTGTCACTCATAAATTTCGAGGTAGTTTGATTTTGCCCTTAAAAATAGCAAGATGTAACTATTAATCCAGTCGGAATGTAACAGAAAAAGAATTATTGGCAAAAGATCATTATTGAGAGACATTCCATGGTCAGGCCTTCTGCGAAGCCCGGGAGAGGAGTTGTGGCTTTTTATCTGTAGGCCCAGGGTATGTTCCTTCCGGGAGTTGCAGGGTGATATCGAAAATTTGTGGAATTGTTGCCTGTTGAACAGCTGTTAAGGGAGTGGAAAGTTTTACATCATTGAAATGTGGCAAGGAAGTAAAAAATGGATACACCGACGGTCGAAATTTGTTAACTTGATGCGCCCTACTACATTTAGGAGATAGTGGACATTATAGCGCCTGTTAAAAACCTTTGGGGCAATGGAATGTTAGAGGTAAAGATCTTGTGAATACTGCCGGGATCTTTGGAATGTCAAACTCCCCATTTGACGAAAATGACCTACATATGATATGAGTGAATTTAAAAAAGAGAAGGGCGGGAGAAACGAGAGTATTGCCATCCTCTCGGTGTTTATCATACTCGCCCTCTTTATGGTGGCGGCTGCCCATTACGGTACCAAAACCTTGTCTGCCGTTCGTGCTAATATTTCGGCGGAAGGATTGTGGACCAAGCATCAGAAAGAGGCCACGAACCACCTGATCAGCTATACCCTCTTTGGGGACCCTGTTCATTATGAACAGTTTAACGAGGCATTAGAGTACCATAAGGGAGTAAAAAAAGCCCGGCTGTCCCTGATGGAGGAGGAGCCGGATGCCCGGGAAGCGGAAAAAGGTTTGCTTTCGGCAGGTATTCATCCGGGGGATGCGGATCTTATCATATGGCTTGGTTTGAACTTCCGGGGATTTGAAAATCTTCAAGAGGCTTTTGGTATTTGGGCAAGGGGCGACAGCCTGATTGCCGATCTGGACCGCCTGGGTGCCGAAATCCACCAGTCCATGCAAAGGGGGGAGCCGGATTTGGGGGAGAGGAACCGGTATATCAGGCAGATCATCTCCGTTGATCAATCTTTGACCCGGTTTGAAAATAATTTTTCGGAGGAAATGGCAGATATGGCCCGCTGGGTTCGATGGCTTATCTTTTGGGGTATCCTCGGTTCGGGGGCTATTCTGATCCTGTCAGGATACCTGATCACCCGCTACTACATCCGGGAAGTAGACACCCTGAACCGGCAGCTGGCCGAAAGCGAGTCCCTTTCCAGGAAAGTACTGGAGCATTCCCGCGATGTGATCTACCAGATCGATCTTGAAACGGGTGAATACGTGTATATGAGTCCCTATGCGGAAACGCAACTGGGCTATCCGGCCGAAAAGATTATGGAAGAGGGAAGAGATTTTATATTGAGCCGCATACACCCCGAAGACCTGGAGCGGATGAAGGAAGAGGCCGAGCTGATGGAAGGGAAAAAAATCAAAGACCGGTTCAGCGGGGAGACGGAGTTCCGTATCAAGCGTAAGGACGGCCGCTATATATGGGTCAGCAACCAGCGGTCGCTGGTAAAAGATGAAAACGGGGTACCGAAGGCAGTTGTTGGGAGTGTCCGGGATATCTCCGACCGGAAAAAACATGAAGTGGAAACCGAAAAGTCGCTCAAGGAGAAGCGCACCCTGCTTGAAGAGATCCACCACCGGGTTAAAAATAACCTTGCGGTGGTCTCCAGCATCCTGGAGCTGCAGAAACATGAACCGAATGATGTGTCGCTGGAGGAAGTGCTGGAAGATACCCAGGCCCGGATCCAGTCGATCGCCATGATTCATGAGAAGCTATACAAGACGGAAACCCTCTCGGATATAGACATCCGGGAATACATTGAGGATTTCTCCCGCGTGATCAGGGATGCCTACAATATTTCCCAGAAGGATATCGATATTCAAAAAGAGCTGGAGTCGTTCAGCGTGGAGATCACCAAGGCGGTTCCGCTCGGGCTCATTTTTAACGAACTGCTGAATAATGCTTTCAAACACGGCTTTGACGGGGTGGAGAGCGGCCGGATCAGGATAACCCTTGCCAAAGAGGGGGAGTCGGCCAGGCTATCCGTGGAAGATGACGGTAAGCCGCTGCCGGATGATTTTACCGTTGATGAGAGCCAGTCGCTGGGCATGACGCTGGTGAAGACGCTGGTCAGCCAGCTGGAGGGTGAGCTCGAAATCAGCCAGAATGAATGGACGAAGTTTGAGGTAACCTTCCCGCTTACCGTATCGTAAAATGTACCGGCGGTCGGACTTCCCGATTCGCTGTGTTCATTTCCCTCCGCCGAAAGTGTTCGACCGAAAATGTTCGGCCTCGTCGGGACAGGCTTCTCGTCCTCCCCGAACAATCAGACGGGCAGCCATTTTATACCCACTCCTTTCTACCTGCTACTAATAAAAGTACCGGCGGTCGGACTCGAACCGACACTCGGGGTTAACTCCGAATTGGATTTTAAGTCCAACGCGTCTACCAATTCCGCCACGCCGGCGGGTACTTTTAGGGGAAAATGAGAATAAGGATTTATCACAAAAAGAACAATTGGAATGCTTATTTTGGAAACCGGTTCAGATAACCGTTATTATACTGTATAAGCATTATTTGCACCGGAGAACTGTTAACCATAACCAACTTATTAAGGATATGAAGAACATAGTTACTACCCTATTTATAATACTTGCCGGAATGTTGATGGTGCCCCAGCAGTCTATGGCACAGTGGAGTATCGGCGCATCCTACGAAATAAGGAATGAAGTACCCGAAAGCGGTTTCGGGGTCCGATTGGAACGCAGTATCCTGAAAAAGCTGCCCGTGGTTAAGCTGGGTATCAGAGCGCACTTCAGCTACTTCAATGATAAAAACGGTGTTACCGAAGATAATTTCAGTTACGGTGAGATTACCAACTACGACTTCGGGCTGGCGGCCATCGGCGGTGCTTCCCTGGGACTGATAAAACCCTATGTGGGCCTGGGGCTGGGAGCAACCACCTTTGATGGAACCGGAGGTGATTTCCAAAATTTCCAGAACACCAGCGACAGCCCCCTGTTCTGGAATGCCCTGGTCGGAGCGCAGCTGAGTCCCATACCGATGCTGAAACCCTTTGTTGAATATAGATTTCAGCAGACCGACCAGCCGCAGTTTGCCCGTTCCTTCGAGTCTAACGGCCGGTTTGTATTGGGGTTGTCTATTCAATTTTAGGTTAAACGGCAGATGTATAAAGCGGGCGCTGTCTCGGCGTCCGCTTTTTTATTACCGAAAAATAAACCTTTATTGTATTAAGGACGTTATTTTATCATAGATTACACTTTGTATCGTTAACAAATGTTGCCGGATGACTGCACACCGGTGAAAAAGTATGTCAGAAGCCAAGACGACATATTCCTACGACCTGGAGGGTTATACCCCCAAAGCACCCCAGAAACAGGACCTGGAGGAGTTGCTGGAGGTATGCCATGAGCATATCGAGTCGGTGGACGACGAGATGATCGAGAAGGCCTTTAAGCTCTGCTGCCTCTCCCACGAGGGCGTAATGCGGGCTTCGGGTGAGCCCTACTACTACCATCCGCTGGCTGTAGCCAAAATTGTGGCCTCTGAAATAAATATCGACGATGTATCGGTGGTTGCCTCCCTGTTGCACGATACGGTAGAAGACACCGATGTGACGCTGGAAGATATCGAGGATATTTTCGGAGAGGTGGTAGCCCATCTCATCGACGGGGTGACAAAAATATCGGGCGTCTTCAAAAGCCGGGACACCAAGCAGGCCGAAACATTTATGAAGCTTCTGCTGTCGATGGCCGAAGATATCCGGGTGGTGCTCATAAAATTCGCCGACCGGTTGCATAACATGCGTACCATACAGCACCTGCCGCGGGAGAAGCAGATGAAGATAGCTACGGAGACGATGGAGCTGTATGCACCGTTGGCACACCGCTTCGGGCTCTTCAATATTAAAAGTGAGTTTGAAGACCTCTGTTTCAAGGTAATCGACCCCAACTCCTTCAAGTTTATAGCACGAAAGCTAAAGGAGAAGAAAAATGCCCGCGAGCAGTTTATAGAGGAGTTTATGGAGCCCATACAGGAGGAGCTGGACGAGCAGGGCTTCAATTTTGAGATCAAGGGACGGCCCAAGCATATCTATTCCATTTTCAAAAAGATGCAGCGGCAGCAGAAGCCCTTTGAAGAGATATATGACCTTTTTGCCATTCGTATCATCCTGGAGAACCCCCACAGCAAAGAGGATTGCTGGAGAGTCTATTCCATCATCACCGACTGGTATACCCCTATTCCCAAGCGGTTCCGGGATTTTATCTCGGTTCCGAAGGCTAACGGCTACCAGTCGCTCCATACTACCGTGATTACCAGGAAAGGGCGGAAGGTGGAGGTGCAGATACGCACCCGGAAGATGGACGAGATTGCCGAACGGGGCCTGGCGGCCCACTGGAAATACAAGGAGGGGAAAGAGGGCTCCGAGACTCTCGACAAGTTTGTCACCTGGGTGCGCGATGTGCTGGAGAACCCGCGGCCCGATGCGGCTACCGAATTTGTCAAGGACTTCCAGCTCAACCTGTACCAGGACGAGATTTATGCCTTCACGCCCGACGGGGAGCTGCGCACGCTGCCCAAAGGGGCGACGCCCATTGACTTCGCTTTCGACATTCACAGTGAGATAGGGGAGCGGGCTATTGCGGCCAAGATCAACGGAAAGATGGCCCCCCTGCGGCAAAAGCTTGAGATCGGCGACCAGGTTGAGATCATCACCGGAAACAAGATCAACCTCAACCCCGACTGGATCAACGATGTGGTCACCCATAAGGCCAAATCCAGGATCCGGCAGTTTATCAAGAAGAAAGAACGCAAGACGGCCGAAGAGGGGCGCGAGATATGGGAGAAGAAAGCCGAGCGTGCCAACATCGAGATCAATGAGCAGGACCTGACCCGCATAGCCCAGAAACTAAAGTTCGATACCACCCAGCAGCTCTTCTATGAGATAGGCATGGGCAGCTATGACGTGAAGAAACTGCTCAAGGCCGTCAAGCAGTTTACCAGCAAGGGCAGGGTGGAAGAGGAGGAAGATGGGCCTTCTTCAAAAGAGCTGACGGAAGAGGAGATACAGGAGACCTATTTCAATGCGGCCCGCTCCATCGGTGACGGAAAGGCACTGGTGATCAACGGGGAGCTGACCAACGTCAAGTATTCGTACGCCAACTGCTGCAATCCCATTCCCGGTGACGATGTAATCGGTTTTATCAGCCGTACAGGCGATGTCAAGGTGCACCGCTCGAACTGCAAAAACATTCACCACCTGATACAGACCGACGGAGAACGCATTGTTGACGTCAACTGGGCCAGGAACCTCGACTCCAAATTCCTCGGTGCCATCCAGGTGATCGGTGAAGACCGGGTGGGTATGATAAACGACCTGACGGATGTGCTCTCGAAGTCGCTGGAAACCAATATGAAAAGCATCAACGTCAACAGCGACAGCGGAATGTTTGAGGGGATACTGGCTGTTTATGTGGATGATATCGAACACCTCGACCGCATCATCAACAAGCTCCAAAAAGTGGAGGGAGTAAAAAGTGTTTTCAGGTACGAATAATTTTCAAGTTTTTACTACGTTAACACCCCTCTAGGGTTTTCATATCTGCTTTAAAAACAATATCATCTACCATCTATTTTTAAGGCGGTTACAGCTAAACCTTAGGAGTATATAAAAATAAATATCAGACGAATAGACTAACAGAAAGGCATACCCAAGATTATGATCACGTACACGAAAAGAGACCTCGTTCGAAAAGTAGCTGAAGATATGGATGAGCCCATGGTTCAATCGGAACCCTGGGTGGAGGCCGTATTGGTGGCCATCCGGGAAACCATGATGAAAGCGGATCCTGAGTGCAGGATCGAACTGCGCGATTTCGGGGTTTTTGAAGTAAAGAAAACCAAAGCGAAGCCCAAGGCACGGAATCCCAAAACCAACGAGGTAATTTACGTGCCGGCACACAGAAAGACCCATTTTAAACCCAGTAAGCTGCTGAAGAAATTCCTGAAGCAGCCGCTGGAAGAACTCGAAGAAGCGGACAGTTAACCTTGGCAGAATACGGACGACTTTTAGGAATTGATGTAGGGACCAAATGGGTAGGATTGGCCCGTACGGATTTACTGCGTATGGTTGCCAATCCCATAGGTACCTATCCGCCGTCGGAAGCGCTGGAGCAGATCAAGAAACTTGTCGAAACCGACCAGGTGAAAAAGCTGGTCATAGGCTGGCCCCTTACCCCCGACGGGGAGGAGGGCCGGGCCGTACGGATGGTCGAACGGTTCATAACCCGGATCAATCTTATCCTGCCCGAGATAGAGATCGCAAAAATGGATGAACGATACACCTCCAAGGAAGCGGTAGCTGCTATGGTCGAGGCGGGTGTGCCCAAGATGAAACGACGGGAATCGGACCGGGTCAACCAGGCGGCCGCTGCAATCATACTGCAGAAGTATCTTGAACAGTCGGAGCACTGATATGGCCATCTTACCGATCGTTACATACGATGATGACATATTGCGCCAAGAGGCCGAGCCCGTTGAAAAGGTTACCGCCGAATTGCGGGAACTGATCGACGATATGTTTGAGACGATGTACAATGCCGACGGGGTGGGCCTGGCGGCTCCGCAGATAGGCAGGCTGTTGCGTATTTTTGTGGTGGACCCCGGCCCGGTAAGCGAGGAGGAGGAAGGCCCCGATTACGGTCCGATGGCCATGATCAATCCTCGCATTGTCTTTGAGAGTGAGGAGAAAGTGTCTATGGAGGAGGGATGCCTGAGCATACCCGGCGTCAACGGCACCGTGTCGCGCCCGGAGAAGATAAAAGTGGAATACCGGGATGCAGAATTTAAAAAACAGGAACTGGAGGTCGACGGCTGGCTGGCTCGCGTCATACAGCATGAGAAGGATCACCTCGATGGCGTCCTCTTCCTGGATCACCTCTCCGCCTTCAAGCGAAAGCTGCTCAGCAGCAAGCTGAAAGAGATTACAGGGGGACAAATGGAAACGGAGTATCCGTTGGCCTCCAAAAAAGCAACATCAACTTCGTAACCTGACGTTGCCATGAAAATCGTATTCATGGGTTCCCCGGATTTCGCGATTCCCAGCCTCGGGCGTCTTGCGGAATCGAGCCACACGATAGCCGCCGTAGTAAGCAATATCGACAAGCGCAGGGGACGCGGGGCAAAACCGTCGCCCACCCCGGTTAAAGCGGAAGCCCTGGAACGGGGACTGCCCGTTATTACGGTCGAAGACCTTGACGATCCCTCATTTGCAGAAGAGCTGAAAGCCCTGGAACCGGACCTATTTGTGGTTGTGGCTTTTCGGATCCTCCCCAAACACCTCCTGGAGATCCCAAAACGGGGATCGGTAAACCTGCACGCTTCGCTGCTGCCCAAATACCGTGGGGCGGCCCCCATTCACTGGGCCGTGATGAGAGGAGAGGAGAAGACGGGAGTCAGTATATTTTTTCTTGAAGAGAATGTGGATACCGGACGGATCATAAAACAGGAGGAGGTCGATATCGGACCGAACGAGACGACCGGCGATCTGTACCATAAGCTGAAGAAGATCGGAAGCCGGGTGTTGACGGAGGCATTGGACGATATTGAGTCCGACAGCTGCGAGCTGAAGGCCCAGGACCATGAACAAGCTACTTCCGCTCCCAAACTTTTTACGGAAGATTGCAGAATTGATTTTGAGGAGTCGGCCGAAAAAGTCCACAATAAGATTCGGGGGCTCAGCCCGTTCCCGGGAGCATGGGCCGAATTGGACGGGCTGAACTTCAAAATGTACCGCTCCCGAATAGCCGACAGCTCCAGGCTGAAACCGGGCCAGCTTGATATGGGCGACGACAAGCTGCTCGTGGGTACCGGTACGCTGGATCTGGTGCTGGAGGAAGTCCAGATTGAAGGCAAAAGGCGCATGAGCGGCAAGGATTTTATGAATGGATACAGCGGCACGGGCCTGGCTCACTGATATTTTCATAGATTTTTGGCCGCCCTGTTGAAAAAGGTTCAGATATTTATGATATACTCACTCGATAAATCCTTATCACCTTTCTAAAACAATAGCCTGAACATGGAACGCTCTCTGTTGTTACAAGCCGCCAAAGAAAGCAATTTGGATGCCGTTAAAAAGGAGTTGTCTAATGACGCCGATATCGATACAACCAACAAAAGCGGAAGCAGTGCATTGATCCTGGCAGCCGGGAACGATGACTTTGAGATGGTAAAGTACCTGATGGAAGAGGGTGCCGATCCCTCATTAACGACCTCGATGGGAGGAACCGCCCTGAACCGTGCCGCGGAGAACGGCAACATCGAGATGATGGAGTACCTGCTGGATCATGGGGCGGAGATCGGCAGCCTCGTTCTCATTGCCGCCGCCCGCCAAGGCAATCTGGAAAGTGTAAAGATGCTGGTAGACCGGGGCGCCGATGTGAATGCACGGCAGCGTTGGGGACAAACGGCGCTGATGCAGGCGGCGCGCGAGGGGCATACCGAAGTGGTTACATACCTGATAGAGCAGGGAGCGGGGGTAGGTCAAAAGGATAAGAACGGAGAAACCGCCCTTTCCATAGCGGTCGATAACGGGGAACAGGAAATAGCGATGGCCTTAAAAAGGGCGGGAGCTACCCTGAACCGCAAGAAAAGTGAGGCCGAGGAAGAGGGAGAAGAGGATGAGGACGATATGCCGGGGATGGACGACGGCGATTTTGATGATCTGTTGGATGATGATGAGATGCCCGGAGACGTAAACCTCGACGGGGAATGACCGGCACGCGGCCCCTCCCTTTACCCTTGCGAATGGATATGGGTAATGGTACTTTCCATCCCTTGTTTTTGAACGATTTAGACCTAATTCATTTTTAGGAACTATACATTATTAATCCCGCAAACATTGACTTTTAAAAACAGCATTGAAGGAAAATCTTATGAGTAAAATTAAAGTAGGAATTAACGGTTTCGGGCGAATAGGACGGCTGGTTGCACGTTCTATTTTTGCCTATCACAAGGATCGCATTGAAATTGTCGGCATCAACGACCTGACGGATGCAAAGACCCTGGCTCACCTTTTCAAGTACGATTCGGTTCACGGCACCTACCAGGGAGAGGTTTCCGCCACTGAGGATGCTATAAGTATTGACGGTAATAAAATCGGTATCTCTTCCGAACGGGACCCCGCCAAGCTGGAATGGGGCAAACGCGGAGCCGACGTCATCGTGGAGTCGACCGGTTTTTTCAGGACGGAACAGGACGCCGGGAAACACATTGAGGCCGGCGCCGAAAAGGTTATCATCTCCGCCCCCGCCAAAGGCGGCGACGTGAAGACGGTCGTACTCGGCGTCAATGATGAAGTGATTAACGATGAGACCAAAATCTACTCCAACGCCAGCTGCACCACCAACTGCCTGGCACCGATGGTTAAAGTGCTCGACGACGCCTTCGGACTCGAAAAGGGACTTATGACCACCATCCACGCCTATACCGGCAATCAGCAACTGTTGGACGGGCCGCACAGCGACCTGCGCCGGGCACGGGCTGCCGCCTATAACATCGTTCCCACTACGACGGGAGCCGCCAAGGCCGTGGGACTGGTGCTGCCCCACCTCGACGGAAAACTGGACGGAGGCGCCGTTCGCGTTCCGGTACCCGACGGTTCGCTGACCGACCTTACGGCCGTGGTGAACAGCGAGGTCACCGAGGAACAGGTGCACGATGCCTTCAAAAAAGCCGCCGAGGGGGGGATGAAAGGGATCCTTCAATATTCCGAGGATGAGCTGGTTTCCACCGACATCCTGAGCAACCCGCACTCCTCTATCTATGACAGCGGACTTACCAAAGTGGACGGGAAGCTGGTCAAGGTCATCGCCTGGTACGATAACGAAGCCGGTTATTCGGCACGGACCGCCGACCTGATTTCCAGGATTGGATAGCATACCGGCGGCAAGCGCTTGAAAACTATTCAGGCCGGCCGGGGAAGGGTTAGATAAGGCGGCAATCACCGGTCTATATTCGGGGCGTAGCGCAGCCCGGTTAGCGCGCGTCGTTCGGGACGACGAGGTCGCCGGTTCAAATCCGGCCGCCCCGACTTTTTAAAGCTGAAGCCCTGTATTGTGTAGAGGTATTGATCCCCAAACAGCCGAAACACCCATTATGATCGACTGGACACAGGTACAAAAACATGCGGATGAGGGAAACCCCGAAGCGCCGCGCAATGTGAGCAAGACCGACGAGGAGTGGAAGGAGCAGCTGACCGATGAACAGTTTTATGTGACGCGCAAGCAGGGTACCGAACGTCCCTACAGCGGGGAATACTGTGAGGCGCACCGGCCGGGCCGCTATGCATGCGTCTGCTGCGGCACGGAGCTCTTCGACTCTTCTGGCAAGTTCGAATCGAAATCCGGCTGGCCCAGTTTTACCGAACCCCTCAGGGAGGATGTGGTGGCCTACCGGAGGGACCGTAGCCACGGCATGAACCGTATCGAAGTGGTTTGCAACGTCTGCGATGCTCACCTGGGACACGTTTTTCCCGACGGGCCCGAACCCACGGGGCTGCGGTACTGCGTCAATTCGGCCTCACTGGAGTTGGTCGAGGAGAATAAGTAGCGTATTGATGTTCACCTGCATAGAACAGGGATAAACCGGATCCTGCGTATAAAAAATCCGCCTACAGCTCCAGGAGGCTGTTTTCGGCCGTGATGCGGATTTTAAAATCCTTGCTTTTTTCTGCCAGCCGGCTGAGGGAAGTGTTCGAAAGCATCTCCAGAATGCCTTCGCGGTGTTTAAGCCATTCGTCATGGATGGGACAGGGTTTTTTCATGCCGCATCCCGGCAGGCCCAGGACGCACCGGTCGAAGAGCTCCTCCCCCTCTATAGCCTCTACAATTTCGAGGAGGCTTGTTTCCTCGCCCGGCTTCGCCAGCCGCACCCCGCCATTGGGCCCCTTGTAGGATTCCAGCAGGTCATCGGCGGTCAGTTGCTGCAGGATCTTGGTCAAAAAGTGGCGGGAGAGTTCGAGGTCCTCGCTGATCTTCTTGATGGAGATATATCCTTTCTCTTCATGGGCCGCCAGGTATAAAGCCGCTCTCAGCCCGTATTCACAGGAATTGGATAAAAGCATAAACTATATGAGACTCTTTTTTAAGAGACAGTTATTGGTATAGAGATGATTTCGCCTACGTGACAGCCCATATTAATGCCTATTCCCGTTTGAAGCAAGGGATAAGGTCGGCCGATTGTGATGATTGACCAATTTCCCGCCGGCTTGTATGTCGTGGGCGTCTTATTTTATTTCGTAATCGTAGGAGATTTCGGATCCTTTTTCGAGGGCTTTGGAAACCGAACAGTATTTGTTGATGGACAGCTCAAGGGCCCTTTCCACCTTTTTGGGGTCGAGGTCGCCCTCCAGTATAAACTTTAGGTGGATGGTTTTGAATTCAGAGTAGGTGTCCGCTTTTTGCTTGTCGCCGTCGACTACCACCTGCAGGTCCTGCAGGCCCTGTCGCTGCTTGCCCAGGATGTCGATAACATCGATAGCGCTGCATCCGCCAATGCCGGCCAGCAGCAGCTGCATGGGGCTCAGGCCACCTTCCAGTCCCCCGATCCGGGTGTTTCCGTCCATTCTGATTTTCCCGCCCTCTTCATTGGCGGCTTCCATGTGCATGTCGTCATTCAGTTTCTGAACAGTGATCTTCATAGGGGGTCTGTGTAGGTGATGATTGCGTTTCCGGCAAGGTAATAAAATAGGCTGTGGCTGCAAAGAGCCGGTATCCCGGCAGTTGCTAAATCATGCCCATTCTCTTATAGTACGTTCTTAATGCAGGCTCAGGCCTGAGTGAACTTATCACGCTTATTCAACGACGGAGGGTTTTATGAGACAGTTTATTCTATTATTGACAGTGATGGTTGCAGCCGGATGTACGGCCGGGGAGGGGGAGATGGAAGTGGACCCGGTACCCGAAGCCGATTACTCCCTTACGGCCGACCAGACCCATAGCCGGTGGAGCAGTGCCATCGAACCCGTCTTGAGGGTGCCTTCGGCTTCGGTCATCGAAGTGCAGACCGAGGAGGCCTCCGACCGCCAGCTGAATATTAACTCCACCCTGAAAGATCTGGAGAACCTGAGCTTCGATCCCATCCACCCGCTTACGGGCCCGGTCTATGTGGAGGGGGCGGAACCCGGCGACGTATTGAAAGTGACGCTTCATCAAATTGAGATGGGCGACTGGG
>CAYREV010000016.1:27011-35795 GCA_964423345.1 uncultured Balneolaceae bacterium | reverse complement strand
TGGGTGTGGCCCCGGCCACCGACTCCATGCTTTCGACCATCCCGCCTCGCAAGAACGGTGGCAATATGGACGATCCCAATATGACGGAGGGGGCGACGGTCTATTTTCCCGTCCTGGTGGAAGGCGCGCTCTTCTCCATCGGCGATGCACATGCCACCCAGGGACTGGGCGAGGTGTGCGGGACGGCTATAGAGGCGCCCATGCGCATCGTCTATGAAGTGGAGCTGATCAAGGAGGGCCGTACGATAGAGGAGCCGCAGTATGAGACGGACGACTATTATGCGGTGACCGGTTTCGGGACGACTATCGACAAGGCTGCCAAAAAAGCCACCCGCTATATGATCGATTACCTGGTGGAGCAACACAATATGGATCGGCAGGATGCCTATGCGCTCTGTTCTTTGGCCGGCGACCTTAAGATAGCCGAAGTGGTGGATGTCCCCCATATGCTGGTGACCATGCACATGTCCAAGGAAGTGCTGGGCATAGAGTAGGCCGGGCGGCTTCCCTTACCGCTTAGCCGCCGGCTTGGTTTTGGCCGTGGCGTTCGGCCAGTCGGTTCGCGATGGTTTCGAGTGAGAGCCCCCGGTCGGCCAGCAGCACCAGCAGGTGATATATCAGGTCGGATACTTCGTCGGTAAGCTGCTCATTATTTGAATTCAGGGCTTCTATAATAGCCTCTACGGATTCCTCGCCCACTTTCTGGGCGATTTTGCCAGTGCCGCTCTCAAAAAGGTAGGTGGTGTAGGAGCCCTCAGGCATCTTCTCCTTACGGTCGCGTATCAGCTCTTCCAGCTCTTCCAGGAAATGCAGGGAGCCGCCTTGCGGCTTGAACTCCTTCTCGTGGAAGCAGGATTCGGCCCCGGTATGGCAGGTGGGGCCGGCGGGGTCGGCCAGTACCAGCAGGGTGTCGTTGTCGCAGTCGGCCTGTATATCCACCAGCTCCAGGGTGTTGCCCGAGGTCTCGCCCTTGGTCCACAGCCGCTCCCTGCTGCGGCTGTAGAAGGTGACCTTGTTCTCCTTGAGCGTTTTCTCCAGGGCTTCCCGGTTCATATAGCCGAGCATAAGCACGCGGTAGGTATGCGCGTCCTGTACGACGGCGGGTATCAGCCCGTCTCCTTTGTCAAAATCCAGCGTAGTCGTATCCATAAAGGTATCCTATTTACTTTTTGGGTGTTCCAGCCTTACCGGGATGGATGCGTCCCTGAAAGCTTGCTTCATCTCTTCAATTTCAACCTGGCGGAAGTGGAAAATGCTTGCGGCCAGTACGGCATCGGCCCCGGCCTCGTCGATGGCTTCAATGCAGTGGCCGACAGTTCCCGCACCGCCGCTGGCTATGACGGGGATGGTGACCCGCCGGTTGGCCTGTTGCAGCAGCTCGATATCAAATCCTTCCCTGGTGCCGTCGCGGTCCATGCTGGTCAGCAGGATTTCGCCCGCGCCCCTTCGTTCCACCTCTTCCATCCACTCGAGGGCGTCCCGCCCGGTATCCACGCTGCCGCCGCTGATAAAGACAGTCCACCGCCCGTCGCTGCGTTTGGCGTCTACCGCGGCTACGATGCACTGCGATCCGAAGGCCTCGGAGGCACGGTTGATGAGCCTGGGATCGCGGACGATAGCGCTGTTCAGGGATATCTTGTCGGCCCCGGCATGCAGCAGCTTCTCGATCTCCCCGACGGTTTTAATGCCGCCCCCTACGGTAAAGGGGATATCGATCTCCCGCGCGATGCGGCGGACCAGGTCGATAAGCGTCTTCCGTTTCTCTTTGGTGGCGGTGATATCCAGAAATACCAGCTCGTCGGCCCCTTCGTCGGCATAGCGCCGCGCCAGTTCTACGGGGTCGCCGGCATCCCGGAGATCCTCGAAGTTGACGCCCTTGACGGTTCTGCCGTCTTTAATGTCGAGGCAGGGTATGATTCGTTTTGCAAGCATGTTGTTATGGTTTTGAGTGTGCAAATATACCGATTAGGTTGCAATAGTCCCTTTGGATTTTAATTCCGTCCGGGGTTGTGGTGCTTGAACATCTCCTCCAGTCCCAGGCGCCCCTCATAGTAGGCTCTGCCCACTACCACCCCGTAGATGGAGAGGGTTTGCAGCTCCTGCAGATCACCGGCCCCGCTGATGCCGCCGGAGGCTATGAAGTCGAGCCCCCCGAACTGTTCCTGAAGGGAACGGTACAGCTCCAGGTTGGGGCCCGTCAGCATGCCGTCCCTGGCGATGTCGGTGCAGAGCACCCGTTTGAGCCCCTGCTGTATCATGGGTGCCAGGAAATCCCCGATGGATTGGTCGGAAGTCTCCAGCCATCCCCCGTAGGCCATCTCGCCCTCCTTCAGGTCCATGCCCAGAATCATCCTTTCCGGGTATTCGTCAACCAGCCGAAGCCACTGCTCGGGCTTCTTTACGGCCAGCGAACTGCAGATGACGCTTTCGATACCCGCATCGAAAAGCTGCAGGGCGTCTTCGCGGCTGCGGACGCCCCCTCCCGTCTGTACGGAGAGGCCGGTCTCCTCGACGATCGTTTTAACGAAATGGAGGTTAACGAATTCACCGTCCCTTGCCCCGTTGAGGTCGATAATATGAATATGGCCGAAACCGGCATCCGCGAATTTCCGGGCTTCCGCCACGGGGTCTTCATTATAGACGGTGACCTCTTCGTACTTTCCTTTTTTGAGTCGGACGACCTTGCCGTCCAGCAGGTCGATAGCGGGTATGACAATCATGCAGTTTAGTTTTTATTCAAGTCCTGAAAATATTCGAATGCGTCTACGAGGTCCAGGTATACCCCGTCATATCCGGCCGTAAGCAGGTGGGAGAGGTAGGAGCCGCTCCCGGAATAGATGATCTTTTTCCATTCTTCTTTCCAGTATTTCACCGGGTAGTTTCCGGGCCATTTGGGGTTTTCCGGCATCATCCACCCGGGAGGCCGGTTATCCCACTCCTCTTTCCAGTAGTAGCGGTAATCTTCGGCTTCGCCGATGCTCAGGTAGGCGATGACCTGCCGGCGGGCCCCGTTAGCCTTGGTCTTCAGCCTTTCGACTTCGCCGGGTGTCAGCGGGAAGCCTTTGCTGAACACCCAGTCGATGACCAGAATGTCGTAGTTGGTCCGATCCAGGGCTGAGAGAAAATCGTGTTTTTCTGGGAATTGAGCGGGGTTAAGCACGTAGAGAAAATTGCTTGCGTCGGAGAGGGAGCGTATGTCCCGGCTGTTTTCACGGATCAGGTCGGCCGAATAGTTGGGGATGACGGTAAGGTCCCGGTCGGGGGCGGCAAAGGGAAGGTAGTTGCGGTCGTTTGCCAGCCGGTAGGAGTCGTCGATCTTCCCGGAGGTGGAGCAGTAGCTGACCGCCATCACCGTCTTGCCGTGATCCTGTGCAACATCCAGGAAGGAGATGATATAGCGCTGCACCTCCCTGGGGGTGCGGGCGCCGTCGGCCTTATAGCCGTAAAAGAGGCTCTCCCGCGAGATGCCGTCAATAAGGTCCAGGTAGTCGGTGTTGGGGGCGCCGTCGGTTTGGCCGTTTTCGGTCAGCAGACGCTCCCCGTTCTGGGCAATGATTTTGAAGCCGGGGTCGGCCTGACGCGCGGTATTCCGAAGCTCCCGTACAAACCGGATCATCTCGGACCGGTAGTTCACTTCCGTGCTGTCTGCCGCGGGCGGATCGGGGCAGCAGAGGAGGGTGAAGACCAAGGGGGTTATGATGGATATAAGGCTGTTGAACATTGCGACTCTACTAAGTTAGGTTATCTGTCTTTAATGGGCCGGTTCACCCACTCGATAAAATTCTGAAGCAGCAGGGAGCCCGCCTCACTTGATTTTTCGGGGTGAAACTGCACGCCCACGATGTTGTCTCTCCCCGCCACGGCGGCAAATTCGCCGAGGTAGCTGCAGGTTGCCAGGGTATATGCATTTACCGGTGCATAATAGCTGTGGACGAAATAAAAGTACTGCTTTTCGGTCAGGCCCCTGAGCAGCGGGTGGGGGTCCGGGGACAGTTCGTCGAGGGTGTTCCAGCCCATATGGGGAACCTTGCCCCGGGCCGGGTCAAAACGCTTGAGCGTGCCGGGTATCAGGCCCAGTCCGCCGGTATCTCCCTCCTCCGACGATTCATAGAGCAGCTGCATGCCCAGGCATATGCCGAGGACCGGTTTTTTCGTTTCCTCCAGGAAGGTGTCGAGTCCGTGTTTCCGCAGCGATTTCATGGCAGGGCGCGCATGGCCCACACCCGGAAAGATGACGGCTTCGGACTGCTCCAGCTCCTCGATCTTGTTGGTGACGGTATAGGGCACCCCAAGGCGTTCCAGTGCATTCGACACGGAGGCCAGGTTGCCGGCATCATAGTTTATAATGGCTATCATATCAGAGCAGGTCTTTGGTGCTGGGCAGAATGTTCAGGTTGCGTTCGCTGCGGCTGACGGCTGCGCGGAGGCAGCGGGCGAAAGCCTTGAAACAGGCCTCGATCTTATGGTGGTCGTTCCTGCCCTCGACCTTAAGGTGCAGGGTGGCTTTAAGGTGCATGGCCAGCGAGTAGAAAAAGTGTTCGGTCATCTCGGTAGGGAAGTCCCCGACCTTTTCGCGGTCAAAACCGCCTTCGAAGACCAGGTAGGGACGGCCCGAAAGGTCCAGGGCCACGCGGGCCCGGCTTTCATCCATCGGCAGGGCGAAAGCGTGGCGTTGTATGCCTACCTTGTTGCCCAGGGCTTCCGACAGGCAGTCGCCGAGCGTGATGGCTACGTCTTCAATGGTATGGTGCTCGTCGACTTCCAGGTCGCCTGTGCAGCTGATGCGCAGGTCCAGGAGCCCGTGTTTGGCTATCTGTTCAAGCATATGGTCAAAAAACTTCAGGCCGGTATTGATCTCCGCCCTGCCGGTGCCGTCAAGGCTGAGGCTTATGGTGATATCGGTCTCCGCCGTCTTGCGCGAAAGGGAGGCCGTCCGCTCGGGAAAGCAGATACGGTCACTGAGGCCGGCCCAGTCGTCTTCGGTGGCCAGGATGTTCCCCTTGTCGGAGAGCCCCAGCATGCCGTCGGCCGTGGTAATACGGAGGTCGGGCGTTTCGGGCAGCTCCCCGCCAGGGAGGTCGATACCCTCGTTGTCGAGCAGCCGGTGCTGATCGTCGCTCAGAGAGTCGGGGTCGAGGTAGAGGGTGTGGCCCAGCTCCTGCAGCCTTTTCAGGCCATAGAGGGCTCCCGGCCACAGGAGGGACGGGTCTTTGCCGCCGAGGGCTTCCGGTTCAATCAGTATGTTCATCACGAAATATCTTTTAGGGCTTGGATTAGCTTGTCGTTTTCGTCGGGGGTACCCACGGTGATGCGCAGGCACTCTTCGCAGCGGGGCTCGTCGCCGCGGTAGCGGACGATGACGCCCCTGTCTGCCAGCTTCTTGTAGGCCTCCGGGGCATTATCAATTTTAGCCAGTAAAAAGTTCGCTTCGCTGGGATAAATTTTTTGTACGCGGCCGATTTTGGCCAGTTCGCCATGCAGGCGTTTCCGCTCTTTGCGGATGGAGTCGACATTGAAGCGGAGCGTCTCCAGATTGTCAAATGCCTTCAGGGCGTGCCTGGCCGTGAGGCTGTTGACATTATAGGGCGGCTTGACCTTCATAAGATAGCTGATGATCTCCCTGTTTGCGAAGGCCATGCCCAGGCGGATGCCCGCAAGACCGAATGACTTGGACATGGTCTGCAGTACCACCAGGTTGGGATAGCGTTCGATCAGGGGGACCATGCTGGGTTCCATGCTGAAATCAATATAGGCCTCGTCAAGCACCACCACCCCTTCAAAACGATCCAGGATGGTGCGTAGTGTGTCGGCCGGCAGCGAGGTACCCGTGGGGTTGTTGGGAGAGCAGAGGAAAAGCAGTTTGGTGTCGGGCCCCGCTACCTCTATGATCTTTTCGGTGTCCGGCTCCAGGTCGGGCCCCAGCAGTACCTCGTCGACGGCGATATCGTGAATATTGGCCGATACCCGGTACATGCCGTAGGTGGGGGGCGTGGTGATGATGCGGTCGCGGCCGGGCCGGCAGAAGACCGTAAACAGCAGGTCGATGGCTTCGTCGCTGCCCACGCCGGTAAAGACCTGCCCGGGCTGCACCTCTCTCCAGTCGGCAATGGCTTGCCTCAGTTTTTTCTGATAGGGGTCGGGATAGCGATTCAGGGCTTCCCCCTCACCGAAAGGGCTTCCCAGGCTGTTCTCGTTGGCGTCGAGCAGGAGCCCCTCCTCGAAGTCGTCCCGTGCGCTTCTGTAGGGAGTGAGCGCCCGGATGTTGGGCCTGACCAGTCGGTCCATATTGAAATCGGCTTTCATCGGTTGTTGGGTTCTTTGGTTAAAGGTTCAGCTTGTCAAGGCGGATGGTGACGGCGCGCTTGTGGGCTTCCAGTTCCTCCAGCTCCGCCAGGCGGTTTACCGTGGGGGCGATGGTTTTAAGTCCCTCTTCGCTCAGCTGCTGTACGGTCACAAACTTCATGAACGAGTCGACCGACACCCCGCTGTACATGCGGGCATAGCCATAGGTAGGCAGGGTGTGGTTGGTACCGGAGGCGTAGTCGCCTGCACTTTCGGGCGACCACCGGCCGAGGAATACGGAGCCGGCATGGCGCACGCTGTCCAGCAGTCCTTCCGGGTCCTCAGTCTGTATCATGAGGTGTTCGGGGGCGTACCGGTTGGAGAAGTCCATCGCCTCATCCAGGGTGTCCACCTGCAACAGGAAGCTGTGCTCGAGGGCGTTTCCTGCCACCTCTTTGCGTGGCAGATCCTCCAGCTGGCTTTCTATGGCTTCGCTGCAGGCCGCCCGGTCGAAGCCGGCCGTGGCCACCAGCACCACCTGGCTGTCGGGCCCGTGTTCGGCCTGGGCCAGCAGGTCGGCCGCTACAAAAGCGGGATCGGCCGAATGGTCGGCGACGACCAGCACCTCCGAGGGACCGGCGGGCATGTCGATGGCGATGCGGGCGTCGCTGTTCAGCAGCAACATCTTGGCAGCCGTCACATACTGGTTGCCCGGCCCGAAGATCTTATCGACCGAAGGCACCGTCTCGGTGCCGTAGGCCATGGCTGCCACCGCCTGGGCTCCTCCGGCCAGCAGCAGCGTACCCACCCCGAGCTGCCGGCAGATATATATAAGCTCGTCGGCCACGCCGCCTTCCTCATCCGGAGGCGTGGCGACGACGATTTGGTCGACGCCTGCCAGTGCGGCGGGGACGCCCAGCATCAGCAGGGTGGAGGGCAGTATGGCCGTGCCGCCCGGCACGTACAGCCCCGCCCGTTCGATAGGCCGGGACAGCCGCCGGCAGCGAACTCCCGGCATTGTCTCCACCTCCAGGGGTATGGGAAGCTGCGCCTTATGGAAACGCTGAATGTTTTCAAGGGCGGTGTCGATGGCTTTGCGGGTGTCGGGGTCCAGGGTGACCTCGATCCGGCGGGGATCGAGGACCTGCGGGTCGGGGGCGGTGCCGTCAAACTGCCGGGTATAGGAGAGGACGGCTTCGTCGCCCCGCTGGCGGACCGCCTCCAGTATGGGGCGCACCTTTGCGAAGGCTTCGGTGTTGTCCATCCGGGGACGCTCACACAGCTTCTCGAGCTGCGGTTCGGTCAGATTGCGGTATTGGTAGGTTTTCATCGGTAGTTGACAGTCTGGTCGTTATGTTTGAAAGTTTCCATCGCCGGTTAAAGGATCATGCTTTCAATGGGCAGTATCACGATACCGCTGGCGCCTTCAGCCTTCAGCTTCTCCATCACTTCCCAGAACTCCTCTATGGGAATGACCGTGTGTATGGCCACCATATCATCATCGGCCAGGGGCATGACGGTGGGGCTTTTCAGGGAGGGAATGATCTGCTTGATATTCGACAGGGATTCCCGGGGGGCGTTCATCATGATATAGCGGCTGCGTTCGGCCTGCTGGTAGCCGTCGATGCGAAGCAGAAACTTTTCGATCAGCTTCTTCTTGCCCGGCGAGAGCTCCTTGTTGGTTCGAATCAGTTCCGTTTCCGACTCAAAGACCGTTTCGATCTCTACCAGGCCGTTGGCCTTCAGCGTGTTGCCGGTGGAGACGAGGTCACAGACGGCATCGGCCACCTCCAGCCGCGGGGCAATTTCCACGGCACCGGAGATAGTGACTATTTTGGCATCGATGCCCCGTTCCTCCAGGTAAGAGCGGGTGAGGTTGGGATAGCTGGTGGCGATGATCTTGCCGTCAAAATCTTCGACCGAGTTGATATCACCGTTTTTACGTACCGCCAGGGAGAGTCGGCAGATGCCGTATTCCAGTCCCCGAAGGGAAGTGACGTCGGCGCCCATCTCGGCAGTGACGTTGGCCCCGACGAAGCCGAGGTCGCAAACCCCGTCCTGTACATATTCCGGGATGTCGTCGTCGCGTATAAGGAGCAATTCCACGTCAAAATTGCGGGCCTTAAGCATCAGGGAGCGCTTGTAGTTGTCAAAGCGCAGGCCGATACCCTCCAGCAGTTGAATGGTTTTATCGGTCAGCCGACCGTCTTTTTGAAGCGCAATGCGCAGGGATGTATCTGAATTAACAGTTCGTTGCATGATATAATTAGATCCTGTTTGGTTTGGTAAAAAATGTTGGGAGAACCTATGAAGAGACGAGGCAGCATAAGCTGCACAGAAAGATGCTATTGACGGTGGGAACCGCCGTGATGGAGATGGGTATGGAATCGTTGTTTTTGCATCACTGGCAATATAAGAATTTTTCAATACAGATCATTCCCAAAATGATTTTTTATTATTTCTTAACCGTGGGGAGGGGAGATAGGCCGTGGGGAGGGGAGA
>CAYREV010000016.1:14834-26911 GCA_964423345.1 uncultured Balneolaceae bacterium | reverse complement strand
GGGGAGGGGAGACGGACGCAGGGCTATTCTTTTGTGTGGATCCGCTACAAGAGTAGCGAAAGTCTAAAACACAATGATGAAAATGACTGAGTGGCAGCTAAAATTAAGCCGCTAAGGCTGCAACAAAAACGACCAGGATCAAAGAGAAAAGTAAAAACTGGACAACAGGATTATGTGCGATATTTCGAATCATTGTAAGCCAATACTTTGTTTACAGGTAGTTCAAGTTTGATTAACCGGACTTATAAAAAAATGTTCCGAAATAATTTTGAAAGGTCAGCCAGCTTATCTGCCCCTTGCCATCAAAGAGGTAAACCGTGAAGTTGATCAGCTCATACAGTCGATGGACGACGCCTGCAAACAATTCAGATTGCACGTTGATCTATTGAGCTCAAACGATTATTCTTAGAGCCCCGAAGGGCGGCTCTGAAACAACAGGACAAGTGAACATATGGCTAGCTGTTGGTGGCCTCCCCACGGCGAAATAATTTTCATTATTTAAAACTGATTATGATTACAACGGCACAATTTACCTATATCCCCCTGACCTCGAACGAACCCCGGGAAAGTGTTGACTTCCTGCTTGAGCTGGTTGCACAACATGAGGTGGAAGTGGACGTGAACTACCTGTCTACCAGCATCCGTGGTGATACGGAGGTGGTTTTTGAACTCATTCGAGAGGTGTATGAAACCATGACCCTGGAAGGGGAGGAGTTTCGTTTCCATGTGGAGCTGCTGAGCCCCGTGCATGAGAAACAGGATCCCCTGAATATCCCGCCCCAGGAAGAAGATTGACAATATATCGGTTTTTGAAATGTTACCCATGTCGCAGGATTGATACGGTCCTGCGACATTTATATTTTAGAAAGCCTATGCAATCCCCTCGCTATTTTTGTATCTTAACCGTTCTTTTTGTAAAGCAAAAGCGCCATGAAAGGTAGCGCATGTCCATGACCGAAATTCGAAATTTTTGCATCATCGCCCACATTGACCACGGCAAGTCCACGCTGGCCGACCGTCTGCTCGAGCGTACCGGTGCCATCACCGAGCGCGAGATGCAGGAGCAGGTCCTCGATGACATGGACCTGGAAAGGGAGCGCGGTATCACCATCAAGAGCCATGCGATCAAGATGGAGTATGAACGCCCAAGCGGCGAGCAGGTGATTTTCAACCTTATCGACACCCCGGGCCATGTGGATTTTTCCTATGAGGTCTCCCGTGCGCTCAAAGCCTGTGAGGGGGCTTTGCTGGTGGTCGATGCAGCCCAGGGGGTGGAAGCCCAGACCATCTCCACGCTTTACCAGGCCATCGACCAGGACCTGGAGATTGTACCGGTGCTGAACAAGATCGACCTTCCCGGGGCCGACATCGAAGGGGTGGGTCAGCAGATCGTTGACCTTATCGGCTGCGAGCACAAGGATATACTGCACGTTTCCGGCAAGACGGGCGAGGGCGTGGATCTGCTGCTCGAGGCGATCGTGGAACTGATACCGGGGCCGGGGCGCGAGAATGACAAACCCCTCCGGGCCCTTATTTTCGACTCGATATTCAATACCTACCGCGGCTCCATCTGTTATGTGCGGGTGATGGAGGGCACTCTGCAGAAGGGTGAAGGGATCCATTTCATGGCTACCGACAAGGATTACGACGCCGAGGAGATCGGCTACCTGAAGCTGGAGAAGGAGAAGACCGACAAGCTGGAAGCCGGCGAGGTGGGCTATGTCATCGGCAGCGTAAAATCGCTGCAGGATGCCCGCGTCGGTGATACCATCACCACCTCGCGCAAGCCGGCCGACAAGCCGATCCCGGGATACCAGGAAGTGAAGCCGATGGTTTTCAGTGGCATCTATCCCACCGACTCCGACGATTTTGAAGACCTGCGGTCGGCCCTCGAGAAGCTGCAGCTTAACGACGCATCATTGACCTATCAGCCGGAGACCTCCAAGGCCCTGGGATTCGGTTTTCGTGCAGGCTTCCTCGGACTGCTGCATATGGAGATCGTCCAGGAGCGGCTGGACCGCGAATTCGATATCGACATCATCACTACCGTGCCCAACGTGCAATACAAGGTGCTCAAAACGGAGAAGGGGGAAGTGGTGGAGAAGGAAGTGGACAACCCCAGCGAGATGCCCGATCCCGGCAAGGTGGAAAAGGTGTTCGAACCCTATATCAAGGCCAGTATCATCACTCCGACCGAATATATCGGCCCCGTGATGAAACTGTGCCAGGACCGCCGCGGGATCTATGTGAATCAGCTCCATATGCAGAGCAAGCGCGTGGATATCACCTATGAGTTGCCGATGGCCGAAGTGGTTTTCGATTTCTACGACCGGCTCAAAAGCGGCACCCGCGGCTATGCCTCCTTCGATTACGAGTTTATGGAATACCGCGAGGGAGACCTGGTGCGGCTCGACATACTGCTTAACGGCGACCAGGTGGATGCCCTCTCAAGCATCACGCACCGCGACAGCGCCTATGAGCTGGGTCGCAAGGTATGCAAGAAACTCAAGGAACTGATTCCACAACAGCAGTTTGAGGTGGCCATACAGGCTGCCATCGGCTCCCGCGTCATCGCCCGCGAATCCATCCGGGCCATACGCAAGGACGTTACCGCCAAATGCTACGGCGGAGATATCTCCCGAAAGCGCAAACTGCTGGAGAAACAAAAAGAAGGAAAAAAACGAATGAAAAACGTAGGTTCCGTAGAAGTGCCCCAGGAAGCGTTCCTGGCTGTTCTATCTATGGACGAGGATTAATATATTGGCATTATGATGAAAAGACTTCAACAGCTTGTACTACTTCTGATACTGGTCGGCTTTACCGCTCTTCCGGCACAGGGACAGTTTAAGGAACCCGAATTTGAGAAGATGTCTAAAGATCAGTGGGCCTGGTTCATGAACAAGTTCGACAATATCAAATGGACCGGGCAGGGCCTGTACCGAAAGACCGATATAGACCACATGTCGACCGACACCCTCAGGGCGCTGCTGCAGGCCACCTTTGGCGACCCAACCAAAACCATCGAAGACCTGGTCAACACCAAAAGCTTCCGCCCGGGCAAGGCGATACAGTTTGAATACTGGTTTACGGTCGATGATTCCATCCCCATGATGGTGCTCGACATCGACGGCCCGTTCGGGCGCGGATTGGTTTACGCCGGGGCCAGCCGCTATATCGACCTGATGCCGCAGGTCAAGCGTACCTTTACGCAAAAGCTTTTGGAGCAGGAACCGGCGGAATATTCCGACTACTTCTATTCGCCCGAAGAACAGCAGTGGTTCAGGGTAAGTTACAAGAACGGGGTCTACAAAAAAGATGAGATTGACTCTCCCCCGGGCATGACCATAGACTTTGACTATAACTAGTAATAACAGGACATACATTGGCAGAAAATATAGATAAGAAAGAGCGGGAGGAGCGCAGGTCCCGCCGACGAAAAGAAAGGAAGGACCAAAATCAAAAAGCGAAAAGCTGGCTTAGGGAATGGGCAGACGCATTGTTGTTTGCCGCTATTGCGGCGATCATTATTCGGACGTTCCTCTTCGAGGCCTATCGCATACCCACCCCTTCGATGGAAGAGACCCTGATGACGGGTGATTTCCTGGTGGTCTCCAAGATCAGTTACGGTCCCCGAACCCCTATGGTGCTTGGCGTGCCGTTTACCAATATCTACCTGCCGGGGCTGACTTTTCCGTGGGCCCGCATTCCGGGCCTGGAAGATATCGACCGCAATGAGATAGTAGTGTTCAACTATCCCATCGATATCGCTCCCATATCGGCCAAAACCAATTATATCAAGCGTGCCGTGGGCATGCCGGGCGACACCCTCTCCATACGGTCCAAGCAGCTGTATATCAACGGCGAGGAGGCGCAGCATTTTCCCGGGCTACAGATGAATTACCTTGTGAGGGTGCAGGAGCGGGTTAGGCTGAGCCCCGCCAAAGTGAACTCCATCGGCGCCACCCTCATACGGGCCGAGGGACCCAATACCTACCGCCTCAATATGACGAGGGAGGAGGCCAATACCATCGAACAGTGGGCGGAAGTGACCGAGGTTGCCCCATTCGTGCTGCCGCAGAGCTTCAACGAATTTGACAGGGTGGATTTCAGCTTCTCTTCGGGCTTTATGAATCACGACCATATGCCCCCGACCGTCGTGCCTTTCGAGGGACAGGAAGTGACTCTGACGCCCCGGAACTGGCATGTGTATGAAAATATTATCACACGCTATGAAGAGAATAATGTGGAGCGCAAGGGCACTACCTTCATCATCAACGGGGAGGAGACCGACACCTACACCATCAAGGGGAACTACTATTTCATGATGGGCGACAACAGGGACGACAGTGAAGACAGTCGCTTCTGGGGATTCGTGCCCCACGACCATATTGTAGGCAAGGGGGGTATCATCTATTTCTCATGGGATGCTGAACGGTGGATGCCGCGCTTCAGCCGTATCTTCGACCTGATCCACGGATAAGGGCAATTTTGAATCCCGGTCTCTGGTATCTATCAACCGGTACCCATCCCCGGAACGAAGACCTATTTCGCAATTGATTTGCCTTTTTCCTGCCCCTCCTTGATGGCCAGCTGTCCACAGCCGGCGTCGATATCGTCGCCCCGGCTTCTGCGCACCGTGGCGGTGACGTCGTTCTTGACCAGCTCCTGCATGAACTTGTCCAGCCGATTTTCGCGGGCGCGCTTGAGCTCCACACCCGCCACGTCGTTATACATGATGATGTTGACCTTGCTGGGCGCCCAATGCACGATTTCGGCCAGCTCGCGGGCATCGCGGGGAGAGTCGTTGAAGTCGTCAAAGAGCAGGTATTCGTAGGTTATAGGGCGGTGCAGCTTCTTGTAATAGTATTGAATCGCCTCCTTGAGCTGCTCCAGGTTCATGGAGGCATTGATAGGCATGATCTCGTCCCTTTTCTCGTCGTTGGCCGCATGTAGCGAGATGGCCAGGTTGTACGGCTGGCGTTCGTCGGCCAGCTTTTTGATCTGTTTGGTCAGTCCGACAGTGGAGATGGTGACCCGTTTGGGCGAAAGCCCGATACCGTCTTCATCGCATATGATGCCGGCCGAGTCGGTGACGGCCCGGTAGTTATGCAGGGGTTCCCCCATGCCCATGTAGACGATATTGGTGATCTTCTTGCCGAAGCGGTTCTCGCAGACTTTGTTGATATACTGGACCTGGTCGACGATCTCTCCGTGGCTGAGGCTTCGGAAAAATCCCATCTTGCCCGTAGCACAGAAAGAGCAGCCGAAGACGCACCCCACCTGTGAGGAGACGCAGACCGTCAGCCTGTTGGGGGCTCCGTCGGGATAGAAATCGGGTATCATCACCGCTTCAACCTTGTGGTTCTCCTCGCCGGGCAGGCGGAACAGGAACTTGATGGTCCCGTCTTCCGACTCCTGGTGGGTCACATACTGTATGCGGTTCACCCGGGCAATTTCCGACAACTTGCTTCGAAGGTCTTTCGACAGGTTGGTCATCTGTTCGAAGCTTCCAGCCCCCTTTTGGTAGAGCCACTGGAATATCTGGTCGCTCCGGTAGGACTGGAGCCCCAGTTCGGCACAGAAATCGTTTAGTTCCTGCCTGTTGAGGGATTTTAGATCGGTTTTCTCCTGTACGGCGGTATCTTTAGTCATAAGCCCAAAGATACAAACATTTCCGGTGGATTTTTAGCCCTTATCCTGGGTTGCAGGGGTGCTGTCCGTTTTGGCGCATCCCTGGATATAGAGGACGGCCGCTGTCAATAGAATCAAATAGTTGAAAGATCTCATCTGCAGTTATCAGTTATTCAGCGTCGTGTTCATCGTTTTGGTGGGTCCTGCCAGCGCTTTCGATACCGGGCAGTTGTTCTTGGCGCCTTCGGCAATCTCGTTGAATTCTCCCTCGTCGATGCCCGGCACGCTGGCCTTGACCTCAAGGTGAATTTTGCTGATAGCAGGACCCCCGTCAACGGTCTCCAGGCTTACGGTTGACTGGGTTTCTACCGATTCCGGGGAGTGTCCCGCCTGTGCGAGTTCATTGGAGAGGGCCATCGAAAAGCATCCCGCAAGGGCCGCCCCGATCAGCTCTTCGGGATTGGTTCCGGTTCCCTCTTCAAACCGCGAGGCGAAGGTGTAGGACCCTTCATAGGCTCCGCTTCCGAATTTCATGGTTCCCCGACCATTTTTAAGGTCTCCGTTCCAAACCGCATCTGCATTTCTTTTTGGCATAATAATAGCTGGTGTTTATTAATCTTGGTGAGTGAATGTAACAGCATATTCGGTATTTCAATTCCCCCGCCCGCTGTTTTTTTACCTGTGCATATAGTGCTAAATGCAAGGTGGGCAAAATATTAGGGATATTAATATTTATTAAAGGTCGTTGATTGCCGAACGGATGCGCCCCGGAAACAATTGATAATAGCAGACTTACAACTTTTAAGCTTTAAACAAACGCAAGCCGATGGAAATAAATGAAGCGTATAACCTCGTAGCGGATAAACTGGAAAACTGGATAGACACCTTTATCCAGATGTTGCCCAACCTGACCGTGGCTCTCCTCGTTCTTATTGCCTTTTATGTCATTGGGAAGCTCACCCGAAAGATGGTGAAGAGGCTGCTTGACAAGGTGACCGATAACAAGGCCATCATCAGCCTGCTGCAAACGGTCGTCGGGGTAATGGTCGTCGGTATAGGCGTATTCATTGCACTGAGTATAGTGAAGCTTGACGGGGCCGTGACTTCGCTGCTTGCGGGTGCCGGTATCATCGGTCTTGCCCTCGGTTTTGCTTTTCAGGATATTGCCGCGAATTTTATATCCGGAATCATCCTCTCGATACGCCATCCTTTCGGGATCGGAGATATCATTGACACCAACGACTATTACGGGAAGGTGGAGAAAATGAATATGCGCAATACCATCCTGCGTACCCCGCAGGGGCAGATCGTATATATTCCCAACAAAAAAGTTTTTGAAACGCCGCTTCAGAACTACACTGAAACCGGCAAGCGGCGGATTGACTTGTCCTGCGGAGTCTCATACGGAGATGACCTTGAAAAAGCCAAAAAGGTGGTCATAGAGGCTGTGGAAAGCCTGGATAATTATGACCGTGACCAGGGCGTGGAGTTCTACTACGACGAGTTTGGGGGCAGCTCCATCAACTTCAAAGTTCGTTTCTGGGTAGACTTCAGGAGTGGCCCCGATTTCTGGTCTGCGCGCAGCGACGCCATTATAGCCATTGCCCAAAAAATCGAAGAGCACGATATCATGATTCCATTCCCCATACGTACCCTCGATTTCGGTATCCGGGGAGGCGAAAAGCTCAATTCCATGCTTGAAAGCAGTAAAAAGTAGAAAGCAGTAAGTAGAAGGTGGAAGGTAGAAAGTGGAAGTCTTATTACTTACTTCTTACTACCTTCTACTGCACTTCTAAAATCGTGGATTGACCACATTGTTGTAGATGGAGCCGAAGGAGAATTCGATGCCGACGGATCCCCCATAGGAGTAGGAGGTAAGCTGTTGCCTCAGGTTAAGCAGCTGCTGGGCGTCGGTGATGTCGCCTTTCGGGATATTCAGCTGGTCGTTGATAATGGAGTACCGTCCCCGGAGGCTAAGGGAGAGTCCCCGGAACACCCGGAAATCGAACTCAAGATTTAAATCCAGGCGATTCTTGGTAAGGTCGTGCAGGTAGGCCGATCCGTTCAGGCGCCCTTCGATCTCGCCCCAGGGTTGTGTAAAGTCCATTCTGGACCGGATACTTGGCTGCACCAGGTACTCCTCATATACATTGAAGATGGTTTCCTCTTCGTAGTTGGCGTAGGTGATGGGGACCGCCAACATAAAGCTGATTTCGTGCGAGGCGTATTCCGAATAGGGAAAGATGTTGTATTCTATGGCCGGGCCTATAGCGGAATTCAGGTCATAGTTGTTGCGGGTGGAGGAGAAAGTCGAGGTGAATACCCCCGCCGACCAGTGGGAGGTGAGGCTTTTGACTACGCGCCCGTTGAAACGTTGTCCCCGGGTGATAAAGATATCCTTGAATTTGTTTCCGGCCGAGTCCTGCCGGATAAAGGTCTGCCGGTTATAGTCGTAGTCGTAATTGGAGTTGATTTTCCAATCCGGGGTGACCCGGTCGGCCGATACCCCGCCGGAAAGATAGATGTTGCTGCGCGATTCCTCCCCGTTGAAAAAGCTTCGTCCGTCGATCTCGAAGACCCAGTTGTTCCACTTATCCTCCCCTCGGTCGGTCTGCAGGTCCTCTTGTTCGCGGTAGGTCACACTCAGGTTGTCGAGGGCCTTGGTCTGCGAAACATAGGGAAGCAGCCCGATCTTGATGATGCGTACCAGGCCGATCCGTTCCTCATCTTCGGTGTCGGAGTTCGGGGACACATACCGCAGGGTATCATTTTTACCCTCAAACCGTTCCCTGCCGAGCAGGCGAAGGGTAAATTCCGATCCGCCGCTGCCCGTCCGCTGTTGTGTGATAAGCAGGTGGACATCCGAATCTTCCTTGTCGCGCACATAATTGATAAAAGTGATCTCCTGCCGGATATAGGAATCGTTGCATCGGTTGCAGTCCAGGAAGACGTTGACCGTCTCTTCCGATCTATCAGCTTCGGAATCCTGATTTTGGGCAAGGGCTGGAAAAGTAAGAAGGAGAAGGAGGGAGGAAGAAAGGAGATATTTAATGATGGTCATCGTTGTTGAACCTGTAAAATTAATAATTGTTGGCAGCCAAATGTAGTTAAGGCTTTCCCGGAGAAAGTTCTACCGACAAGCTGCAAAAAGATTTAAAAAATTAGCGTAGCGGTCCTCTGCCGTCCGCAGCGCGACTAATACTAACGGCAGAAAGCTCGAACGAATTTCACATGGAGTTGTAAATTATTGTGAAATGCAGGCCTGCCGGGTTGGATGGCGAAAACCGCTATTTGGGTAACGGCTCCCAATAAAGGGGAAAAGGGGAATGGTCCCAGGGAACGGAATGTGTTCACCGCACTCAGGAGGAGGATTTATCCCAACGCCAGTCCACTTTTTTCCACAGCAGCCAGATGCCGAATGCGACAAGGGGGATGCTGAGCCACTGACCCATATTGAGGGCCCAGTCGCCGGCAAAGTCGGCCTGGTTGATCTTGGTGAACTCCAGGAAGAAACGCCCTCCGAAAAGCAGCACCAGGAAGATCCCGAAAATAGAGCCTTCCGGGGGACGCCGGTCGTAGCGCCGGTACATGGTCCACAGCAGGCCAAAGACGATTAGGCAGAGTATGGCCTCATAGAGCATGGTGGGATGGCGGGGCAGCATCTGTTCGGCGGCGGTCAGGCTGTGTGCATTGCTGAAGACCACGGCCCAGGGCAGGTCGGTCGTGCGGCCGAGGATCTCGGAATTCATGAAGTTGCCCGTGCGGATAAAAGCGCCGGCCAGGGCGACAACGGTGACCACGCGGTCGGCCAGCCAGAGGAAGTTCATGTTCCCGGTCTTTTTAACATAGAGGTACATGGCAAGCAGGATGCCTGCGGCAGCCCCGTGGCTGGCCAGTCCTCCCTGCCAGATGGCCAGTATCTGCCCGGGGTAACGCAGGTAGTAGGCGGGGTCGTAGAAGAGGACGTGTCCCAGCCGGGCCCCCACCACGGTGGCTATCAACACGTAGAACAGCAGCCGGTCGAGTTCCTCGACGGTCCGCCCCGCGGTACGGTACATATTACGCATCAGCAGGTAGCCCACGGCAAAAGAGGAGGCAAAAAGAATGCCGTACCAGCGCACCTGTATGGGGCCTATATGGCTGAGCGTCGGCAGGTTGAAAGGCAGAAACAGCAGCTGCCCGCCCACCAGGCATGCCGCGCCCAATCCGAGCACCTTCCACAAGCCGGGGCCGGCCTGCTCTTCGTAGCCCGCCTCGTCGGGTACCATTTTGGAGAACCCCCAGAAAAAAGCGATGACGGCTGCCACCAGCCCTACGATGGAAAGGTCAAAGGGCAGGGGTATGGCCCCGAAATCGATGGCGGTTGGTGAGGCGTCCCAGACAAAATAATCGGTTGTATTCATGTAGGAAGTATTAAATTAGAATAGAAGGCGGAAGTTGGAGATTCAGCGAAATGGCTCCGGATTCGCCTTGGCTGTGTACCATCAAGTATGAATTTTATAGTCGGTGCCATCGGGGCCGTCCATGAGCTCGATGCCCACCTCAGACAGCCGGTCGCGTATGGCGTCGGCCAGTTCAAAATTCCTGTTGTCCCGGGCGCGCTTGCGCAGCTCGATCAGCAGCTCGACCAGCTCTCCGGTCTTGTCGCCGCCACCGGCATCCCGCTTTTCGGGCCAGATGCCCAGCACGCCGTCGACAAAATCTTCCAGAAAGCTGTTCACCTCATCCAGGTTGGAGGGCGTATCGTCGCTGTTAACGCGCTTGCGCAGTTTTTTAAGCTCCTCGAAGAGCACGGCAATAGCCTGTGCGGTGTTGAAATCGTCGTTGAGCTTGCTCTCCAGGCTCTCCCTGAGGGCCTCCACCTCGTAGGCGCCGCCCGAACCGTTTTCGGTTTCCTGAAGCAGGAGAAGGATCTCCTGCAGGTTCTTCAGCCCGTTTTCGGCCCCGGTGAGTGCCTCTTCCGAGAAATCGGTGGTGCTTCGGTAGTGGCTCTGCAGCAGGAAGAACCGAATCACCCGGGGAGCCCAGGCGCGGCTCAGCAGTTCATGGTCACCACGGAAAAACTCGTCGAGCGAGATGGCGTTGCCCAGCGACTTGCCCATTTTTTGTCCCTCGAGGGTCACCATGTTGTTGTGCATCCAATAGTTGGCGAAAGGCTCATTGAAGGCGCATTCGCTCTGTGCGATCTCGCATTCGTGGTGCGGAAACTGGTTGTCGAGTCCCCCGCCGTGGATATCAAAATTTTCTCCCAGGTATTTGGTCGACATGGCCGAGCATTCGATATGCCAGCCGGGATAGCCTTGTCCCCAGGGAGAGGGCCACTTCATGATATGCCCGTCGTCGGCCCGTTTCCAGAGGGCAAAATCTTCGGGCGACCGCTTGTCGCCGGCGGTCTCTATGCGGGAACCGCTCTCCTGTTCCTCTATGTCGCGCCCGCTCAGCTTGCCGTACTCCTCGTCGGAGGAGACATCGAAATAGACGTTGCCGTCGGCCACGTAGGCGTGTCCCCCTTCGATAAGCTTTTCGACCATCTCGATCTGTTCGATAATATGGCCGGTGGCGCGGGGGGAGATGTCGGGACGTTCGACGTTGAGCCTGTCCATATCCCTGAAATAGTTGTAGGTATATTTCTCGGCGATCTCCATAGGTTCCATCTTTTCAACCTTCGCCTGCTTCTCCAGTTTGTCCTCCCCCTCGTCGGCATCGTCGGTCAGGTGCCCCACGTCGGTGATATTCTGTACGTACCGAACCTTATAGCCGAGGTAGCGCAGGTAGCGGACAACCACATCGAAGGAAACATAGCTTTTGGCGTGACCCAGGTGGGGGTCGCCGTAGACGGTGGGTCCGCAGACGTAGATTCCCACAAACCCTTCCCGGATGGGTTCAAACTTATCCTTGCTTCGGCTTAGCGTGTTATAAATGTGAAGTTCGTTCATCTGGGCCTGTTCCGGTTAAAACCAATAAGTGCGTACAAAAATAGTATATACAGGGGAGAGTTGACAGACTTAATAGAACACGGAAGCCGCGGATTTAACCGATTTAGGCAGGTGTTAAAATATGTTATCTGCAAAAGTCTGCCGAATCCGTTTATTTCGTGTTCCATGCTTTTACTTAAGATGGCGGTTGAGGAACTCCACGTAGGTGGTATATAGCAGGTAGTAGCTGGCCGAGTTGAAACCCACGCCATGTGCGCCGGGCGGGTAGATACGCAGGTCGGCATCCAGGCCGTTGGCGGCGAGTTCGGTCATCAGCTGCATGGTATTTTGCACATGCACGTTCTCGTCGTAGGCCGAATGGGCCACAAACAGCTCTCCTTCCAGCCTGGCGGCATGGGTGGTGGGGGCACTTTGCTTATATCCTTCGCTGTTATTTTCCAACAGGCCCATATAGCGCTCGGTATAGATGGTATCGTAGAGGCGCCAGTCGGTGACGGGAGCCCCTGCTAC
>CAYREV010000016.1:0-14824 GCA_964423345.1 uncultured Balneolaceae bacterium | reverse complement strand
GCTACCCCCGCCTTGAACGCTTTGGGGTGAGTAAACATGGTATAGGTGGCCATATAGCCCCCGTAGCTGTGTCCCCGGATGGCCATGCGGCTGCTGTCTACCCACGCCTTCCGGCCCAGGTATCGGGCGGTCTCCACAAAGTCGTTCGCTTCCCACTTGCCCAGCTGCTTATAGACCATCTTTTCAAAATCGGATCCGTATCCGCCGCTGCCCCGGTTGTTGACGTCCACAATGACGTATCCTTCCTGGGCCAGGTACTGCTGCCAGCCGGAACCGCCCCAGGTATTGTAAACACCCTGTGCTCCGGGCCCTCCATAGATATCCATAATCAGCGGGTAGCTTTTGGCAGAGTCGAAATCCACCGGCCTGATCATATAGCCGTCCAGTTGCTGTCCGTCGCTTGTCGTGAAGCTGAAAAGCTCCTTGGGCGCATAGACGTGGTTTTTGACGAAGTCGGTAACGGCGGCGTTGTCCTCGAGCTTGCTGATCATCCCTTTGCAGGTGCTCCACAGCTCCACCTGGGTGGGCGTATGCACGTTGGAATAACGGTTAATAAAGTATTTGCCGTTCGGCCCCATGGAGATGCTGTGCCGTCCTGGCGATTCCGTCAGCTTCTCCTTGCCGGTTCCGTCAAAATTGACCGCATAGAGGTGGCGTTCCAGCGGTGATTGCTCCGTGGAGTTGAAATATATTCGGTTGTTCCCGCTGTCGACAGTGTGCACGTAGGTCACTTCCCACTCGCCGTCGGTCACCTGCTTCTTGAGGGTCCCGTCGTAGCCATAGCGGTAGATATGGCTGTAGCCGTCCCGGTCGGAGAGGCGGAAAAACTCCTCGCGGTCGTCGGGAAAGAAGAACAGGTGATTGATGCCTGCAAAGAAATCGAATACGTCGATCCAGCTGTCGGAGGTTTCCTCCATCACCAGGCGTCCCTCGCCCGTCTTGATATCGTGGAAGGTGAGAGTGAGGTGGTTCTGGGGGCGGTTCAAGTGTACTATGGCCAGCCGGTCGTCGTCGGAGGTCCAGTAGATTCTCGGTACGTAGCCGTCGCCCGGGTCGACGTCCATCCACTGCTGTTTGCCGCTGCCGACATTAACGACGCCGATTTTCACCTTCGGGTTTTCATCACCCACCTTGGGATAGGGGATCTTCACATATTCCGGGTGCTGTCCCTTGTAATTGGTCATCTGAAAGATGTTCACCTCCCGTTCGTCGGTCTGCCAGTAGGCGATATGCCTGCTGTCTCCGGACCATGACCAGGCCTGAGCCAGTCCGAACTCCTCCTCGTAGACCCATCCGAAGCGGCCGTTGTAGAAGTTCTCACTGCCACTGTCGGTAAGCTGCTTCTCCTTGCCGCTCTCCAGATCGTATACAAATAAATCTCCTTCCCGCTCGTAGCCTATCTTGCTCCCGTCGGGCGAGAGTTCAGCCGTGCGGGCGTCTTCAACCAGCAGCCGCAGCCGATCCTCCTCCAGCGAATAGAGATAGTAGTCGGAGATTCCCGAGTGCCGGTACACCGGGCGGAAGTTGGAGCGGAAGACGATGTATCTGGAGTCTTTGGACCACTGGAAAGAGCTGTACTCAAAGGTGCTGTCGGTATCCGGAAAAGTATAATTCTTGTTGTTGAAAATGAGTTCATCTTCATCGGAAGCGGGATCGTAGGCGCGGATCTCCGTACTCTTCGTTTCACTGTTGTACTGCATGTAGGAGTAGCGGTTGCCCTCGTCGATCCAGTTGACGTTGCGGGGGCCGCTGGAGCCGCGGAGCTTGCCGGTCGACTGCATTGCTTCCTTGACGCTGTCGTAGCGTTCTTTTTCCTGGGACCGGCTTTCGAGCGGCAGGGAGAGGAAGAGGGTGGTTATAACGAGCAGGGAGGTAAGGCGAACTTGTAAGAATCGCATAAGAGGAGGCAATAAGTTGAAGTTTAAAAACTATGGGATTGAAATAACTAAATATTGAACATCTTTACCAATCGTTCTAATGGTAATATTGAATGTTTACAGTAGCCGGGACAAGTTGTTGAATTATGATTACGGGCTTCCCGGCTTTTCAATTCAAAATCCAACATTGCTTTTATCGTATCAGGATCTGGAAGGCGAGCATCAGGGCCACCGAGAAGGTAACGACGCCCGCGACGGTGCGGCTGTCCGACTCCTTGTTGGCGTCGGGTATCAGTTCGGCAAAGACCATCCAGATCATGGCGCCGCCCGCGAAGCCGAGCCCCATGGGCAGGTACTGGCGGAAGATCTCCACAAACAGGAAGGCCGGCACGGCCATCAGCGGCTGGGGCAGGCTGGAAAAGATGCTCCACCAGGCCGCCTTGAGTGGCGAGGTGCCGCGCGGCACCATTACCAGGCTGATCGCCAGTCCCTCAGGTATGTTGTGGATGGCAATGGCCGTCGTGATAAACAGTCCCAGGTCCAGGCTTCCGCTGAAGGAGACCCCCACGCTGACGCCCTCCGTAAAGGAGTGCAGGGTCATGATGCCCAGGATGAGCAGGATCTTCCGGGCGTCGGCATTTTGGAGTTTGGTAATCTGGTTTTCGTCGTTGACCCGGTCCAGGAACTGCTCGCTTATGACAATAAACAGCAGCCCCAGCAGCGTGCCGCCGACGGTCATCCACCTGTCGTATTCCAGTCCCTCATAGATAAGGTTGAAGCTGGCCGCCAGCATCAGTCCCGCGGCGATGGCATTGGAGATACCCAGCCAGTTTCGGCTCATCTTTTTGATAAAGAAGAAGGGGATGGCCCCGAGGCCGGTAGCCACGGCGGTAATCATCGCATAGAGGAAGACATCGAATACGGGCGTGTCCAGAAATTCCATAGGACGAATATACCAAACAGGAGGAGTGAATCCACTACCCCCCGCAATATTTAGAATAGGATTAAATAGGGGAGATTCCTAAACAAGGCCATCCATTATCCGGTCGATCTTCTCTTCGAGACGGTCCCGGAGGTCCGGGTACTGATCCCTGCTGTCCATGGGGGCGTTGACGCTGCAGTAGAACTTGATCTTTGGTTCGGTGCCCGAGGGGCGCACGGTAACCATGGATCCGTCGCGGGCTATAAACTGCAGCACGTTGGATTCGGGCAGGTCGACAGGGGTGGTCTTGCCCGTAGCCACGTCGAGGCTTTTGCCGGACTTGTAGTCCTTTATGGTCACCACCTGTGAGCCGTCCAGCTCGGCGGGAGGGTCCTCCCGGTAGTGCTTAAGCATTCGTTTGATCTCTTCGGCGCCCTCGCGGCCCTTCTTGTAGATGGATACCAGACGTTCCCGGTAGCAGCCGAACTCCTCGTAGATGCCCAGCAGGGCCTCGTACAGGCTGCTGCCTTGGTCCTTGTAGAAGGCGGCCATCTCGGCAATGATGACCGTCGATACGATGGCGTCCTTGTCGCGCACATGCTCGCCGACAAGGTAGCCGTAGCTCTCCTCGCCGCCGGCGATAAACTCCTTCTCTCCCTCAAAATGGCTTATCAGCTCGCCGATATACTTGAAGCCGGTAAGGGTATTGAAACACTCCACCCCGTACTGTTCGGCGATGCGGTCGATAAGGTAGGTGGTCACGATGGTCTTCACCACATACTGGCTGCCGGTGAGCCTGCCCGCCCCATGCCAGGCGTTAAGCATGTAGTGGATGATCAACGTGCCCGTCTGGTTGCCGTTCAGCAGGGTCCACCGGCCCTCGCTGTCTTTCACGGCAATACCCACGCGGTCGGCGTCGGGGTCGGTGGCCATCACCAGCTCGGCGTCGATCTCCCGCGCCTTCTCCAGGGCCATGGAGAGCGCCTCCTCCTCTTCGGGGTTGGGGTATTCAACCGTGGGAAAATCGCCGTCGAAAGACATCTGCTCCTCCACCAGGGTGACATTCTGGAAGCCGTAGCGCTCCAGGGCAGGGGGCGCCATCACCCCGGCGGTGCCGTGGATGGGGGAGAAGACGATGCTCAGGTCCTTCTGCCGCTCGATGGCTTCGGGCGAGAGCGAGAGCCGGGCGAGGGCATCCAAATATTTTTCATCGATCTCGTCGCCGATAAGGGTGATGCGGCTCTCGTCGCCTTCAAAACGGATCTCGTCGACGTCCCCGACCTTCTGCACTTCGTCCATTACCTTCCGGTCGTCGGGCGCGACCAGCTGCCCGCCGTCCTCCCCATAGGCCTTGAAGCCGTTGTACTCCTTTGGGTTGTGAGAGGCCGTAAGCATCACTCCGCCCTTGCAGCCCAGCTCACGGATGGCGAAGGAGAGCTCGGGCGTGGGGCGAAGTCCGTCAAAGAGAAACACCTGTATGCCGTTGGCCGAGAAGATATCGGCCACCACGCGCGCCAGCGTGTCCGAGTTGTTGCGGCAGTCGTGGGCCACGGCCACCTTGATCTCCTCGCCGCCATACGCATTGTTCAGGAAGTTGCTGAATCCCTGTGCGGCCATCCCGAAGGTGTAACGGTTCACCCGGTTGGGCCCCACGCCCATGATCCCGCGGATGCCGCCGGTCCCGAATTCCAGGTCCCTGTAGAAGGCATCGGTCAGCGCTTCATACTCTTCATTGTCGAGCATGGCCTGTATCCGGGCCTTGGTGTCCTCATCGTAGTTTCCGTTAAGCCAGCGGTCGATATTCTCCTGTATGGCGGGATCCAATGATTTCATGTCAATAAAGGTTGAGTAAAGTTAAATCTGCGATTTAAGGTAAGATATTATAGCTTTGTGATCACAAAAAATACAGAAAGGGATTAAACCGATTCCAAAAAAGGCGATGATGAAACAGCTTATATGCAGGGAATACCTTTATGTACTGATTTTTTTACTGTTGCCGGCCGCCGCACCGGCTCAGACGGGGGAAGCCGATGACAAGCCCTACGAGCTGGGGCTCACCTATACCGGCGAGGTGTGGGGCAACCTGGCGGGCGGCGTCAACACCGGAGCGGTGTATATGGATAATATCGACCTGACCGTGGAGGTCGACCTGGCGGCGACGCCCCTGGGGCTGGAAGGCGCCCGCCTATTTGCATACGGGATGGGCAACCAGGGCGGGAGCATCTCCGCGCTGGCGGGCGACATGCAGGCGATCAGCAACATCGAGACGCCCAACAGCTGGCGGATATACGAATTCTGGGTGGAGCAGAAATTTGAACCCTACAACAGCTCCCTGAAGATGGGCCTCTACGATATCAACTCAGAGTTCAATGTGCTGGAAAGCAGCCTCTTTTATATTAACAGCTCCCACGGGGTGGATGCCGCACTGGCCACCAGCGGGGTGATGGGCCCCTCCATCTTTCCCTACCTCTCCATGGGCGTCCGCCTGGAGGCGGAACCGGTGGAAGGGTGGACGGTCCGTGCCGCCCTGCTCGACGGCATCCCCTCCAATCCGGCCAATCCCCGCGGTACCAAGATATTCTGGCGGCAGCGCGACGGACTCCTTTACCTGGCTGAAGCGGCGTGGTCGCCTGCAGGGGAACGGACCTTCAAGCTGGCTGCGGGCGGCTGGGCCTACTCCAAACAACGGCCCGGCTGGATCAGCGACGGCACCGAACACCGGCACATGGGGCTCTATGTGCTCGGCGAATACCAGCTTGTCATGGAAGAGGGCAACCCCGGGCAGGGACTGACCCTCTTCGGGCGGGCCAGCATGGCCAACGGCGATATTAACCGGCTGGGAGGGTACATAGGCGGGGGCGTGACCTACCGGGGACTCCTGGAGGGCCGGCCCGGCGACCTGGCCGGCCTGGCAATCGGATCGGCCGTCAACAGCTCCGACCACCGGAGGGTGAGCCCGGCCGTAGGCGAGCGGGTTGAAACAAATGTTGAATTAAGCTATTTAACTGTTTTGAGTTCAGCGGTAAGCGTGCAGGGGGATCTGCAGTACGTGATGAATCCCAATATGAATCCCGCACTGGATAACGCCTTTGCCGCAGGGATGAGGCTCATTCTTACTTTCTAATTTAACAAACCGGATTTGACCATGCATAAATCAGTTATTCTGCCGTCACTGCTCGTACTTCTAATGCTCTTCAGCCTGCCCGACACCCTCCGGGCGCAGCAGGAAAAAGCGGACGATGGTCTGCTGGAGGATCTGCAGGAGGCCTTTCAGCAGGATTACCTGTCGCTGGGCGTACTGCTTCAGGGACAGGGCGAGTTTCACTGGGATGCCGTCCGTCCCGGCGAGAACACCTTCCGGGTCCCGACGGCACGCCTGAAGGTGTATGGGGGGCTGGACCAGGGCTTTGGATACACACTGCAGACCGATTTTACGGGATCTCCCTCGGTGCTGGATGCACAGATGTCCTATACCTACTCGGAATTCCTGAAATTTACCGCCGGCGCCATGAAGCCCGGCATCAGTGCCGAATACCTGACCTCCGCGGCGAGCACCGATTTTATCAACCGCTCGCGTATCGTGAACACGCTGGTGGGCAACCGCGACATCGGCGCACTGATGGAAGTGCAGCCCGCCGAAGGGTTGCAGCTCTCGGCCGGGATCTTCAACGGTACCAACCAGCGCCTGACCAACAACGATAATAACTTCTACCTGACCGCCCGGCTTACGGGAGTGACCGAATGGGCGCCGGGCCGCACCATAGAGGTGGGCGTCAATGCCGCGCACAGCCGGGAGGGCGGCACCCGGATCGGCAACCGGACCCTGCCCGCCATCATCGGCGACCGCACCGTCTACGGCGGTGACATACGCCTGGAGGCAGACCGGTTCATGGTAAGCACCGAAGTGCTGGGTTCGGAGCTGGAATATGGAGGAGGCTTTACCGATAAGGTGTACGGCTTTCACCTGACGGGCGGCTACCGGGTGAGCGACGCCTTGCAGGTGGTGGCCCGCTACGACTACCTGGAGAGTGACCTGATACCGCTGGTGCCCGGCCTCGTGCTTGGAGGCATCAACTACAACGTCACCGATGCGGCCAGCTTCCAGGTCAACTACGAGGTGAATCCCGACGATCCCGCCTTCGCCAACCATCGCCTGCTGGCCCAGATGCAGATAGCGTTTTAAAGCCCGTTATCGAAAAGCTTTTTCAGCACGTTGCCCGCCTTGTCCTTCAGGTATTTCTGCAGGATGGGCTTGATCGCCTCCTTGTCGGGCTGAATCTTCGGTTTGTCCATCGTACCCGTCACGCGGAACGGGACCAGGATGGTGCCGTCTTCCTGCTCCAGGGCATTGGCCGCCTGCGTGGTGATCACCGAGGCGATCGCCTTCTTGAAACGGCCCGGCAGGTGGAGCTGCATCTTGTAGTCGAGCGTTTCGTTGACCAGGTGCTGGCTGCCGCTCATCTCCACGCCGATGTTGCCGCTTTTGATGCTCAGGTTCTTGAACGTCAGTACGGAATTTTCGATGGTAAAGGTACTGGTCCACTTGTCCAGGGCGATATTGCGCAGCTCGTCGGCCTTGAGCATCGATGCCAGAGCCTCCTGCAGGGGATGCCCCTTGAGCCGGGCCTTCGACATTCCGAAGTTGCCCTTCGATTTGGTGGTTTCGATCAGGGGATTCAGGAAGACATCCAGTTCGGTGAAATACTCCACGCTGGCGTTGAAAGAACCGGAAATGTAGTTATGGAAATTGCTCTTTCTGCCCATGACCGGGTATTCGCTGAAGAAGGCTTCGGCCCGCACCTCGCTCAGGGATCCGGTGAAGGAGATATTCGTATGGTCGGGTTGCGGCACCTCCCAGGTGAAGGAGCCTTTCATTTCACCTTCAAACAGTTCGGCGGAGCCCTCATTCATCTGTATGCGTTCGGGCGTGCCTTCGGCTTCGGCCTGAAGATTCTGCAGGGTGACGCCGGTAACAATCATCTTGTCGACGGTGGCTGTCACCGAGCTGTGCAGTTCGGGCAGGTAGATGGGGATGGAGACGGAGGAATCCTCCCAGTCGATGATCTCATCCACATCCAGGAATGAGCTTTGGTAACTGCCCTCCAGGGTGGGAGTCGTCTGCCGTTCCTGTTTCTTCTCCAGGAACTCCATATAGTAGGTGAGGGTGCCGCCAAGGCTGATGTCGGACGAACCGAAGTTGAATTTCAGCTCTTCCAGAGTGACCTCATCGGGCGTCAGCTCCAGCCGCCCGTTCAGCTTGCTGACCGGCTGTGCCAGCGAGTCGCCCTCCATGTTCATATCGCTGATCTGCAGCGCTCCCTCCAGGTCCATATCCGCAGGCTTGTCCAGCTGTCCCCGGGCCCTCAGCTTCAGCTCGGAGTTGCCCGTGAGGCTCGATATCATCGGCTCCAGCCGGTAGTAGTTGCCGATCTCGCTGAGCTGGGCAAAGCCGTCGACCTTGAGGTCGAGGATGCGGTCGTCGCCCAGGTAGTTATCGATGATGCCCGAAAGCGTCGCCCGGTTGTCGCCGCTACGGAAGCCGGCGTTGACGATGGTCATCCGCCTGCCCTCGAGCACCGACTCGAAAGTGATGTTTCGCAGCGGCTCATCCATCCTGTGGTAGTCGATGCGGCCGTTTTTCAGGTTGATGCTGCCGCTCTGAACCGCCTCCTCTATGGGATGGGCGCTGCCCTCCAGTGCGGCCTGGGCGGTGAGCATGCCCTCCATGCTGAGGGTGTCTTCGTTGATGGGGTAAAAATCCTTTATGGTGGACAGGTCGAACTGCAGGTTGGTTTGCAGGCTGACGGTACGCTGCTCCTCGGCCAGGGGACGTCCCACGCTGCCCTCCATGGAGAAGGCGTTGGGCCCCGCATTGAGCGTCAGGCTGTTGACGGTCACCTCGTCCTGGTTGCCCCCCGCCTCGATATTGATATGGTCGATCGCCCGGGGGACCTCCCGGTATTTGACGTAGCCGTCGGACAGGGTAAAGGAGCCGCTGAAATCGGCTTCGGCGGGCCTGTTCAGCAGTCCCCGGGCATCTGCCTTGAACTCCAGCTGTCCCCGAAGCTCCTCAATGCCGAAACGACGCCCTACATCGTAGAATGAGTTGACGGTGGCCAGGTCGGCCATGCCCGCGGCCTGCAGGCTGAAACGGCTCTCATCGGAGAGGGGGTCGGCCAGCGATCCCTTGGCGGAGACGGTGTTGTCGCCGGCCCTGGCGGAAAAGGTGGTTACCGACAGCCGCTCGTTGGTGGCCCGGGCGTTGATGTTGATTTTTTCGACGGGCCGGGGCAGTTCGGGGTTCTTGATATAGCCGTCGGCTACCCGGATGGAAGTGTCGAAGGCAAGGGGCTGCTCCCCGCCGAGGCGTCCCTTGACCGTACCCTCGATGGCGAGCGACCCCCGGGTCTCCAGTCCCTCTACAAAGTCGCGATGCTTTTCGGGCACCAGCTGCAGCAGCTCATCCAGGTTGTCGGAAGAGGTGTCGAAGGCCAGGTCTACCGACGTGCTGTCGCTCCAGCCGTTGACGCTGCCCGCCAGGTTGAGGGTCAGTCCCCGAATGGAGAAGGTGCCGCTTTTGAGGTTCACCGTCTCCCGGTCGAGGTCGACCATCGACTCCTGGGAGAGGCTGATCGGCAGTCCCCCGGCATAACGGACACTGTCGACCGTGGCGTAGAGCCCCCCGAGCTCTATTTCCACCCTGCTTTCAATTTGGCCGGCATAGCGAAGGGAGATGTTGGCGTCCAGGTCGCGCAGGTTCACCCAGGTGTCGGAGGTGCGGTCAAGGTAGCCTATTTGACCGTCGCTAACCTCAAAATAGGGCACGTTCACTGCGTAGCCCGCTGCAGCGGTGTCCTCTTCGGTTCCCCCCAAAAGAAAATCGAGGTTGGAGGTGCTGTCTTCATAGACCTCGTAGGTGAATTCCGGATTCCGCAGGCCGATCTCCGAGATGCTGATCTCATCGCCCAGCAGCGAAAAAAGGTGTACGCCCACCGTCAGGCGGTCCAGGCTGAGCAGCGTATCGCCCTCGGCGCCGCCGGGCACGCTCATCCCGCTGATGCTGAGCCCCGGCTGGGGAAAAGTGCTGAAGAACGTCAGCGACATCGACTCCACCTGCACCTCACGCCCCACCGCTTCGTTTAGATGGGGCATGACGGTCCTTTTGAGGCGGGCGTCGTTGAAATAAAGCCTGAGTCCGAGCGCGGCAAGGATGATGAAAGCGAGGATGCCGCCGGAAATCTTAAGAGCTCTGTTTCTGTTCATAAAGGTCGGGTCTTCTCTTACATTATACCCCTGCGACTCCTGGGGGCGGTAAAATCAGGTGCTGGCTAAATTAAAATGCAAAATAGTGTTTCAAGTTCCTTAAGTTTGACCTGATAATTTTCACTGTGAACGTTGGACTATAACAAATTTATGCTGAATTGGGGTTCCGGTAGCTCAGATCTTAAATTCAAACAGCGTCGCAACCGCCTGGTGGATGCCATACGCGACAAGGGCATCAAGGACGAGCGGGTGCTGGAGGCATTTCGCATGGTGCCCCGCCACGTGTTTGTGGATACCGCCCTGCAGGATCGCGCCTACAATGATACCGCCCTGCCCATCGGCAAGGACCAGACCATCTCCCAGCCCTATACGGTGGCGCGGCAGACCGAACTGCTGGAGGTTCAGCCCGGCGAGAAGGTGCTGGAGATCGGTACGGGTTCCGGCTACCAAGCCGCCATCCTCTGCGAGCTGGGGGCCGAGGTGTACAGCGTCGAGCGCCACAAGAAACTCTATGAAAAAGCGCGGGCCACCCTCAGGGAACTGGGCTACGAGGTACGGATTAAGCTGGGCGACGGCACCCTGGGATGGTCGGCCTACGCCCCCTACGACGCTATCGTGGTGACGGCCGGTGCGCCGGTGGTGCCCGACGACCTGGTGGAGCAGCTGCAGATCAACGGTCGGCTGGTGGTGCCCGTGGGCGATGCCCGAAAGCAGGAGATGAAACGCATTATCAAGATACGCGAGGAGGAGTTCGAGGAGGAGTCCTACCGTGCATTCAAGTTCGTACCCCTCATCGGCGAGAAAGGCTGGAACAAGTAAAGGCAATTTTGAATTTTAAGTTGTGAATTTTGAATGGTGGATGGTGGATGCCTGCGGAGGGGAATGTATGCTGCCGGTATCGTTTAGTATCCGTTCAATTCTTGCTCTATATTCCATGCCAAAGATCGAAAATTAAACTTCTTAAACGTTGAATAAGCAACAAGTGTCTGAACCGATACCGGAAAAGGCCCGCGACGATTCCGCCTCCTGGCGGGAGGCGCCGCTGCTGATGCTCAAGGGCTTCCTGATGGGCTCGGCCGACATCGTGCCCGGCGTGAGCGGGGGCACCATGGCGCTGATTGTGGGTATCTACTCGCGGCTCATCCACGCCATCAAAAGCTTTGACACCTCCTTTGCAAGGGGGCTGCTCCGCTTCCGCTGGCGGGAGTCCTTCGCCGGGGTGCACTGGAAGTTTATGGCCATACTGCTGGTGGGCATCTTTGCGGCCATCCTCTTCTTTACGAAAGTGGTGCCCCTGCAGGTGTATATGTTCACCGACCCCGAGCTGGTCTTCGGCTTGTTCTTCGGGCTGATCGTGGGGTCCATTTTCATCCTGGTCAAAGCATTGGACGCCTTCACCTGGATGCACGGGGGGATGCTTCTGCTGGGTGCGCTCTTCGGCTTCTGGGTGGTCACGCTGGTGCCCACCGAGACCTCCACATCGTCCTGGTTTGTGTTTGTGAGCGGGGCTGTTGCCATCTGCGCGATGATCCTGCCCGGCATTTCGGGCTCCTACCTGCTGCTGATCCTCCGCAAGTACGACTTTATGCTCTCCCAGGTGGGTAAGCTGGGTACGGGCGAGACCGTTGCCGGCATCCTGGGACTGCTGCCGTTCCTGGCGGGCGCCGTGGTGGGGCTTGCCCTCTTCTCACGGCTGCTCTCCTGGCTTCTCGACCACTACTATGGGCGGACCATAGCGGTGCTGATCGGTTTCCTTATCGGCTCGCTCTACGTGATCTGGCCCTATCAGCACCGCGATTACACCGACTTCGTCATCCGCACCGAGACGGTTGCCTACGGCAGCAAGGCCGCACAGGCTCTCCGGGAGGATCCGCCCGAGACCAACCGGCCTGAATTCAAGCGCCTGGGCGAGGTATCGGGAACCGAAGGGGAGCGGATGGTGGAGCTGCAGACCGTCAAGAAGAAGCTGGTCAGCACCGAGCCTTTCGTGCCCTATTTTACCGTTGAGGGCGCCGGCACGCCTCATTTCTGGAAAGGGATTTTGGGTATGGCCATCGGCCTGCTCATGGTCGTGGGGTTGGATTACATTCGCGAGGAACCCTGATTTATCCGTTTTTTTATTCAGGGTCTATCTTGTACCTTTAGGCCTTTAAACGTACGAACTGAAACCATTTTTCATGCCCGAGTTAATAACCGTTCAGGAGCTGATGGACATGGGCCTGCCGCCCATCATTATCTATGCTGCCCCCGTAATGTTTGCCCTCGTATTCCTGGAGTGGGGCATCAGTGCCTGGCAGAACAAGGATCGTTATGAAACCAAGGATTTCTGGGCTTCGACAGCCATCGGCATCGGCAACATCACCGTCAGTTCCATTACGAAAGTGAGCATTTTTGCGCTCATTCTCTTTTTCTACAATATGATGCCGTGGCGCGTGCCCTATGAATGGTGGTCGTACCCGCTCTGTTTCATCTTTTTGGACTTCTGCCGCTATTGGGCGCACCGCATCGCCCACGAGCAGCGCATCTGGTGGGCCACCCACGTGCCGCACCACAGCTCCGAGCAGTATAATTTTTCGGTTTCCTTCCGCCTTTCCTGGGTGCAGGGCTTCAAGGTGTTGTTTTTCCTGCCGGTGGCCATGGCGGGTTTTCATCCGGTGGTCTTCTTCATCTGTCACCAGATCGCCGTGCTCTACCAGTTCTGGATCCACACCGAGATGATCGACAAGCTGCCGCGCCCCATAGAGTTTATCTTCACCACGCCCTCGCACCACCGCGTGCACCACGCGAAGGACGATCACTATTTGGACAAGAACTACGGTTCGACCCTGATCATCTGGGACCGCATGTTCGGCACCTTCCAGCCCGAGCTGGATACGCCCAACTACGGCATCACCAAGCCGCCGGACTCCTACAACCCAGTCTACCTGGTTTTTCACGAGTTTATTGACATCTGGAAGGACCTCAAGAAGGCCGAAGGGTGGAGGGAGTACCTGTGGATCCTCTTTGCCAGCCCCGCCGAGCAGGCCCGGGCTATTAAGGAAGATGAGGCGGAGGTGCGGATTGAGTCCGCTGCCAACAAACCCGCTACGGCGCCTGTTGAGGAATAATCGGTAGGGTAAGGTTGAGGCTGAGAGTTAAAGGTTGCAGGTTGGAAGGACAGCAATGGTCTATTCAAGCTAGCGGGGCAGCAGCAAATCTTCCAGAAAGAATGCGGCCAGCTCCGAACGCCCCGAGAGGCCCGACTTGGCATAGATACTGTTCGTCTGGGTCCGCACGGTCGGCACGCTGGTATTCCGTACTTCTGCGATCTCCTTGTTGCTCAGCCCTTTCAGCAGGAGGAAGGCCACCTCCTTTTCCGCCTCGGTCAGCTCCCAGCGCTCCAGCTGGTTGTCGATCTCCACGCTCAGCCCCTCCACGTACTTTTTGGATACCTTTTTCCATTTTTGGGCCTCCTGCTGGAGTTCCTCCGAAAAGCGCTGTTCGTCACTCAGGGAATGCTGCAGCCGGAAGCGGCCGAGCATCAGGTAGATGATGCCCACGGCGGCGACCAGGAACATGACCCCTTCAATGGACAGATGCCAGACGGCCACCCCCTCAAAATAGTCGTTGTAGATATCTATGAACGTGAGGGTTGCAATCAGCAGCAGCACCCCAACGATGATCCATCGCTCCTTTTTATCCATAATGCGTTTCCTTAATCGTCGTCGTATTCCTCTTCCGGCGCGTGGTTTTCGTGCTCATTTTCACCCAGCGTCAGGGTGTTTCCAAACAGCGTAAGCGTCCGGTTATCACTATTATACTGATTTGCCAGGTAACCTATCCAGGAAAAAATAAGTATGACCAGCAGGAATCCAGCCAGGGGACGTGTGCTTTGGATTCCCTGCCGGTCATGACCTACGGTTTTGTTGCCGGTAAGCATGCTGGTCCACAGCGAATCGCGATGGCGGATCCGGTGGAACAGGATCCCGCCCACGTGTACGATTACCGTTATGAGAAAGAGGTGGGCCAGCAGTTCATGCGTTTCTTCATAAAAGTCGGTTTCGTAACCCGTAGTCATCAGTATGCCGGTAGCGGCCAGCCCCGCGGCGCTCAGGAACATGATGATGGCAGCGTAACTGGAGGCGGGATTGTGGCCCACATATTTTTTGGTCTTCGAGGCTACTGCATCCCTAAAGTATTGGATCAGTTCTTTCGGATTAAGGCGGAAGGAGGAGAAGCGGGCGTAGGTGGTGCCCGCCACTCCCCAGGCCAGGCGGAGGACCAGAAGCAGGGCGAGGGTAAGCCCCGCCATCTTGTGATAGGGGAAGAGGGCGTGCTCGTCATCGAAGCTAATGGCGATGAGATATGCGGCCAGAAAAGCGAGGGCGAAGAGCCAGTGAAAAATCCGGATCGGCAGGTCGTAAGCGGTAACTTTCTTTGGGGTATCCATAATGGGTGTCTGTCAGTTTAAGGGTGACGGCATAAATATTTGAAAAACCCGTTAACTGCGCATCAACCAAATGATGTATAAGGGAGGCTTATTTCAAAATTGAGAATTTAACAACTTGTACCGACCGTTGTCGGGATTTAAAAATTACTCTTTGACTTGTCATTTGAAGGCAGTCCTTTGTATTTTAAAAGCGCTTTGTAATGGGCATGCAAATCTTGTAACTTAAGCGCCTTTATAAAAGCAGTTGTCCATCAATCCGGGCCCGTAGCTCAGTTGGTCAGAGCAGTCGACTCATAATCGATTGGTCGGGGGTTCAAGTCCCTCCGGGCCCAC
>CAYREV010000015.1:56027-63498 GCA_964423345.1 uncultured Balneolaceae bacterium | reverse complement strand
TTATCTCAATATATCCCGTATGTTCTTCGCCTGAATAGAGGTTAATGTTGTCATACTGAGGGTCTCCTTCTGGAGTGTTTATGAATGTATTACGCTTAAACTTAATAAATTTGCCGTTTGGAGCTCCTTCTATAACGAAGCCTCCTCGTTTTATACCCCATTTATCGATACTGGCACATCCATCAAACAAGGAGTCGTAAAGTTCAAAGTTTCCACAGCACCGAGCCCAAGCGGCCCAACCACCTCCACTACATTCTTTAAAAGTGAAATTAAAAGCTTTTACATCACTGTTCTGACCTGAACCAAGACCACCATTCGTTTTAAAAGCCGTACAATTATAGTACGTAGAACTGGTTTCATGGTCTGACTGCGGACCGGCTTCATTCCAGAAACCTACGCCTTTTCGATCTTGATCATTATTAACAACTCCACTACCATCAGCAACACAATTACGATATTCTATATTTCTTCCATTATCACTATCAAAATGATCGGCAGGAGAATAATCTGTGTTAGGATTATAATAACTCTCGCTATAGGTTTTGCAATTTTTAAAGGTTACTCCATCAGCGTAGCCTCCAGCTATAAACATAGCTTTGGCATCACCATCCCAGTGTCTCTGACCGTAGACATTACAGTCTTCAACTGTAATGTCAGAAACATTACCTGGAGTAGTATTACCCTGGGATCCTACGGTGATACCTGCATTATAAGGATCACGCACGTGAATATTGTTCAGAAGACTATTATGACAGCCGGCTTCTATCCATATTCCTCCATGGCTTTCTATATTTTTGTCACTTCCATCAAAAGCTATGTCACGTATCTCGAAGCCACTCATGTTTCCTGTTCTTAGGAACGCTGCATTTCCAGGCCAGCTTGGACCACTGCTGCCACAGTGTTTTATATTTCCTCCTCCTATTGCTATGAACTTGATGACAGTAATAGGATCACCATTGTTGTCTGTATCTCCGTGAAAGATTACGTCATCTCTATTTCTCATATAGATCATACTGAAAGGGTATATTCCTTCGGGTAGAAAAAGTGTGTCTCCATTTGATACATTGCTAGGATAATTATCAAGCCAAATACAGGTATTCTCTAGAGCTGTATTATTCTCGTTAATTCCCCATTGGGTTTTTATATTTATCGCCATAATTTATCTCTCTTGACTTATTGTGAGTAAATGATCACTTAAAATACCTTACTTATATACGTAGAGCACTCTTTTGTTTTTTGGTATGTCTATGTTCTCGCCTTCTATTTGTTTTTGGAACCACTTACGAGTTATTGTTTATTATTCGTATGTATCCTTTAATCTTAATTGGTTTAATTAAAATGACCACCAAAAAGACAGCCGTGCCGCCTTATTATTACGGACAGGTGCCCCACGCCGGGTGGTGTTCATCGGAAAGTGCACTACCAGTTGAAAAACCGTTCGGTTCTTCGGTGATCTTCTCTACGCACCAGCCGCTGAGGTCCTGATTGAAATTCTCAGCATATTCAAACATGCTATTCATGTCTGTAACCTTGCTCACGTCCCAGCCGCCGATATCAATATTAAAACCGGTAGCTCCACTAAACATGCTGCTCATATCGGTGACATTTCCTACGTCCCATGTGCTGATGTCTCCATTAAAGCTTGAGGCATTCCAAAACATCCTTTGCATATTTGTTACGCTACTTACGTCCCAGCTGCTTAAATCACCATTAAAGTTGGGAGATTCACGAAACATAGCAGTCATATTGGTTACACTGCTTACATCCCAGCTACTGATATCGCCATTAAAGACTGGAGCCCCGTAATCCTCCCCACCAGTACCACCGAACATTCCATTCATTCTCGTTACATTGCTCACGTCCCAGGTGCTTAGATCGCCATCAAAACTTGAGGCACTAAAAAACATCCTGTGCATATTCGTTACATTTCCTACATCCCAGCTGCTGATATCGCCATTAAAATTTGAGGCACCCAAGAACATTTGTTCCATATCCGTTACCCTGCCTACATTCCAACTGCTGATATCGCCATTAAAGCTTTTGGCTTTCTTAAACATAAAGTGCATATCCGTTACATTGCTTACGTCCCAATTGCTTAGATCGCCATTAAAGCTCGAAGCATTCCAAAACATGCTTCGCATACTCGTCACATTGCTCACGTCCCAGCTGCTGATATCATCATTAAAGTTTGAATCCCAAGAAAACACACCACCCATCTCCGTTACGGGGGACGTGCATACTTTAGAGAGATCCTCCCCATTTTCTAATTTTTGATCCAGAAGGGTTTCGTCAACCGCCTCATATTCTATCCCATTCACCACGCCTTTCTGACCCGGTTGTGCATAAGGACACAGGATAGTCACACCATTTTCGTGCAGATAAAAGAGTTCTTCGGTCGTAATAAAATTAGCCGTAAGGGTATAATCCCGGTCAACGGTAAGCGATAAGGGGTTGGCGGTACTATCACTATCTGGGACCCCGGTCCAGCTGGTAAAATGATAGCCATCGTTGGCGTTGGCCTGCAGATTTACCGTACTTCCCTCTTCATAGGAGCTGTCAGCTGCCGGAGTAATGGTTCCTGCCCCATCGGGAGCCACCGATACCGAAACATTGTGGAGTGTGGTATCAGGCTCTGTGGTACCAGGTCCAGTGCCGCAAGAAACGATAATAAACGCCAGTGCGAAGAATAAAGAATACCGAAGGGTCTTCATGATGGCCTCTCTTTTATTTTAATGGTACCAAAGCAATCAGATAGGGGTACCATTAAGCCAACCTAATGAAAATAATTAAATCAATACAAGTTTTCGATAAGCTATTAATATATATGACCTTTATCATGGGGTATGTACTGGAGGATTATTGTATACCTTGATTCATGCCAAAGCGGTAAGCTAAACCACAGACCTGCTTTCTAACTTCTATCCTTTAAAATACCGTAAAGGTCTGGTCGGGCTCCAGGGCCAGCACGGATTCGGTCATCAGTTGGATAAGGGAATTGATATCCTGCACCGAGGCGGTCTCCACCGGCGAATGCATGTAGCGCAGCGGCAGGGATATCAAGGCACTGGCGATGCCGGTCTTCTGGTAGAAAATGCTGTCGGTGTCGGTGCCGGTCCGCACGCTGGTCGCCTCGTGCTGTATGTCGATCTCCCGGTCTTCGGCCACCTGTTCAATGTACTCGACCATCTGCGGGTGGTTGGCACCGCCGTGCTGCACCACCGGCCCCTTGCGCAGCTTCACCAGCCCGTGCTCCTTGTTGTTGATGCCGGGCGTATCGGTGGCGTGGGTGACGTCGGTCACCAATGCCATATCCGGGTCCAGTCGGTAGCTCATCATGCGGGCCCCGTAGCCGCCCACCTCTTCCTGCACCGAGTTGAGGGCCAGCACGTTGACATTCAGCTCCTCCCTTCGCTCGTGGAGGTTCCTGAGCACCTGGGCGACCATATACCCGCCGATGCGGTTGTCCAGCGCCCGCCCGGTAAGGATGTCGTCCGAAAGAAACTCAAAATCGTCAGAGTAGGTGATGGGGTCGCCGATCTGCACCATCTTCAACGCCTCCTCCCTGCTTTTGGCCCCTATATCCACGTATATATCCTTCCACCCGGGCTGCTTGCCCCCGCCGTTTTTCTTGTCTTGCAGGTGAATGGCCGTATTGCCCACCACTCCGGAGACGATCCCCCTTCGGTTGTGGATGAAGACCCGCTTGGCCTTGGCGATGGTCGAATCGCTGCCGCCCAGCTTGTTGACATAGACATACCCTTTGTCGGTGATATGCTGGACGATCATGCCGATCTCGTCGCAGTGGGCCTCCAGCATCACCGTTACGACGTCGAAACTGGTATTGAGCTTTGCTACGGCCGATCCGTAGGCATCGGTCTGCACTTCGTCGGAAAACCGGTCTACGTAGTTTTTCCATACTTTCTGGCCGGCCGATTCAAATCCCGTAGGGCTCGGGGTGACCAGCAATTTCTCCAAAAATTCAAATTCGGGCGTTTCTTTCATTGTTCAATGCTTAATTTAATTTCTCCATATGGCGGAATATACAAATTCGCAGCTGATAGGCTAAATGCATTTCCCCGGGAATAAGGGAATCTCTCCCCGTTAATGATGGATCCTTACCCGGTTTTGAAATAACAAATAATGATAGCATTTTTGTTGACCGATTAATCACGATCTATCAACATTATGCAGAAGCCCGAATACCGTGCCGACATATTTCCACACTGGACGCCGATGAAGGTGCGTTTCCGTGATCTTGACCCCCTCAATCACGTCAATAACGCTATTTTCAGCACCTACTATGAGGAGGCGAGAATTCATTTCATACAGCAGATTCCCAGACTCAGGGACTTCATCGGTAACGGCTACAGCTATGTACTTGCCGATATTCATATAAACTTTATCCGGCCGGCTACCTTCCCCGCTGATCTTTTGGTGGGATCCGGCATCACTTCCACCGGCAACACCAGCATTCAAAGCTTTCAGGCTATCTACCTGGAAGACTCCAAGCAGCTGGTATCGGTGGCCGAGGCTTCGGGCGTATGGTTCAACACGGAAAAACAGCGCCCCAGCAAGCTGCCGGATGCAACTGTCTTCGATGCCTTTAAGACCGATATCAACAACTAGCCTGAAATGGACAAGAGCACACAATACAAGATATTCAACGATCCCATCCACGGTTTTATCACCGTTCCCAAGGGGACCATCCTGCAGCTTATCGACCATCCCTACGTACAACGCCTGCGCCGCATCAAGCAGATGGGGCTTGGCTACCTGGTGTTCCCCGCGGCCGAACACTCCCGTTTTACCCACGCCCTGGGCGCCATGGAACTGGCCCAGCGCACCCTCAACAACCTCCGGGAGAAAGATACGACTATCAGCCCCGCCGAATATGAGGCCACACTCATAGCCATCCTCCTTCATGACGTGGGGCACGGCCCTCTCTCCCACACTCTCGAGTTCAACCTGATAAAGGACTTCCACCACGAGATGATGACCCTCTCGGTTATGGAGGACCTGAACCGGCAAATGGATGGGAAGCTGGACCTGGCCATCAAGATATTTACCGGCCAGTATCCCAAGAAACCCTTCCTGAACCAGCTGGTCTCCTCGCAGCTGGACCTTGACCGGCTGGACTACCTGAAAAGGGACAGCGCCTTCACCGGGGTGTACGAAGGATCGGTGGGGATCGAACGGATCCTGAAGACCATGCGCGTACACAAGGGCAATATTGTCATTGAAAAGAAAGGCATCTATGCCATCGAAAACTATATACTCGCCCGGCGCCTGATGTATATGCAGGTGTACCTGCACAAGACGGTACTGAGTGCCGACAAGCTGCTGCGAAACATCTTTCTCCGGGTGCGTCACCTGATCGACGGTGGAGCCGGCCTCTACCAGCCCTCCCCCTCCCTCTCCTATTTCCTCACGAACCGGCCCAGTGCCAAAAAGGGCGTGAGTTCCGAGATGCTGCGGCATTATGTGCGGCTGGACGACGAGGATGTCTTTCAAAGCATCAAATACTGGCAGGATGCCGACGACCCGGTCCTTGCCAACCTCTGCCAAAGATTTCAGTCGCGCGCGCTCTTCCGAACCACCTTCCTGAATAAAAACCCTACCAAACAACTCAAGGCACAGGTTGGGGAAAAGACCCGGGCGCTGCTGAAAAAACGGGGGCTCCCCCATGACAAGGATTCCGCCTCCTACTATTACGATTTTGACCAGAGCTACAGCGAGGCCTACCAGTACGAAAGTGAGGGGATATGGATCCTGGAAGACAAAGACACGGCGGTCGAATTTTCAAAGGCCGCCGATACCAAAAACATCATCGCACTCACCCAGCCGGTGGTCAAACCCTACGTGGTGCATCTCAAAGAGCTGGAACTGGAGCTGTAGGCTCCCGGTGGCCGTTCAGGGACGCTGACCTTTCGATGGATCTATTGTAATTCAGGCATCATTTTATTATTCAGGATCCATTCAGGATAGCCGCACGTAGATCACAAAGGCAAGCTCACCCCTTTCATCCCGCTCGACCTCCCGCCACTCCTCGCCTATTCGGTCCCGGTACTCCGGAAAAAAGGTGTCCCCCTCAAAAGCCTCCTTGATTTCGGTCACATAGAGCCGGTCGGCCATGGAAAGGGTCTGCCGATAGATCTCCCCGCCCCCGATGATAAACACCTCCTCTTCCGATTCCAGGTATTCAAGGGCATCGTCTATGGAGGAAAAGGTCGGCACATGGTCATACTCCCTGCTGCGGCTCAACACGATATTTTCCCGGCCGGGCAGCGGCTTTTCATTCAATTCCTCGAATACGCCACGCCCCATCACGATGGGATGGCCCATCGTCGTCTTCTTGAAGTATTTCAGGTCATCGGAATAATGCCAGGGAAGTGCTCCGTCTTTGCCTATGACGAGGTTGGGATCGTGGGCTACGATCAGGGAAAGGGTCATACCGCCACCTCGAACTTGATAGGCGGGGCGGGATCGTAGTTCTCCAGGGTGAAGTCCTCAAAGGCCAGCTCGTCAACCGGCTTGTCGGCGATCTTCAGCGTAGGAAGCGGTTTGGGTTCCCGCTCCAGCTGTTCCCTGAGGCCATCCACGTGATTCTCATAGATATGGGCGTCAACAATGGTATGGGCAAAATGTCCATAGTCCAGGCCCACCTCGTTGGCGATAGCCATGGTGAGGGCCGAGTAGCAGGCCAGGTTGAAGGGAATGCCCAGGGCGATATCACCACTACGCTGGGTTAGGTGGCAGTTCAGCTTGCCGTCGGCCACATTGAAGATATACATTACGTGGCAGGGTGGCAGCGCCATCTGGTCGAGCAGCCCCGGATGCCAGGCGCTGACCACAATCCGCCGGCTGTTGGGGTTTTCCTTCAACATTCTTATAGCCCGCTGGACCTGGTCAAACTCCTTTTTGACCCAAACCGTCTTTTCAAATTTCGAAGCGTTGCCTTCGAAGGAAACTTCCTCCTTTTCATAATAGGGGAAACGCCGCCACATCACCGGGTATATAGGCCCTACGTGTCCCTCCTCGTCGGCCCAGGCATCCCAGATATGGCAGTCATTCTCATCGCGCAGCCACCGTATATGGTCCTCCCCCCGGAGGTACCAGAGCAGCTCCAGGATAACCGAACGGAAATACACTTTCTTCGTCGTCAGCAGGGGAAACCCTTCCGACAGGTCCACCTTATAAAATTCTGAAAAACTCGATATGGTATCGGTCCCGGTCCGGTTCTCTTTTTTTACACCCTTATCCAAAACGTTTCGAACCAAATCTAAATATGCCTGCATTTTTTAAATTCTAAATTTTGAATTGTGAATTGTGAATCCCGACATAGGTCGGGGCAAGTTGTTAAATATTGAACTGTTCAGTAGCCCGGGGTACTAAAATTGCCAAATCCCACTTCCACCAATTACCTTCTACCTACTACCTTCTACTTACTACTTTCTACTTACTACTTTCTACT
>CAYREV010000015.1:0-55927 GCA_964423345.1 uncultured Balneolaceae bacterium | reverse complement strand
TTCTACTTACTACTTTCTACTTACTACTTTCTACTGCTTCTAATCAACTTTTTACGGCTTATAACAATACTCCCTTCAGCAGAATGACTGCTATCGAAAAATAGATAATTATACCCATAACATCACTAAGCGTAGACACAAAGGGGGCCGACGTTACCGCAGGGTCCAGCCCGAACTTGGATAGTACAAAAGGCAGCATGGACCCGCTCAGGTTGCCCCAGAGTACGACGCCTATAAGGCTGAGGGCCACGACACACGCGCTGAGCCAAAGTTCCTGGGTCACGGTCGCGCTCATCGTATAGCCCCAGGACAGTATAACCACAAAGCCGATGATCGCCATAAATCCACCCAGTATGAGTCCCGACAGCAATTCCCTTCCCAGTATCTGGGGCCAGTCCTCCCTTTTGATATCGTCGGTAGACAATGCCCTGATAATGAGGGTCGCAGCCTGCGATCCCGAGTTACCCCCGCTGGAGATAATCAAGGGGATGAACAGTGACAGAAAAACCGCATTCGCGATCACACTCTCGTACGCTCCGAGGGCCGTGGTGGTCATCAACTGGCCGACAAGCAGCACGGCCAGCCAGCCGATGCGTTTCTTGACCATCTCAAAAATGGAGGTTTGGGAGTAATAGTTGTCCAGGGCGTCCATTCCGGCCATCAGCTGCATATCCTCTGTGGTTTCCTCTTCCGCTACATCAATGACGTCATCAACCGTCACAATTCCGACCAGTATCCCGTCGGAATCGACTGCAGGCATCGCCACCCGGTCATATTTACTGAGCATCTTAACCGCCTCCTCCTGGTCATCGAAAGCGCTGAGTGCCTCAAAACTTTCGTCCATCAGCGTAGCAATCTTCGCCTCGGGGTCGGCGAGGATAAGCTGATTAAGGCGAAGGTCATCAATCAGTTTCTCCTTCTCGTCAACCACATAGATCACATTGACGGTCTCCACACTGTGCCCGAAATTCCGTATATGCTCCATACTTTTCTGAATGGTCCAGTCTTTCTTCACCTTCACATACCGCGGGGTCATCAGTCGCCCGACGCTTTCTTCGGGGTATCCCAGAAGTTTCTGGACCAGCTTACGGTCGGTGGCCTGCATGGAGTTCATGACCCGTTGGGTGAGGTGGCCGGGGAGCTCCTCCATCAGGGCTACGCGCTCGTCAGGCTCCAGGTTCGACATCACCTCGCTCAGCTGCTGGGCGGTAAACATATCGAGCAGTTCTGCCCCCTTGGCCGAACTCAGGTAGGAAAAAACGTCGGCCGCCTTCTGTTTCTTGAGCAGGCGGAAGATAACCACTGCTACCTCCTTATCCAGCTCCTCCAGCAGCTCGGAGACGTCGACGGCCGGCACATCATTAAGAATATCCTTGAGCGTAACCCAGTCTTTCTGCTTTATAAGCTCTTCAAATTCCGGTTTTAGGAGGTGAACGATCATAAACTAATTATTGCTTGTTTCATCGCATTGTCTTGAAATCCCCACTGCCGGGGCAAGGGCAGATTGCGTTTAAGAATCGCATATTAAGATACAAAAAACAAGCTGTTATTGGCAGGAAAGTGAGGCGAACTGGCAATTTGAACCAATGGTTATATATGTAGTTTTTTAAATTGCAGTTTTATAATCACTTTATGAGATTAGCAAAAATTTAACCAATCAGCTCTTGATTTGAAGATTATAATCATTGGTGCCGGTGAAATCGGTTATGACCTGGCGAGTGTGCTCTCCAAGGAGAAGCACGATGTAATCGTGCTCGACCGGGACAAGGACGCCTTGGATAAAGTAACCGAAAACCTCGACGTACTCTGCCACGAGGGTAATGCCACATCGGCCAAGGACCTTGTGGAGGCGGGTGTGCAGGATACCGACATCCTCATTGCCGTAACAAGTATCGACGAGGTCAACATGATTGCCTCTATGATGAGTAAGCGCCTGGGTGCCCGGATGGTCATCGCTCGTGTGCGAAGCGACGAGCTGTCCCGTCCCAACGCCCCCCTGAAGTCGACCGACCTCGGTATCGACGTGCTTATCCACCCCGAGCAAAGTGCCGCCCACGAAATTGTACGCCTGATGCAACGGGCTTCGGCAAGCGATTTAATTAACCTTGCCGACGGAAAGATGCAGCTTATCGGACTCAAGATCGGGAAAAGCTCTCCCCTGGTGGGGAAAAACCTGATTGAGTATGCCCGGAAATACCCGGATCTCACCTTCCGCGTCACCGCTATTGCCCGCAAGGGAAGGACCATCATTCCCTCCGGGAAGGTATCCATACAGGCTCTTGACCAGATTTTTATCCTTTCCGAAACCAAGGATATCCCCGCCATTATTGAAACAACCGGCAAACCCGATGTGGAGATCGACCGCCTGATGATAGCCGGCGGTACGACCATCGGGGCGATGATCGCCCGAATATTGTCTAAGGAGGAGAAAAAGTGGAATATCAAGCTTATAGAACCCGACTATGATATTGCAGTGGAGCTGGCCCAGGAACTCAAAGATGTGCTGGTGCTCAACGGCAATCCGACCGACCCCGATCTGCTGGCATCCGAGGGCATCACCGACACCGACGCCTTTATATCCGTGACCGCCGACGAGGAGTCCAACATTATCTCCTGCCTGATGGCCAAGCATCTGGAGGTGCAGAAGACCGTAGCCCTGGTTTCGAAGTCCGACTACATTCCGCTCAGCCAGACCATCGGTCTGGATGCGGCGGTCAATAAAAAGGCGGCGGCCTCCAACGAGATCCACCGGTATGTCAGAGGCGGACGCGTCCTCTCTGTCACCGCCCTGCAGGGCATCAAGGCTGAAGTGATAGAGCTGCAAGCGGCCCCGGATTCCAAGATTGTCAAAAACCCCATCAACAAAATAAAGTTCCCCGAAGGCTGCGTGGTCGGTGGCATTCTGCACAACGGTTCCGTTGAGGTGGCAACGGGGGTATCGCAGGTAGAACCCAACGACCGGGTCATCATCTTTTGTCTTCCCGAAGCTGTAGATAAGATAACTTCGCTCTTTCAGTAATGGCACGATCTCACTCAAATACCTACATGAACCGGTCCCATTTCCATTTCGGGACCGTTTTGGGCGTACTGGGTGCTTTCATCTTTTTCCTGGGTTTTGCCCTTCTGGTGCCCATCGCCATCGACCTTGTCTACGGGGAGGAGACCTGGCATGCATTCCTCTATTCGGCCTCTATTGCATTCGTTGTCGGAGGAACACTCTACTTTGCATTCAGGACCGAACAGGAACTGCGTATCCGGGAAGGTTTCCTAATCGTATCCCTGACCTGGCTCTTCCTCTCCCTGGTAGGGGCCCTGCCTTTTGTGATTTCCGGCATCCTGCCCAGCTACACCGATGCCGTCTTTGAAACCATGAGCGGGCTGACCACCACTGGCGCCACCATCATGGGTGGGACCACCGCCGACGGCTTCCAGAATCCACAGATCGAAGCGCTCCCCATGAGCATCCTGTTCTGGCGCTCCCTGGCCCACTGGCTGGGAGGCATGGGCATTATCGTACTCTCACTGGCAATCCTCCCCCTGCTGGGCGTGGGCGGCATGCAGCTGTTCCAGGCCGAATCACCCGGGCCGACGGCCGACAAGCTGACGCCCCGTGTGCAGGAAACGGCCAAACTGCTCTGGGTCATTTACGTTGCCTTCACGGCGGCCGAATTCCTGATGCTCTGGGCCCACCCGTCCATGGACTGGTTCGACTCCATCAACCACTCTTTTGCCACCCTGGCTACCGGCGGTTTCTCTCCCAGAAACACCAGCATCGCAGCCTTTGACTCGGTGTATGTAGACTCGGTCATCACTTTCTTCATGTTTTGTGCAGGTATCAACTTCGCCATGCACTTCCGGCTGCTCAGGGGCGACGCCAAGTCGTTTTTCAATAACCGGGAAACACGCTTCTATACACTGATCACTTTTATATCCATTGTTGTCATCAGTGTATCGCTCTGGCTGTTTGACAATTATCCGGTGGGCAGCGCAATCCGTTACGGGGCTTTCCAGGCAGTGGCTATCATCACCACTACCGGTTTCGCTACCGATAACTACGAGGTATGGAACTCTTTCGGCACCTTTTTCCTCTTCCTGTTGTTTTTTGCCGGCGGCTGTGCCGGTTCCACGGGCGGAGGACCCAAAATGATACGGTGGATGATCATCATCCGAAACTCCTTTCGTGAGATCAAGCAGATTATCCATCCCAAGGCGGTGCTTCCCATCCGCATAGGCAACAAAACGGTGGATCCGAATATTCAGCGAACGGTGCTCAGCTTTTTCGTGCTCTACCTGCTTGTTTTTGCTTTAGGGGCCCTAATTATGGCCAGTATGGGGTACGGACTGGAATCTGCCATCGGGGCCAGCATCGCCTGCCTGGGAAACATCGGCCCCGGGTGGGGAGAATTCGGGCCCACTGACAACTTCGCACAGGTGCCCTATATCGGAAAGTGGGTACTGATACTGATGATGATGATCGGCCGGCTGGAGATCTTCACCGTGCTTATTCTTTTCACTCCCGCATTTTGGAAGCAGTAAGAAATCAGTAGCAAATAGCACTTGCCCGCCGAAGTTTTGACGCAGGTGGGAATAGTAAGTAGCAAGTAGCACTTGCCCGCCTGCTTATCTCGTATTACCGGCCATCATTAAAACCGGATCCAATCCCTGTCTTCAAGGAACTGAATGAGAGCAGGCAGAAAAGTGAGTGCAGCCACCCAGGTTAAACCGATGCCGATGACGGCCATCTCACCCAGCGACTGCAGGCCGGGGTGGTTGGTCAGCAGCAGTCCCGAAAAACCGAGCATGGTGGTAAGCGATCCCACAGTCACATGCTGCCCCGTACTGGACAGCACACTCCACATGCTCTTTCTGCCCTCCTCACGGTACCGGCTGGCCAGGTGCACACCGTTATCCTCTCCGATACCCAGGATAGCCGGGAGCACTACCAGGTTGTAGAAATTAAACATCATTCCCGTTAACAGCATAATGCCGAACAGCCATGTCAGCCCCACCAGGAGCGGCAGCATGGCGATGATGGCCCAGCGAAACGACCGGAAGGAGAATAACATCAGTATAAAGACCACCATCATGGTCGCCCCCACCATCCAGGGACTTTCGTTGCGCATAAGCTGCAGCATTTCAGCGGCAATGATCGAGGTGCTTGCCGCATAGAACGTCTCACCGCTGTCGAGGGTCACCTTTCCCACATCCTCCTTGAAAGCGATGGACTTACGGCCGTCGGCAAGGCCCACACTTGGATAGATAATCACGAAATTGCCGATCTCTCCCTCCTTGGTCACAAATTGGTTTTTGAAATAGGGCGGGATATCCTCCATCTCAAGAGGCCGGGTGGTCTGTGCCGCCCGCCGCAGCTTATCCAGCTCCTTGCCCTCCCTGTTCTGCAAAAACGGGTCATCAAGCAGCTGGCGAATTCGGGCGATATCTTTCAGTTTCTCACTTGCGGCCGAATCGGTGGGTGGGAACCGTTCCGGCAGGGCCTCCACGTCCAGGATAGTGGGACTGGTGGTGTCTGTGTTCATCTTATGGCGCAGCTTCTCCATAATCTGGATCACCTGCTGATCATTGTCGGCCAGGATGTAGGCCGGGTTGCGCTTGTCGGAGGTACTTACCTGGGCTGCAAACTCCCGGAACGATTCATATTCGGGGAAGTCCGGCTCCAGTTTCCCAAAATCGTACTGAAATCCCAGGTTATGAGCATTAAAAGCTACAAAAGCCGATATGATAAGCCCTACCGCTACAATGGTTCTGGCATAGGGGAAACGATGTATCGGCCCTTTCTCTTTTTTGTACTCCCGCTCGTTGAACAGCACCCAGTCGAACTTCTCGAAAAGGACCAGGATGGAAGGCATGACAAAAAGCATGCAAAAAAGGGCCAGGATGATGCCCGTTCCCGCAATGAATCCGAATTCGGAGAAACCCCTGAACTTTGCAATAATCAGCACAAAAAGAGAGAAGGCGGTAGTCAGGGCACTGACCACGATAGCCGATCCCGTCTTGTTATATGTATTATAGAGCGAATCAGCAATATTCATCCCCGACGAACGGAATTCGATATAGCGGGCATAGTAATGGATGCCGTAGTCGATCCCCATGCCGAAGAGGATCACGAACAGCACCGAAGTCATGGTGTTAAGCGTTCCAAGTACGGCATAGGTAATTCCGAAGGTCCACAGCAGGCTGACCAGCAACGGTATGCCGATCACCAACACCGGTACGGGAATCCTCAGCAAGTGACTTAAAAAACCGTGTTTGATATCCTCACGCGTACCCCTGCGGTAATTGATATATTTCTTGATAGAGAAGTAGAGCATAACCAGCAGAATCACGCTGGAGATACCGGAAGCGAAACTGTTGAAGACATCGCTCATAATGGAATTCAGCTCTGTGAGGTGGCGCTTGAGGCGCCCGCCGTAGCGCACTTCCATATCCTTGTTGTAGGATGCTGGGTTCAGGGTAGTCAAAAGTGAATCGTAGGAGGTAAACATCCGCTGAAGGTAGTCGAGGTCGCTTTTGGAACCTGTCGGATAGAATTTGACCAGCATCACCGTACTGTCCTGGCTGACCGGGTATTCCGAGGGTATCAGCTGCTCGTAGCTCTCCTCGAAACGCTTCAGCTTCTGCTCCTCTCCGGAATCTTCCTCCTCGTCCTCCCCCAGGTCGAAGTAGAAGGGGCTGGCCTTTTCCTTGGCCTTGCGTATCTCTTCTCTCAGGTACTCTGTTATATCATCGAGTTCATTTGGTGTGGCAAAATAGAGGGCATTATTCCGAAGCACCGAGGTCTCTTTCCGGAATTCGGCCCGCTTGAATAAATAGTTGTCGCGCTTCTCGTCATACAGTTTCAGACTTTTCTTAATCAGTACCTGTGCAAAGCGCTTGTTGTCCTCAAAACTCGGCGACTTTATAGCCACCTCCATGGTCGTTTCCCCTCCCACTGTCTCCTGCAGCTTTTCCAGGGCCTTTACATGCGGGTTCTTCTTAGGTAGCAGATTAGCAAGATCGGTATCCACCTTCAGCTGAATGGCAAAATAGCCGGCAAAGACAGCCGTGATCAGCGAAACAGCAAGCACCAGGAAGGGGTGCCTGAAGTTCCACTTGATCAAAGGCCTAAAAAAATTCAGAAGTTTTTCCATTATTCTGTTTTAAAAGCGAACCTTGGGAAGTGCTGAAGTTACAGATAATTACCGAAAATATAGAGTGTATGCGTCCGGTTATTCTGTCTTCGCTGTATGTCCCGGCTTCAACATGATATCGTCGTAATCAGCTTTCACATAGCTCCCCGTACTGTCACCGTCACTGAGAATTAGGATAGCCAAGGGCGCTTTGGGAGGATCCTCCCCGAACACCCGGCGGTAATCCTCTACCAGGTTCCTCTCAAATGTTATCCACCGGCCCGTCTTCTCCTGCCCCGACTCGACGATAATAATGTTCTGGTTACCGAACAGCTTGGAGGTATGGGTACCCTCTTCAAGGGTGGTACTCCAGCTGTACCTGATGGTCTTGGGCACCTTCTTAAACAGGGCAATACGACCGAAACCAAACACCACATAGACGCTTGCTACAGAATCGTTACGGTCGTTGTCATCTTCATTGGCATTATGAGGCAGGATATGCGCCCGCACTCTCCAGCTTAGTACAGGGGTTTCATAAATGTTGATATTGTATATGTTCCTACGGTTCTCATTTATCAACGGAAGGTTTATATGCCTGGCCTGCATGCCCTCGTACCTCAGAAACCTGTTACACCCCTCCTCTTTTACCTCGTAATGATAACTCCTGAGAAAATCATCGGAATGGTTGACCAGTTTCTTATTGCCGTCACGATCGTACCACTGCAGGGGGAACCCTCCCACGGGGTCGTCCTCAAAATTTTCCAGCATCACCTCTCCCTCCGGCAGGTGCATCGGGCCGGTTTGGGCTTGAGCAGGCAGTGATACCCCCATAAAGGATATAAGTGAGCCAACAATCAAATTCTTTACCATAATAATTTTAAAATCGTGCTTTATATGTGAATACAGGCCGGAGCCTGAAAACAATCAGCGTTCTTGAATCATTCAAGCTACAAACGTTTAAAATCCCTGCTTCATTGTTCGGGAAACAGTACGTCCGGGGTGCTGCTATCCTACGGCACAGGCCGTTATTTATTATGTGCTATGAAACAGCAAGCTTCTTATAAATACGGTAGAGTGTAAGGAATATCGCTGTTATTAAAAAGACGTGTACCCTTATAAGAAAGTCTAAAACGGCAATTCCTTACCGTTTTTAACCGGCTTGCCTGCTGTGGAATCTATTTGTAAACCCTTCCGGCAAAAGGTTATATTATCGGCTTTGATCTTACCTATATCACCTGAACTTTAAGAACGTACAATCGATGTCCGACGAGCATAACCCTACAGCAAAACGTCCACTGGTCAGCTGCCTGATGGTGACGGCCAACCGCAAACACCTGATGAGGCGATCCATTCACTGCTTCACCAACCAGAGCTATGCCGATAAGGAGATGGTGATAGTGGACGACGGCGAACAGGACCTGGAGGAAGTGCTGCAGGAGATTCCCTCCGACCGACTTACCTACATTAAATTGGAGCCTTCGGAAGAGAACACCCTGGGGACGTTGCGAAACCTTTCGCTTGAAAAGGCCAGTGGAGAATTACTGATTCAATGGGATGATGACGACTGGTACCATCCGGAACGCATTAAGACGCAAGTCGAGGTACTCAACCAGGGGTATGATGCCTGCTGCCTGTCGGGGGCGCTCATGCATCTCGACACCGACAGGTTTATGGAACATCCCTATGTGGGCCACCTGCCCGACGGGGTGCCCGGCAGCATCATGCACCGGCGAAGCAGCACCATACGCTACCCTGACACCCGCCGCGCCGAAGATACGGTATATCTCGACGAATGGAGAGAGAAAAGGTATCGGAAGCTTCCCGACAAGCATTCCTACCTATTCCTGCGTGCCTACCATGGGGACAACACCTGGGAAAGGGATCATTTTGAACGCCGAATACGCAACACGCCCAAGACATTCCTGCAATACCTTTGGCATGCAAAAATCAAAGGAAACCTGTTTGATCACCCCAAATTCGAACTGACGGACAAAGAAGAGGAGTCGTTTCAAATGTTTATGGAAGATTCCCGCCGGTTCAATCTGATATAAAGACCGGTTTACTTAATTTCACACCGATGAAAGAGACGTTTCTAAAAAAGATCAGCCATGCAAGGCAGCGATTCAGGGAGTTTCGCAAATCTCCCCACGGCAGGCAGGTGGGGCGCTATGCCAGCTACCTGTTTCAGGCCCTCGTCATTGGCATTATCCTTTACCAGCTCACCGGTATCGGCTGGGGCAAAATCTACCGGGCCCTGCCCACCGAGCCGCTCTACTACCTGCTCTTTCTGTTTATCTATTTCCTGCTTCCCTTCTCCGAGACCCTGGCCTACAGGATATGCTGGGGCATCCCCTACCTGAAAAGCCTATCTATCTTTATCAAGAAGCGTATCTTTAACAAGGACGTAATGGGGTATTCCGGCGAGATCGTCCTCATGCAGTGGGCCGTAACCGAAGGAGAGCTGGGCAGGAAACAGGCATTCAAGGATATACGTGACATGAACATCATCTCCTCGGCCGCATCTACCATAGTGGCCCTGGGACTGCTGGGAATACTGGTGCTGAGCGGCAAGATCCGGGCGCTCGACTACCTGTTCAGTCTTGACTCCGAGAGCCTTTCAGGATTAGGCTTCCTGGAATACCTGGCGGGCGGGGCCGTCCTCGCCATACTGGCCGGAGTGGCCTACCGTTTCAGGCGATACCTGTTTTCCATGTCCCTTGCCATCTCCTGGAAAGTCTTCACCATCCATACCGTACGGATGATACTGCTCTATGCCGCCCAGATCCTCCAATGGTCGGTGGTTTTGCCCGACGTCAGCATCGAAATTTGGTTTACCTTCCTCAGCGTCAATATTATTATGAGCCGTATCCCCTTCCTGCCCAGCTATGAGCTGGTAGCCACGGGCACCAACATCGAACTGGCCAAGATTGTCAAGGCCCCGGTGGCTGCCGTCACCGGCCTCTTTCTGGTGCACGATGTGCTTAGTAAACTCCTGAACCTCTTTTTCTATCTCTACTACACCTTCCGGGATCGGCCGGGAAATAACGAAGTTGAAGTAAAGTAAGTGGAATATGAAGTGAGTTGGCTGAAGAGGTAATAACACAAAGTTACCCAGAGAAGACAGGTACTTTCTCATAATACCTGCTTACTTTCTGCGTGCTACTTATTCCTGTTTCTCTCCCATCGAATCCCGACTGAGATACCAATACTCTTCTCATACAACTCCCCCCGGTCGACGGCTAAGGCACCCGAAAGACTGAGATTCTTCTCCGGCCACACATCGTAATCCAACTGCAGTAGAGCCGAATACTGGTCATGGCGCAGCTCCGATAACGGGACGGGCGGGTCCGTCACCCGCTGGTCACTCACCTCCCCGTAGTTGCGCGAATAGGTGAACAACATACGGTAGCTGATATCGGGCAAAACATTTCCCCGGATACCCCAGTGGTGGGCCACGATAATATTATTGGGGATGACCTGGGTGTTGACAAAATTTGGATTGGGCCCGTAGGCAAACAGTGGATTGCCCATCATTCGCTGTTCGTACGACCACCCGCCGGGATAGGCCCCGTGGTTGTAGTAGGTCTGCGTGCCCCGCGGCTCAAAGTCGAAGGAGTCCTGTCGCTTGGTGTTGATATGCTCCCAGAGCACCTCCTTCACCAGGTTATTGTCGCCGGCCAGCTCCGCTCCCAGCCCCCACATGCCGTCCCAGGGACTCCGAAAGCGGGTGGAGACCTTGTCCTCCAGGAAAAAGAGACGGTAGGCCCGCAGTTCGACCGACTCCAGGTCTACATCCAGGCGGAAATCGTAAGCCGCGATGGAGTTGCCGATCACATTCTGTATGTCCTCGCCGGGAGCCCGGCTGTCGGGCGAAGCCGACTGCCCCGTCACCACCAGGAAGAAGTCCTTAAGGGAGGAAGGCAGCCGCCCCCTTTCGGGATCGGTTCCCCCCCACATCACCTGGTGGATCACACCGCCGTGACCCGAAAACATCTTGTAGTTGACCTTAAGGTAGAAATACTTCTGGTGCAGGAAGGCATTGGAAATGAATCGGTCTTTCTCAAGTACGCCGTTTGCAAACATGCCCTTGAACTGGAGGTGCCCACGGGTGTGGGGCACGTCGATAAATCCGTCGGTCTCCAGCTGAACCTTGGGGAAAGGCGTGGCGTTACGGCTCATCATCATCGAACCCGAGGTGAGCGCCCCCCGGTTGAGTCCGACGGGGTCGTAGAAGCGGCCCGCCTTGAGATTCAGGAAACCGTATCCCACGCTCCCGTAAAGCTGTTCAAGGTAGAGGGCATGTGGGGCGCCGCTCTCCGACAGGCGGCCCGCCAGGCTGATCCCTCCCCCGTAGCGAATGGGAGTGGTTTCCTCATCAGAACGGTAATCCGCATAGAACCGGTTCAGAAAACTGCCGGCGCCCTGCGGTACGCGCCCGTCGGTATTGGCATAGAGCCAGAACGGCAGGCGATCGCCCCCGTAGAGTACCTGTGTTTCAGCCCCGTAGAGCAGATTATTTTCACTTTGCTGGGCAAACAGGTTGGCCGTAATCCCCGGAAGCAGAAAAAGAAGTACAAGTAACAGCGGCAGTTTCCGGAAATAAGAGGGCATCATACGGCTTGGGTCATTGTTGAGATCCGGTCAGGCGGCTTTTCTTCTCGAGCAGCTGACCCAGCTTCTCTTTCTTGAGATGGTTCCACATGCGCTCGGCAAACTCAAAGAACGGCTGCTTCTGGTGGTACCAGCCAAAATGGAGGCAGTACGGAGTAGCCTTCAGGTAGTCGCCCTTGCCCGGGATAATCGAAAGCAAGGCGGTAAGCAACCTGCGAAGCCACCTATATTTAAGCCCCCGGAGATTGTACACCAGCTCATCGCAGTAGTAGGTACAGACCACATACTCGAAGTCGGGATCGTGCGAGGTGTAATCCTGTATGTAGTCGAGCTGGGGACTCATATGCCCCTGCAGCCAGGGATATACGGGAATGTCGAGCTTCGACATGGCCATGGCGATGCTCCACTCGCACGATTCTTCGCTCCTGCCTTTCTCCAGGGTACGACTGCGGAAATGCGTCTCGTTTTTGCGATCCAGCATCGACTGCGCCAGCTCGCATACTTTCTTGGTAGTAGCGTAGTCATCGGCATATATCATGCCGGTTTGTACGCGGCTCAGGTACGTGAGCCCGAAATGGTTGAGGGTACGCTGCCTGCGCCGAAGCAAAATATCGGATACGATGCCTACGTGTTTGGGTCCCCCGAAAAAGTTGTCGGATATCTGCGTGCCTGTCACCGTGAAGTCATAAGGCTTGAACGACTGCCAGAGCGGGTCCGGATCCTTACACCAGATGATATCGCTGTCCAGATAGATGTTCCTCTCGAAGAACATGTAGTCGTGGATATTGTGCTTGAAACCCACGATGGAAGCCCGTTCCGGATCGATGATATGGATATGGTCGAAGATGTCCAGCAATCCATGCTCCTCCAGTATATGATGCTGCTTCTCCTCGCAGGCAAGGGCAACGGGACGGGCGTTGTCGTATCGGCGCAGCGACACCACCGAGGCTACGGCATGTTTCAGATACCGGGGATGGCCATAGGTGGCGTAGACATACCCTTCCGGCGCCAGGGGTTCTTTATGGTCTATAGCTCTTATCATCGTAGAAATTTTTGTTAAATATAGCCTAAGCGGCCCAATTCTTTAAATTATCTTTTCGCCCGCTTCCGCAGGGTCTCCATCAGGCTGTCGAAGCCCTTGCGGCGGATAATGCTCTGGAATTGCCGGCGGTAGGAGTCGGCAGTGGATACGTCGTCAATAATCATGTCGTTTACCATCCACCCCTTGCCATTGTGGTATTTCATCCTGTAGCTCACCGGGGTGCGCACCTCTTCCAGGCTGGCTACCGTCTCCACGGTCGCCTCATCGCCTTCTACGGTAATGGTTTTGTACGTTACCCCGGCCCGGTAGATATCCAGTTTGTTAAGCGACTGGTCCCGGATGATGGTGGCAAAGAGGTCCACAAACTCTTCTCGTATATCACCCGAAAGGGTGTCGTAGGTTTCCTGGAGGGCGTGTTCGGCCATCGCACCGTAATCAATGATGCCGTTGATAATATCCTTTAGCTTCTGCCGCTGTTCCTGGGTGTATTCGGTGCCCTTGGGTCCCAGCAGCTCCTTAATCTCATTGTCCCGCTCTTCGAGCAGCTGACGTACAGTATTGCTGTCGGTCTGTGCAAAAGAAGTTTGCAGTGTCAGCATACATAAAAGCAGCACGGCTGCCAGGGATGAAAAGATCTTCATATCAGTTTTCTTCCATTTTAAGTTGTAGGATGTCCAGGCCGGAGGCCTTGAACAGTTCTGCCATATTTTTGTTGAGAGAGAATATCTCTCGTTTCAGTTCTACCCTCAGTTCCAGTTCCTTTTTCATGGCATCAATGAGGTCCTTCGTATCACCAATACCGAAATCATAGTCCAATTGTTCCTGCCTTAACCATTTTTTTGTGGTCACAAGTGCCTCGTCGGTCTTCTCTACCTTCGTTTTCGACAGGCTGGCGTCCTTGTATTTTTCGCTGACCTCCAGTACGATACCGTCCATTGCGGCCTTCTTCAGGTCTTTTGTACGCCGGTACTCGATTCGGCTGCGTTCCACATCGGCCTTCATTCCTATAAAATCCAGGTTTTGCCGTATACCCAGCCCGAAAGCGCCGGTGGCGTAGTTCGAATTGTTGATGATAAAGGGGTTCTCTTGCCGCGGCCGGTTGGGCGTGGAGGCAAAGCTGCCCGAGAGCCCCAGGTAAAGTGTGGGATAGTTTTGGGCCCTGGTGGCTTTCAATCCGTAGTCGGCGGCTTTGATGCCTGCTTCCACCGCCTTGATTTCATGGCGTGACTCCAAAGCACGGTCGCGGTAATAGGTCATCGCCTCCAGGGTATTGCCGGCCGGATCCAGGAACCGGTCGGCGGGTTCGTAGACCTTGGAGGAGTCGGCTTGCATGACGTAGTTCCAGACGCTCTTTATATAGGCCAGGTTCTGCTGCACTTCGGCCGCCCGGATAGCAAACTCCGACTTGAATACCTTGAATTTATATACCTCCGACTCGTCAATGTCGGACTCGCCCGAATCTCGTTTCTCATCAATATTGCGTTCGATCCGGTCGATCTTGCCCCGGGCTTCTTCCAGCAGCCGTTCTATTTCCAGGGAAAGTACATAGCTTTGGTAGAGTTCGAAAAGCCGCAACTGGATACCCGTTTTCTTGGATTCGAACTCCTCCTTGGCGGCGCGAGCCGCGGCCTCAGCGGCATTCACCGCATTCTTGAGCCCGCCCCACGCAAATATCGGCTGAACGGCGGTTACTTCGGCACGGGTAAAAACCCCGATATCCTCCCAATCATTGCGAAGGTTGGGATCCAGGTAGTACTCGCCCGGCGATAGATCGTCCCGCTTGCTTTCGACACCCGGCACCAGTCCGTGCTGGGTGTTGAGTTCAAATTTGGGCAGGAACCGCATGGACTTGGCCTGGCTGATGCGGTTGTCGGCCAACTCCACTTTTTGGCGGTCGTACTGTACCTGCCCCGAATGTTCCAGCCCGGTGTCTATAAACTCTTCCAATGAAACCTGGACGGTATCCTGGGCCCGGGCGACGTTCAGAGCCAGCAGCAGACAAATAGCGTAGATCAGTGATGCGGTTTTCATGAAATAGATTTTATTAGGAAAATGCCCCGGCTTTCTCACATAACGCCCGCGGGCGGAAAATATTTAAAGAAAAGCCGCTCTCACCAGCGGCCTTTAAATTAAACGGTCAAATATAAGGGGAATTCAACTGATAGTGAAGCGGCTTAGATAACACAATTGAAGGGGGAAATTTCTCCACAAATTGATCTTAAAATAATCATGCGGTTAGACCTTATTGATAAGTTTAGTGATAATAGGTTATTTGCTATAAGTTATAGTTATGCAGTTCGAATCGCACTTGGGTTCATTAAAACCAGATTAGTATGACGAGACTTCTACTTCTAATCTTCTTTGAAGCATTCCTGTACTATAGCGGTTTGGCCCAATCCCCAAACCACTGCGAGGGCCCCATTATTGATATACATATGCACGCTTACACCACTGAGAGCTACTGGGGACCGGCTTCCTCCGAACAGCACTAGGATATTCTTTGCGGAAATGCGGCTCGCTTTATCAAGGAACCACAGCTTTGTAGGTAAACAAATGCCGAGCCTCAGTCCCAAATATTACCTATACATACATTTCTGGATACCATGAAGCGATCAGCTGATACATAAAAAACTGGCCGATACTGATATGCCAAGCAAACGATTAGCGAAACTAAGAAAGGAGGAAACATGGCAACTTTTGTACTCGTTCACGGTACCGGGCACGGCGGATGGTGCTGGCAGAAGATCATACCTCAACTGCGTGCCGCCGGCTCCGAGGTGTATGCACCCACCTTAACCGGCGTAAGCAACCGCTCCCACCTGCTGGAATGCGGGGTGAACCTGACAACCCACATCACAGACGTTACCAAGCTGCTTTTTTATGAAGACCTTACCAATGTGGTGCTGGTAGGTCACAGTTACGGGGGCATGGTCATTACCGGAGCGGCTGCAAAAGCCCCCGAGCGAATAAGCCAACTCATCTACCTTGATGCCTATGTCCCCGAAGCGGGGGAATGTGAAATGGATCTCTGGCCCCCGGAGATGCGCGCCGAGATAGAGGACGATGCACGTAAAGGCAATAACTTGAGGCCTCCCCCCTCGCCGGAGCTGCTGGGCATTACCGATCCTGAGCTGGCAGAGTGGCTGCGGGAACGTATCACCCCCCACCCGCTGGATACATACACCGAGCCCGTACCGGCACCGAAGGCGGGAAGCGAGGCTCCTGAATGTGCCTTTATCAGCTGTACAGAAGGAGCGCTGGTCCACGTGTTTGAACCCTTTGCGGACAAGGCAAGGGCCAATGGATGGGATGTGCGCGAAATAGCGACGGGGCACAATGCGATGCTGACCACTCCCGATAACCTTGCCGGCTTGTTGTTGGATATGGCTGGAGAGGACTAAAACAGGGTGGCCTCCAACTTATACCCGCTTTAAACGGACCGTATGTAATGCCACTGCGTGGCCTCCCGAAACTCCGGGAGATTCCACGGGGCAGCTTAAACCAAGGACGTCAGGCTACCTTCACCTTGACCGACCGGCCTTTAATGGTATTTCGGTTCATTATGCTAACCACCTTGTTGGCTTCCTTGCTGGAAATATCCACAAAGGTATGCTGTTGCTTGATATCGATGTTGCCAATCAAATTACCGGAAATGCCCGTTTCGCCGGTGATGGCACCAACGATATTTCCCGGCCCTATTTTTTGGTTGTATCCGAGATCAAAAACCAGCCTGGTTACTCCTCCCTCCTCAGCTGATTGTCTTGAATCAGTTGACTCACTCTGTTCAGCTCCTACCTGGTTCCTGAGCAGTGCCGCGGCGATCTCCGTCATGGTAAACCTGTCATCGGCCATCGCTTCAATCTGATCTATATAAGGACGCAGTCCTCCCTTTTCCAGGATTTCTGTTATATCCTCAAAGAAACCTTTCATCTTCGACTGCTCCACGTCTTCGGCACTTGGCATATTCAGGGGTTCCAGCCTCACCTTAATTAATTTTTCGATATACCGGAGCTGCTTCTTCCCTCTTCCGGATACAAAGGTTATGGCCGTTCCTTCTCTTCCGGCACGGCCCGTTCTCCCTATACGGTGTACGTAATACTCCGGGTCTTGCGGAATATCGTAGTTGAAAATAACCTCAATATCGTCCACGTCAATACCGCGGGCAGCCACGTCTGTTGCCACCAGAATATCAATATTGCCTTTCCGGAATGAATTCATCACACGGTCACGCTGATTCTGGCTGAGGTCGCCGTTTATTACATCGCTTGAGTAACCTCTCGATTTCAGTTCACGTGCAAGCGACTCCGTTTTTCGTTTCGTATTGCAGAATACGAGAGCCAGCCCATATTCCTCAACATCCATCATTCGGCAGATGGCCTCCGTACGAACCGAGTCTCTCACCTCCATTGCATATTGATTGATGTTTGGAGCGGCAATGGATTCGCGTTCAATCTGAACCGTCTTCGGCTTGTTCATATATCGTTTCATAATATTCCGTATCGCAGCCGGTACCGTTGCCGAGAACATTATGGTTTGGACCGGCTGGGAGGCGTACGACAATACCTTCTCCATGTCGTCGCGGAATCCCATATTCAGCATTTCGTCAGCTTCGTCAAATACCACCATGCTCAGGGAAGACAGATCCAGCGTTCCCCTTTTCAGGTGGTCAATGGTGCGGCCGGGCGTCCCGACTACAACATGGGCACCTCGTTTCAATGCTTTAAGCTGATGAGATATGGATTGTCCGCCATAAACGGGAACGACATTCAAGCCATTCTTATGCTTTCCAATTTTAATCAGTTCCCCGGTGACCTGTATGGCCAGCTCCCTGGTCGGGCACATGATTACGGCCTGTACCGATCTGTTTTCAATATTCAGTTTTTCGATAAGGGGAATACCGAATGCGGCTGTTTTGCCGGTGCCGGTTTGCGCCTGCCCCAGCATGTCATTTCCGTCCATAATATCGGGTATAGTGCGCGCTTGAATGGGTGTAGGGGTTTCAAAACCCATATCGTCGAGTGCACGTAGTACGTTGTCGCCAAGGCCCAGCCCTGCGAATGATTCATTACTGTTGTTCATAAAAGTATAGTTGTATAAAAATTAGGTTGTCTAATGTGCCTGAATATTACACTGCATGCCGACCCGGCACGCTTCTCCCCTGCATAAATTTGTGTAATGGGCGCCGACAGACCTTGAAAGGAAAGCTAGAACCAATCTTCAAAATGTTGAAAGGAAGGATGGGGTAATTCCAGAAAGGCATAGTATACGAATAATAAACCAGAATACGATATTTATTATCGGGCTGATTAACCCTCTTCTTGTCTCCCATCCGTTTTATAGCTATTCTGCACGGATACCTGCTCCCTTTCGGTATCAATATGCAGGCATAATACATTTCAACTAAAAGACAGCGGGATGAATAACTATTTAATTTTGCATTACGGATTTAAGCAACCCACCTCGGAGGAAATGAATGCCTGGACGAAGTGGTTTGATTCAATCAGCGATATTCAGGTAGATCGGGGCGGACTCAGGGATGGGCGTGAAATAACCCCCTCAAATGTGAATAAACTTCCGTTTTCCGCAGGCTCCATAACCGGTTATACGATTATATCGGCCGAAAATCTTGACGAAGCTGAAAAAATTGCCAAAGCGTGCCCGGTTGTTGAAAGCACCAGGGTGTATGAAATTAAATAGCAGAAAAGAAGATAAAGACATCATGAAAAAATCCATACCTGCACCTGTTTACCTTATCGGCATTGTGGCAGGTATTGGAGCCGTATTCCTATCAAACTTTATCGTCCCCGAAGAGCTCTCAACCTTGGCCTCCGCATTCTGGATTATGCTTCTCTATGGACTTCTTTCCCTGGCAGCCGGATTTATTCAACCCACAGGCCGGTGGCACTGGGGCCTTGCAATAGCACTGCCTCTCATCGCATTCGTAGTATTGAGTGTGGGATTTACCGGGAAGTTCCAGGCATTCATAATCTTTGATGCACCGATTCTTACAGGGGCACTTGTCGGTGCAATAATTGGCGGTCAAGCCGGTAGCCGGCTGCGAAAATGGACAAGGCAACAAGTCTGATATCACTACTTGTCTGGGGAAATAATGGGGTTGGTCATCCATGATATGGGTGGGAAACCCTACAGGGCATTTATATTTTCATAAAACTGTTGTTTTAATATTCTTTTTATTTTACTTTGAAATAAAAAGAACTTTGTATGAAAGCAAACAGGGATTATAACCGGGACTTAGCCGAAATCCGCTCCATGATGGAGCGTTCATCCAAATTTTTGTCGCTCTCGGGCTGGGCGGGCGTGATGGCAGGCATCTATGCCCTGGCCGGAGCCTGGGTGGCTTACTACACATATGGGTTCAAGCCGGATACCATAAACTACGGCAGCCTGCCCTCCCCGGTCATTGTCCTGGCCCTTGCGGTCCTGGTACTGGCAGTCGTAACGGCCACGGTGCTCTCTTCCAATAAGGCAAAGAAACGAGGGGAACAAGTGTGGAACGCCACATCCCGACGACTGCTGGCCAACTTCTCTATTCCCCTGGCAGCAGGCGGGATCTTTATCCTCGTATTGCTTTCCAAGGGACTCATAGGGCTGATAGCACCCTCCACTCTGCTGTTTTACGGTCTCGCCCTCTATAGCGCCAGCAAATTTACTTTTGACGACCTTAAGTTCCTGGGCATAATACAGATGGGACTGGGGCTGTTAAGTTCCTGGCTGATCGCCTACAGCCTGATTATCTGGGCGATCGGTTTCGGGGTGGTCCACATAGTATACGGCATGTTCCTTCATTACCGGTATGAGCAGTGAAATCATCTACCCCATGAAAGTATCTATTGATGACTTACATAAGGCTTTTGAAAGCCGGGTTCGGCTGGGGATCATGTCGGCCCTGGCAGTAAACGACTCCCTTGATTTCACCTCGCTGAAGGAATACCTGGAGGTGACCGACGGCAACCTGGCAACACACCTCAAAAAGCTGGAGGAGGAAGGGTTTATTTCGGTGGAAAAGACCTTTATTGACCGAAAACCCAATACCAGCTACCACATGACCGATGAAGGGAAGGAAGCATTCGAGGAACACCTCAAGGTGCTGGAACAAATAATAAACACCCAAAAATAGCCTATGGATGCCAGGAAGTATTTTTTTATTCCCTTACTTTGTAATTCAAAGTTCTTTCAAAGTGATCAAGCAACAATAGTTTACAATCCTGTTACTAAATAAGAGAACACCCAATGACAATACTCGATTATTCTACCCAACTCATAAAAAACCAGAAGGAAGCCCTGCTCGCTTTTGCCCTTGCTTTGGGAGCAGCCACGCTCATCAAGCTGCCGGAACTCTTCGGAATTCAACTGGGCCAAAACGAGGATTTCTACCTCCGAAATTTGAGCCTGTTCGTCCTTCCCCTGCTGACAGGGTATTTTGTCTGGAAACGGAAGATTACATCCTCCGTCCTTACCTGGCTGGAAATTACCTACCTGGCGGCGGTTCTATTTGCCAACATTTATCCGTTCGGCCCCGGCAGCGACACCGGTATGCTTTTGGCGCTGCACCTTCCTATTGCATTATGGTTGATTGTTGGTATAGCCTTCTCAGGTGGAAAATGGAATGAGTCCTTAAACCGCATGAATTTCATTCGTTTCTCGGGAGGGCTGTTCATCTTCTATCTGCTTTTGGCCCTTAGCGGGGGGGTCCTGATCGGATTCATGGCCATGATATTCCAGACCATCGACATCGATATTGAACCTATCTTCGAATCCTGGATATTGCCGTGCGGATCCACCGGAGCCGTCATTATCGCCGCCTGGATGGTGGAAAGCAGGAAAAGCATGACCCAAAATATTGCGCCTGTATTGGCACGCCTCTTTACGCCCCTGTTCGCCCTCATGCTGATAACTTTTCTGGGGGCACTTGTCTGGACCGGCCGGGCCGTGGACATGGAACGTGATATGCTCATAGTTTTTGATCTTCTTTTAGTGGTCATCCTGGCACTCCTGCTCTACGGTATTTCGGCCAGGAATCCGAAGTCCCCTCCGGGAGCATTCGATATGGCACAGGCATTATTGGTGATAAGTGCACTGCTGGTTGACCTCGTCGCACTCTGGGCCATCGCCGATAGAATTACTGAACTCGGTTTCACCCCGAATCGCCTTGCTGCCCTCGGTATGAACATAATCCTTCTCGTCAACCTGGCATGGTCTGCCGTACTTTACATCCGCTTCCTGGGACGCCGGGGATCATTCGAGCGCATTGAACAGTGGCAGACAAAATACCTGCCGGTCTATGCTTTGTGGGCGGCAATCGTGGTGATCCTCTTTCCCCCCTTGTTCAACTTCATCTAAATCAAATTGAAGGCTTTACAAACTCAGTTTAATCCATAACACAAAAAACAAAGATTTTACCCATGAACACTGATCGCACACTAATCAAACCCATCGCCGGCCCGGCTCATTGCCCTTGCTGCGCTCGGCGGGACAGGCTTCTCATCCCTCCTTTTGGTATTCGGATTCAGTAAAAATAAAAAAGGCACAATCGGATTAACCGATCGTGCCGTTGGCGGAGAGGGAGGGATTCGAACCCCCGAGACCCGCGAGGGGCCTGCCGGTTTTCAAGACCGGTGCATTCAACCGCTCTGCCACCTCTCCAATATTATAAAAGGGTATTTCTGTCAGGCATCCTCCAGAGCCTGAGCACCCGATACAATTTCGGCAATTTCCGTGGTAATTGCACTCTGCCGCGCCTGGTTGTATTCGAGCTTGAGCTCCTGTTGAAGCTCTTTTGCGTTTTCAGTGGCGTTGTCCATAGCCGTCATCCGTGCCCCCTGTTCGGCGGCATTGGATTCCAGGATGGCTTTCCACAACTGCATATTCAGATGCAAGGGAAGAAGCTTATCTAATATTTTGTCGGCACCGGGTTCAAAAATGTAGTCGCCCTGCTCAAGACTTTCCCCTTCTTCCTCCTCTTCCAGCAGAGATGCCGGATCAAGAGGTAGAACCTGCTCTATATTCCTGTTCTGGCTAAGCACCGAAATAAACTCATTGTAGCCCAGGTAGACAGCATCAAAGGCTCCATTTTCAAAGAGCTTGATGATGCCCTTCATGATCTCGGACGATTCGTGGTACACCAGCTCATCAAAAAAACCGGGGTATTCGTCCCTTACCTTATAGTCTCGTTTACCGAAATACTTGGAAGCTTTCTTGCCCAGGCAGATCATCGACAGATTGCCGCTTTCATTGTATTCTGAGAAGTCCTCGGCGATGCGGTTTTCCACCTTCTTAAACAGGTTGTTGTTGAATCCTCCGCAAAGTCCGCGGTCGGAACCGACGACCACAAAAAGAATGTTCTCCGTCTTTTCGGGCTGCTGAAGAAGTACGTTCCCCTCAGTGGCACTTCTTGCCAGGCGGCCCACTACTTCCTTCATTTTATAGGAATAGGGACGCGTCTCAATAATGCGGTTCTGTGCCTTTCTAAGCTTGGCCGCAGCCACCATTTTCATCGCCCGGGTGATCTGCTGGGTATTCTGTATGGATTCAATCCGGTTCCGTATGTCGCGCAGATTCGCCATAGATTATGCTTCCTGAGCTGCTTGAATTTGATCAATAACGCTTTGAGCTGTTTTTAAAAGCTTTTCGCCGAATTCATCGTCCAGTTGACCGGAGGTTGAAAGCTCTTTCATCTCTTCGTCAAACTTGGCGTTGATAGTTTCAAGATAATTTTCTTCGAATTCCTGAATCTGGTTAACGGCCAGCTCCTCCAGCAGTCCCTCATCGTTTACCTTAAGCAGTGCTATCTGCTCCTGTACGGTACGAGGCTCATAAATATCCTGCTTGAGCAATTCGACGGTACGTTCGCCGCGTTTCAGCTGTCGCTGAGTAGCGGGATCGAGGTCCGAACCGAACTTGGCAAAAGCCTCCAGTTCGCGATACTGGGCCAGGTCGAGCTTCATCGTACCCGCCAGTTTCTTCATCGACTTCACCTGGGCCGCTCCACCTACACGCGATACCGAGGTACCTACGTCAATAGCGGGACGAACCCCTTGGTTGAACAGGTCAGTATCAAGAAATATCTGTCCGTCAGTAATGGAAATAACATTGGTCGGAATATATGCCGAGACGTCACCGGCCTGTGTTTCGATGACCGGCAGAGCCGTCAGCGAACCCCCGCCCTTCAATTTGGGCCGGAGCTGTTCGGGCACGTTGTTCATCTGCTTGGCAATATTGTCGTCGGAATTAATCTTGGCGGCCCGCTCGAGCAGACGGCTGTGCAGGTAGAAAACGTCTCCCGGATAGGCTTCACGTCCCGGGGGACGTTTAAGCAGCAGGGAGAGCTCTCTATAAGCCACAGCCTGCTTGGAAAGGTCATCATACACTACAAGGGCGTGGCGGCCTGTGTCGCGGAAATACTCCCCAATAGCCGCACCTGCAAATGGAGCGATATAACGCATTGGAGCCGACACACTTGCCGGGGCCGATACTACTACAGTATAGTCCAGTGCATTGTTGTCTTTAAGCGCCTTGGCAATACCCGCTACGGTCGATCCTTTCTGGCCGATCGCTACATAGATGCAGAAAACCGGTTTGTCAGTATCCTGGGTCTCCCGCTGGTTAATAATAGTGTCAACGGCCACGGAGGTTTTACCCGTCTGCCGGTCGCCAATTATAAGCTCACGCTGGCCCCGTCCGATAGGAATCAACGAGTCAATAGCCTTGATACCGGTTTGCAGCGGTTCACTTACCGGTTCACGATAGATCACGCCCGGAGCTTTTCGCTCCAAAGGTGTACGGATGGTGTCGCCACTGATTGGGCCCTTGCCATCGAGGGGACGTCCCAGAGGGTTGATCACCCGCCCCAGTAGTCCGTCGCCTACATTGAGCGAGGCGATATCCTTGGTCCTTCGAACAGTGTCGCCTTCTTCTACGGCGCTGGTGGCACCGAAGAGAACGATACCCACGTTGTCTTCCTCGAGGTTAAGCACCATACCGCGCACCGCGTTTCCTTCGCCGTCTATGGAGTCGGGAAGCTCCACGAGCTCGCCGGCCTGTACTTTGGAAAGGCCGTATACGCGTGCAATTCCGTCCCCTACCTCGAGGATGGTTCCTACATCATATACGTCGGCTTCACTGTCGAAACCCGATAGCTGTTTGCGTAATATTGATGATACTTCGTCTGGTCTAACTTGACTCATTTTATGTCAACGTTTAACGTTTAATACTGATTAATTTCTATTCTATGGCAGTGTCCAGGAACTTTTCCTCCAGCTGCTGCAGCTTATGCTTCACCGTCCCGTCGATAACGGTGTCGTCTATTCGAACGGCCAATCCGCCTTTGAGTGAAGTGTCTTCACTAACAGACATCACTACCTTCTTGCCGGTTTTTTCCTCCAAGGCTTTGTGAAGGGAGTCCTTCTGGTCCTCATTCAAGGCCTTGGCAGTATATACCTCCACCTCGATAATACCGGCATAGGCATTGTATTTCTCAAGAAATGCCTTTGAAATCTGTGGCAGCAGTTTAACCCGCTCCTTTTTGGCAAGAAGCGTAATAAACCGGGAGGTTACCTCCTGCACTTTGCCGGTAAATATCTCGTTCAGCGCCTGCATCTTGTCATCATACTTGATGATAGGACTGGCAAGGAACACTTCAAGTTCCTTGGAGCCCTCGATGGTGCCATCGACAAGTTTGATATCCTCCAGGACATCATCCACCTTGTCAAGGTCCTTGGCCACTTCGAGAAGGGCCGTAGCGTATCTTCGGGCTGCTTTTGTTATAAACATCTACCTAGTTTTTTGCAATGTCAGCGATATAGTTGTTCACCAACTTGCTGTTCTTCTTTTCATCGAGCTCGGAATCCAGTATGAGGGAAGCAGACTTGATAGCAAGGTGTGCAACCTCGTCACGCAGCTCCATCAGGGCGAGCTTCTTCTCCTGCTCTATGGCCGAACGTGCCCGGTCGAGGATTTGCTCTGCTTCTTCCTTGGCATTTTCGATGCGTTCGGCCCGAAGCATCTCTGCCTCCTCAATGGCTTCCTTTCGAATTTTCTGGGCCTTTATTTCCGCTTCACGCAGGGCTTTTTCGTTATCTTTCGATATCTCTTCGGCCCGCTTTAGTGCTCGCTCCGCAGATTCAAGGGACTCCTTAATGCGGCTTTCCCGCTCCTCCAGGGCTTCCATTATCAATGGCACCGCATATTTTCCCATAACAGCCAGGAAAAGTACCAGTGTAAGGGCTACCCAAAGGGCAAAGCCCCCGCTAAAGGAGAGTATACCGCCTCCGCCTGCTAATAATAGCATGATGAATTCTTATTGAGAGTTATTATTGACCGATTCCGAGAGCGAGAAGAATACATACAATAGCGCCGATAAGAGCCACACCCTCAATAAGAGCAGCGGTCAAAATCATGGCACCACGAATGTCTCCGGAAGCTTCGGGCTGTCGTGCTATACTTTCGACGGCACCTTTGCCAATCATGCCGATTCCGATCCCGGCTCCTACTGCTGCTATTCCTGCTCCGATTCCTGCTGCTAGTAAACCCATAGTTATTTACCTGTATTAGTTTTTAGTGTTAGGTTTATATTAGATTAATTGAACATTCTTTCTTTCAGGCATGAGCCTCAACTCCCTCCTCGTGGTGCTCATGCTCTTCTGCCGCCATACCGATAAAGACAGCCGACAGCAGGGTAAAAATATACGCCTGCAAAATACCGACAAAGGCTTTGAGGAGATATAACATTACGGTTAACGGTACGGCGAAAAAACTCATTCCGATTCCGGCAATATTGCCGAAGATTTCGGCAAAGATGAAAATAAGACCCAAAATGCAGATAATCATGATCTTGCCCGACAGCATGTTGGCAAAAAGACGAACGGCCAGTGCCATCGGCTTTGTGAACAGTCCGAGGATTTCAATAGGGGTCAGAATCACCCGCATGATGCCCGGGACACCCGGGAACCAGAATACATGCTCCCAGTGCGACTTGGAGCCGTTCCACTGGGTAATGAAAAAGGTGAAGGCCGCCAGAACACCCGTAACCGTGATATCGGCGGTGGCGGTAGCTCCCCACGGCAACAAGCCGAAAAGATTCATAAAGGTAATCGATATAAATACCGCAAAAAGATAGGGGACGAACTTCTTGTACTTGTCTTCCGATATATTGGTCCTGGCAATATCATCGCGAATAAATACAAAGGTAATCTCAAACAGGTTCTGGAACCAGCCCTTCGGCTCGGTTTCCCGTCCCACTCCCTTCTTGTATCGGCGGGCCATGGCAATAGTCAGCCAAAGCGTCAGCACTATGCCAAACCAGAAATATATAAGGTGCGAGGTTATCGACAGGTCGAGGGTGATTTCCTCCCCACCCGCCGGCACAATCGCACCTCCTTCGTCCACAAATTCACCCGATTCAATAGCACTTTCAGTATTGGCATACACATACCAGCTACCGTCGACCAACAGGATCCTGGGAAGGGGTACCTTCATACCGACCACCTTGACGTAATTGTGGTCCTGAACCTTGCCGGTTACATCAATAGGAGCCCCGCCGGATTCATCCTGTGCGTTTTGTTCTAAGGCTTGAGTGGAGGGTACAACAGTAAACAGTATAAGAGCGGTGACCAATAGTCGGCGAAAGGCCTGTATCATTTATCTTTTTCTGTCGGTTTCCAGTATTTTGTTAATGAAAATGATTTCGTTTACAGAATGGAAAATATAAGAAATTATAAAACTAACTGTAAAGAAAATCTGATGAAAATTTATCGTCTTAAGGACAAAGACCAGGGCCCCCAGTACCAACAGAAAGCGGAGGACTATTGAGATGAAAAACAGGCGGTAGAATTTCTTGTTATCGTCAACGTCGAGGTAGCGTACAACTGCGAAGTTGCCTGCCACAAACAGGTAGGTCAGCCCGAAGGAAACCGTAAACTCGGGCAGGAATTGCGCTGAACTTGCCGCCAAAATAAGGCCGCAAAGCATGAAAGTGCCCAGCGATATGGCCGACAGCCGAAGAAAGTTGGTTTTGACAGCCTGTTCCAACTTATTTTTCCAGACGTTTTGCGAGATGAAAGATGATGAGAAAGATATTGACAATGCCCAGCAGGCAGCCGGCCAGCAGTATCCAGGGACTGGTTCCGAAGTACTCGTCCAGCCAGTATCCTATGAGTATGGGAGCAGCCAGGCCCACGGCGATCTCGGCGCCCAGTGAAAGGTGCTCTGCATACCTGGAGATAATATCGCGGTCACTCAAGCTTCCTGCTTTTCTTTTTCCTTTTCGCCGGAGGCGGTTTCCTTCTTCCCGGAGCTTTTACCAAGGAAAGAGCCGGAACGGCTGCTTCCCGACGAGGAGGAGGATTTGCCCTCTTCATTCATTCGGCAGGCCCCGTTGATCTGGGCTCCCTCCTCCACCAGCAGGGACTTCGTATAGATATCACCGTTGATAACCGCAGACTGCCTCAGAATAAGCTTGTTGCTAACGTGTATCTCTCCTTTGAGCTTGCCGGCTATATCAGCATCCACAGCCTCAACATCCCCGTCAATATTGCCGGAAGAGGATATGATAAGCTTGCCCTGGGCTTTGGCTTCGCCCTCGAGCTTGCCCGCTATGCGAATATCGTTTTTGGTATTTAATGTGCCGGTTACCTGCGTGCCTTCGCTAATCATGTTGATCGATGGTAAGTTTTTACCTGTACTGTTTGTATTCACTTTGTTTGCCGCTGTCTGTTTTTTGTTACTGTTAAACATCGCCATCACATTATTTTTTTATTAAATAAGAGTTCGGATTTTGGGGGACCCCGTTTTTCCAAATCTCCAGGTGCAGGTGGGGACCGGAACTCAATATTCCGACATCACCTACCGTACCCAGAATTTCACCTTTTAAAATTACATCTCCAATACTGTTTGAAACACTGGAAGCATGTTTGTAAACACTGATAATGCCGTTATTGTGCTGAATCTGGATGACATAGCCGTAATTGATGGTCCATTCCTGGCTGATCACGGCCCCATCTGCAACAGCCCTGAACGGAATACCGCTTTTTGCAGCAATATCAATACCGAAATGACCGGTTTCAGGATTATAGCCCCTGGTCAGGGTTCCTTCCACCGGAAAAAAGGCCGGAAATTCAGGTGCCTTCTTAAAGAGGCTTGAAAATATGATCTCATTCCTCGATATCACCTTACTGGTACTAACACCGCTGCCCGGCATTTGTTCCTTACTTTCCGACGATGCAAAATTCGACAGCTCGGACCGGTACTTTTGATCCACGCTGAAACTGGTATCCTCGCCGGCCGCCAGTACTTTCTGGATCTGTGACAACTGCATGTCCCTCGCTTCGAGCGAGTCCTTCAGGGCCTGTACCCTTTCCGAAACCTCGATCACCGACTGTCGCAGCTCGTCATCCTGCTGGGTATAGAGCAGGCTTCCAGCCGGGGTAAACATAACGATCAACAGTACCAAAAGGACGGCACCGGCCAGGGAGGCATAAAACAGCATCCAGAGGTCTTTCGGCTTAAAGGTAAAGGAGGTAGACGACCCCGGCTCATCATCGTCGAAGAGCACAAAGGTGACCTCCCGGTCCTTTGATGAAAATATTTTCTTTAGGAATTCAAGCATGGATTAGGCTTCGGGTGTAGGTCCCCGGTAATTAAAAGGAATATCGAAGTTCTCCTTATTGTTTATGGGACCGTGCTCGCTTTCATATTTTTTAATGTTCTCATTTAGCGCTCCCGCCAGACGCTTGGCATGGTCGGGCGTCAGTACCATTCTCTTCACGACCTTGGCCTTGGGCACACCCGGCATGACCGATATGAAATCAAGTATGAATTCGGAGGCCGAATGGGAAATCATCACCAGGTTTGAGTAGGTCCCCTCCGCCTCTTTTTCAGGCAATTCAATCTCCAGCTGGCCCTGGTTCAGGTTCTTGGTCTGATCAGACATAATACGATTGCTTTAGCTATTGTACTTTCAGTGATTACTCATCCAGAAAATCATGTTCCCGCATCCACTCATCATTATAGATTTTGCCCACATAACGGGTTCCGCTGTCCGGCAAAATAACGACCATCACATCATCCTCGCCGAAGCTGCTGCCCCGTGCGTACTCCAGGGCACCGTAGACCGCCGCACCGCAGGATCCGCCCACAAAAAGAGCCTCCTCCCTGGCCAGCTCCCGGGTAGCCTGAAATGCATTCTTGTCGTTGACCTGCATCACCTCGTCTACCAGGGCGAATTCCATATTATCGGGGATGATGTCCTCCCCTATACCCTCGGTCAGGTAGGGATGAATTTCCTCCTTGTCAAACTCGCCGGTTTCAAAATACTTCTTGTACACCGACCCTTTGCTGTCTACCCCGATCACCTTGATATCCGGATTCTGCTCCTTGAGATACTTGGCAGTCCCCGAGATGGTTCCTCCCGTCCCCATCCCCGCAACGAAGTGAGTCACCCGTCCCTCGGTCTGTTCCCAAATTTCGGGCCCGGTCGTCTCATAGTGGGCCCGGCTATTGCTGGGGTTGTCATACTGGTTGGGATAAAAGGAGTTGGGGATCTCCTCACTCAGCCGTTTGGCCACCGAATAATAGCTCTGTGGATCATCGGGTTCCACATTGGTGGGACACACCTTCACTTCGGCACCCATGGCCCTCAAAAGATCGATCTTCTCCTTGCTCTGCTTGTCGGTGGTCGTAAATATACAGTTATATCCCTTTACGGTTGCAGCCAATGCAAGGCCCAACCCGGTATTGCCCGAGGTTCCTTCAATAATCGTTCCGCCCGGCTCTATCAATCCCTCTTTTTCGGCATCTTCAATCATCTTGATTCCAATGCGATCCTTGACGCTCTGTCCCGGGTTAAAATACTCTACTTTAGCCAGGACAGATCCCTCCAGATCATCCGCCATTTTATTGATTCGGACCAGGGGAGTATCGCCAATGGTTTCTAGTATGGAATTGTAAATCATTATATATAGTGCATTCAGTTTTTTGTTACAGGTGACATCAAGGGAATATAGCAAAATTGAGGTTTCAACCCGAACGGAACCCCCTACAATTTTTTCATTAACCGGGCATATCCTTTTATATTCTTAGCCTTTTCGTTACCTTCTGTCTACCAATCAACCAAAGTTTTTTTACCTCATATGTTCGTAAAACAAGAAAAACCCAAGGATTTTGACTGCGGTTACAACCTGGACAAGATGATTGACTCCCTGCCTCGCATACAGGATGAGCAGGAGAGGGTAGAATACGCCAAAAGGGCCGTGGGACTTATCAAACAGAGCCATCCCGGATGGGTGGATGAAAACGGGAAAAGCCGGGCCGCATGGGAACACTTCTTTGACCTCGCAGAATATGACCCGGAAGAGTACGGCATTTACAACCCCTTCGACTCGGGCCAGGAAGATGACGCCCAGTAATCGAGCTTAACGTACCGACACCGCCTTTTCAGAGTCAAACTGTTCCTTATACTCATTCTCCAGAAGGCTGAAAATGAGCTTGTTGCGGAACGCGCCTTTCTTCAGGACATGCTCGCGGAGCTCTCCCTCCTGCTTGAAGCCCAACTTTTTCACTTTTTCGGTCCAGGAGGTATTAAAATCAAAAGCGGTGGTGGCTACCTTATGCATGCCTTTCTCGTTGAAACAATGCGAAAGGATAATTTTCATCGCCTCGAAGTCGTACCCCTTGCCCGCAAAATTCCGGTCTCCGATCGTGCAGTTGACAAAACAGCGGCGGTTGTGTTCGTCGATGGCATGGATATCGACGATTCCGATCAGTGCGTCGTTTTCCTTTAAATGAATTTCAAAAAGCTCTGCGGTCTGGTTTCGCTCGTCGACGACCGATCGTACCCGTTTCAGGAACGACTCAAAACTTTCATGCTGGTGGGGATACTCGGAATCGTAGTAGTTCAACTCCTCGTCATTGTTCCATTTGTAATGAATGGTAACATTCTGGAGGTCAAAAGGCTTTATTTCTACCATGAGGCCCTGTTTGATGTGCTTTATGAGAATTCCAATGCAAGTGCTGTAGATTGATTTTAAGAAGTGTCGAAAACTTAGTGAACTTATGCAAATTAAATTGACGCTTCGTGCCCTCCATTATATTAGGGAATGTACAATTTTCAATTTATATTGAAAGTAATGAAACGGATGATATAACACTGCATGATGCTGGATAAGATTACTCAACCCTACTCTTCTTCAGGCGAAGCCGTCACCTCCTTCCTGGAGGATCCCGCATTCGTTACCTTCCTGGGAAACAGCTTTGTGGAAGCTCAGGAGCAAAGTCTTCTCTCGGTAACATTGCCGGTGGAACAGATCGACCCCCTGGCCTGCCTGGAAGTGCTCGACGACGGGATGAGCTTTCAGTACTATTGGGAACACCCTCAAAACGATACGGCGCTGTCAGCCGGAAAATCGCTGCTTAAAATTTCAGGCGAAGGACCGGAACGCTTTGCCAGGGTCAGCCGCGAGATCTCAAAAGTAAACAGGCATTCATTTGAATATTCTGCTGTCTCACACAGCCATGCGGGACTCCACTTCCTGGGCGGCTTCTCCTTTTTTGAAAGGATCGGCAACGATTCCTGGAAGCCTTTCGGCCAGGCGTCATTTACCGTACCCGAATGGCTCATTATTCGTGACGGGCAGCTGACCCTTCTCACGCTTTGCGTGCGTGCGGCTGCCTTTGAGAGTGCAGAAGAAATAAAAAGTCACCTGACCCAACAACTCCTCAAATTCACCGAACTATTCGAATTGAATAGAGTCAGCAGTCGGGAGGCTCCTCTCCATACCGGGAATTCCACGGACCTCAGGCCGGATAACCGAGACTATGATGACTGGATAACGGCGGTCAACCGGGCTACGAAGCTGATCAGGGAGAATGAATTCAAGAAGATCGTTCTGGCCCGCGAAACCCTGCTCCAACTTGACGATGGGGTTACACCAACCCATATCATCAACACCTTGCGTCAGAAGTATCCCAACTGCTACACTTTTCTCATACGCCAGGATAACGCCGCCTCCTTTCTGGGCTGCTCACCGGAACGGCTGGTATCATTTCATAAAAACTACCTGCTGACCGAAGCGCTGGCGGGTAGCATCAAAAGAGGCAGTACAGCTACTGAAGACGCCATCCTGGAAAAGGAACTGCTGCACAGCCGGAAAAATGCCGATGAACACAACTTTGTAATCACAGCTATTGAACAGGCTCTATCTCCCTACGTAAGGAAAATCGAACGGGGATCCAGGCCTGTCATCAAGAAAATGGCCAACGTCCAACACCTCTTCACCCCCATTACCGGCTGGCTTCGGGAGCAGGTCGACCCTATGCAGATTATCGGAAGCCTTCATCCCACTCCGGCGGTCGGCGGCTTCCCCTGGCAAAAGGCGGAGCCCTACATCAAGTCACTTGAAGACTTTGACCGCGGCTGGTATGCCGGTCCTGTAGGGTGGCTCAACAGCAGCGGGGCGGGAGATTTTACGGTGGCCATCCGCAGCGGACTTATTAAAGAGAACAAAGGACGGTTTTATGCCGGTTGCGGTATTGTGGCCGATTCCGACGCCAACGCCGAATGGAGGGAGACCAATCTCAAACTGACGCCCATGCTCTCTGCCTTGCAATATGACTGACGGGCTGAAACATAACCGGGCATTTGATTTAAGCACCGCATTTTTTCGGACTCTCTATGAGTGCGGACTACGGCATGTGCTTATCTCCCCGGGCTCCCGTTCCACCCCCCTTACGCTGTCGGCAGCCGTACACCCGGGCCTGCAAAAGCACGTAGTGCTTGATGAACGCTCGGCTGCCTTTACCGCCCTCGGCATTGCCAAGGCGACAGGCTTTCCGGCCCTGTTGGTATGCACCTCGGGTACCGCCACCGCCAACTACCTCCCCGCACTGGTCGAAGCCAGGCAGTCGGGTGTTCCGGTGATTGTCGCCACAGCCGACCGCCCTCCCCGGCTCAGAAACACCGACGCCAACCAGACCATAGACCAGCGGGAGCTGTATGGAAAGTACTGTGTTCATTTCGAAACTATAGAGGATATACCTGCGGGGGCGATGAATTCCGAAAGCGGAAACCGGTGGGATGAAAAAATAAACGCCCTCTTTGATAAGGCGGTCCGTCAAAAGGGCCCCGTGCATATCAACTTCGCATTTGACAAGCCCCTTGAGCCCGACCGGGAGCTTTTGGAGCAGACCGAAAGCGAAAACAAGGCACTGCTCCGGGAACCACCGCCACGCATCGAACCGGCCGGTAACGAGGAAGGCCCTTTTACGTTCCCGGATCCGGTCCTTCGAAGCATAAATCAATCCAAGCGCCCCCTGCTCATCGCCGGCCCGCTGAACAGCCCGAGCCCTCCGGAATCCCTTTTTGAACTGGCCCGAAAACTTAATGCCCCCCTCCTCTCGGAAGCGGGCTTCCCGGTTGCGGGATCTGCCATACAGGGCTTTGATGGTTTTTTAAGGAGAGAGGAACGCTGCAAGCGGCTGGAACCGGACCTCATCCTCCGGTTCGGAAGGCAGCCGGCCAGTAAAAGCCTCCTGCTGGCTCTTGAACGTTGGAAACCGGATACCCATATTTTCTTTTCCCGCCCCACCGACCCCTATACAACGGCCTTGCCTGTCACCCGGACACTGGGCTGGGACGGCCGGGCTTTTCAACTGCCTTCCTACACGGGCCGGTCCGATGAGTGGGTGAATAGGTGGAAGGAGGCCGAAACAAAGTTTGACCGATTCCGAAGCGATGTGATCCAACACACAGATCAGCTGACCGACGGACATGTATATGAGATACTCAGCCGGCGAATACCCTCAGAGTGGAACCTCTTTTTCTCCAACTCCTTTCCGGTACGCGACCGCTCCCTATTCGGCCGATGGGGCTCCCACACCGTCTTCACCAACCGCGGGGCCAGCGGTATCGACGGCATCACCTCCACGGCCATGGGGACCTCCCTGGGATCCGGGAGGCCGGGAATACTGTTTACCGGTGATTTGGCCTTTCTGCACGATACCAACGCGCTGCTGAATCATCGCCTCCTGGAACAGCCCCTGCTTGTGGTGGTGGTCAACAACAACGGCGGGTCTATCTTCCGCATGCTGCCCATTGCCCAACACGAGAAGCATTTCAAACCCTATTTTGAAACCCCGCAGCAGGCCGCCATCCCCGATCTTTGCAAAGCCTACGGAGTCGGCTACAGGGGCATATCCTCTCCGGCCGGGCTCCGAAAGCTGGACCCGGTGCAACTGGCCGAAAAGAGCGGCTCGCATCTACAGGTGCTGGAATGCCAGACTGATCCGGAGGTTTCCATGCGGCTGCGCCGAAAACTGTGGGAGGGACGCTAATGAAAAAGCTGGATGTAAACGGATGCACCTATGCGGTGCACGTATGCCGGGAAGACGACTCCCTGCCCTCCCTGCTGATGCTGCACGGATTTATGGGTAGCGGCCGCGTCTTCGATCACCTGGCCGGCAGGCTGTCGGAATTCTGCACCCCCGTTACGGTCGACCTGTTGGGACACGGCCGGTCTGAAAAAAGTTGCGAGCCCCAACGGTACCGGGAAGAACGGCAGGTGGAAGATATCCTGGATATCACAAGGCAGCTTCGTCTGACCCGCCCCTTTCTATACGGCTACAGCATGGGCGGAAGGCTGGCCCTGAAAACGGCACTGCAGGCACCGGAGCTGTTTTCAGGCCTTGTGCTGGAAAGCGCCCAGCCGGGAATAGATTCCAAAGCGGAGCGCCAGTCACGAAGAGCGGCCGACCGCAAGCGGGCAAAGCAGATGGCGGAAGATTTTGAATCCTTCCTGGCCGAATGGTTCCATAAAAGCCTGTTTCAATCCTCGGTAGCGGTCAACAGCAACTTGCAATCCCGATACAAAAAGATTCAGTCAGATCAGGATCCCAAGGCGCTGGCCGCCTCCCTGGAAGGCTTCGGAACCGGCCGGATGGTGCCCGTATGGGACCGGCTGGGCGACTATCCGGGCCCGGTACTCCTGCTGGCGGGATCAGAGGATGAAAAATATTCAGAGATTAATGATACTATGGTTCGGCTGTTTGACAATGCGGTATTGAATGCCCCCAAAGCCGGTCACCGGGTGCACCTGGACAACCCTGAAGAGTTTCTTTATGCACTAAACCACTTTTTATCACAAAACTAACTGCCATGAACTGGACAACTGTTAAAGAATTCGAAGATATTACTTTTAAAAAATCCAAGGGCGTGGCTCGTATCGCCTTTAACCGGCCGGAAGTGCGTAACGCTTTTCGCCCCAAAACCCTTTTTGAGCTTCAGGAGGCTTTCCTTGACGTACGTGAGGATCAGTCTATCGGCGTAGTGCTTCTTTCGGGCGAGGGCCCCTCGCCAAAAGACGGCGGCTGGGCCTTCTGCTCGGGGGGCGACCAACGGGTACGCGATAGGCTGGGATACAAGGACGAGCAGGGGACGGCACGTCTTAACGTATTGGACCTGCAACGCCTGATTCGCTTTATGGGCAAGGTGGTCATCGCCGTAGTGCCGGGATGGGCCGTTGGCGGGGGGCACAGCCTGCATGTGGTATGTGATTTGACCATCGCCAGCAGGGAGCACGCTATCTTCAAGCAGACCGACGCCGACGTGGCCAGTTTCGACGGGGGCTACGGCTCCGCCCTTCTCGCCCGCCAGGTGGGCCAGAAAAAGGCGCGGGAGATCTTCTTTCTCGGCCGCAACTACTCGGCACAGGAGGCCTACGAGATGGGGATGGTCAATGCGGTGGTTTCCCACGAGAAGCTCGAGGAGACGGCCTATGAGTGGGCGCAGGAGATCCTGCAGAAAAGCCCCACCGCCATCCGGATGATCAAGTTCGCTTTCAACCTGGTGGACGACGGCATGGCCGGCCAGCAGGTGTTTTCCGGGGAGGCCACCCGGCTGGCCTATATGACCGACGAAGCGCAGGAAGGCCGCGACGCCTTCCTGGAAAAGCGGGATCCCGACTGGGAGAAGTTCCCCTGGATCGGCTAAGATCTTTGTATGGATGCCATCGCCCAAGACGATGGCATCAGTAATGTTAGATCTACTGTAAAGCGGACTTTATCCTACTTAACGAACAGCATCTCCCGGTAAACCGGCAGCGGCCAGTAGTCGTCGGCCGTATACCGCTCGAGGAAGTCGACCGCGTCACGTATCTCATTCATAACGGGAATGACCTCATCTTTCACCGCAGCGGCCCGATCCATAATCTCCTCGTCGTCAATATCTTTGACTCTCGTCCGAAGATTTTCGAGGGCTTTGTTCAGGTCGTTCAGTCCGTCGTTGACTTTGTTCAGCATGGCTGCCGAGCCGGTTGTCGCAAGGCCCAGCCTGTCCACGCGTTCCACATTTTCGGCCAGCTCGTTCATATAGCGTACCACTGCGGGATAGATCATGGTCTTGGCCATCGCCTCTGTGGTGTCGGCTTCGATATTGATGGTGGTCAGGTACTGTTCGGCCCAAATCTCCTGACGGGAATGGATCTCCCGTTTATTAAGCACCTTGTGACGTTCAAAAAGGTCGATATTTTTCTGATCGGTGAATTTGGGCAGCGCATCCATGGTTGTCCGCAGATTCAACAAGCCGCGATTTTCGGCTTCCTTCTCCCACTCATCGGAATAGCCGTCACCGTTAAATACGATGTCGTTTACTTCCCTAAGCGAATCCCGAAGAACATCGCCGAGCGCTTTCTCGAACGAATCCTCCGATTTCAGCGCCTCCTCCAGCTTGTCGCAGAGCTGCTCGATGGCATCCGCCGCGATGGTGTTGAGCACCACGATCGGGAACGAGATGGATTGGGAGGAACCGACAGCCCGGAATTCGAACTTGTTGCCCGTAAAGGCAAATGGCGAAGTCCGGTTGCGGTCGCCCGCATGCTTGGGCAGCGAGGGCAGTACCGGCGTGCCGAGCCCCATCAATCCGCCCTGTTTCGATTCCTTCAGTCCGCCGTTCAACAGCTGCGTCAACACATCCTGCAGCTGATCTCCGATATAAGCCGAGATGATCGCCGGCGGGGCCTCATTGGCTCCCAGGCGGTGGTCGTTGCCCGCATGGGCGATGGAGATACGCAGCAGGTCCTGGTGTTCATAAACCGCCTTAAGTATGGCGGTAAAGAAGAAGAGAAACTGCATGTTGTCATGCGGGTTGTCGCCCGGCTCCAGCAGGTTCATCCCCTCGGTAGTACTCAGCGACCAATTCAGGTGCTTGCCGCTCCCGTTCAGCCCGTCATAGGGCTTTTCATGCAGTATGCATTCGAAACCGTACTTTCGGGCCACCCGCTTGAGGATGATCATCATAAGCTGCTGGTGATCCGCCGCAATGTTGCAGGTTTCGAAGATGGGTGCAATTTCGAACTGGCTGGGAGCCACCTCGTTGTGCCGCGTCTTGACCGGAATACCCAGCTTGTACAGCTCCTTCTCCGCATCCAGCATGAAAGAGAGCACCCGTTCGGGTATGGAACCGAAATAGTGATCGTCCAGCTCCTGCCCTCTCGGCGGTTTCGCTCCGACCAGCGTCCGATCGGTGGTCATAAGATCCGGGCGCCGGTAGTAGAACTCCTGATCGATCAGGAAATATTCCTGCTCGCAGCCAACCGTCGAAGCCACCCGCTTGGTATCCACATTAAAAATATCGAGAGCCCGTTTAGCCTGCTTGTCCAACGCCTCCACCGAACGAAGCAGCGGCGTCTTGTGGTCCAGGGCCTCGCCGGTCCAGGAGGCGAACGCGGTGGGGATACACAGGTAGGATCCGTTCTGATTCTCCATGATAAAGGCTGGAGAAGTCGGATCCCATGCCGTATAGCCCCGGGCTTCAAACGTCTGCCTCAGTCCCCCGCTCGGAAAACTGGATGCATCGGGTTCTCCCTGAATCAGGTCCTTGCCTGAAAACTCAGCAAGGGCACCGCCCCCCTGGTTGGGTGTAATAAAACTGTCATGCTTTTCGGCCGTCAATCCCGTAAGGGGTTGAAACCAATGGGTGAAGTGGGTAGCCCCCTTTTCGGTGGCCCAGTCTTTCATGGCCACGGCAACCGCATCGGCCACTTCCGAATTCAACTGTTCGCCTTCGTCGATGGTCTTCTTAAGACCCTGCCAAACCGTCTTGGGAAGACGCTCCTTCAAGTCTTCAAGCAGCAGGGTATTCTCCCCGAATATTTCAGTTATATTGAACGGGATTTCAAATTCCCCGTTTTTCCGGGGTTTCCAGTTTCGTGCAGCCGCAAGGGTGTCGTAACGTCGGATAGCTTTAGCCATGGATAAAGTAGAAGTAGGTTGAGGTTATTTTTAAGCCTTGCTTAATATAATGCAGTAGCATACCTATACACAAATAATTTAGCTTAATATTTATTAACATTTAAATAAAAAAGGTTAATTTTATATTAAACCTTATATATTTATTTAAAACAGTGTCAATACAGGGACCCTGCTTAATAATTTTTAGACAAAACAATTAATTGTCTTCTTTTTTTAAGCAGCGCTAAATTTAACTATTTTTGTTCTCGCTTTTATCCACAACCTTTTCGCTTAAAATTAACCGTTGTGACTACTTTAAAATTTGAAATTTGGGTGGAAGCTGCGCGTCCCCAGACCCTGGCTGCCGCTTTTGTTCCCGTTCTGGTAGGCGCCTCGCTGGCTCTGCACCATAACCGGTTCAGCTTCTGGCCCAGTGTCGTTGCCCTGGCCTGCGCCTTCCTCATACAAATCGGAACCAATTTTGCGAATGACTATTTCGACTATGTGAAGGGGGCCGACACCGACGATCGGATCGGATTTGAACGTGCAACGGCCAAAGGCCATATAAGTCCCGGAAAAATGAAACGGGCTACCTGGGTGACCATGGGGCTGGCCTTTGTACTGGGACTCTACCTGGTCTGGCATGCCGGCTGGGTTATTCTGGCCCTGGGCATTGCCTCCCTTATTTGTGGCGTACTCTATACCGGGGGACCCTTCCCCCTGGGATACAACGGACTGGGCGATCTCTTTGTCTTCCTATTCTTCGGTGTCGTCGCTGTCATGGGAACGTTCTACGTAAACGCCCTGTATTGGTCGCGTGAAGCACTATGGGCATCCATGGCCATTGGCAGCCTTGCCACCAACATTCTGGTAGTCAACAACCTGCGGGATGTGGAACAAGACGGGCCGGCAGGGAAAAACACCCTGGGAGTACTGCTTGGAGAAGATGCCCTGCGATGGGAATACCTTGGCATGCTTTTGCTGGGCCTGTGGGTACCCTTATATTTTTACATCTACTTGAATTATTCTACTTTGATTTTGCTTCCGCTGATATCGTTACCTTTTGCCGCCTACCTGCTGAAAGTGGTGTGGACGGAAGAGGACAAAGGCAAACTCAACAAGACACTGGAACAGACTGCACAGTTCATGACACTTTACGGCATCCTCTTTAGCATCGGAATACTTACAGCTTGATATGAAACTGAACGCCTTTTCCTATACACTTCCATTTGATTCAGCATTTAACACAAGCAACTCCGGCTACAGTAAAAGAGAGGGCGTGTTCCTGCTTCTGGAACATGATTCCCGTCTGGCCCTGGGAGAGGCGTCTCCGCTCCCCGGCTTTTCGGCGGAAAGTCTTGAAGCGGTAGTCAAACAGCTACAAATATTTGGCCCGGAAATTGAAACGCTGTTCGAATCGGATGCTCTGGGCCTGGGGGAAGTCGAAGATTTTTGCCGCGGCAACGACCTCCTCCCCTCCCTGCGATTTGGACTGGAAACACTGGCCCTGCATTATCTCTGCAACAGCAGGAGCGTCCAGCCGGACCGTATCCTGTTTGAGGATAAAGTCACCCCCCCGCTGGTTAATGGGGTCATACCCCTCGGCCCGGCAGAAGATATGGTCGAACGGGCAACCTCAATGGCCGCCAAGGGCTATCATACGGTAAAAATAAAAGTCACCTCCGACATCGAACAAGCCATTAAAGGCATCCGGGAGATAAAAAGTACGTTTCCGGAAATGACCCTGCGGCTGGATGCCAACAAAAGCTGGGAGCCGGCTGCAGCAATAGAGAATCTCAAAAAATTGGAGGAATTCGAATTCGAGTATTGTGAGGAACCGCTGCAGGATGCAACCCCTCAAAGCCTCAGAAAACTGAGGGATGAGATTGACATACCCCTTGCGCTCGACGAAAGCCTGCTGACCATCAGCGACCTGGAAGCTGCGGCCGCTTCTGTTTCTGCCTTTGTCATTAAGCCGATGGTATTCGGGGGACTTCCGAAAATATTTGCAACAAAACGCCTTGCAGACAGTCATGATATTAAGATGATCTTTACCAGCAGCCTTGAAAGTGGGATAGGGCGTCATTTAACGGCCTATTTGGCAGCGGGGCTGGGTTCCGGGACGGCCCACGGACTGGCTACCGGCCGGTTTCTAAAAATAGATGTTTGGGACGAGGGAACTTATATTAAAGATGGGCGTTATACTTTTCACGGGTACGAAACAATTGAAAAGGGTTATCTTTCCAATTGCGATAAGTTTAAACTAAAGCAAATCAATTGGCACGGTGAGAGAAACGGATCTAAAAACACCGTTATTTGACCAGCCTGGTGCTGACGACCTGTTTTTGGCATCAAAAAACGGGCTGCGCCCCTACGCCCATCTGTCCCGGTTTAGAACCTTCTTCCTTCAGCTACTTTTCGACAACGACCATGATTTTGACAGGCCGGTGGGATTTATCGCCCCCTCCTGCGATGAACTCATTTTCTCTGTTGCTGCATGCTGGCAGCTGGGCATTCCCTTTGTGACCTTTAACGCCTCCGCGCCGGAAGCCGTCCTCCGGCGCCAGATTGAAGCCATAGATCCGGGCCTGATATTTTATCACAAAAAGGCAAACTTCAGCCCCTCCTCCCCCTCCCATCTTTCATTCGAGCAGCTGTCGCTGGAACGTACCACAAAGAAAGATATGGAACCCGGCAGAAGAGCAAAAAACTACGAGGCAGATACCCATCCCGAGCAGGTTTTCGGTTATTTCTTTACATCCGGCACCACGGGGATCCCGAAGATTGTACCCCTGAAAAGACGGCAGATGCTGTATGCCGCAAAAACTTCGGCAGATAACTTCAAGCCGCGCATCAATCATTTCTGGCTTCTTTGCCTCCCGCTCAATCATATCGGGGGCATATCCATTATCCTTCGGTCCCTGCTCTACGGTACCGCGATCTATCGCACCAATCGTTTTGACCTTAATATGATATCCACCTTCCTGTCGGAGAATAAGCTCTTCCAGGCTGCATCACTGGTCCCCACCATGCTGAAGCGACTGCTGGACGACAAAACGTTCCGGACCCACCAAACGTTCAAGGCTATATTGTTGGGCGGAGGGCCCATTGATTCGGGGCTTCTGAGGGAATCGCGACAACGCGGAATCCCCGTTGTTGCCAGTTACGGCATGACCGAAACCTGTGCCCAGATAGCAGCCAATCCCCTTCTGAAGCCCAGTGGCGTATACCACCCCCTATCAAGCGTGGGCGACTTATTTGAACCCAATGAAATAGAAATCCGCGACGAGGAGGGGCAAACAGTTGCAACAAATGAACAGGGAATCATCTGGCTGAAAGGGCCCCAGGTTTTTGATGGCTACCTGGGCCAAGCCGGTCTTGCCTTTGATAAAGAAGGATGGTTCAACACGGGCGACATCGGCCACCTGAATGTCAACGGACACCTTTTTATCGAATCACGGCGTACCGACCTTATCATTAGCGGGGGAGAAAACATCTCTCCATTCGAGGTGGAGTCCGAATTGCAGAAAATTGACCCCATTACCGAAGCTGCCGTCTTCGGTATCGATGACAAGGAATGGGGGCAACGGGTAGTCGCAGTCGTCGTAGCTAAAACCAACGGCGTCCTCGAAACGGAATCCATTCGCAACCAGCTCAAAGAACGGCTGAATTCCTACAAGATACCCAAGGAGATCAAGCAGGCTGCCCACCTCCCTCGTACCGAAACCGGAAAAATAAAGCGCGGTGAATTGCTAAAGCTCTTTGATTGAAGGCGCAATAGGCTGGAGGCAGCTGTGTTCCATGCCTTCAACCTGCTTACTCCAGGTGGGCCAGTCCCTTCACCCCAATATCGCTTCGGTAATAGGCATTATCGAAAGAGACTTTCTTAACTTCGGCGTAGGTATTCTGTATAGCTTCCTCCAGGCTATCGCCCGCACCCACAACACTGAGAACACGGCCGCCGTCGGTAAGCAGGGTGCCGTCATCTCTACGGGTGCCGGCCTGGAATACCAGGGCCTCTTCGGCAACATCGGAAATGCCTTCAATAACTTTGCCCGTCTCATACTCTTTGGGGTATCCTTCCGAGGCCATCACCACGCAGCAGCGATAGCGGTCGTCAAGAGTGATCTCCTTCTCTTCCAGTTCCCCGGCAGCCGCAGCTTCCATAAGCTCAAGCAAGTCCGACTCGACGGAAGGAACGATAGCCTGGCATTCCGGATCACCGAAACGGCAGTTGTATTCCACCACTTTCGGCCCCTCCTCGGTGATCATCAGTCCGCAATAAAGAATTCCCTTGTAGGGCATTTCATCCAGCAGCATGGCTGAGATGGTAGGTAGAATAATCTCTTTTTCAACACGCATCATGGTGTCGCGGCTAACTACCGGTGCCGGGCAGTAGGCCCCCATACCCCCCGTATTCAAGCCGGTATCCCCTTCTCCGATACGCTTGTGATCCTGCGCATTATGAATCACTTTAGCCGTCTTGCCGTCGGATATCACAAATACCGAAGCCTCTTCTCCCTGCATAAACTCTTCAACTACAAGGACTTCGGCCGCATCGCTGAGTTTTGAATCCTCTTCCAGCTGATGCAGCCTCTTTTCGACCGCCTCCTGGGTTTCACAAATAAAGACCCCCTTGCCGCCCGCCAGTCCGTCGGCCTTGAGAACAACGGGATATTCGTCCCGCTCCCTGATGTACTGATATGCCCGGTCGTACTCATCCCTGGTAAATGTCTGGTAGTCGGCCGTGGGGATGCTGTTCTTTTTCATAAACTCCTTGGCAAACTTCTTGCTCCCCTCCAGTTGCGCAGCCTGCCTTGAGGGGCCGAACACCTTGTGTCCCCGTTCTTCCAGGTAATCGGCGATACCCTCAACCAGCGGTTTCTCCGGACCCACTACGGTAAGGTCTATATCCTGCTTCTCTATAAATTCCAGAATACCCTCAAAATCGGTTTCGGAAAGATCAACGTTGGTACCGACTTCGGCCGTTCCCGGGTTTCCCGGCGCTATAAAAAGTCGGTCCAGTTTGGGAGAATTATGTAGGCTCCATGCCAGTGCATGTTCGCGTCCGCCGCTTCCTATAAGTAAGACATTCATGGCAATCCTTCTGGGTTAATGTGCAAATGATTCCTATCTCAGTATTACGATAGATTGTCCGCAATTTCGATGATAGCCGCAAAACTGTCGGCCTTGAGTGAGGCTCCGCCAATCAGACCCCCGTCCACATCGGGCTGGCTCAACAGCTCCTCGGCATTATGCGGTTTCATGCTCCCCCCGTACAGCATACGTACCTTTTGGGCCGTATCCGGATCGTAGAGTTCGGCCACCATCTCCCGAATCATCTCGTGCATCTCCTGGGCCTGGTCGGGAGAGGCCGTTTCGCCGGTGCCTATAGCCCAGATCGGTTCATAGGCAATAACCACATCAGCTGTATTATCGGAATTTACATTGTTCAGCGCGGCCTGAACCTGTTTTTTGACCATCTGCCGGTGCACTCCCTTCTTGCGCTGGTCGAGCGACTCTCCCACGCACACCACCGGGGAAAGATCGTCCGACAGGGCCTTGAGGACTTTGGCGTTTACCGTTTTATCGGTCTCCCCGAAATATTGACGCCGCTCGGAGTGGCCAACGATCACATAAGAACAACCCACCTCGGTAAGCATGGAGGTACTGACTTCACCGGTAAAGGCCCCGTTATCCTCGAAGTGCATATTCTGTGCCCCCAGGTATCCGCGTGCATACCCTTCCAGTTCTGCCGCAGCTGTTGTTAAAGATATTTCCGGTGGACAAACAAGTACATCCAGCGCCTCCGGTATGGCCGGGCACTCATTCCTCAGGTTTCCAATTAGGGTTTCGGCCTCTTCAGGACCGCAGTTCATCTTCCAGTTCCCCGCAATTAAGAATCGTCTCATGATGCTGGTTCCTTCTCGTTAATTAAAGATTGAATATCCTGTATAACGTCGGTGTACTCTCGTCCTACATATTTTCTGACAATCTCTCCCTTCCTGTTGATTAAAAAACGTGTCGGGATCAGGCGTATATTGAATTTTTCCAACAGCTCCTGCCGGTCAAAAGCATTGGCAGAGGCCACGGGCCAGGGACGAACACGCTCCTCGAAAAAGCCGTCAACTGTTGCCCCGCTGTTGTCCAGGGGTATGGTAACTACCTGCAGGCCGTAATTCTTGTAGAGGCTGTGAATAACGACGGTACGTTCATACTGTTCCTGGTACAGCGAGTTCGCCAGCGTGGATATCTCCAGGATGTAAGGGGTTCCTATCAATGAATCCCTGCTAATCACCTGGCTGTTCAGTGTAAAGCTGAAGGTAGGAATGGTATCCCCCGGTGACAGGTAATTCAGATCGTAGGTAATATTATCCACCCACTCCTGCGGCCTCTTCTCCTTGTCGAATTCCTCTTTGAAAGCCTCCAGCTGCTGCTTGGCCTGTTCTACTCTCGCACTGTCATACAGCAATTTTATTCGCTCCATCTGAACCCTCATCTTCACTTCTTCACTGCCGGCATTGGAACGAAGCGTATCCAGGTACCGCAGTGTATACTCTAGCCCCTCCCGGTCGGCCAGGTACCGCTTGGCATAACCGGCAGCCGTTCCGATGAGCTTGTCCTCATCCTGGATCTTCCGGACCTTTTCCATCATCGCCGGGTTATTCCACCCCTGAAGCAGGCGCAGGGATTCCGAAACGGCCATCTCGGCCGCCAGAGTACCTTTTCTTTTTTCATAGACCTCCCAGTAAAGGTCACTCCACTTGTTAAGCTCCTGTCCCAGCGAATCTCCCTTTATCCGCCCCATACGTGCATACTGTGCCACCCTCCGGTATCCACTCCTTACCCGTTGAAAAACCTCAAGGGCATCGTGTTCGCGGGAGGATATTTCAAGCGTCTCCTGCAGCTTCGGAAGCTCGCCGGTGATTTCAACAGTGTCTTCATCCGCAAGTATCACTCCAAAACGGCCGATATTCTGACCGTTGCGGCTGATAAAGGCGGGATACCGGTTTCTGCCTGTAATGCGGGCGGTACCCTGCAGGCGTCCTGTCGAATCGCTGAGCTGGTGAAACAGCGTATCGGCATCGGCGTTGGCCGAATCCTTTTGAATGATCGTAAGCCCGATCTGCGAATAGTCCCCGCTATTGTCCACCGAATCCGAAACAGAAAACTGCCCTTTAATAATGGCAGTCTGTTGCTGCTCCGGTCCTGAACAGCTTAACAGGAAGGTCCCAAGCAAAAGTAAAGCGGCTGTATAAAAACCCCTCATTTTATTCATTGTATATGTTGTTAGTCTTACACCCCTAATTATCCAGTTTCTCGGCAACCATTTCGCGGACCAGGTTCGGGTTGGCTTTTCCCTTGGACCGCTGCATCACCTGGCCGATAAAAAATCCGATCAGGCCCTTTTTCCCCTCCCGGTACCGTTGAGCCTCGTCCGGGTGCTCATCGATCACCTCTTCAACGATCGGTTCGATGAAGCCTGTATCGGATACCTGAATAAGGTTCATCTCTTTGGCCAGCTCTTCGGCAGATTTATCGGAATCGACCATGGCATCGAAAATATTTGTCATGGCCGACGAATTGATTTTGTCTTCCTCCCTGAGTTTCACCAGTCCCGCAAGACGTTCGGCTGATATGGTAAAGTCGCGGATCCCGATGCTCTTTTCATTCAAAACCCTTAACACTTCTGTTAACACCACGTTGGATACCGCCTTGGGATGGTCGGCATAATTCAACACTTCTTCATAGTAGTCGGCCAGGTACCGGTTTTCCGTGAGGTTGTATGCATCGTCCTCGCTCATATCAAAATCTTCTATAAAGCGCTTCAGACGCACGTCGGGCAGCTCGGGAAGCTCTTCCCTGATCTCCTCAAGCATCTCGTCTGTTACCATCACCGGCGGGATATCGGGCTCGGGGAAATAACGGTAATCATGGGCTTCCTCCTTGCTGCGCATCTGCCGTGTTTCCAGCTTGTCGGCATCCCAAAGCAGCGTCTGCTGCACCACCTGCTCGCCCGACTCAATCAGATCGATCTGCCGGTCTATCTCATATTGTATCGCCCGTTCAACATTGCGGAAGGAGTTCATGTTTTTTAGCTCGGTGCGCGTACCGAATTCTTTCTGCCCTTTGGGGCGGACCGAAACATTGGCGTCGCAACGCAGGCTGCCCTCCTCCATGTTGCCGTCGCATATCTCCAGGTATTGCACGATCTGTTTTATGCGGACCAGGTAGTTGTAGGCTTCCCGGGGACTCCGGATATCGGGTTCCGATACGATTTCGATCAGGGGTACGCCCGCCCGGTTCAGGTCAACCAGTGTATTATAGGGATCCTGGTCATGAATGGATTTGCCCGCATCCTCCTCCATATGTATGCGGGTGATGCCTATGTTTTTTTCCTCGCCGTCGATCTTTATCAGGATGTGCCCGTCGTGGCAAATAGGCGTCTCATACTGCGAGATCTGGTATCCCTTCGGCAGGTCCGGGTAAAAATAATTCTTGCGGGCAAATATGGATTTTCGGGCAATCTTACAGTTGGTCGCCAGGCCCATCTTGATGATATAGCGAACCAGGTTCTCATTCAGAACGGGCAGCGTTCCGGGATGCCCCAGGCACAGGGGAGAAACCTGGGTGTTGGGTTTGCCTCCGAACTCCGTAGAGATGGGGGCAAAAGCCTTGCTGTCGGTAAGCAGCTGGGCATGAACTTCCAGCCCTATAACCGCTTCGTAGGATGTCTTAACCTGGGTGCTCATAAACTCCTGTTTCATGCAATTCAATTTACGAGGAGCAAAGATATTAAAGATAGAGGACATATATTAATCAAAGTCCTCAAATATTTGGTTGCAACGGTTAAAGAAATCTGGCTTTTACAATAACTGTATCTATCTTCAGTCACCATGAAGAACGAAAAGCTTCACATCTATGAAGAGGCGACCTACCTTTTCTGGGGACTGATTGTAGTAGTCAGTACCACGCTGGCCACCTATATCCTGGCCAACTCCTTTTTTACCGAGGGCTGGGCCATCTCGGGCCTGAACCAGATCCTGGTCCTGCTGCTCTTCACCCTGAGCTTTAGCGGAATATTCAAGCTCTCCGAACCACTTCTTCATTTTGTCTTCGAAGCCGACCGGCAGGAGGTGATCATACATATCCACAAGGGTGAAGAGAAGGTTGCCGAACGCCAAATCGATATGGACCGGATAGCGATGCTCCGGTTTGAGCCCTACACTCCCCGCGAGAAGGGAGAAGCCCTCTTTGATTTCTCCACAAATTACCGGCTGATGTGGAAAGCCCCCGAGGATAGCCGTTACCGCCCGCTTATCGAGCTCGAGGATATTTCCTTCACCCTCAAGGTGGAGGATATAGCAAAAATCATCCGCTTCCTCCTTTCGTACAATCCTGAGATAGAAGTGCCTCCCCAACAGGAAATTCTGTTTGACCTCTAAGGCCCGTCCTTTAAATGCCGTAAAGCTGCTGGGTGATACAATGGATGCTTCCCTGTCCCCATATCAGGTCGGAACATTCGATGCCGATCACCTCCCGTTCCGGAAAATATTTCGACAGCAGGTCCAGGGCAGCCTCGTCATAGCGTTCGTCGTAGGTGGGCACGAGCACGACGCCGTTGGCCACATAGAAGTTGGCGTAACTGGCCGGCACATATTCGGAACCGTCTACCGTAGTCCCCTCAATCTTCGTCCGCGGAAGCGGCAGGGTTTCAATATTCAGGGCATTGCCGTTCAGATCTGTTGCTTCCCGCAGAATTTCGAGATTTTCCCGAAGAGCCTCATGGTTGATATCCTCAGGATCTTCACAAACCATGGCCAGCACCGTATCCTCATTTAGAAAGCGGCAGAGATCGTCAATATGACCGTCGGTATCGTCACCCGCCAGCCCCCGTTTGAGCCAGATGATTTTTTCCATGCCCAGGTACTGTTCGAGGCGGGATTCAATCTCCCTCCTGCTCATACCGGGGTTGCGGTTTTCATTCAGCAGCACCGACTCGGTGGTCAGCAGCAAGCCCTCCCCATTGGTTTCAATGGCCCCTCCCTCCAGCACCATATCCGCCTCAAACCGCTTGACGCCGTACGTTTCCGCAAAATAGCCCGGCAGGCGGTTGTCCTCCTTCCACGGAGGGTATTTGCCGCCCCACGCATTGTACTCCCAGTCGGTGATGGCATACTCCTCCTCCTTTCTTCCTTCCGCACGGCGAATAAATATGGGTCCGCAGTCGCGGGCCCACACGTCGTTGGTAGGCTGAAAGTGGAAATGTATCTTCCTGAAATCAACAGAACGTGTCGAGAGGAAATCCATCAGTTTCTCCCGGTATCCCTCATCGGGAACCAAAAGGTGAATGGGTTCAAAGGCATGCAGGGCATCGATAATCTCCAGGTAGACCCGCTCCACCCGTTCCAGCCTCACCCCGGGCCAGGTCTCCCTGTTCAGGGGCCAGTGCATCTGGGTGCCGGCATGCCGGTGCCATTCCGGGGGCATCCGGTAGTTCAGGGGTGCAGGCGGCGATTCATTGGCTTCCGACGACAAAATATACGGTGGATTTAATTCGGGTTAAATCAATACTAAACTCGATGCCGCTAACAACTTGCGGTATTTCGATAAATGGTAGAAAAAATTTGCGTGAGCTCTTCCGATTCCTGAATCAGGGCCACTTTCTTTTGTTGATGCTTTGAATCGGATTCCAATAGGTTGAGTTTATTGTATGACCGATTGCCAAGCTAAACCTTACACTCTTTTCACATTCAGGATCTCAATCATCGTATCTTTTCAATATCGGCTCATAGGTATCGATCCTCCGGTCCCGGAAAAAAGGCCAGGTTTGCCGCTGCTTCTCAATGGCTCCGATATCCAGCTCCGCAAGTAAAATCTCTTCTTCCCTGCCCGCCTCGGCCAGCATCTGCCCGAAGGGGCCTGCCGCAAAGGAGTGTCCCCAGAAACTGACCTCTCCTTCCCGTCCCACCCGGTTGATACTGGCCACGAAGCAGCCGTTGGCTATGGCGTGGCTGCGCTGCATGGTCTGCCAGGCATCCAGGTACTCCTCGCCCATGCGTTCGTCCTCATCCGGCAGGGTGCCGATCGCCGTGGGATAGATCAGCAGCTCGGCCCCTTTCAGGGCGGTTATGCGCGCCGCCTCGGGATACCACTGGTCCCAGCAGATCAGGGGCCCTATGCGAAGGTAGTGCGTATCAAAAACCCGGTAGGGGTCCTCCCCCGGGGTGAAGTAATATTTTTCATGGAAACCCGGATCATCGGGTATATGCTTTTTTCGGTAGGTACCCATCAGGGTTCCGTCGGCATCAATTACGACCAGCGAGTTATGGTAGATGCCCGGTGCTCTCCGCTCAAAAAAAGGGACCGCCAGGACCACCTGCAGCTCGGCAGCGATCTCGCCCATCCGCCCCGTAATCGGCCCGGGCACCGGCTGTGCCCAATCAAAATAGCGGTCGCTCACTTCACGGCAAAAATAGGTGGTATGGAACAGCTCCTGAAGCAGGATCACCTGTGCTCCCCTCTCCGCCGCTTTCCTGATGCGCACTTCCGTACGCTCCAGGTTTTGCGAGGGTTGATCCGTGCATTCGAGCTGTATCATTGCCAGGGTTACCTTCCTTTCAGACATATCAATAGCGTTTTTGGGGTTAAAGGGCAAAGATAGGGAATAAACCGCTGCAAGAGAAAGGCCGGCATACACGTGCTGTTTAAAATGGTGTATTTTATTGAAATCCATGGCCCGAACAGCATAGGCCACAGGAACGAAAACTCTTTTTAAACAGAATGGAATAATAGCTTACTTTTTAAAGCTTTTAACCCATTTTACATACGAATTTAGCGTATATTTTGCCTTTGGGCTGAAAGCTTTTGCAATTGTTTCCAGGGAAATATTTTGCCGATATTTATGCTTATACTTACGACCCATTGAAAAGCAGGGATTCACCTCTGCTTTTTTGTGTTCAGGCTGAAAAACCTAAACAAAAATGCAAATTTAACTCTGATGAGTAATCAAATGCATCCTCGCAGTTCTGTTGGACTTGAATATCTGGGGCTGGAAAGCAATGACAATACCCTCTGGAACCTTACCCCACCCGAACTTTACGAAGAAGCTATCCGGAACGGTGAAGCAACATTAACCGACGATTACGCCCTTCGGGTACTTACCGGCAAGTATACCGGCCGTTCTCCCGAGGATAAATTCATTGTAGACCAACCTTCCATTCATGATGACATCGACTGGGGGGAGATCAACCAGCCCACCGATGAGGATGTTTTTGAAAACCTTTTCAACAAGGTAACCGGCTACCTGCAGGACAAAAAGCTTTATGTGAAGGATTGCTATGCCGGTGCCGATGAAAAGTACCGGCTCAATGTCCGTGTAGTCAGCGAAGCCGCCTACCACGGGCTGTTTTCACACAACATGTTTATTCGTCCCTCGAAAGAGGAGCTGAAAAGCCACGATCCCGACTTCACTGTTCTGGCCGCCCCCAATTTCAAGGCGAACCCCGAAGAGGACGGAACCCGGAGCGAAACTTTTATACTGGTTAACTTCGACAAAAAAATCATTCTGATCGGCGGCACCCTTTATTCCGGCGAAGTCAAAAAAGGCATCTTTTCCGTTATGAACTACCTGCTGCCCCAGCAGGATGTAATGGCTATGCACTGTTCGGCTAATATGGGTAAGGAAGGCGACACAGCCGTGTTTTTCGGGCTGTCGGGGACCGGAAAAACCACCCTCTCATCCGATCCGGAACGCATACTTATTGGTGACGACGAACACGGATGGAGTGAGGACGGGGTTTTCAATATCGAAGGCGGATGCTATGCCAAGACCATCAACCTCTCCCGGGAGGGAGAACCCCTGATATATGCCACAACCAAGATGCCGGGCACCATACTTGAAAACGTGGTGCTTGACGAGAACCGTCAGCCGGACTTCAACGACGTCAGCCTGACACAGAATACCCGATGCTCCTACCCCATTAACTACATACCCAATGCCAGCGACAGCGGGACCGGAAGCCACCCGAGCAACGTCATCTTCCTGACCTGCGACGCTTTCGGGGTGCTGCCTCCCATCTCCAGGCTGACTCCCGAACAGGCCATGTACCATTTCATAAGCGGCTATACCGCCAAAGTGGCCGGCACCGAAAGAGGTGTCACCGAACCACAGGCTACTTTTTCTGCCTGTTTCGGAGCCCCCTTTATGCCACTGCATCCCACGGTATACGCCGAGCTTCTGGCTGACAAGATCCGGGAGCACGATGCCAAAGTTTGGTTGCTCAACACCGGCTGGACCTGCGGCCCTCACGGCGTGGGGCACCGCATGAAACTGAGCCATACCCGGCAGATGCTGAGCGAAGCCTTAGCGGGCAATCTTGACGGAGTGGATTTCGAATACGATCCGGTATTCGGTCTGGCCATACCCAAGAAAGTAGAGGGTGTGCCCAACGAGGTGCTGGTACCGCGCAACACATGGGAAGACAAGAATGCCTTTGACCAAAAGGCGCAGGAGCTGGCCGACATGTTTGCGAAAAACTTCCGAAAGTTTGAAGAAGAAGCCAGCCAGGAACTGATCAAGGCGGGACCGAAGGTTTAATCAATGATCAAGTGTGTCAGTATACCAGTGATCAGGAAGAAGTCAGAAGTCAAATCCCGGTAAGCTATCAGCTGCCAGGCTTCAGCTTTCAGTGTCACCCTATGTTGAGAGCTAACTGCTGCTTTTATTCCATTACTGCATTCAGCTTCTCCAGGTTGTCCTGGACTCGGAGAGCCTTGATCACTTCGCCGATCTCCCCTTTCATAATATCGTCGAGGTTGTAAAGGGTCAGGTTGATGCGATGGTCGGTCAGCCGGCTCTGCGGGAAGTTGTAGGTGCGTATCTTGGCGCTTCGGTCGCCGGTAGATACCTGGCTCTTGCGCTCCTCGGCTCGTTCCTTGCGCAGCTTCTCCTCTTCCATCTCATAGAGCTTGGAACGCAGCATGGTCATCGCCTTCTCCTTGTTCTGGTGCTGTGAGCGTTCCTGCTGGCATTCCACGACCACGCCCGAGGGCTCATGGGTAATGCGAATGGCCGAATCGGTCTTGTTGACATGCTGTCCCCCGGCCCCGCTGGCCCGGAAGGTGTCAATACGAAGGTCGGCCGTGTTGATATCTACATCCACCTCTTCCGCCTCGGGCAGTACGGCTACGGTAGCCGCAGAGGTATGAACCCGTCCCTGGGTTTCCGTTTCCGGCACCCGTTGCACCCGGTGAACACCACTTTCGTATTTCATCTTGCCGTATACCTCATCCCCTTCCAGGTTGAATACAATCTCCTTGTAGCCCCCCTTTTCCGATTCACTCAGGCTGATGATACTCATTTTCCATCCCACCTTTTCGGAATAACGCCGGTACATTTCAAACAGGTCCCCCGCAAATATAGCAGCCTCGTCGCCCCCGGTCCCTGCCCGTATTTCCACTATCACGTTCTTGGAATCGTCGGGGTCTTTGGGAATCAGCTTGTATTTAATCTTTTCCTCCAGCTCTTCCAGCTGCGGCTTCAGCTCTTCCATCTCCTCCCGGGCCATCTCGCTAATCTCGGGGTCCTCCCCGTCCTCTATCAGTTCTTCATTCCCCTGGATCTGGTTGCGGGTATCTTTCCACTCTTCATAGAGGTCCACCAGCTCCTTCAGGTCGCTGTGCTCCTTGGTAAGCTCCGTATAGCGGTCGGGGTCGTCATAGACCGAAGGGTCGCTCATCGCCTGCTGAACCTCTTCATAGCGCTCTTTAACCTGTTCCAGTTTTGTTTCTATATCCATTAAAATCCGGGTGATTTATCTGCTTTTTCTATTACCAACGAAGCTAAAATACGATTCTTTCTTCGAAGAATTAAAAAGGAAAAAGCTTATACTTCTTGCTGGAGTCACATGCATAGGTAGCTGGCAGCGGGAGATATGGCAGCTATACGGAAATAAAACAAGAGTTAAATAAAAAAGCCTGCCGGGGAAATCCCCGGCAGGCTTCAGTCGCGATCCAGTGGGTCAACTAATCGCTATACCAGTAGGTTCCGCGATGTTCGGCGTTTTTCTTATTTAGGATCCTGAAACTCAGTCCCGCCTGAAACGATACGCCCCCCATCGTTCCGGCCCGCACCTGGCTGACCAGTCCGAGGCTCTTGCCCAGGAAAACGTAGGTGCCCGCCCGGAAATTTACGCCCACTCCGGTCTCCGCTTCCGGCGTGGTAGACGTGCTGCTATAATCGCTGGTAATAACCGCGCTGGAAGTGAAGGGAACTTCTATACCCGCAAAAGGAGTAAAGGTTTTGTGGTTCATGAAATAATAGGTGGCGGTAGGCCCGAATGCTGCCTCCATCGCCTCGTTATATTCAATGAGAAACGAACCATCATCGGTGAGGTAAGTCATATAAGTAATATTAGACATGAACCCCACGTATATGCCCTGATCCCTGGAAACGGGAAAATCAAAACTCGAACCCATACTGAAGCCTACGGATGCCGAACTGCCTTCGGGTATGAAATCCGGACTTGGGGTGCCCGCATTATAGTTCAGGCTGCCGTAGATAAACGGGAAGAAAGAGGTGTCCCACTTGTAGTTGGTCTGCCCCAGGGTTACCTGTGCATAGCTGCTTCCCTTGTTCACATCCAGGCCTTTCTTTTCATCAATATCCGTATTCTTTTTACGGATATTGCGCAATCGGACCTTGCCGGGCAGGTTCACGGTATAGGTGTTGTTACCGTTGGCGTACAGGGTAGTGGTTGCTCCCTTGTTATCATTGCCCATCAGGTTCATCTTGATATCATGCTGACCGGACTGGGCGGTCACCACCGCTCCCCTCTCATCGTGAATGGTAGTCACGTACTCTCCGTCGATCATCAGGTCGATGAACTGATTTCGGCGCGTATCAACCGGCTCGAAGACCAGCTTGACTTCGCCGGAAGTAATCTCCGGATCAGCGCCGGTCGTGCTTGGTGCGGTACCTGTCCCCGGTGTGGGAGCGGCAGCCATCAAAGCGGCGGTTGTCACCGCATAGGAATCTCCAAAGCTTCCGTATATCCGTTCCACCGAACCGTCGGCATATTCTATCATCTTTACCGACGAAAGAGAAACAGCCTGAACTTCCGGCATGCCTTCGGTCTTGATGTAGAGCTTGCTGCCGTCATTGTAGACCAGGTTCGCTTTCACCTCGGTACCGTCACTCCTGTGGAGGGTTACTTCCGATTTAAATTCGTCAAAGAACTTCATCGGATCAATTTTCTCGTTGCCTATTAAAGCCGGCTGGGCAATAGAGGCCAATGCGAGACCGCATACATATACAATAGTTAATAACGTTATTTTCAAGTAATCCATGGTTGAACTCCTATCTTATATATTCTGATTGAACAAGGGTCAGCGGCTTTCCTTCCGCTATCTCCACCTCTTCGGTATCGGTAAAGCGCAGGCGGCCGGCCGAATCGTAATAGTTCCACTCCAGGGTGTGTACACCCGGCTCCAGATCCAGCACGCTGGCGTGCACCTTGCCAGGCAGGCTGTTCCAGGCACGCACATCGGCCTGTTCGGAGGCGTCCTGTGCGGCGCTACCTAACACATCAAACACCATACCGGCGGTTGATCCCAGGCGTTTCTTTACTTGGTTGCCAACTACCCCCTTAACCACACCTTTCCCGACGCCCCGCAGCAAAGCCCGGGATTTCACAATGGGAAGCTTGTGGTTAAAGACCTCGGCCGATACCAGGTCCATGTGCTCAACAATAGGAACCTCAACGGTAGTCTCTCCGTTGACCGTCACTTCAATGCGCTGCGTTACCGGACGGTAGATCTCTATCTCTGGATAGGCATAAACCACGTCGACATTGGCCACAGGTACCAAAAAGTTGTTCTTCTTACCCACCTTCTTGGGGGCGCGGCCCGAGAAACCCACCAGGACCGTGTTGTATGACTCCGGTTCGGTAATAGTTGAATCTACCGCCTCAGTGAGCCCGTTTTGCTGCAGCTGTGTAGCATGCAGATCTACCGCATCTTTAAAACGGCTGAACTCGATTCGCGCATCATCGGGCTTGTCGGTCTTGGCCAGCAGTACAGCCGACAGGTAATGGCTGAAAGGACTGTCCTGCACGGTAAGCTCTCCCAGTTCATAATTGAGCTTATCCTTCCCCACCATCTTTATAACCTTGTTGTCGCCGTTGCCGATAACTTCGGCAAGGCCCTTTGCCCTGATAGCGGTCTGCTCCAGCTTGTGGGCAATGCGACGCGCTTCCACCAGTGCTCCCTGCAGATCGTCCCGGTGCATGTAGTTCAGGGCTTTAAATGCGTTGAGATAAGTATCCTCGTAAGGCTCCCCGTCATAGACCAGTGCGTTGTCGTTGGAAATAAATGCTCCCACGCCCCGGCTTACGCTTTTCGTGTAGTTATCCTCAATCGCCTGCTCCGCATTGCTGAAATGGCGGTTGCTGGCTTCATAATCACCCTGAAGGTGATAAATGGAACCCAGCTCAAGCGAGTAGAGTACTTCATCTTTCTCCTTGTACTCTTCGGTTTCTATTTTGTAATCGATTAGTTTTGCACTCAATGCATAATTGCGTGCGTCGTAAGCCTTCTGTTCGTCATACTCCAACTGTGAAGTTGTTGCACATCCCGCAAACAACAAAAGACCCCAAAAAAGATATATTGCCTTCATATCTGGTAGTTAGTTTAGTTTTGATTTTATTGATTGCGCCAGGCAGGCGGCCTCTCCTCGTTATCCATTATTAATTATTATTGTACCACATGCACTACATGAGCATGTAGTATTTTCACCCGGCAATCTTACAGACTATAATCATTTCAAATCTCAAGGAACTCATTTTCTACCCAAGATGAATGATCAAGGTTGGGTATTTTGGGGATAGTTTTTTGGCAAGAGATACTGGCATTG
>CAYREV010000014.1:26269-69124 GCA_964423345.1 uncultured Balneolaceae bacterium | reverse complement strand
GAAAGTCTTTTTGCTAATGTAAATACTGTTCCTCATCTTAGCACCGTAATTACAAAATTGGGGTTTACCAAGGCCTTCTTAGCTTAACCAATTTTATGTCTGAACATTTATTTATAGCCATTGCCAGCATTCTTGTTTTTGGCATCGGTGCCCAATGGGCTGCCTGGCGGTTTAAGCTGCCTGCCATATTACTCTTGCTCATCTCCGGCATCCTTGCAGGGCCCGTATTTGGTTTCCTGGATCCGGATATCCTGATGGGTGATCTGCTGACCCCTTTTATTTCGGTCTCCGTAGCGATCATCCTTTTTGAAGGGGGGCTCAGCCTTCGATTTTCCGAGCTTAAGGATACCGGCGGTGTCATTGGCAACCTCGTCAGCCTGGGGGTCATCCTTACCTGGGTCATCATATCGGTGTCTGCCTACTATCTTTTCGGTTTCGGATGGGAGCTGGCTATTCTTTTGGGCGCCATCCTGGTGGTGACGGGACCTACCGTAATCATCCCCCTGTTGAGGCAGGTTCGCCCCTCAGGGCAAGTTGGATCCATACTGAAATGGGAAGGCATTGTCATCGATCCTATTGGAGCCATGCTGGCCGTTCTGGTATTCGAGGTTATTCTCGCCACCGGGGTATCAGCCGCTACCAGCATCGCCCTGATCAGTATCGTTAAAACCATTGTTTTCGGGACCCTGTGCGGCCTGGGAGGCGCTGCCATAGTTTACTTCCTCCTCAAACGGCACGCACTCCCCGACTTTCTGCAAAACCCGGTAAGCCTGATGATCGTTGTGGTGGTGTTTACCCTGTCAAATATACTGCAGCATGAATCGGGACTGTGGGCAACCACGCTTATGGGTATCGCGCTTGCCAACCAGAAAACGGCCTATATACACCATATCATTGAGTTTAAAGAGAACCTCCGCGTCCTTCTGCTCTCCGCCCTGTTCATCCTGCTGGCGGCAAGGGTGGAACTCGGAGAGCTCCTGGCAAATTTAAACTGGGACATGCTCGCATTCCTGCTGATCGTCATATTGATAGCCAGACCGGTTGCTGTCTATTTTTCAACCCTCTTTTCGGATATAAGCTGGCGCGAGAAAATATTCCTCTCCTGGATGGCTCCCCGGGGAGTGGTTGCCGCTTCCATCTCTTCCATATTTGCCATCAGCTTAACCCGGAACGGATTTGAGCAGGCAAGCCAGTTGGTCCCTATTGTTTTCATTGTCATTATTGCCACTGTAACCATCTACGGCCTGCCCGCCTCCTGGGTAGCCCGCAAGCTGGGGGTAGCCAAGCCGGTCCCCAACGGCGTATTAATTCTCGGGGCCAAAGAGTGGACCATAAACATTGCAAAAAAAATAAAGGAGGAGGGCTTTAAAGTACTTATGGCCGACGCCAACATGAACAATGCCCTGGAAGCCCGCTCCCACGGTATAGAGGTGTATCACGGCAATATCTTATCCGAGTTTGCCCTGGAGGAAATAGATCTGGATGGCATCGGACAGCTATTTGCCATGACCCCCAATGATGAAGTCAACTCATTGGCCGCACTCCGGTTCGGAGAAATTTTCGGCCGTTCTCATGTCTATCAATTACCTCCGAATACGAGTAAGGATAAAGCCGGGAAAGAAGTTTCGGATCACCTGAGCGGCCGCATACTTTTCAAGGAAGGTCTCAATCACGACCGGTTGGATACATGTATCACCTCAATGGAAGACTTGTCCGACTTCGTCATCAGTGAAGAAAATACCTTTTCGATTTTGATGGACGACGACAACGAAGAGGCCGGGATACCCCTGTTCCATATTTCCACGAACCGGGAATTAAGGCCATTCAGCATCACGTACACCTATACTCCTGTCCGGGGCGACAAGGTGATCTATATCCAGACAAACAAATTGGATACCTAGGAGTCTGTCGGCCGCAATCTGTCTTTGGCTTTTTCTTTTGCATGCCCTACCATACGATTCGACCCTGTAATTCTACGGGGATAATCAGGCACCTTACATCCGGCCACTGACTCTGACATCCCGGAGATTCCCGGCCTCCCATAAAACACTTGACACGTGACCCAATCTTCAAACAGCTGGAATATATGGATTGATACGGGCGGAACCTTTACCGACTGCATCGGCCAAACTCCCGGGGGACAAATACGCAAGGTAAAAGTTCTCAGCAGCAGCGCCCTACGCGGTAATTTCGTTGAACAGCTTTCTAAAAAACGTTTCAGGATCCGGCAGGAGTGGGATGCGCCCGACGATTTCATACGGGGCTTTGAACTCGGGATACTGGGGGCCGACCATGCCCCCCTCAGGGTCAAGGCCTTCGATTCGGAAACTTCCGTAATAACGGTCGAGGGTGAGATACCGGCAGTTGACCGCTGGGATGGCACCGGCTTCGAAGTGGTTTCCGGCGAAGAGGCCCCGGTCCTGGGCTGCCGGCTGCTGACCCGCACCGGCCCTTCCGAGCCGTTGCCCCCCATAAAAATGAGGCTGGCCACCACCAGGGGGACCAACGCCCTGTTGGAACACAAGGGTGCACCCACCGGCCTGCTGATTACCCAAGGGTTTGGTGATCTGCTGCTTATCGGCAACCAGCAACGGCCCGGCCTATTCACCCTGAATATCCAAAAACCCCGGCAACTGTATGAGAAGGTGTGGGAGGTACCCGGCCGGCTGGATGCCACGGGAAAGCAACTGGAAGAAGTCGAACTCTCCCATCTCGATAACAGCCTGCGCGACTTTTTGCAGCGCGACAACGCCTCCCTGGCAGTCTGCCTCATGCACAGCTATGAAAACAGTGCCCATGAACAAGATGTTAAAGAGTGGCTGCAGGGGCTGGGTGCTCAATACATCTCCGTCTCATCAGAACTCAGCCCCTTCATAAAAATTCTGCCCAGGGCCCAAACCACCCTCGTCAATGCCTACCTGCAGCCGGTGCTGCAACAGTACCTGAAAGCGGTTGGTGAAAAAACGGGCGGCGGCAGCCTCCATGTGATGACCAGTGCGGGGGGGTTGGTGAATGCACGGGATTTCCATCCAAAGGACAGCCTGCTCAGCGGGCCGGCAGGCGGTGTTGTGGGTGCCGGCATCACCGGGGAAAAAGCCGGCTTTAATAAAGTCATATCTTTTGACATGGGGGGAACCAGTACCGATGTGTCCCGGTACGACCATGGCTTTGACTATACCTTTGAACACCGGGTAGGAAAAGCCCGCCTGAATGCCCCTGCCATATCCATAGAGACTGTGGCGGCCGGCGGGGGGTCGATCTGTTCTTTTGACGGAAATAAACTGACCGTGGGCCCCGAAAGCGCGGGAGCCTACCCGGGGCCCGCCTGTTACGGGGCAGGCGGCCCCCTCACCCTGACCGACGTAAACCTGCTGCTTGGAAGAGTGGATGCCCGTAATTTCGGAATCCCCATCCGTGAGGAAGCCGCAAGGAAGCGGCTGGACGAGCTCAGGGAGCACATAGGCCATGAGGCCGGTGAAACGGAGATCCTTGAGGGTTTTCTGAAGATCGCCAATGAACGGATGGCCGACGCCATTCGCAAAATATCATTGAGAAAAGGTTATGACCCTTCCGGATATGCCCTGGTGGCATTCGGAGGAGCGGGCGCGCAGCACGCCTGTGCCATCGCCGGAGAGTTGGATATCCGGGATATTGTGATCCCCTCCGATGCCGGCCTGCTGAGTGCCTGCGGCCTGGGCCGCGCCCTCATTGAACAGTTTGCCGAACGGCAGGTCATGAAAAACCTCGGCGAGATAAAAAGACGTATCCCCGATATGGTGGCCGGTTTGGAACAGGAGGCTAGAGACAAGCTCCGGCAAAAGGAAGAGGTGGGAGACGATATAGAGATTCGCAGGAGGTTGGCATACATGCGCCTGTCCGGACAGGATTCAACCATCGAAGTGGAATATGGCAGCGACCTTAGGCACCGGTTCCGCGAGGCTTATGAACAGCGATACGGCCACTGGCTCGAAGGAGGGGAAATAGAGTTGGAATCCCTGCGGGTGGTGGCCTCCACTCCGCGCCGCGTAGAGCAGGACCCCCCTTCCCGCGATGATAATTTAGAAGCCTCTCCCCTCTATAAGCGCAGCATCATTTTCGGGGGTCGTCCACGGGAGGCGCCCGTCTTTAGCAGGGAGGAACTGGCCCCCGGCCAACAGCTGTCCGGGCCGGCCATGGTGCTGGATCCCTACAGCACTATCCTTATCGATCCCGGCTGGGAAGCGACGGTATCCGGGGATATGGCGCTTCACCTGGCGAAAAAAAAGGAGGGGCGGAGCCGGGCCGGAGATTCGGAATCCGAAGCCGTGGCCCTGGAGCTTTTTACGAACCGCTTTACGGCTATAGCTGAAGAGATGGGAGAAATGCTGAAACGTACCGCCCTGTCGGTGAATGTAAAAGAACGCATGGATTTCTCCTGCGCCCTCCTCAGCAGCGAGGGCGAGCTGGTCGTCAACGCCCCCCACATCCCCGTGCACCTGGGTGCGCTGGGTCTTTGTGTCCGCCGCTTACAGGAAACGGTCAAGATGGAAGCCGGTGACGTAGTGGTTACCAACCATCCCGCCTACGGGGGCTCCCACCTTCCCGACATCACCGTAGTTACCCCCGTCTACAACGCCGAACAAAACCTGCTGGGCTATGCGGCCAGCCGCGCCCACCATGCGGAAATCGGCGGCAGGCGTCCGGGATCCATGCCTCCCGATGCCACATCACTGGCACAGGAGGGCGTAGTGATGAAGCCCATGCACCTGGCCAAAGGAGGCAGGGAGCAGTGGGAATCCGTCAGGCGGCACCTCACCGAATCCCCGTACCCTACGCGCAGTATCCGGGAAAACATGGCTGACCTCCGGGCGGCCGTCGCCGCCAACAACCGGGGAGCCCGTTCCCTGGCCGGACTGGCCGAACAGCACGGAACCCCGACCGTCCGCCATTATATGGACCGGATACGCGATGAGGCAGCCGCCAGAGCTGAACATATGCTGGAACAGCTGCCGGATACCGACCATGAGGCCGAAGAACGCCTGGACGACGGCAGCCTGTTAAAAGTACGCATCGTTAAAAAAGGGTCGAAAATGGACCTCGACTTTAAAGGTACCTCCGGTGTTCACCCCGGAAACATGAATGCCACACCGGCTATCGTTCACAGTGTGGTCATGTACGTAATACGCCTTCTTATTGACGAGCCGCTCCCCCTCAACGAGGGGCTGCTGGAGCCGGTAACCATTCATCTGCCCCCCTCCCTTCTCAATCCGACCTTCGTCGACGATCCGGCCGAATGCCCCGCCGTCGTGGGCGGCAACACCGAAACCAGCCAGCGGCTGGTCGACCTGCTGCTTAAGCCGTTTGGCAAAGCAGCCTGCAGCCAGGGAACCATGAACAACATCCTGTTCGGCAATGAGCAATTCGGCTATTATGAGACGGTGGGTGGAGGAACGGGAGCCGGGCCTGATTTTGACGGAGCCGACGCGGTACACCAGCACATGACCAATACCGCCGGAACCGACCCCGAGATCCTGGAACACCGCTACCCGGTTCGTCTCGAACGATACGCCATACGGCGAAATTCAGGGGGCAAGGGTCGCCACCCGGGGGGCGACGGCATTGAACGGGAGATGACTTTCCTGCAGCCGGTCAGCCTCTCGGTGTTGACACAGCACCGGGAAGAAAGCCCTTACGGACTGAAAGGCGGGAAAGCCGGCAAAAAAGGCCGCCAGTGGGTTATCAGCAACGGGACCAAGATAACTCTTTCTTCCGTCGACGGATGCGAGCTGGAGAAGGGCGACCGGTTTATTCTTCATACACCGGGGGGCGGCGGTTTTGGAGGCGATTAATTTTGAATGTTGAGTTATGAATGATTAATTGTCTAATTCAACATTCCGCATACCCTCATTAACAGTGAGAAATCGTCTTCTGAATATTCTTTTTTGGGCGGTGCTTTCGGCCGCTTTTATCGGGCCCGGAACCATCACTACAGCCGCTTCGGCCGGATCGGGCTACGGTTTCACCCTGCTCTGGGCCCTCGCCTTCTCAACGGTGGCCTGCGTAATATTGCAGGAGGCAAGCGCCCGGCTGACCATCGCTTCCGGGAAAAACCTCGGAGAAGCCCTCAAGGGCCGTTTCAATCGTTCCCTTGCCGGCAGAAGCGCCTCCTACCTGGTGCTTATCTCCATAGTACTGGGCTGCGCAGCCTACGAAGCCGGTAACATCCTCGGTTCCGTTGAGGGCGCCCGGCTGATCGTCGACACCTCGACGGTAACCCTTACCCTGGCGATAGGCCTGGCGGCTTTCCTTCTGCTCTGGTTCGGATCCACCAAAATGATTGCTCAGCTGCTGGGGATCATCGTGGCCGTCATGGGCATCTGTTTTGTCTCAACGGCCGTCATCATGCAACCGCCGATCGGCGAGCTGCTCTCATCAATGTTTGTGCCCCGCCTTCCCACCGGAGCGGAAATCCTGGTCATCGGCCTGGTCGGAACCACGGTGGTCCCCTACAACCTGTTTCTGGGTTCGGGCCTCCGCCATACCCAAAACATAAAAGAGATGAGATTCAGCCTGTCGACGGCTGTCATTCTCGGGGGAGTGGTTTCCATGGCGGTGCTGGTAGCGGGAACTTCCGTTGCCGGCGAATTTACCTACGAAGCACTGGCCGGGCGCCTCGGCGCCACCCTGGGAAGCTGGGCTTCGGCCTTTTTCGGCATCGGGCTTTGTGCAGCCGGACTAAGCTCGGCCCTTACCGCTCCCCTGGCGGCCGCCCTGACTGCACGGGGCATGCTCGGCAATCCCACGGAAGCGGCCTGGAGCGACAAGGGAAGGTACATGCGCATGGTCTGGGGGGGCGTGCTGTTGACCGGCATCATTTTCGGGGTCCTGCAGGTGCAACCCATACCAGCCATCATACTGGCGCAGGCCCTCAACGGCCTGATCCTTCCCTTTGTGGCTGTTTTCCTGCTGCTTGTCATGAATGATACCAGCCTGCTCGGCGAATCGACTATTAATACGAAATTTTATAATATGCTGATGGGGATAATCGTACTTTGTACGGTTGTCATCGGCCTGACCAATGTGTATAAGGCCATAATGAAAGTGCTGGATAGTACGTTATGAACCTATATGTTTCGGCAGCCCTGTCTCTGGGGGCAAGCCGGCCGACTGTTAAACGGTTATGAATTAAGGGGGTCCGGCCCCGGCAAGCACCGGTTATTGAGATCCGGAATGACCTGACAAGACTGATTCCATGGCTTTATTCCTTCGCATACCGACATTTCTTTTAGCAGCCCTGATCATGCTGGGGTGCGCCTCCTCCCATCCCCCGGGGCAGCGGCCATCTCCCGGGATAACCGACGCCTATACCACCTCTTTCCCCACGCGTGACGTCTCCGATGAACTCAAGGACATTCTGAGGTCGGTAAAACGCATCTCGGCAAGCGGCATCTATGTTACCTATACCTTTAATGACCGCCTCATAACCAGGGAGGAGCTTAAGACGGTGGATGTCAACGAAATAGCCGATAACACCATTTCCAGCACGGCCAGTACGGCCGGGACGGCGATATCGATATTTTCCCACGAGCGGAGGGTCGCCTTGCTTACCAATGCCCATGTGGTGGACTACCCCGACACGGTGATTACCTATATCGACCGGGACGGGGTTGAACCCAACACCTTTATCAGCTCCGTTAAAATCAAGAAAGAACAGAACAACCTGATTTATGACCTTCCCGAAGTGGGTAATTTTGAGATTATAGGGATCAATCAAAAGTCGGACCTGGCCCTGCTGAAAGTCAAACAGAGCCAATTCCCCTCCCTCCGTGCTCCCGCCCTGAACATAAAGTCGGGCGACCCCAGGAAACTGCAGTGGGGCTCCTTTGTCTACATCATGGGATATCCGCAGGGGCACCCCATGGTGACCCGCGGAATTGTCAGCAATCCCAATCGCAATGATTCCGGGGACTTCCAGACCGACGCCCTGTTCAACCGGGGGATCAGCGGGGGACTGATCCTGGGATCGCGGGATGGCTTTCGTACACTGGAATGGGTGGGGCTGACCAATACGGCCACGGCCACCTCCTCAATTCACCTGGTGCCCGATCCATTAAAAGCCGCAGATTACCGTCCCTTCGATCCCTACACCGATTCCATTTACGTGGAGGAAAAAAGAGAGATCACCTACGGGATCACGCAGTCCATCCCCATACAGAAAATTTTTCGTTTCCTTCTTTCCTACTCCGTCGAGCTGAAGCGAATGGGGTTTCGGGTCAACCAGCTCATCGACCGTGATAATGAATCCAATTAACACATTTAATTCTCACCGATCTGTTTGTATCTTCCCCTCTTTTAGTTTAACAGTCAGCAGCAGATGAGTAATATTACGGTATTGAAATTCGGTGGCACCTCCATGGGTGATGAACACACCTGGCGGGAGGTCCTGCATATTATTGAGGGCTACCGCAGTCCCGTGGTAGTGGTATCTGCCACGGCGCGCACTACCCGCCAGCTGGTAGCAGCCGCAGAACTTGCCCTGGTCGACTACCGGCAGTCCCTCTCCATAGCGGAAGAGATCAGCCGGCGGCACCGGCTCCTGATATCCAATTTCATGGAACACCAGGGGAACAGCGATATCGACCGGCAGAAACAGGAGTGCCTGGATTGGATTGAACGATGCATAACGGACCTCCGGGACCTGCTTACGGAAATATCCGAGGCCCGAACGCTCGAAGCCCGAAAAAAAGATGCGGTTGCAAGCATTGGAGAGAAACTTTCATCCCGCCTCTTTGCCATCTGCGGATCCGTATACGGCCTGGATACCTGCTGGATCGACGCGGCCGACATTATCAGGACCGATTCCGCTTACGGCATGGCCAACCCCGACCGTTCGGTCATCCGCAGCACCATAAAACAGCTTGCCGGCAAGGTTGAAGAGGGAAAACTGCCCGTGATGGGAGGCTATTACGGTTCCGACACGGAGGGCAATACCACCACCCTCGGTTTTGAGGGCTCCGATTACAGCGCCAGCCTGGTAGGGACGGCCCTGGATGCTGAAGCCATAGAAATATGGACCGATGTGAGCGGCATCTACACCTGCGATCCCCGGGTAGTAGAAGAGGCCCGCCCCATACAACAGCTTAGCTTCCGGGAGGCGACCGACCTGGCCTATTTCGGCGCCAAGATACTGCATCCCTCCACCATGAAACCCGCATCCGACAAGGGTATTCCCATCCGGGTAAAAAATATTTTTGAGCCCGGACAGGCCGGGACCCTCATACAAAACGACTCGCCCGCGCCCTATCCCGCCAGGGCGATGGCGTACCTTGAGGATATCGTCATCATTACCGTCGACTGCCGGGCCGAACTCCCCGGCTACGAATTCCTGGCTGATGTCTTTCAGATACTGAACACTTATCACACCCCGGTGGATATAGTAACCACTACCGAAGCTGCGGTTTCGGTGGCCCTGAAGCATCATCCCGAAGTGGAAGAGATGATAGCCGAGCTGAAAGCGCTGGGCACGGTAGAGGTCCTCAAAGAGCAGGGATTGATCAGCCTTATCGGCTGCCGTGTTGAAGAGGTTCGGGAAATTACGGAAAACATCCTCGGATGTATCGCCTCCTCCTCACTCTCCATGATATCCTACAGTGAGGCCAAAAGGAACCTTAACCTGGTCATTCCCCGCCAAAAACTTATTGAAACCGTCAATGCCGTCCACCGTTCCCTATTTTCAACCCCGGATTGACGCGGCAGGCGGTTCCTTCCCGCAGAACGGCTTAACCCTTTGCCATTAAATGCCTAACTTTAGCCGCTGGATCATTAAATAATTACCCGACTTGCTACAGCTTAAAAACGTATCGCTTACCCTTGGAGACCGTCAGCTGCTTGACGAGGTTTCCGTATTGATCAACCCCGGAGAACGGGTGGGGCTGGTGGGGCCCAACGGGGCGGGGAAATCGACCCTGCTTAAAATCATTGCCGGCGAGATGGAAACGTCCGGCGGCACCATGCAGCTCTCAAATGCGGCAACGGTCGGATACCTGCCGCAGGACGGCGTCGAGCCCGACCCGGAGCTGACCGTTCTTGAAGAGGTTGAAAGCGCTTTTGATGAGCTCCTCAGGCTGGAAGAGCAGGTGGAGGCGGCCCGCAGGGAACTGGCAGGCCGGGAAGCGGGAACCGACGGGCATGATGCCGCCATGAAGCGCTACGGGGAACTGCAGGACCGCCTCGAGCAGTCAGGGGCCTATACGCTGCACTCGGATATAGAAAAAGTGCTTATGGGGCTGGGTTTCGACAAGGAGGATTTTTCACGCTCCACCACCGAATTCAGCGGCGGATGGCTGATGCGCATCGCCCTGGCCAAACTGCTGCTCAAGCGCCCCACCTACCTGCTGCTGGATGAGCCCACCAACCACCTCGATATCGAATCCCTTCAATGGATTGAAAATTTTCTGCTGGACTACGAAGGCGCCGTCATCATCGTCTCTCACGACAAGGCTTTTCTGGACAAGATCACCACCCGTACCCTGGCCCTCGAGCGGGGCGACCTGGAAGATTATGCCGGCAACTACTCCTATTACGAGGAAAAATATGAAGAGCGGCAGGAGCATCTGCGGCAGGCCTACAAGAACCAGCAGCGGGAAATCAAACAGACCCGGGAGTTCATAGACCGTTTCCGCTATAAAGCCAGCAAAGCCAAGCAGGTGCAAAGCCGTATCAAGCAGCTGGAGAAGATGGACAAGATCGAGCTGGATGAACAGGAAGAGGAGATTTCCTTTCGCTTCCCCCCTCCCGAGCGTAGCGGTGCCGAAGTGATAAAACTCCGGGAAGTCAGCAAAAGCTACGGCGACGTACAGGTTTTTGATAAGCTCGACTATACGGTCGACCGCGGCGACAAGATCGCCATCGTAGGACCCAACGGGGCGGGCAAGTCTACCCTGGTCCGAATCCTTGCGGGACACGAGCCGGTGGACGCCGGTTCCCGCGAAGCCGGCTACAATGTAACCACCTCCTATTTTGCACAGCACCAGGCCGACGAGCTGGACCTCGGCAAGGATGCCCTCGGGATTATGCGGGAGGCCGCTCCCCGGGAAACCGAAACCCGCCTTCGTACCATCCTTGGATGTTTCCTGTTTCAGGGCGACGATGTCTTCAAAAAAGTTTCCGTGCTCTCCGGGGGAGAAAAAAGCCGACTGGCCCTTGCCCGCATGCTGCTTTCTCCCGCCAATTTCCTGATCTTTGACGAGCCGACCAACCACCTTGACATGCAATCGAAAAAAATCCTTCAGCAGGCTCTTAAACAGTATGAAGGCACTTTTATGATTGTCTCCCACGACCGGGATTTCCTCGACCCCATTGTAAACAAGGTGTTGGAGGTGCAGCCGGAATATATCAGGACCTACCTGGGCAATGTCTCCTACTACCTTCAGAAGAAAAAGGAGGAGCAGGAGGATTTAAAGGTCACGGAAACGACGGCCCGGGCAGATTCCGACAGGAGCGAGGGGGGACAACTTTCCCGAAAGGAGGAACGCCGGATTGAAGCTCAAAAAAGGCAGCAGAAGTATAAAAAGCTCAAACCGGTAAAGAATAAACTGGATGCCCTGGAGTCCCGCATCGAAAAGCTGGAGGAGCGCAAGTCAGAAATTGAAAAGCTGATGGCCGACTCCGGCTTCTATGACGACTCCGAACAGGTCAGGGAGATCTCCATGGAGTACGACAAGCTGAAGGCGGAACTGGTGGAAGCCTATTCCGACTGGGAAGAGCTGGCCACCGAAGCCAGTGAGATAGAGCAGGAGTTCCAATAAAGCAAGCGTATAGAGTGTTGCCGGCACCTACTTCGCAAAGATCTGCTCCCTGTTGCGGAAGGCCTTGAACTCCAGGGCATTGCCGCTCGGGTCCAGGAAGAACATGGTGGCCTGCTCGCCGGGTTTGCCCTCGAAACGCACATAAGGCTCGATAACGAAATCCACATCCGCCTCCCTGAGCCGTGCCGCCAGCTCTTCCCACTGCTCCCATTCAAGGATCAGCCCGAAGTGCTTGGCCGGCACTTCATGCCCGTCAACTTCATTGGTGCTCGATTTCCCCGCCTCGTCGGGACTGAGATGCGCCACGACCTGGTGTCCCCAGAAATTGAAATCTATCCATTTGTCCGAACTCCGGCCGGTATCGCATCCGAGCAGATCCCGGTAAAAGTGAAGGGTTTCATCCAGGTCGGAAACGGGAAAAGCAAGGTGAAACGGTTGTATATTGGCTGACATGGTAAGAACTTTTCTACTCTTTATTTCTTTATGGGTAATAACAACACTAAAATAAAAATAGACGACGCATAATGAAATCAGAAAAACTGCAGTTTGACGGTTCATCCGGCGACCCGCTTTCGGCCAGGATAGATCTGCCCGATTCGGCTTCTCCCAAAGCCTGTGCCCTATTCGCCCACTGCTTTACCTGTTCGAAAAACCTGAAAGCGGTAGGCAATATCGCCCGGGCGCTTACCGAGCGTAATATAGCCGTTTTCCGGTTTGACTTTACGGGCCTTGGGGAAAGCGAGGGAGACTTTTCGGAGACGAATTTTTCATCCAATATCGACGACCTCGTTACAGCGGCCGACTATATGCAGAAGGAGTTCAGTTCGCCCGAAATACTGGTGGGGCATTCCCTTGGAGGCGCTGCGGTATTGCAGGCGGCCCATCATATTGAAAGCAGCAAAGCGCTAGCTACCATCGGCGCTCCGGCCAATCCCGAACATGTAAAAAAGAATTTTGCTCCCAAGCTCGATGAAATCGAGAAGACCGGCGAAGCCGAGGTAACGCTGGCCGGACGCTCTTTCAGGATTAAAAAACAGTTTTTGGACGATCTTGAGCAAAACAATATGGAGCAGCGTATTCAATCGCTTGACCGCGCACTGCTTATTTTTCACTCGCCGGTCGACAAGATTGTAGGCATTGACAATGCAGCCGCCATTTTCAAAATGGCCAAGCATCCCAAGAGCTTCATCTCCCTTGACCGGGCCGATCACCTGCTGGCCCGGGAGGAAGACAGCAATTATGTCGGCAGCATATTGGCTACCTGGTCATCCAAATACCTGCAGGAGTGAATGAGTTTTATCCACATCTTGTTGTTCTTACCTGAAATTCAACCAACCATTAACAAAACGATATACCATGCAATTATTTAAACATACCCTTCTAGCTGCCTGCTGTTTAACCCTGGCCGCCGCAGGCTGCACACAGCCCCAACAGGCAGACAAAAAACAGCAGAAGCCTGAAACGAACTTCACCAAGGCCATTGCGTTGATTCATCCCACCGAGGGCAACGATATTTCCGGCACCGTCACCTTTGAAAAAGACAGCGCCGGGATCACTGTTAACGCAACCGTCAATGGGTTGGAACCGATGAGCAGGCACGGCTTCCACATCCACCGGTATGGCGACTGCAGGGCCCAGGACGGCACCTCGGCCGGTGGCCATTATGCACCCGACGGAAACCGTCACGGGGAACCGGGTACGCAAACCCATGCAGGGGACCTCGGAAACGTGGTGACCAATGAGGAAGGAACCGGCACCCTGGAGATTACCGCCTCCGATATTACCCTGAACGGCCCGGACAGCATCATCGGCCGGGGCATTATTGTCCACGCCAACGCCGACGATATGGAATCCCAGCCCTCTGGAGCTGCAGGGCCCAGGATCGGATGCGGAGTTATCGGCATCGCCAATACGGCGGCCGACACCACCTCCGGCATGTAGACCGGCATCCAAATTCAATTAAAAAGCCCGTCCGGCAATATCTGATCAGGAGGTCCAGGCCTTCATCTTATCATCGATAACCTCGCGGAGGCGGCTTACCGGTACCCTGTCCTGGGTCATGTCGTCCCGGTATCGGATGGTCACGGTATCCTCCCCTTCCGATTCGACGCCGTCGAAATCCACGGTGACACAGAAGGGGGTGCCCGCCTCATCCTGGCGCCGGTAGCGCTTTCCGATGGAACCCGACTCGTCATACAAGACATTGAAATCCTCCCGGAGGTCCTCGGTAATTTTATGCGCAAGGTCCTGAAGCTTCTCTTTCTTGATTAGCGGGAAGATCCCCACTTTGGTGGGGGCGATTTTCGGATGCAGCTTCAATACGGTCCGGCTGTCGCCGTCTACCTCCTCCTCGCGATAGGCGTCGCAGAGGGCCATCATCACCGTCCGGTCCAGCCCTATGGATGTTTCGACCACATAGGGAGTATAGCGGGTCTGTTTCTGCTGGTCGTAGTACTCCAGTTTCTTGCCGGAGTGTTCGGCATGCTGCGACAGGTCAAAATCGGTCCGGTTATGGACCCCCTCGACCTCCTGCCAGCCTATGGGATATTCATACTGTATGTCGGCCGCCGCCTCGGCGTAGTGGGCCAGCTTATCTTCGGGATGGGGATGCGTCCGAAGCTTGTGCTCCCGTATACCCAGGCTCTTGTGCCAGTCCATCCGCTGCTGCAGCCAATACTCATACTGCTCCTTGTCGTTCCCGGGTTCCACAAAATACTGCATTTCCATCTGCTCGAACTCCCGCATGCGAAATATAAACTGCCGGGCGACCACCTCGTTGCGAAAAGCCTTTCCAACCTGGGCAATGCCGAAGGGGATCTTCTGGCGGGAGGTATCCATCACATTCTTGAAATTTACGAAAATACCCTGGGCCGTCTCGGGCCTCAGGTATACCGAGTCTCCCTCATCGCCCGACGAGGTAGCCCCAAACTGGGTCCTGAACATCAGGTTGAACTGCCGTACATCGGTCCAGTCGAAAGCGCCCGATTCGGGTGCCCGGATCTCATACTCCATGATGAGCTCGTGAAGGTCTTCGCACAGCCCCTTGCGGCTGCCCGCCGTATCGAGCCGTTCCTGCAGCTTGTCGGCCTTCTCAAACTTTTCATCGCTTCGAAGCTTGGCAATCTCCCCCTCGATCAGCATATCAGCCCTATAGCGCTTGTTCGACTGCTTGTCATCGATCATCGGGTCGTTGAATCCGTCCACATGTCCGCTGGCTTTCCATACGTCGGGATGCATGAATATAGCGGCATCCAAACCTACGATATTATCATGCTTTTGAGTCATCTCCCTCCACCAGTTATCGCGGATATTTCGTTTCAGCTCCGCACCCAAAGGGCCGTAATCGTACACGGCTCCCAGTCCGCCATAAATATCGGACGATTGGTAGACGAAACCCCGCGCTTTTGAAAGGGATATGATTTTATCCAGGCTATCCAGTTCTGTTTCAGGCATGTAATAATTTGATAATACTTAAGGGTTTAAAATTGCAGAGCCAAAGATAGCAAAATTTAAACCTTTAATTAATGATGGTTTTATCCGTATTTTGAGGCTTTATTCAACTCCGGGCCCCTACAGCCCGTTTCATTGCGAGCAACATACGAACATCGGTTATGCATTCATTACACATTGGTATTCTGGGCGCTACGGGCGCTGTTGGACAAAAATTTATTCGACTGTTGCAGGGTCACCCCTGGTTCACCATCAAGGCACTTGGAGCATCGGAACGCTCTGCCGGCAAGCCTTACGGGGAAGCTGCCCATTGGATAGAGTCGTCACCGCTCCCCGAAGACGTAGCCTCTATGAGGGTTCAGGAATGCCGGGTCGAAGGATTCCGGGGGCTTGATTTTGTCTTTTCCGGCCTCGACTCTTCGGTTGCGGGCGAGATTGAACGCAATTTTGCGGAAGCCGGCATTCCCGTTATCTCCAACGCTAAAAATTACCGGATGGCAGAGAACGTCCCCCTGCTTATCCCGGAGGTGAATCCCGGCCACTCCGAGATGATCGGCCGGCAGACATTCACCGGCGACGGCAGCGGGTGGATCGTCACCAACCCCAATTGCGTCTCCGTGCCCCTCGCGATGTCTTTGAAGCCGCTGCACGATATCTTCGGGGTGGAGTCGGTAGTGGTCACGTCGATGCAGTCGGTCTCAGGAGCGGGATACCCGGGAGTGGCGAGCCTTGATATCCTTTCCAACGTCGTCCCCTATATCGGCGGCGAAGAGGAAAAGGTACAGGCCGAATCGGCCAAGCTGCTGGGCACGCTCGAGAACGGCACCGTTCGTTTCGCGGATATTGAGATACAGGCGACGGCAGTTCGCGTTCCCACTATTGAAGGGCACCTGCTTTCGGTCTCGGCCGGCTTGAGCAACAAACCCAAAAGCATACAGGAGGTCCGCGACGCCTTTGAAAACTGGGAAAGCCCTATAACCGGCTATACGCTCCCCTTTGCTCCGGAACGCCCCGTACAAGTATACCGGGAAGAGCGGTTCCCGCAGCCCCGCCTGCACTCCTACCGCGAAAACGGCATGCAAACCGGTGTCGGAAGGCTCAGAGAGGGTACGGTGCTGGATATAGGCTATGTGACCCTGGCCCACAATACCGTGCGCGGTGCGGCGGGAGGAGCCATCTTAAACGCCGAACTGCTGGCCGCACAGGGATACTTCGACTGATTCATTTTCCGGGGAACCGCACTGCTCCCGAAATCCCTTAGGCTTCCCCATCCAGGCGCTCAAGCTTGTACTCGGAGAGATGCAGCCTTGCTTTGGAAATCAGGTCCCGGGCTTCATCCCGGTCTTTTCTCTTGATCTTTAACTCACAGGTGGCCACCTCGGTACCGGGCACTTCCTCAAACACCTGCATGGACACACCCTCCAGGATCACCTTTGAAGAGAACCACCCGCCTTTGAAGGCAATGGATTCCAGGTCGGAATAGGATACGGTGACATTCTTGATTCCCGAAGACAACACGCCCAGGATAGCATCCTTTACCTCGAACTCCAGCTCTATCCCCTTCCCGCTCACCTTCATAAGTCCCTTGGCTTTCTGGAAACCGTAGTTCACTTCCGAGATTTCAAAGGGCACTGATTTTTGTCCGTCCAGATCCATGTAACACCAATTTTTATCGAATTCCCCGGCATGATAAAAAATATTTTAAAAAAAATTGTAAGGAATGCCCTTCCTGTCGGTCATACTAACAGACATCACAACCTAAGCCGTTGTATAAGAGAGCAATAATGTCCTTCCGGGATGAAGAGGCTGATCCCTCTTCATCCTCTTTTTTTTGTAGTCCGGATTTTAGAAGGCATCCAACATCAAACAATATGCGGGGCCTGCCCTATTGAAATGCTTCACGGATGTGTATGAAAAGAATCACTCTTCTCCTCCCTTTATTAATGCTCGCATCGATAGTTCACGCCCAGCTGATAAACTTTGAGGACGGCTTCAGCGACGGGGACTTCAGCAGAAACCCCGAGTGGTCCGGCGACATATATGATTTCAGGGTAGAACGCATCGGCTTCAACTTTCTCCTCCGGCTGCAGGGCGGGCTTTCCGGCCCCTCCTATCTTTCCACTCCCTCCTCCGCTATCGATGGCAGCTGGGAGTTCTTTGTCCGTTTCAAAAATTTTGAACCCTCCGGCTCCAACAGGGTGGAAGTGTTTTTGATGAGTGACCTTCCCGATCTCCGGCAAACGGTTAACGGCTATGCCGTAACGGCCGGGGAGGCCGGCCACGATGTTTTCCGCCTGCTTCGTTTTGACCAGGGTTTGCCGGGGCGGACCCTCCTGTCGGATACGACAACTATAGACCCGAAAGGGGGCGGCTACCGGCTAAAGGTGACCCGCAACAGCGAGGGGAGTTGGAAGATGGAGGTCGGCAAGGGATACGGGGGGACCCTCTACGGGACGGGTGATACCGTAGTCGACCGTACCCATGCAAGCAGTTCCCATTTCGGGGTCAAGGTGCACTATACCTCCACGCGCTCCGACCGCTATTTTTTTGATTTCAAGATCGACCTCCCACCCTTTTCCGTAGTAAAGGCCGTCTCGGCACCCAACGCTATTGACGTCCATTTCAACCGTGCCTACGATCCTTCGACCGTCCGCTCTTCCGATTTCTCTGTCACACCCCGGCCCGGCACACCCGGAAAGATCAGCTTTCCTGCTGCCGATATCGTACGGCTGCATTACTACCCTCCGCTGCCGAGTGGCAAATATACCCTGCAGACAGGCCCTATGGACGACCGTAACGGCGAGCCGTTGATAATGGGGCTAAAAATCCCCTTCACGGTATATGGAAAGCTTTCCGGAAACGATATCGTCATCAATGAAATCATGTATGACCCTTTCGAAGGACAAACCGAATATGTTGAACTGCTCAATACCGGCGGAAAAATTTTCAACCTGATGAACTGGACCCTCTCCGATGGCGGCACTCCCCGGGCCATCAGCAGTGATACCCTGGAACTGCCGCCCCACGGCTACCTCGTCCTCTCCGGCAATGCCGGCAGGCTGCATCATACCTACGGGCCGGGCCCCTACACAGATATGGATTCGTTCCCGTCGCTGAACAAAAACGATAACATTGTCCTCACTGCGGGAGATAACCAAAGATCCGATTCGGTCGGCTATTCCGATTCGTGGCACAATCCCAACCGGCTGGACCACAGGGGGCTGTCTCTGGAACGCATTCAACCCGGAGGGGCCGGCAACGATCTTTTCAACTGGAGCTCCAGCACCCATCACCTGGGCGGCACGCCGGGCAGGGAGAATTCCATATACCAGTCCCCCCGGGCCCCAACCGGCAACAGCGGTATGAGTTTCGCGCCCAACCCCTTCTCACCGGATGACGACGGGCGGGACGACCGTCTTTTTATTCAGTACCGGCTGGACCACCCCGACTACCTGATAGGTGTTCAAATTTACGATCGCCACGGACGCCCCGTACGCAGGCTGGCCGACAATAAACCGGCCGGTTTTGAAGGATCGCTGATCTGGGACGGACGCAAAGATGACGGCAGCAGCAATCGCATCGGGATCTATATTGTGGTTTTTGAAGCGTTCAACTCGGCTGCCGGGAAAAACCTGGCTTTTAAGAAGACCGTGGTTCTGGCCAGGGGGCTACGCTGAAAAATTAGGAATTAAGTGGCAGGAATCGTTTTTTTATTCATTCCTGTAACCCGAATCCCAAATAATACCCGGCGAGGATGAGTTCTTCCCCCATTGGCATATTCGACTCCGGCTACGGCGGACTCACCGTCATGAAAGAGATCGTGAAGGAGCTTCCGGACTACGACTTTCTCTATCTCGGAGACAATGCCCGTTCTCCCTATGGCAGCCGTTCATTTGAAACCATCTACCACTACACGCTGGAATGCGTAAAATATCTTTTTTCCCGGGATTGCCACCTGGTCATCCTGGCCTGCAATACCGCTTCGGCAAAGGCACTGAGAACCATACAGCAACATGACCTCCCCGAAATTGATCCGTCGCGAAGAGTGCTTGGGGTTATCCGCCCCACCGCCGAAATCATCGGCACCCTCTCCGAAACGGGGCATGTAGGCATTTTGGGGACCAGCGGTACCGTCGGTTCCCGGTCGTATGTGATGGAGATCAACAAACAATTCCCGGAGCTGGAAGTCTACCAGGAACCCTGCCCCATGTGGGTACCCCTGGTTGAAAACGGGGAATACGACAAGGACGGGGCCGACTATTTTGTTAAGCAGCATATTGATGAGATCCTCTCGCTCTCTGAAGAGATCGATACCCTGCTGCTGGCCTGCACCCATTACCCGCTGCTGATCGAGAAAATTCGATCCTATACGCCCGACCACATCAGGATTCTGAGCCAGGGGGAGATCGTGGCCCGTAGCCTGGCCGACTACCTGCAACGGCATCCGGAGATAGATAACAAATGTTCGAAAGGCGGGTCGCGCCGATTCCTTACCACCGATTCCACAGACGATTTTGATGCGCATGGCAGGGAGTTTTACGGCGAAAAGATACGGTCAGAGTTTGTGGAGTTGTAATCGTATGCAGCTTGGCCCCCTTATATGCGGGCCCGTGGTCTAAGTTACACCCTCCTTTTTGGGCATAACGGCATCCCTACCGGTTCAGGCATACACACTACAGAAGCTTGCTTGCCAGGTTCGCCAGTTCGGAACGCTCTCCCTTTTCCAGGTTGATATGAGCATACAGGTCGTTATCCTGCATGCGGTCGACAAGATAGGAGAGCCCGTTGCTCTGGGTATCCAGGTAGGGTGTATCGATCTGGAAGATATCTCCGGTAAAGATCACCTTGGTATTTTCGCCGGCCCGGGTGATGATGGTTTTCACCTCGTGGGGTGTCAGGTTCTGGGCCTCATCCACAATAAAGATAACGTTCGAAAGGCTGCGTCCGCGGATATAGGCAAGGGGCACCACACGCAGCTTCTCGGTCTCGACCATACGCTCGATCGACTTGAAGGGCTTGCTGGAATCCTTGAACTGGTTTTTGATAAAGGAGAGATTATCCCAAAGGGGCTGCATGTAGGGATCGATCTTCGAGTTGATATCACCCGGCAGATAACCGATATCCTTGTTGCTTAACGGAACAATGGGCCTTGCCAGGTATATCTGCTGGAAATGGCGGCGCTGTTCAAGCGCCCCGGCAAGCGCAATAAGCGTTTTGCCCGTTCCGGCAGCACCCGTGATGGTCACCAGCAGATTATCCGGGTTCAATATTGCCTGCAGGGCAAAGGTCTGTTCGGCGTTTTTGGGCTTGATGCCGTAGGCCGATGAGCGGTTGACCAGCTCTATGCGCTCTTTTTTGGCATTGTAATATCCCAATGCCGAACTGGAGTGGTTTTTCAATATGAAAAAGTGGTTGCTGGTAGGCTTATCCTTCATCACCTCTTCCGGCTCCAGCTGTCCGTCATCGTAGAACCTGTTAATGACCTCGGAATCGTTAAAATTAACCTCGGTCTTCCCCTTGTACAGGTGGTCGATATCATGTACACGCACCGTCTCGTAGTCTTCCGCCTCTATATTCAAGGCTCGTGCCTTTATGCGCAGGTTAATATCCTTGGAAACGAGTATTACTTTCCTCTTGGGCTCCTCTTCCATCAGCTTCAGGGTCGAATTCAGAATGCGATGGTCGTTTTTCTGGGTCCCGAATATTTCGGCGGCATCGATTTTGCTGGATTCCTCCTTTAACACCCTCAGCTTTCCGTGGGCCCGCCCGTTCAGCGGTATCCAGTTCTGAAGCATATTCTTGTCGGAAATCTTGTCGAGATAGCGAATAAATTCGCGGGCGTGCAGGTTGATTACGTTGTTGCCTTTCTTAAAGGTGTCGAGCTCCTCAAGAACCGTGATGGGGATAGCGATGTCATTCTTCTGGAAGTTTTTTACCGCGTCGTAATCATATAAAAGAACGGAAGTGTCGAGTACGAAGATCTTCTTTGGCTTCTTGGCTCCGGACATAGAGATCGGGTATTAAATTAAAAGAACGTCGGTGATGATAATGGGTATATATAACTATATTGAATAGTGGCATGAGAAGCAATTACAAAACCATATCGGCAGGAATTTTTTTATGCCGATTCAGGCCAGCCTGTAGAGTGCAATGCCCGCTGCAACAGCTGCATTCAGGCTTTCCACTCCCTCTTCCCCTCCCTGCCCCGGGATATGGACGGCCCGGCGCCGGCCGCCCGGCAACGAATCATCGATGCCATGGGCTTCATTGCCGACCACCAGGATCGTCTTGTCATCGCGGCCGATCTCATTCAAACTCACTGCCTCCGGCCCTGCATCCAGCAGCAACACTCTCCAGCCCTTCTCTTCAAAATAATCCAGTGCAGCCTCCAGCTCCACATTCCTATAGGGAACGGTTCCGGTGGCCCCTGCCGTGCTGCGCACCACCTTGGGATGAAAAAGATCCACGGTTCCCCGGCCCGAAAGGAGTCCCCTCACCCCAAACCAGCTTGCCGTCCTGATGATGGTACCCAAGTTGCCCGGATCCTGTATGGCGTCGGTTGCCAGCAACAGACCGGTTGCCGAAGCCAGGGTGTCCCGCCCCGCTTCGCCGGGGGTACGGCATAAAGCCATGACGCCCTGGGGATTGTCGGTATCGGCCACCTCTTCGAAGTCGCCGGCCGAAACCAGCACCCCCTCCCTCTCTTCGGCCGCCTCCGACCAGTAGGCTTCATTGAACAGCTGACCGGATTCATCAAAAAACAACCCCTCCACCGAAAGCACCCCGTTGTCAAGTACCTGCCGAACTGCCCTGGGCCCCTCAATCAGGAAAAGCCCTTCCCGTTCCCGGTATTTTTTCCGGTTGAGTTTTCGAAGCAGTTTCAACTGCCGGTTGGAGATCGTTTTAAGCTGCATCAATAAGTATTTAATTTAGGGTATGAAAACGACAACTAATTGTTTTCGCCGCTTCAAAACATAAAAACTATCCTTATCTTTAACACAAAATTATCAGGCAACCAAACGAGGCATTATGGATTTTTTGAAAAAACTGGGTATTGAAGGGACAAACAGCGGAACAAGCACCGGCCGTCAATTCTTCGGGGATGCGGATGGGGAGTCTCTCTCCAGCATTTCTCCCATTGACGGCTCCCGTATAGGGGATGTCGCCATAACCACGCGCGAGGAGTATGACAAGGTGGTAGAAACCGCGCAGGAAGCCTTCAGGGAGTGGCGTATGGTGCCCGCCCCCAAGCGCGGTGAAATAGTCCGCCAGATCGGCTTGCAGCTGCGTGAACACAAGGAAGACCTGGGCAGGCTGGTCACCTACGAGATGGGGAAGATCTACCAGGAGGGCCTGGGAGAAGTCCAGGAGATGATTGACATCTGCGACTTTGCCGTGGGCCAATCCAGGATGCTGTACGGAAAGACCATGAAATCGGAGAGGCCCAGCCACCGGATGTACGAGCAGTGGCATCCGCTGGGTATATGCGGCATTATCTCAGCCTTTAACTTCCCTGTGGCGGTATACAGCTGGAATGCCATGATAGCTGCCATATGCGGGGACGTGATGATCTGGAAAGGGTCGGAGAAGACTCCCCTGTGCAGTGTGGCCGTCCAGAATATCATCGCCGGGGTACTGAAAGAGAACGATATGCCGGAAGGCATCTTCAACCTGATCACCGGCGGCCGGGAAGTGGGCGAATGGATGACCGAAGATGAACGCATACCGCTCATCTCGGCCACCGGATCCATCAGGATGGGCAAAGAGGTGGGCCGTACCGTAGCGGCACGCCTAGGGCGGACCATCCTTGAACTGGGCGGCAACAACGCCATTATCGTATCCCGCCATGCAGACCTGGAGATGGCAGCCAGGGCTACCGTTTTCGGAGCGGCCGGGACCTGTGGGCAGCGATGCACCAGCACCCGGCGGCTCATCGTCCATGAGTCGGTGATTGACGACTTCAAGGACCGGCTGATTGAGCTTTACGACAGTATCAACATTGGCAATCCCCTGGATGAGGATACGCTCGTAGGACCCATGATTGATGAGGATGCGGTTGAGAATATGCAGGACGCCATCCGGCAGGTCAAAGAGGCGGGCGGCGAGCTGGTATTCGGCGGAGAGAAAATCGACGACAACAAACTGGAAAGCGGGCTCTATGTTCGGCCGGCAATCATGAAAGCTGAAAACAGCTACGATATTGTGCAGGAAGAAACCTTTGCCCCTATCCTCTATCTCATCGAGTACAGCGATATCGACGAGGCCATTGCCATGCAGAATGGAGTGAAACAGGGACTCAGCTCAGGACTATTCACGCTCAACATCCGTGAGGCTGAAGCTTTTCTCAGTGCCCGGGGGTCCGACTGCGGCATTGCCAACATCAATGTCGGTACCAGCGGCGCCGAGATCGGCGGGGCTTTCGGTGGAGAGAAAGAAACCGGCGGCGGCAGGGAATCGGGATCCGATGCCTGGAAAGCATACATGCGCCGGCAGACCAACACCATCAACTGGGGAGACGAGCTGCCCCTGGCCCAGGGTATAGAATTTGATGTGGAAGAGTAGTCGCGGCCCGGCTACAGGATACTGTAGGACAAGCCTACCGAAAGCACCTGCTTGATCTGTGATTTTTTCGAAAAGTCGTCATCATAGATCATCACGAACTGTAAAGAAGTATTCATGAAGTCGTTGATCTTTCCGATAATTTCATTGGTGAAGGCCACATCCGTGCTTTTGATACTGCGCTGCAGGTTGGTAAATGTCTCCAGGGTGCTGATAAGCTTGATGTTACTGAACAAAGTCTGCTCGACGTTAAGGCCTAAAGCATAGCCGGGCTCAAATCGAAACTTTTCTCCCGGCTCCAGCCCGTAACGGGTAGACAGGGTTGTATCGGAGACGATGGTTTGCTTGAGGGCCAGTCCCGCTTCGGCCGTGAAAAAATCGGCCGGGTTGTAGGCGATACCCGCTATCTGCGTAAAATAGGCGGGAGCGAAAAAACGGGATATCAGTATGGGATCCTCCCCCTCCGCCACGTTGTAGTCAAACCCCCGGTCGAACTGTGAGGAGAAGTTAATCGTACCGAACGCACTCCATTTTTCGTTATCAAAAAGGTAACTGAATTTGTTGTTGACCGCGATACGGTCGTCGGTCTTCCGGGTACCCTCTCCCTCCAGGCGTGCCTTGCCGTACTTTAGATTAGAAGTGAGGGCATAGGCGTACTTGTCTTTGCGATAGCGCAAATCCAATACCGTCGAAGCGGTGACGCTGACCGTATTGACCCCACCCTGGCTCCAGTTGTTGTAGGCCGCCTGCGATCCGTTGAGTCCGCCAACCCAGTTTAAATCCCAGCCATCGAGCGTATCACTGACAATCATGGAACTGTTAATCCTGCTGATATCGCTGGCGGATATATTTTCGTCTTCCTTAAGAACTTCCTTGATATCCAGGGCTTCCTGGGCCAAGGCGGTATTTAGAGTGAATAATCCCAATAGGAGAATCAGGATCGGGCGTATAATCTTCGGCATCTGTAGTTTAACGTAGATATGGAATTGGCTGTTTAATTATCGCCCAAGATACTATTTTTTTCTGTGTCGGTAAAGGGCGGCTAATGAAAAGACGGGGTGAGCACCACCCGGCAGATCTCATCTCCCTTCACCTCCACGGTCACATGCTCATCCAGTTTTGTAGGCAGATCCATCCCGATGAATTCGGCCGTAACAGGGAACTTCCGATGTCCCCGGTCAACCAGTGCAACGGTATGGATCTGGTCCGCCCCACCCCGTTCAAAAAGCAGGTTAAGGGCTTTAAACATGGTCGTTCCGGAAAATATAACATCATCCACCAGCAGAATATACTGCGCTTCCAGGGAGAGGTCATCCTCCAGCGGCTTATCCGCCTCAAGATCGATGGGCTGCAGGCTGAGGTTATAGTCACAAAGATTTTCGAGGTAGCCCAATAGTGTTTCGGCAACGGCATAACCCCGCTCCCGGATACCGAAGAGTGTAATCGGCTTGCCTTCCCTGTTTGCTTCAAGAATTTGATGTGCAATGCGTTTCAGCGACCGCTCAATCCGCCGGCCGCTCATCAAAACCAATTCATCCGTTGTTTCCATAGCGGTACCCGGCCTGTCCCGGGCATATTAATTTACCTTGCTGTTCGTTAAAGAAAGAAGTCGTTATATAAATAAAAGTATTTAACTATATTAATGTAGCAAACAAGGAAGCAAGCTACCAATAGAATAAAACGGAGAGATCATCATGGCAAAGCGCTCACTATTCACCAAAATGCTAATGGTTTCAACCTCTTTTGCCGGCGGACTTGCTCTCGGCCTGCTGCTGGCTCCCGAAAGCGGTAAACAAACCAGGAACTGGATCAACAAACGGGCCGGCGGCCTGGCCAACTGGGCCTCCGATCGTCGAAACAATGCCCTCGACAAGAGTGAAAAGCGCCTTGAAGAGCTGCGGCGGCGCGTCCATCAGGGAATCAAGAATAACATCCCCGACCTCTACGAGGCTACCGAAGAGCTGGATCTGGACGACCGTGCCCTGTTAGATAGCTGAGTAGGCTCCATACCACGAGGAGCTTCTTCACCGGATATGACCGGCCACCCACGCTGATGCCATATGCCGGCCGGCCAAGTGTGGCATCGCCGGCACCCGACGGAGAGCCGGCGCACAATGAATAAGGAAAATGAATCCGTAACGAGCGTACGACTCTTTACCGGGCAGCATCTACCGGCTTCGCACCTACTGCAAACCGAGAAAGTGCAGGGCCTGCAAAGTTTTTAAAAGTGCAATTTCTCCTTGATTCCAAAGAGGTAAATTCATATCATCAAAATCTGTCAAATTCAGGAATTATTGGCCGGTCGTCTAATGGCAGGACAGCGGGTTTTGGTCTCGCCAGTGGGGGTTCGAATCCTCCCCGGCCAACATATATTTTGATACAAAGGATGACTGCAAAGCCATCCTTTTTGTTTATTCAAACTTCGAACGCAAAGGTCTCCTTGGATACACCGTTAGCCATATTTGCAGGGCGCAGCAACCAGGCTCTTACACGAGCCATCGCCGAGCATTATGGCACGGAACTGGGAGAGGTCACCATCAAGCCTTTTTCCGACGGGGAGCTTTATGTGAAGTATGAACAAAGCATTCGCGGAGAAGATATTTTTGTCGTTCAGTCGACACCGCCGCCGAGCGATAACATTTTGGAGCTGCTGCTTCTGCTTGATGCAGCCAAACGCGCCTCGGCCAAAAGAGTCACCGCCGTTATGCCCTATTTTGGCTATGCCCGGCAGGATCGGAAAGACCAGCCCCGGGTATCCATAGCTTCAAAGCTGATGGCTAACCTGTTGACGGAGGCGGGGGCTGACCGTATTTTAACAATGGACTTGCACGCAGCCCAGATCCAGGGGTTTTTTGATATCCCTCTCGATCACCTGTATGCAAGTCGATTGTTCATTGATCATTTTCAGGAACACCCCATTGAGAACCTGGTGGTTGTGGCTCCCGATGTGGGAAGCCTGAAAATGTCTCGTTCCTATGCCAAGAGGCTTGGTGCGAGGCTTGCCTTTATTGACAAGCGCAGGCCCAAACAGAATGTAGCTGAAGTAATGAACATCGTCGGTGAGGTTGAAGGCAAGAACGTACTTATTGTTGATGATCTTATTGACACGGCGGGGACGCTTACCAATGCGGCATCCGCCCTTAAGGAGCGGGGTGCCCTGAGCATCATCGCCACTTGTACGCACCCTATACTGTCCGGGCCGGCGTACCAGCGCATTGATGATTCACCGATCGACCAGCTGTTGGTTACCGATACCGTGCCGTTGCGCAAACCGTCGAGCAAGATCAAGGTTTTGAGCGTTGCGGGTATTTTCGCGGAAGCGATACAGCGTATCCACACCAACGACACAATCAGTGCACTTTTTGATGACTAAATTGAAATAGCAGCAAATTTTTAACCACAATAACACGAATGCTACAGACTTAACCGTTCGTGTATCCGTGGTAATCAACAACAGACAAAACAATGACTACTCCAGAAGTAATAGAAATAAAAGGCGAAAAGAGGAAAACAGGCCGCAAGGTTGCAGAAACGCTTCGCGATTCCAAAAGGGTTCCATGCGTATTGTACGGCCCCGAAGTGGAAGAAAACGTTCACTTTTCCCTTGACGAACTTGAACTTGAAAAACAAATTCTTTCCCAGAGCAAGCGCCAGATCATCGAGTTGGATATCGATGGCGAAACCTACCGGACCCTGCTCAAGAAAGCCGAATTTCATCCCATTTCAGATCGGGCTATCCATGCCGACTTCTATGTACTGGATGACGACCACAAGGTAACACTCAGTGTGCCTATTCGCCTCATCGGCACCGCTGTGGGAGTCACCGAGGGCGGCGGACGTGTTTTCCAGCCCATGCATATTCTTCGCATCCGGGTGTATCCCGACAGGATACCGGGAGATTACTCGGTCGACATCTCTGAGCTTGAGATCGGCGACTCGCTTCACGTGCGCGACCTGGAGCTGGAAGGTATCATCCCGCTTGACGATCTGAGCCGGACCATTGTTACCATTCGTCCTCCGAAGTCAGAAGCCCTGCTTACTTCTTCTCTTATTACCGAAGAAGAGCCCGAAGAACCTGAAGAGGGTGAAGAGCTCGCAGAAGGCGAAGAGCCCGTTGAAGGTGAAGCCGCAGAAGGCGAAGGGGAAGAAGGCGAAGGTGAAGGTGAAGGCGAAGAAGAAACCACTGAATAGTGTCTTTCTTAAACCAGCGTAATACCTTATGCCTGTTATAGTAGGTCTGGGAAATCCGGGAAGTAAGTACGCTGGCACCCGCCATAACGTCGGCTTTGAACTCATCGACCGGCTGGCAGCAGAGCTGTCGGCCAAAATAGGGCCTGGTAAAGGCCCTTTTCATATAGGTGATGTCCGCTACAGACGACAAAAAATATACCTGGTGAAACCGGCTACCTTTATGAACCGGAGTGGCGATGCCGTACAACAGATCCTGCACTACTACAAGATAGACCCGGCCGAATGCCTGGTCTGCTACGACGATCTGGATATCCCCATTGGGAAAATCAGGGTGCGCCCCAAGGGAAGTGCGGCGGGGCACAACGGAGTCAGGGATATCATCCGGAAACTGGGCACCGATGCCTTCCCGCGCCTTCGAATAGGCATAGGCAATGAATTCAGGGAGGGCGAGCAGGTAAATTACGTGCTTTCCCGCTTTAGCAGCGAGGAAGGCGAAGTTATGGACAATACCCTGAACAAAGCCGTCGATGCCGCCCTGCATTTTGTGACCGAAGGCATTGAAAAGACTATGAATGTTTTCAACTAAACGACTACTAACGCTGACCATAAATCAACGCTAACATGAATACTTTAATCACCTATTTAATACCGGCAGCCGGGGTTATCGCGCTGCTGTACACTTATCTAAAATCATCCTGGGTTTCCAAACAGGATATCGGAACCGACAAGATGGGTAAAATCAGTGAACACATCGCCCGGGGAGCCATGGCTTTCCTGAAGGCGGAATACAAAGTGCTTTCTATTTTCGTAGTTGCTGTTGCCATTATTCTGGCATGGAGTGCCGACCCCAAACTATCCAGCTGGATGGTTTCAATCTCCTTTATACTGGGAGCATTTTGTTCGGGACTGGCCGGTTTTATAGGCATGCGAGTCGCCACAAAAGCCAATGTCCGGACGACCAACGCCTCCAGAGAAAGTCTTGGAAAAGGGTTGAATATTGCTTTTGCCGGCGGATCCGTAATGGGTCTCGGTGTAGTAGGGCTGGGCGTATTGGGCCTCAGTATTTTATTTATCTTATTTGGCGATCACTTCGGCCTTGATACCGCTGAAAATGTCAAGAAAGTCCTGGCCATAGTTACCGGCTTTTCTTTTGGTGCTTCTTCTATTGCCCTGTTTGCACGTGTTGGCGGCGGTATCTACACCAAGGCGGCCGACGTCGGCGCCGACCTGGTAGGAAAGGTGGAAGCCGGTATTCCCGAAGACCATCCCCTGAATCCCGCCACCATTGCCGATAACGTGGGCGACAACGTAGGGGATGTAGCCGGTATGGGGGCCGACCTCTTTGAGTCGTATGTAGGTTCCATCATCGGTACCATGGTACTGGGTGCTGCTTTTATCGGTCTTGATGGTTTTGCTTCGGCCAATGATTTTGGTGGATTAAACGCCGTATTGCTCCCTCTTGTACTCGCGGGCGTGGGAATTTTAACCTCAATCCTCGGGACATTTTTTGTAAAAGTTAAGGAAGGCGGAAACCCTCAAACCGCCCTGAACATCGGTGAATTTGTTTCAGCCATCGTGATGCTCGTGGCATCCTGGCTGATCATCCACTGGATGCTGCCCGCCAGTTGGACCTTCAACGGTATTGAATACACCCCTTCCGGTGTTTTCTGGGCCACCATATTTGGACTGGCAGCCGGGCTGTTGATAGGACTTATCACGGAGCATTATACCGGAACGGGAACAGGACCGGTTACCAATATTGTCAAACAATCTTCCACCGGGGCAGCCACTAATATCATTGCAGGTGTAGGCGTGGGAATGATATCCACGGCCATACCGATCGTTATTATAGCCACTGCCATTATCGGTGCTTATCACTTTGCCGGCCTCTACGGAATTGCCATCGCCGCCGTCGGGATGCTTTCCAACACAGGTATTCAGCTGGCCGTCGATGCCTATGGACCTATTTCAGATAATGCCGGCGGTATCGCCGAGATGTCTGAGCTTCCCCCCGAAGTGCGCGAAAGAACCGACAAACTGGATGCTGTCGGCAATACCACAGCAGCTATAGGTAAAGGTTTCGCTATCGGTTCTGCGGCACTTACCGCACTTGCCCTTTTTGCGGCATTTATCACATCCTATGAAGCCGTAAATCCCGGAGCTGAAATTTCAATTAGTGTAACCGACCCCTATGTGATGGCATCACTCTTCATCGGTGCCATGCTTCCATTCCTCTTTTCTGCTCTATCCATGAATGCAGTGGGACGTGCAGCCATGTCTATGATTGAAGAGGTACGCCGGCAGTTCAAGGATATTCCCGAACTGCGTGCCGGCCTTGATGCCATGAACCGAAATGAAGGCAAGAAGCTGGCCGATTGGTCGGAAGAGGATCGCAACACCTTTGAAGCAGCAGATGGAAAAGCGGAATATGAAAAATGCGTAGCTATTTCCACCACAGCCTCTCTCAGAGAGATGATCGCCCCCGGCGTACTGGCGGTCGTAGTGCCGGTTGCTTTCGGATTTATCGGAGGACCTGAAATGCTGGGCGGCCTGCTGGCCGGTGTCACGGCTTCCGGTGTCCTGATGGCGCTCTTCCAGTCCAATGCCGGTGGTGCATGGGACAATGCCAAGAAAATGATCGAAGAGGGCTTTGATCACGATGGAGAATACCTGGACAAAGGCTCTGAAGCTCATAAAGCCGCTGTTGTCGGGGATACCGTCGGCGATCCATTCAAGGATACCTCCGGCCCCTCCCTCAACATCCTTATTAAGCTTATGTCGGTTGTAGCACTTGTCATCGCTACTATGATTTAAGCAGTAAGCGTACGACTAAAAAGCCCTGTAGCCTTCCGGCACAGGGCTTTTTTAGGTTAACAGCCGGGAAGCTTGAAACGTAATTATTTTAAGGCCTACGCTCTAATGCGTATCTTATGGTTCCGAATGCCAAACACCCTTTTATATGGATATCTTTAAACTGTTTTTCGACCACGACCTGAGGCTGGATAAGCTGGCGAAACGCAACGCCAACAAAACCCAGGAAGAGAAAGAGGCTTCTCTCGAGGATTTTATGAAGCCCACCCCCACCTATTCCAAGTTTTATATTACCGGCACCCGGCTGAGGAAAGAGATATTCGGCATTAATACGCTGGAAAAGTGGAAAGAGATCCTCAGCGCTTTTGACGAGGCATTCAATGCATACCGCTTCCATTGCAAGGGGGAGGTATACGACAATGCGGGAGATGCCCTGTCGCAGGCCGATGTGGGAGACGCCATCATTATTTCCGAAAAGGAGGTACTGGACGGCGACCTCCCCTTCTCATCCCTGGGGATCGACCGCGATTCCAACGTGGGCCACTTCAAGGAAGAGCTGAGCGAAGTGCTGCTCGAGGCGCACCTGGTCCTGTATAAGGAACAGGCCCACAACGGTTTTGACCTGCATCTGTTTTCCAAAGAAAATATCTATCCCCTGCTTTTCAAAGCTTTCAAACCGCTGGTGGGTCCTGACTTCCGTTTTTTCAGCATCAACAGCAAGCGCATGGGCTCCGAGAGGCACCTCTATTTTGAAACCTGGACCCTGGACAAACCGCCCCACGGTGCCGAGGAAGTGCTCCCGCAGACGGTGTTATAGGGTTGGAGATTGAATCCCGGCCCTGGAAGTCCCCGGAAGGAATCCCGGCAGCCTCGGAGATTGGAGGTGCGGATAGATGCTTCCCTGCCTTTCAGCTGTGTTCATTGCGGTGACTGATAATTATCAAGCGGCCGCTGGATGCGGGATCAAAATCGCTACCCTGGTAATCGCCGTACACATGGTCAATAAGGAGTCCTCTTTTAGCTAACTCCTCCCGGAACCAATCCAGCTCATACAGCTTTACCCGCTCGGAATATTTTCTTTTGCCGTCAATCTTATCCCCTTCGAACACTATATCCTTGTGGATGGCCCCGTCCTTTATATACCGTTTAATACGGTAGCTGATACCGTGAAACTCCCCGCTGTCTCCGGACTTATAGTTTTTGCGTACCCTGCGGGCATTCAGGTAATCGAGTACAAATATCCCGCCGGGCTCCAACATCCCGGCTACACTGTCCAATACCTGTGCATTTTCCCGGTCCGACTTAAAATATCCGAAGGTGGTAAAGAGGTTTAGAATGGCGTCAAAGGATTCCGGGAGAGGGTCCCGCATGTCCCGAACCTCAAAACTGATATTCTCAAGCCCCATCTTATCCGCTTTTTCACGCGCCGTTTTTATCGCTTCCGGTGAGAGGTCGATCCCTTTTACCCGGTACCCTTTCCTGTTCAGGCTGATGGCATGACGGCCGCGTCCGCAACCCAGGTCCAATATCTTCGAACAGGCGTGCAAATCAAGCTCATTCTCCAACAGTTTTATCAGTCGCCGGGCCTCTTCTTCGTCCCTGTTTGCATACAATTTTTCATATAAAGGGCTGTCAAACCACTCCTCAAACCAGTCCATGCAGTATAGTATATATGATGATAATTCAGGCAAATATACGAAAGCATACCTGGTAAATAAATTTCCGGCTGAGCTCAAAAATTTTTAATATTCATTTTGATTTAGTTATTTGTTGATTAACACTGTTAAGAAAAGTTCTCTATACTTTTATTATTCTTGCTTGGGGAGAGAATAGAGACCGGTTTTATTAGGTTTTAATACTCTGTATTTAAAAAGCTTAATTTCCGAAATAATAACACAGTCGGGATAACAAATACTCGGTTACGTTCAGGCATTTGAACGGCCGTTCTACCTCAGACTCAACATTTATCTTAAACATACACCAATATGAGCTGTTCGATACCATACAAATACTTCTGTTTTATAGCGGTTGCGGCACTTTTGCTCAGCCTGCCCAATTACGGGACCTCTAAATCCATCTCCAACACCCTGGATACCCGTGTTTCGGGTACCGTTGTCGATGCCGAAACGGGTGACCCGCTGGCGGGGGTAAATGTCAGGGTCAAGGACAAGTATCTCGGTACCTCGACCAAGACCGATGGGCAATTCTCCCTTTCTCTCAACCAGGACCCGCCGGTAGTGCTGGTCTTCAGCCTGGTAGGCTTCAAAAACACGGAAGTGGAAATTACGGATTCCCCTACCGAAAACCTGACGGTGGAAATGGAGGAGGCCGCCATTCTCGGCGATGAAGTAGTGGTTTCTGCTTCCCGGGTAGAGGAAAGCATCCTGGAATCGCCCGTATCCATTGAAAAAATGGATGCGGTAGACCTGCAACAGTCGGCAACACCGAGCTTTTACGAATCGCTCTCCCACCTCAAGGGAGTCGACTTCAGCACCCAGAGCATCACCTTTAAATCCGTAAACACCCGGGGGTTCAACGCCAACGGCAACGTTCGTTTTGTACAGCTCATAGATGGTATTGACAACCAGGCCCCCGGCCTTAACTTCCCGGTGGGTAACGTTGTGGGTATATCGGACCTTGACCTTGAAAGCGCGGAACTGGTGCCGGGCGTGGCTTCGGCTCTTTACGGGCCCAACGCCCTGAACGGCATACTTCTGCTCAACAGCAAAAGCCCCTTCGACTACCAGGGCCTTTCCGCCGAGGTCAAGACCGGGGTCAACCATATCGATTCGCAGGTAGAAGACCCATCGCTCTACCAGGACTACTCCATTCGATTCGCCAATTCGGTCAACGACAAGTTTGCCTACAAGTTTAACCTCTCGTACCTGAACGCGGCCGACTTCGTAGCCCAGGATTACCGCGACCACGGGCCTGCCAGCTTCGGCACCGTGCTTCGGGGTGAAACATCCCGCAACGGCAACCGGGTCTACGACGGGGTAAACGTATACGGCGAACCGCTGCTGACCATCGGGCAGATCGCCGATCGGCTGATTGCCCAGGGCAACCAGCAGGTTGCCGCCATCCGCACCCTCCTTCCCGACGGTGAGGCGGGCGCTTTTACCCCGACGGGATATACCGAAACCTCTTTTGTAGACAACACCTCGGAAAGCCTTAAGCTGAGCGGCGCGCTGCACTACCTGCTTTCGGGCGACTATGAACTGCTGGGCCAGTATAACTACGGCTCGGGGAGTACGGTGTATACCGCAAACGACCGCTTCGTACTGGACGACTTTTCCATCTGGACCGGTAAAATCGAGCTTAAGAATCCCAACTTCTTCGTCCGCGCCTACACCACCCAGGAAGATGCCGGCCAAACCTACGCAGCCAACACCCTGGCCACCCTGATCAACCTGGATACCTTTGTACCGGCCTATTTTGAAACCTTTGCAGGGGCACGGACCCAGGGGGCAACCGTAGAGGAGGCGCATGCACTGGCGCGTGTTGCAGGCGAACAGGCGCAGCCCCAGCCGGGCAGCTCACAGTTTGAAAACATGGCCAATACCATACGGAACAACCCCATCTCCGAAGGCGGTGCGATGTTCCTGGACAAATCCGGCCTGTGGCATGCCGAAACAAGCTATAATTTCTCAAACATGGTCGATCCGGCCACGGTCGAAATAATTGGAGGCGCCAGCCTCCGACGCTATGACCTTAAGTCGGAGGGTACCCTCTTCGCCCTCACCTCGAACGGCGAAGAGTTCGATATCGACGAGTTCGGTGCCTACGTGCAGTTGTCCAAGGACTTGATGGACGACCGGCTCGACCTGCAGGGCTCGCTCCGGTACGACAAGAATGAATATTTCGAGGGACAGCTTTCACCCCGTTTTTCAACGGTCTTTACGGTGGCGGACGACCATAACATCAGGGCCTCATTTCAGCGCGGCTTCCGGATTCCGACTACCCAGACGCAGTTTATCGACCTGGATGTGGTCACGCGCCGTCTTATCGGTAGCAACCCGGTACTGGTAGACCGCTATAATTTCGAAACCAACACCGTATACCTGACCGAAAGCGTCAATGCGGCCCGTGAAGCGCTGGCTGAGGGGCAATCGATCGCCCAGGCCCGGCAGCTGCTGGAGACGCCCGAATTCGAAAAGTTTAAAACCGAAAAGGTCAGCACCTTCGAAATCGGCTACAAATCCCTGATCGGCAACCGCCTGTTTATTGACGCATATTACTACTACAGCGCCTACCAGGATTTCATTGCCGAAATTGACTTTACCCAGGCCGTGGACCTGACCGACACGGATACCCGGGACGGATATGATCCGGTACAGGGTTTTGACCCCGACAGCGACGCAGGAAAAGAGGCCATTATCACCAATAACTTCCCCGACGGAGTCGAAGGACGCCTGCAGCGTTACGGCTTTGATGTCAACGCCGACGGAAAAGTCGAAGCGCAGGGTTTCGCCGTAGGCATGGAATATGTACTCGGGCAGGGCTACTCCATCGGAGGCAATGTGGCGTATAACGACCTGATATCCCAGAAAGACCTTACCGACCAGGGATTCAGGGCCAGCTACAACACCCCCGAGTGGCGTTACAACCTCAAGTTCCAGAACCGGAAGGTAACTCCCAACCTGGGCTTCAATGTTGTCTACCGCTGGCAGGATGCCTTCCTGTGGGAGTCTTCTTTCGGAAGCGGTGTAATCGACGCTTTCGGGACGCTTGATGCACAGGTCAGCTACAAAGTGCCCTCCGTGAACACGACGGTGAAGCTGAGCGGCACCAATATCCTGAATGAGCACTATGTCAACTCCTTCGGCAATCCGCGCCTGGGAGCCATCTACCTGCTTTCCCTCAAATTCGACCAATTCCTGAATTAATAAACTTTCGATCTATGAAATCTCTATTCAAATATACCCTACTACTCCTGGGAGCTGTTTTTTTAACGATCTCCTGTGAAAGCAGCTACGATGCCCTTGTTGAAGACCAGCTGGAGAGCAATCCCGTTCCGGAGCCCGTCTCGGGCGGCGATCCGGGAACGGCCGACTTCAGCAGTTATGCAGCCATTGGAAGTTCCGTAACGGCGGGTTACATGGATGGGGCCCTCTATAACCTGGGCCAGTCCAATTCCTATCCCGCCCTGCTGTCCAAACAGTTTTCCACGGCTTCCGGGCAGGACCTGGGCTTTACCCAACCCGATATCAATTCCGAAAGCGGATTCAATACGGTGGCCGGCACAAATCCGGTCGGTAACATTGTGCTGGGACGTTTCAAGCTGGACGCCTCGATTCCGGCCCCCTCGCCGGTTGTTACGGGCGAGACGATCGGAGCCTACGGTGGGGACGCCGCCTCGCTGAACAATTTCGGGGTCCCCGGCATTACCGTGGGACAGCTGCTTACCGGAGCCACCGGGGGACCGGATGATCCGGCCAACCCGGCCTACAGCCCGTTTTATGCCCGATTTGCCTCCTCGCCCGGCAGCTCCACCATCCTGGAGGATGCCATCTTGGCCCAGCCTACCTTTATCACCCTTTGGATAGGCAGCCTGGACGTGCTGGGCTATGCAGCCACAGGGGCTTCCAACCCGGCTTACCTGACGTCGGATTCCGATTTCAACACCCGCTTCAATGCCACCGTGGGCAGCCTGATGCAGAACACCACGGCCAAGGGTGTAGTGGTGAATATTCCGCCGCTGCTGGCCGCTCCCCTCTTCCAGGCCGTACGATACAACGCCATACCGCTTGACGAGACCACCGCCGCCCAGCTGAACCAGGCGCTGGATCCCGTGAACCAGGCCCTGCAGGCCCTTGCGGATAACGGCATACAGCCGCAGGAAGACATTGACCGCAGGAAAATCAGCTACAGTGCGGGCCAAAACCCCATTCTGGCTATAGACGAGACCCTGGACGACCTGGAGGAGGAGTTCGACATGCTGGAGGGAGCCGGAGCCATCACCGCCGAACAGCGTGCGGCCCTCGTCCCCTATGAGCAGTCGCGGCCCCTCGTCGCCGGCGAGCTGGTGCTGATGTCGGCCGGAAGCCTGCTCGGCAAGGAAGCCGACGGGGATCCAGACCCCAAAGACACCCCCATCGGGATCGTTATTCCCCTGGGGTATGACCTTGCCACGGGCAATCTGAGCGGCGACCGGTACTACCTTACCCAGGACGAACAGCTGGAGATTGAAACCAGCCGTGCCACCTTTAACGGCATTATTGCCACAGCCGTCTCCAACTTTCCCGAACGACTGGCGCTCTACAACACCAACTCGGCCACCAGTGCCTTTACCGATCTGTTCGGGCTGAGCGACGGAGAGGTGGGCATCACAGTCAACGGGGTGGACCTTCAGCCCGACTTCAGCCCCAATGGCGTTATGTCGACCGACGGCATCCATCCCAATATTCGCGGTGGAGCCATCATAGCCAACGATATTATCGGAGTCATAAATGATGCCTTCAGCGCCGACATACCGGAAGTGGATGTGTTGAATCTTCCCAGCGTGCAGCTTTGCAACGGCGACTGCCTCAGCGAGCAGCCCGGAACCAGTGCCAAAACCTGGTAACCGGCCAAAGGGCTCTTCCTGAAAACAATCTGTTCAAAAACACCTTCCGTCCTTTCGGGAGGTGTTTTTTTTCTATCTCCCGCCTTTTGAATAAATGATACTCCCCCATTTTGCGTTAGTTCTTTTCCGGCATCTATTTCTTTCATTTTTAGTCAATATTCACCATTTTCAGACAAATTTGGCGCCAGCCTACAATCTGCCAATAACCTAAATTATCATCTACCAAAACCTAGTATCCATGCGAAGATTTATTGCCACCTTATGCTTCCTATTCCTGGGGTCCGCATCGGCTTTTGCCAGCGGCTTCTCCATTTACGAAGCCAGTGTGAGAGCCAACGGTATGCTCGGAGCTTTCTCGGCCTACGCAGATCATGTGTCAACCATCTATTACAATCCTGCCGGCCTCTCCAGCCTGGAAGGCGTCCATATCAGTACCGGGGCCACCATTATTGCACCCCGCACCTCTTTCCGCAACCTCTCGCCCCTTGCACCCCACGGGCAGAAGATCGATATGAAAGATCAGCAGTTCTGGGTACCCAGCTTTTTCGGCTCCTACCAGATTACCGAAGGCCTCACGGCCGGGCTCGGCGTATATGCTCCTTTCGGCCTTGGCACCAAGTGGCCCGAAAACTGGTTGGGACGCGGCTCTTCCATTGAGGCAGACATTCAGACTCTCTTTGCCAATCCGGCGGTTGCCTATACCCTGCCCGATTTCGGTATCGGCAAGATTCAACTGGGCGCCGGGCTTCGGGTAGCCTTTCACGGGAAGGTGAAATTCAGAAGGGCCTTGCAAACCTTCTCGCCCGAGGGAGCCTTCTCCCTCAAGGGCGACCTTAAGGAACCTGCTTTCGGTTACAACGCAGGGATTATGTATAAGCCCGTTGAAAAAGTAACCCTCGGCTTCACCTACCGTAGCGAAGTGGCCGCAGAATTTGAAGGCAGCGGCCAGTTCCGGGATCTTCCGGGGGCGTTCAAGGTGCCCGTCGAAGGATCGACGACCATCGACCTTCCGGCCAGCTGGGTGGCAGCCGTCAACGTCAAGCCCACTGACGACCTAAGCGTGGAAGTGGATTACGTATGGTGGGGCTGGTCCAGTTACGACGAGCTGAGAATTGAATTCGACCAGCCGGTACAAGAGCTGGGAGGCATAACGGAAACGGTTACCGAACGAAATTTCCAGGATTCCTGGCAGCTGCGGGTAGGCAGTGAGTATACCGGCATACCGCTCGAAGGGCTTACCGTCCGCGCCGGTATCGCCTACGACAAAAACCCCATCAGGGAAAAATATGTGGACCCCACCCTCCCCGATGCCGATCGCTGGCTCTTTTCCGGGGGACTGACCTTCAGCATCACCGACTATCTGGATGTTGATGCCTCCTATATCTTTATCCGGGCCAAGCAGCGCCGTGTTGAAAACACCGAAAGCGGTGTTGACGGCGTGTACAACACCCATGCCAACCTGCCCGGCCTGGGAGTGACACTGAATTTTTAAAACTTGGAGAATCAAGCAATGACTGTTATGAATAACCTGACGATGAAAAAGATTATTCCCGCCATCGGACTCCTGCTGCTTATTGCAGCGGGCTGTAAAGACTATAACGACCTGGACACCGAGGAGCTCAATTCAGGAGATGCCGACTTTTCCACCTATGTAGCTGTAGGCAACAGCCTCACGGCCGGATTTCAAAACGGGGCGCTCTACCGTGATGCACAGGAGTTTTCTTTCCCGCGGCTGCTGGCGCGGCAGTTCCGGCAGGTCGGCAACTTTGAACAGCCGCTGGTTACCAACCCGGGACTCGGTTTCGTGGACGGTAAACCGGTCGGCCGAATCGAACTTACCAGCCTGAGCCCCCTGCAGACACACAGAAATCCCAATAACGGCACCCAGATTTTTGAAGAATCCGACAAGCCCTTTGAAAATATGGGCGTGCCCGGTTCCATTCTGGTGGACTACCTGAATCCCGGGAACCAGGGAATGCTGAAAGAGCGGTCTACGAACCCGCAACACCCGAAATTCAACCCCTTCTACAGCTTTGTGCTCCCCAATTCGGAGCTGGCCAAAGACGCCCCCAATATTCACAACCAGGTGGCCGCGCAAAACCCCACATTTATCACCTTCTGGCTGGGTAACAACGATGTGCTGGGGTTTGTGAAAAGCGGCGGGGAAGGACAGGCCATTACCGATCCCACTACCTTTCAGAACCTCTACCAGGGATCCGTGCAGGCCCTGGCCTCCACCGGAGCCGGCGTGGTGGCATATAATATCCCCGATGTAACGAGCATCCCCTTTGTGTTCCTGCTTCGAAGCCAGCTTCAGCAACAGGGGGCCATCGTTTTCAATGCCGATACCCAAAGCTACCAGCTGGTAACCCAGAACGGCAATTTCGACATTTATATCCAGGTGGATGACACCACGAACGTGATGCGCCGGGACGATTTCCTGCTGCTCACCGCCTCCTCCTACTTCACCAAGGTGCAGGAAGGTGAGATTAATCCCCCCATCCAGCCCGAGACGGCTATACCCGACAAGTATGTGCTCGATGGAAAGCTGGGCGACGCCGACCCGGCCAATTCCGAGCTGGAGCAGGCAGCAGGCGCCGTAGCTCAATACAACGGTATTATCAGCTCCGCCGTCTCCTCGGCCGGTTTTGCCCTGGTGGATATCAACGGAATCTATGATGACGTCCTCAGCAATTACCAAAGCAATGGCGGCGGCTATCCGGCCGACGACCTCACCCTCCGGCCGCTGCCCGGCTCCCTCTTTTCGTTTGACGGCATCCACCCCACCAACCGTGGAGCGGCAGTGATCGCCAACGAAACCATAAAGGTTATCAATAATTTTTACGGGGCCAATGTTGAACAAATTGATATAACCGATATCCCCGAAGGCATTCCCGTCCAATAAAAACGGGTGATCTTATGTTCCCATTCGGGACGAAGGCGGAACTTCCGGTTCCGCCTTTTTCAATGAAGATCATTTTATATACCAAGGGCCAATTAGTATCTTCTGCTGAATTAAACAAAACCGGATGAATTTCACTGACAAACTAAAACAGGCGCTGGAACAGAACGACTCCTGCCTTTGCGTGGGCCTGGACCCCGATATTCGGCGCATCCCCGACTCGCTGAAGCAAAAGCATGCAGACCCCTCGGAACTGGTTCGAAGCTTTTTAAAACAGGTAATTGACGCTACCCGCGGTCACTGCTGTGCCTACAAGCCCAACCTGGGATTCTTCGAAGCCCTGGGGAGGGACGGGCTGGACGTTTTCGGTGACATCCTGGACTATATCCCCAACACCCATATCACGATTGCAGACGCCAAAAGGGGAGATATCAGCTCCACCGCCGACCATTACGCCAAGGCATATTTCGAGGTGTTTGATGTGGACGCGCTGACGGTGAATCCACTTATGGGATTTGAATCGCTGAACCCCTTTCTCGATTACCCGGGGAAAGCCCTCTACTGCCTGACCCTGACCTCCAACCCCGGTGCCGGAGATTTCCTTATGCAAACATCGGGGGCATCGGGGTCCCTCGCCGCGGCCATTGCGGGCGGGCTTTCCGCCCTTCAGGACACTCATCCCACGCACCTGGGTATGGTTGTGGGCGCTACCCGGGCCGATGATGCTCAATCTATTATTCGCAATCACCCCGGTGGGTCCCTGCTCATTCCCGGTATCGGTACCCAGGGAGGCTCGGTATCCGGGCTGCAGAAGGCTATTAAAGGGCACATGGGAGTGCCTCTGATCAACTCCAGCCGCAGCATACTCTATGCCGGCGAAGGAGAACAAAACTGGCTTGAATCGGTAGAAAAGAGAGCTTCGGAACTCAAAAACCTATTACACCCAATCACCCTATCCTATGTCTGAACAGAATAAACTGGACGAAATCATCATATACACAGACGGGGCCTGCAGCGGCAATCCCGGCCCGGGTGGATGGGCCGCCCTGCTGATCTGGGGAAGTAAAGAGAAAGTGTTAACCGGAGGTGAAGCCGACACCACCAACAACAGGATGGAGATGCGCGCCGTCATCGAAGCCCTGGAAGCTTTAAAGCGGCCGTGCCATGCCCGTATTCACAGCGACAGCGCTCTCATCATTAATACCTTCAAAAAGGGATGGATTAAAAGCTGGATTGAGCGCGGATGGAAAAAAGCCGACAAAAAACCCGTGGAAAATGTAGACTTGTGGCAACGGATGCTGCGTGCCATGAAAGGGCATAGGGTAACCTGGGTCAAGGTTAAAGGCCACGCCGACGATGAGCTCAACAACCGCGTAGACCGGCTGGCCGTCGAAGAATCCAAAAAGTACTGACGTTTGAGACGAACAGTCCAACTTCCTGCCTTCTGCCTTAGCCGATGTTTTCGATAGAAGGCCGCTCGCTGTAATTGGCAAAGGGTTTCATACTCAGGTCAGCATAGATCCCCTCCTCTGCCATCATATACCCCGTAACAGCAATCATGGCGGCGTTATCGGTACAGTATTCCAGGCTGGGTATATGAAGATCCAGCCCCTTCTGTCCGGCCAGCTTGTCAACCTTATCCCGAAGCATGGAATTGGCCGAAACGCCCCCTGCCAGAACCACCGTCTGCACACCGGTATGCTCTACCGCATTCTGCAGCTTTTTAACCAGCACCTCGGTAATGGCCCGCGATACGCTGGCACAAATATCCTCCAGGTGATTTTCCAGGAACTGTTCCCGGTCTTCCTGTTCCTCCAGGTAATACATTACCGACGTTTTTAATCCGGAGAAGCTGAATTCAAAATCCTCCTGAAGCAGCGCCTGCGGGAAATCATGAAACCGGTCGTCACCCTTCCGCGACAGTTTGTCCATTACCGGTCCGGCGGGGTATGGGAGTCCCAGGATCTTCCCGATCTTATCGAAGGCCTCGCCCGCCGCATCATCCCTTGTCGTCCCCAGCATCTCATGCTGAAAGCGGTCTTTAACAAGCAGCAGTTGTGTATGCCCCCCCGAAACGGTCAGGGCTACAAAGGGATATTCCGGTTTGTTTTCAATAAAATTGGCATAAATATGAGCATCCATATGGTTGACGCCCACCAGCGGGATCTTATGGGAAAGGGCGATCCCCTTGGCAAAGCAGACCCCTACCAGAAGAGCCCCGATCAGTCCCGGTCCCTGGGTAACCGCTACCGCATCAATATTCTCCAATGGAATATCCGCTTCTTCCAGGGCCTGCCGCACCGTTGCCCATATGGTCTTGTGGTGCGCCCGGGAAGCCAGTTCCGGCACCACTCCACCGTACTTCTGGTGTACCGTCTGCGAAGCGATAACATTGGATTGCAGCCCCCCATCCGTATAGACAGCGGCCGCGGTCTCGTCGCAAGAAGATTCAATACCGAGAATATTCATCTTGAGCGGTAGATTCTGTCCCTCCTCCCTGCGGCGGCAGGGGCGGAGAAACCATTCCATTCAAAGCAGGGAAAATACAAAAGATCTGTAAGAGTGTTCACAGGCCATAAAAAGAGTGTTCA
>CAYREV010000014.1:0-26169 GCA_964423345.1 uncultured Balneolaceae bacterium | reverse complement strand
AGGGAAAATACAAAAGATCTGTAAGAGTGTTCACAGGCCATAAAAAGAGTGTTCATAGGCCATAAAAAAAAGGCCTCTCACAATGAGAGGCCTTTTTGTTCAATGATACCGTCTTAGCTGTTCTCTTCATCTTCATCGACAACTTCGAAATCGGCATCCACGGCATCTTCATCATCTTCGGCCGATTCCTGATCAGCCTGGGCTTCGCCGCCGGCCGGTTGCCCGTTGCCCGGGCCGGCCGCTCCGGCTTGCGCCTGCTCTTGCTGTGCGGCCTGGTAGATCTCCTGTGAAGCCGCATTCCAGGCTTCATTGAGCTCTTCCATGGCATCGTCCAGCTCATCCACTTTCTCCTCCTTGTGGAGTTTTTCAAGCTTGTCAAGCTTCTCTTCTATCTTCTCCTTGTTGCCTTCGGATATCTTGTCGCCGTGTTCATCCAGCTGCTTGCGCGTGGAGAAGACGAGGCTGTCGGCTTCGTTCAGTTTCTCAGTACGTTTCCGTATGCGTTCGTCCTCCTTGGCATGCTCCTCGGCGTCTTTCTTCATCTTCTCGATCTCCTCTTCGGAAAGGCCGGAGGAAGATTCGATGCGGATGCTTTGCTCTTTGCCGGTGCCCTTGTCCTTGGCACTTACATTGAGCACGCCGTCGGCGTCGATGTCGAACGACACTTCAATCTGCGGGACACCGCGTGGTGCCGGCGGTATGCCGTCCAGGTGGAATCGGCCCAGGGTGCGGCAGTCTTCAGCCTTGGCTCGTTCGCCCTGCAGCACGTGGATCTCCACGCTGGTCTGGTTATCCGCCGCAGTCGAGAAGGTCTCCTTCTTGCTGGTCGGTATGGTGGTGTTGGATTCGATGAGCGGTGTCATCACGCCGCCGAGCGTCTCAATTCCGAGCGTCAGCGGAGTAACATCGAGAAGAACTACATCGTCGACGTCACCGGACATCACACCGCCCTGTATGGCTGCACCCACGGCTACCACTTCGTCGGGATTCACTCCCTTGCTGGGATCCTTGCCGAAGAACTCTTTTACAACCTCCTGGATCTTGGGCACGCGGGTGGATCCGCCCACCAGTATCACCTGGTCGATCTCTCCTTTGCTCAAGCCCGCATCGTCCATGGCTTTCTTGCAGGGATCGACCGTCTTCTTGACCAGATCGTCGATCATTTTCTCAAACTCCGACCGGGTGATATCGATATTCAGGTGTTTGGGGCCTGCATCGGTGGCCGTAACAAACGGCAGGTTCACATTCGTTTTCTGAGAGCTGGAAAGCTCGATTTTGGCTTTTTCAGCCGCATCCTTCAGCCGCTGCATAGCCATCGGGTCCTCTCTCAGGTCGATGCCCTCGTCTTTCTTAAACTCCGTGGCCAGGTGATCGATAAGGCGGGAATCGAAGTCGTCGCCGCCGAGATGCGTGTCGCCGAAAGTGGATTTCACTTCGAAGACCCCATCACCGAGTTCCAGGATGGATACGTCGAACGTACCGCCGCCCAGGTCATAAACAACAATCGTCTGGTCCTGGTCTTTCTTGTCAAGGCCGTAAGCCAGGGAAGCGGCGGTAGGCTCGTTGATAATGCGTTTAACATTCAATCCGGCTATCTCGCCCGCTTCCTGCGTGGCTTTACGCTGGGCGTCGTTGAAATAGGCCGGTACCGTAATGACCGCATCGGTAACTTTTTCACCCAGGTATTCCTCGGCCGTCTGCTTCATCTTCTGAAGCACCATCGCCGAAATTTCCTGGGGAGCATACTTGCGATCCTCAATCTGTACGCGGGCCGTATCGTCATCGCCTTTCACTACCTTGTAAGAAGCCTGCTTGGCTTCCTCATCAACCTCGTTGAACAAGCGGCCCATAAATCGCTTGATAGAGGAAACGGTTTTTTCCGGATTGGTAATAGCCTGTCGTTTGGCGGGCGCACCAACCAGTCGCTCACCGTCTTTGGAGAAAGCAACCACGGATGGGGTTGTCCTCCCTCCTTCTGAATTTTGAATGACCGTGGGCTCATTGCCTTCCATCACGGCAACGCAGGAGTTGGTGGTACCCAAGTCAATTCCTATAATTTTACCCATAATGTTATCTCTGTTGTTTTTATTTGTTAATTCTTTAGTGAAATTCTTAAGACTGCAACCGCTCAATGCGACTGCTTTAGAAAAATCATTTGATCGGTATCGATTTCGAATCTTTCAGAACATCCGACTTCGGCATGGATACCGTAAGCACGCCGTTGCGAAAGCGGGCTTCCGTCTCTGCGGCGTTTACATTTTCGGGCAGTGCGAAAGATCTTGAAAACACGCCCGTACGCCTTTCCTGCCTCCGGTACGATTCGCCATCACCCGTCTCTTGCGTGCGCTCACCCTTGATGGTAAGCACGTGTTCTTTCAGGGCAATGTTGATCTCTTTCTTTGAAAGACCGGGCAGGTCAAGCAGTATCTTGTATTCTTCCTCGCTTTCGACAATATCGCAAGCCGGAGTAAAATCATATCCTTTATCTTCAAGCGGCACTATGCGTTCCACAAACTGCTGCAGGTCCCGCCCCAGCTTGTTCAGCTGTTTTTCTACGTCAATGGTAAATTCGCTCATATCGCACCTGTTCGTTTTAATTCACTATGGTATGAGCAATCACAATGCCAAGCAGCTACTGACCCCTTTACTTATGACGTATTGACACTAAGAATGGTTGAAAAAGAGGTATTTGTCAGAATTGCGGTAACGAAATGCGGCAATAGATCAATTCGTCAGCCCATGCAGGTCATCCCAAAAACCCGGATAGGATATGGCCGTGCATTCGGCATCCCGAATGGCGGACGTACCCTTGCTCATCAGCGCCAGGACGGCAGCCGCCATCGCTATTCGATGGTCATGGAAGCTCTCATATTCGGCGGGCTCGGGCCTGAAAGCGGGATCCCCGTAAATTTTCACTCCGTCGTCGTACTCCTCAAAACGGGCGCCGGCCGCATCCAGCATATCGGCCAGTGCCGAAAGCCGGTTGGTTTCCTTGTGTCGAAGTTCTCCCGCTCCCCGGATCACGGAGACCCCGTCGGCAAAGAGCATCGCAATGGCAAGTACGGGTATCTCGTCGATGCAGTTGGGAACCACCTCCTCGTTGATGTTCACCGGCTGCAGGCTGCCGCTTTCAATGGTTATGTCGGCCACCGGTTCCGGTCCCTCACTACTCTTGTTTGAGCAGCGGATGTCGGCTCCCATGCGCCGAAGGAGATCCATAGCAGCCGTCCGGCTGGGGTTTATGCCTACTGCATCGAGTTGAATGGCAGCCCTGGGATGTATGCTTCCCGCCACCAGCCAGAATGCCGCTGCCGAGAAGTCGTTCGGCACCCGGTACGACTGTTGCGGAATAACGACTTGGCGATGGCTTGAAATGACGGTCTTCCCCCCCTCTTCCCTGACCGGCAGGTTCAGCAGCCTTTCCGTATGGTCCCGGCTGGGCAGCGTTTCCAATACGTTGGTGGGGCTTTCCCCAAAAAGCCCGGCAAGCAACACGCACGATTTCAGCTGAGCGCTGGCGATGGGAAGCTCAAAATCCATGGGTTCCACCTTCCCGCCCTCCTTAACGGCCAGGGGAGCATAGTTGCCCTCCCTTGCACCTATATCGATACCCATCTTTCGCAGGGGTTCGACAATACGTTTCATGGTTCGCGACGAGAGGGACTCGTCCCCTGTTAATGTGCAGGAGATACCGGCACCGCCCACGATGCCGCTGAGCAGCCGCATGGTCGTGCCCGAGTTACCGCAGTCCAGGGGTTCCCCCGGCTCGGCAAGTCCGTCCCGGCCCACGCCGTGCACCCATATGGTTTCATCTTCCCGCTTTATCTCTACCCCCAGCCGTTGAAGACAGGAGAGCGTACTCTGCGGGTCGGCCGCCGGCGAAAAGTTATCCACCCGGGATACACCCCGGTGCAGGGCTGCAAACATGGCGGCACGGTGCGAGATCGATTTATCGGGTGGCAGCCTGAGAGTGCCCTCAAGCCGTTGGGAAGGCGTTACTTCTTTAATCATAGCTTACCCCGATTCAAGTAGACGTTCGGCCTTCGCAGCCTGTTCGGTGCCCGGATAGTCATTGACAATCGTCTGCAGCACATTGCGGGCTTCAGCCCGGTTGCCCAGCCGGATATGGCTTTCAGCACTTCTCAGGAGCGCCCGGGCCACCCACCGGTCAAACGCTTTATAGAGTACACTTACGTTGGAATAGGCATCCACGGCTTCCTTGAAGCGCTCCTGCTGCTGGTAGCTCAGCCCAAGCAGGTACTGGGCTTCGGCCCCGATCTCGGTGGTATTCGATTCCGCAACCAGCGAGAGGTAATCCCTTGCATCGGTATAATTGCCGTTTTCCATAGCCACTTTCCCAAGGCCCACCCGAGCCGGGGCGTACTGCGAGTTCAGGTTGAGCGCAGCCTGGTACTGCTCCCCGGCGCCGGACACTTCACCCATCGCCAGGCGGGCATCCCCCATCCCTATTCGGGCTTCCAGTTTCAGTTTGCTCCCTTCCTCCAATAACCGGTTGTAATAGCCGAAAGACTGTTCATAGTCACCGCGGTTGTAGCTGATTCGGCCCAGGGCGGCCAGTGAAGAAGCGGCCTTCTCCGATTGCGGATAGGATTCCACAACCAATTGGTAGGCTTGAACCGCCTGGTCCACCTGATCGGCCTCTTCGTAGGCATTGGCCAGGCTGAAATGAGCTTCAGGCAACAGCTTGCGGTTATTCGTAATGCGTATGTACTGGCGAAGCTCCCTGATGGCAGCCCGGTAGTCGCCCGACTGCAGCAGCGTTTCGGCCCGGCGGTACCGGAGGCGATCGGCTGTTGTGGTCTGCGGGTGCTCGTCGAGGAAACCCTCGAGAATCACCGAGCTGGAGTCTGATTCTCCGGCCGACAGCTGGGCATACTGTATTCCGTTGACGGCCTCGATGATGTAGTCGCTTTGGGGGTACTCATTCATCACCTTTTTATAGGCTGCAACAGCCTTGTCATACTGGCCTGCATTGTAGTAGGCATCTCCGATATTATATTGCGATCGGGCGGCCCAGCTGGTATTGGGATATTTGTTGATGACGGTCTGGAACTCCTCTACCGCCTGGCTGTAATTGGCCGAATTCAGGTAAATATAGGCGATATTATACTGTGCCTGTTCGCGCAGGCGGCTATATGGATAGATGCGCAGAAATTTCCGAAAGGTGGTTACCGCCTCATAGGTCTTTTCGGCCCGGTAGTAGGCATTGCCGATCTGAAACATCGCATAGTCGCCCCCCGGTTCAGCACCTATGGCCTCCCTGTAGGTTTCAATGGCATTCTGGTACTCCCCCACGGCGTAGTAGGCGTCACCCAGCCTCAGCTGCGTATCCGTATTATAGGGGAAGAGTGCTATTTCAGGGGGCTCGTAGTTTTGGAGGAACTCCTTCAGCGGAGCTATGGCTTTCCGGTAGCTGCCCATCTTGAAATAGCTCCAGCCCAGCGAGTAGTAAGCCGGTCCGACCAGTTCATGATCGGGATTCTGTTCTATAAAGGAAGCAAAGCGGGAGCCGGCAGGCCCGAAGTCTTTCATTTGATAGTAGGAGTCGGCACTCCAAAACAGGGCTTCCCTTCCAATCCTGGTGTTGGGGGCCTGCTCATGGATCTGTTCAAACACAGGCTGCGCCTGCCGGTATGCCTGGTTGCGGTATTGAACCCAGGCTTTCTGGAACCGGGCCTGCAGCTTGACCGAAGGGTCCACGTCCGTACTCTTTTCGGCCTGTTCAAATGCCTGGATTGACCTCGAATATTCCTTGTTGGCAAAGTAGGCCTCCCCGAGCAGCGTAAATACCTTGCCCGGCCACTTAAGCTTATCGTCGCTGCGCACCAGGCTCAACAACACTTCTATGGACTCCCCGTATATCCCTACTTCAAAAGCCGTTATTGCCCATTCGTAGTAGGCTTCTTCCACCCATAGGCCTTCTTTATAGCGTTCGCCGAACGACCGGAACGTCTCCATCGCCTCCTTGTACCGGCTGCCCAGCTTTTCATTCACAGCCTTGTAATAAAGCGCTTTCCGGGCCAGTTCGCCGCTGCCGCCGGCCGCCTTGGAAAACTCGTCCGAGGCCCAATGGTATATTTCCTGCTTATGATAGACCCAGCCCAGCCCGTAATGGGCCCTGAATACTTTATCGGTACCCTTCTCCTGGTTGATATACCGCAGATAATAGTTTGAAGCCTGATCAAAGTTACCCAGGTAGTTATAACTTTCGGCCATCAGGTAGACGGCCTTCGACTCAAGCTCCTCGTCCAAGTAGGGCAGGGCATTCCGGAACGCCTCTATCGCCTGTTCATACTCTCCCTGCTGGTAATAGGACTCACCCAGGGCGGTCCCTATCCGCCGGGTCATATCGTCGTTCGGATACCGTTCCTTGAGAATTTCGAAAGCTACCGAAGAGGAATCGAATTTACTCTCGCTCAGGTAGAGGCGTCCGCGCGCGTAGAGGGCTTTCGGAGCCCATTTGGAATCCGGGTACTCGTCGGCCAGGTGTAAAAAACGATCGCGGGCCTTGGCCTTATTGCCGATAGAGACATATCCCTCGGCAATGTGATAGTTCACTTCGGCCGCCCGCCGGTCGGTCAAGCCGTAGTCGAGCGACCTCTTGTAGTAGGAGATGGCATCGTCATATTTAAGCTGTTTTTCAGACAGGTCGGCCAGTTCCATCAGCAGGTCCAGTGTAAAATCCTCGTGGGGAAACTGCCGGATGTAGTCCTCATAATAGATGCCAACTTTGGCCGAGTCCGTTTTCCCGAGAGCCCGTACCCGGTAAAACGAGGCCGATGACGCCAGCTTGTGGTTCGGGTGGCGGTCTACAAACTTCCCGAACTCACGGACGGCCTGGCTGTAGAGGCCCTTTTCAAAGAGATCTATCCCGTTCTCATAATGATGTACCGGATTTTTTTGTATTTCCTGCCCCAAAACCGGATTTGCTGTCAACAGTAGAAAGGGGATCCATAAGAGTACTAACGGGTGGAAACGCTGCATCAGTCGTTGTTGGATGTTACCATTGCTGTTATGAGTAAATATATCAAGAATTGGAATTTTGTTCCGCAAAAGGATGAAAGAAAAGAAATGGTGAGAAGGTCACATATCCAAATATTTGATCAGCTCATCAGCCCTGTGTTCGATATCCCTGCCGAAGGGTTCGCTCGCCGACTCGGTCAGCACCGCGTAATCATACCTTCGGAGGGCGGCGGCAACGCGGGATACATCTTTAAGGTTCAGCTTTATGGACACCTTAAATGAACCCTCGTTGGGTTCCGACTGCTCGACGGTGATACCCAGTATTTTGGCCCCTTCCGTTTCGATGATGTGGACTATCTCCGAGAGGGTGAAATCCCGCTGGACCAGTTCCAGGGTGATGACGGAACCGTACTCGGCAAGATTAAGCATGTGGGTCAGCGATTCGAGTACCGTATGCTTCTCGACCATCCCCTTAAAAACCCTCTCGCCATCCACTACCGAGAGCAGCCGCAACTCGTACTGCAGCATGAGCCGGGCGGCCTCGAAGATATGCTGGTTAAGGTAAATCTTTACAGCCTCCTCCATCTGCAGTTCCGATACCGGGGTATGGGGATCGGTACCGTAAAACATCTCGGCCCCTACCTGCCCAACCAGCTTGCCGGTGGTTTCATCCACCACGGGCAGGGTGGTAACATTGATTTGCTCCATCCTCAGCCTGGCCTGATCAATGGTATCTTTCGGGCTCAGGGGCTTGATATCGGTATTTATGGCCTGTTTTGCAAACATATAGTCGTCCTTTCTTTCCCCTATAGTTACGTAACTGATTCAGGAGAATCAATATTAGCGAGTAAATTTTTCAAACGCATAAGGTCCTCTTTGGCAATACTGAACGTCAGCTTCACACTTGAATTTACATATTCTTCACTGTGGATATTCGCTACGCGGTGGATGAAAGCGACCCCCTCATATTTGGCAGCCGGTATTTTCATCGTCCTCTTCACAAAATCTTCCTCGATAAGGTCCTTGACACGTCCTTTCAGCTCCTGAAGGCCGATACCCCGTTCGGCCGAGATAAATACCGCTTCGGGCCAGGCGGCTTTCAACTCGGTGATACGCCGGGGCTCAACCTTGTCAACCTTGTTGAAAACCATCAGCATCTTCTTGTCTTCCACCTCCATATCCTCAAGCGTATCCTCCACCACGTCGATATAATCCTGTATCACGGTAGAAGAAGCGTCAACCACATGCAGCAGTATATCCGACTCTCTTACCTCGTCCAGGGTCGATTTGAAACTCTCAATAAGGCCATGGGGCAGCTTGCGTATAAAACCGACGGTATCGGAGATAAGCACATTGTAGTTGGCAATATCAAATTCGCGAACGGTCGAGTCCAGTGTGGCGAAGAGGCGGTTTTCGGCAAGCACCTGGGTGTCGGTCATGGCGTTCATCAAGGTAGACTTGCCGGCATTGGTATATCCCACCAGCGATATCCGTATCATGTCCGACCGTGCTTTTCGCTGCGTCTTGCGCTGGCGATCCAGCTTTTCCAGCTTCTCTTTCAGCGTAGCGATCCGTTTGTCGATCAGGCGACGGTCGGTTTCAATCTGCGTTTCACCGGGCCCCCGGGTACCGATTCCACCCTGCTGGCGGGAAAGGTGAGACCAGAAACGGGTCAGCCTGGGCAACAGGTACTGCAGCTGTGCCAGTTCAACCTGGGTTTTTGCCGCTGCAGTCTTCGCCCTTCCGGCAAATATATCCAGTATAAGTCCGCTGCGGTCCAGTACCTTTGCTTTGGTTGCCTTTTCAACATTCCGTATCTGTGTGGGCGACAGGTCATCATCAAAAATGATGGTGTCGAGACTCTTTTCACCGGCCATCTGCTTCAGTTCCTGCAGCTTGCCTTTTCCGATATAGGAGGAAGGGTCGGGATAGGTCCTGTTCTGAAGCACTTTGTCAACCGGTATCGCCCCGGCTGTCCTGGTAAGCAGTTCGAGTTCATCCAGGTATTCTTCGGCCTGAATTCGAGCGGTATCGGGCCCGTATAACCCTACGAGAACGGCCCGCTCCTGTTTTAGGTCAGAATTTCGTACGTCTTCAAACAAATGAGTGCAATTGGAGAATTAATGTTACGCCTGTTTAATCAATCTGTTCGATCCTGATTGATTCCGTCCCATAACAAGTTATTCGTCGTCCGAGTTTATGTGAAATAATTTTCTTGAATCTCTCCACTTTGCCAGGAGGGACGCGGAGTTCCAGCCGGATCATCTTATCGGAATTTCCGGCCGTCTCGGTATAGATAAAGATAAACAAAATATTGTCATGTTTCTGCTGTTCGACAAAATCCCTTATCTGGTACCAGGCGATGGTCTGCGAGGGGTCGTTGACGTTTTTAACAATGCCGTGATCGGTGATATATCGTTTTGAGGCCAGAAAGCTGGTTGCGAACCAGCCTGAAGCCAGCAGCAGATAGGCCGAAGCCACGGCTACGTGCATGGGTTCCTCCCCGTACCAACCGAAGCCGACATAGACTAACGTACATAGAAGAAACAGGGTCGAAAAGAGCGGATACCCCTTCATCCTACCCGCATTCCAGCTCATGCGTACATTTCTCAGGCGTACGGCATTGGCCATCGTTGCAAAGGCCAGCAGGCAGGATGCCAGGGTAAAAATACCCAGAAGGACAAGGAATATGAGGGAGAGTTCTTCGGCCATGAGCTGTTCAGCTTATATTCTCGGCTTTATACACTTTTGATGCTACGGTCTCGGCAACCAGCAGGAGCAGGGCTATCCAAATGAACCAATTCCATATCTCCTTCCCGAAACCGGCCGCGTTAAGCTGTCGACTCAACCGCTGGCCGGAAAGGCTGCCCGCATCAAGGGTGTTATGTACAGTTACGTAGTTTGCAAGCATTTTATCAAGTTCTTTGTGGGTTAACGTATGGAACCTCGATTCCATTATATGTTGATTTACGGCAACCGACCGCCTGCCATTTTCGCCCTCTATGCCGACAATACCGGGTTCCCATTCCCGGCCGTCGTAGCTCACCCGGACCCCTTCGGGCAAACCCTCCACTTCCGGCTTCACCGTCTCCTCGTCGTATAAAAGCTCGATATCACGGCCCTGAAGCCTGCCCTCCCAGGTGAACGGCCGCCCCAGCACATGCTGTTGGAGTCCCCCGTTCTCGGTCGAGGAGGCATACAAAACGGCACGGTAGTAGAGAGGTGCGAAAAGAGGGTTCACCGGGAAATTACTCCATCCCGGGTCGGCCCCCATCGCCGATACCAACAGTTTCCCCTCCCCAAAACGCTGATCGGCCAGTAGCGGGTCGCCGGACTCGCTCTCCAATATGGTATAGGATCCGGTATTGCCGGGAGGCGAATAGACATAATAGAAGAAGAGCCCGGGCAGGTCTACCTCTAGCTGTTCATCCCCCCTCTTCTCAAAGAGATCGTCCAATACCGGATGGCCCTCAACCAGGCGGCCCATCTTACCAATCGGCTTAAACGATGCGTACTCTCCCCTCACATTGGTGTAACGGCCGGCATTGAACAGGTCCATAAATGCATTATAATTCTCCACATCCCCCTGCTCGGACGGCAGGAAGAGTATCCCCCGCCCCTCCTGCACATACTGCTGCAGTTTGCCAAACCAGTATTCAGGAATCTCTTTCAATCCATCCAGTACGATCACATCGCTGCGAAGCAACTCCGCTTCATCCACTTCCCCCACTGTTTTTTGGGCAAGGTCAATTTGGGTATTGGTCTGCCTGGCGGCCTCCAGGGCGGGTTCCATATAGGATTTAAAATCACCCCGCCCGCCGGGGCTGCCTACGAGGGCCACCGCACGGGACTCCGGTATGCGCACCACAAAGTACCTTCTGTTATCGTAGGCCACCTCATCCCCTTCAATCAGAACTTTTCCCGAGAGGTCGCCGGTACGATCGGGCAACACCTCGAACTCAAACGAGCGCTGTTCGCCCGGCTCGAGCGTAAGTTTGTACTGCCCTGCCATCCTTCCCTCCAGTTCAAGGGATAGGAACTGGTTGCCTGCAGGCACTTCTCCCACGTTTTCCACCCCCACCTCAAGGGTCAGGGGACGCTCCCGGCCCAGCATCCGGCTTGAGAGCGAAAGTCGGGTAACGGCCAGGTTGGGCTGGCTTACCTCCTCCAGTTCCACCAACTGGAAAGAGACCGGCTTTATCCGTTCCGAACTCATATCCGGGAGGGTGTTCAGCTTATCCAGCTGGCTTTTTTGTCCGTCGGTTATCACATAGATCATAGCCTGCGGTTCTGTGGCCTGCTGAAGCTGCCGGTAGACCATTCCGAATGCATCGTCAATGTAGTTGCCGGTGTTGGCCGCCTCCACCTCCTCAATTTGCTCCAATGCGCGCGAGGGGCCTGAAAGGGATACCGACTCCGCCTCGCCGTTGGTTGTTTCAACGATGAACCGGTCGTCGGAGCGGGAACTGTTGACGATCGTCGAGGCCACCTCCCTCGCCTGCTCTATCAGCGGTCCCCTGCCCCCTATGCGGTTCATGCTGGGGCTGTTGTCTATGATGATGCCCACAACCCTGGGCTTATCGGCCGCCACCGTTCCGCCAAGGGCGGGCGGCAGGTACGGGCGGGCCAGAGCCAGGGCCAAAAATATTACGGCCAGCGCACGCAGGGCCATCAGCAGGTACTGCTTGATGCGAATCTTCCGTATGGTGCTCTTTTTAAGTTCCTGGAGAAAGGAAAGAGAGGAAAACGGTAGCTTTACCGGCCTTCGCAGGTTGATAAGATGGATAACAACCGGCACGGCCACTGCAAGAAGCCCCAGGAGGAAATATGGATTTAGAAAATTCATTTGCGCTACATTCTTTACCTTTGCACTATTGCGGAAAAGCTATAAAAGATTGAAACTTTTTCATTCCTCATAAATAAGCTATAACATAAACCCGTTTCTTATTGCGTTAATGGATGGAGTTGAAGTTCATCTTTCTTACAGGCCGATACACGGTAGCCGGCACCTATGACGGCAGACATTCGGTCCATGATACCCACTTAACGCTTATTATTAATATAACATTACTCAGAATTTCTTAGAAACCTATATGTCGCACGACTTTAAGCTCTACAGGCTGTTGATCCTCCTGCTTATTTTCGCCGGCTGTAACGGCATTACCAACCGAGGCTGGCATCATACCATACCTGAAAAAGCACCCTTTGTCGTCATTCCCTCCGAAGGGGCCACCCTGGGCTCCCTGGTCAAATCGGAATATGCCCCATTTCTGGACGACGTATCCACCTCGGCCCTTTCGCTGGCGGCCCAGGTCGACTCCGCGGCCTCTACCAGCCTGACCCTGAGGGGACTCATACTTTATCCCGGGGTAACCAACCGGCTGGAACCGGTCTGGGTCAGCCGCGCTCCCTCAGGCTTCCTTGAAAATATCAAGGAATCCTACTATCAAAAATTTGCCCAAAACCAGTACTATTTCAAGGATATAAAGATCCATAGACTTCATATTCGCGACCGGAACCTCTTTGCCGCCGAGCTTGGCGACAACCTGCTGCTTTCCGAATCCAGCCTGGGGCTCGAAGATGCCATCCGTTCCTACCTCGGCCTGGGGCCGGCGGCCGCCATCCCTGCTGAAAAACTCAAGCCGGCCTCGCTCATTGTCAACACCCCCTCCCTCGACCGCTGGATCACCCAGCTTGCCAAAATCATATACCGGCCGGTGCTCAAGAACATCTTCAAGGGGACCCAAGCCGCCTTGACCGGCGTTCGCAATATACAGGACGAAGAAAACAGCGGTAAGGTATTTGAAGGCACCATACCGTTGACCGATGTCCCACCGGGCGAGCTTGTTGCAGCCTTTTCCGACGAAAATGCAGCACTGGAACTGGACCGATACATTTCATCCAATGCCGCTGCTTTCGGCATCTTCAGGCTTAAGCCGCGTCTGGCTCCCCCCACATCGATACCCGACACCACGCGCCTCGACTCCCTTTACCTGGGAGATCCGGCCCGCTATGTATCCATTGCCAACACCCTGGAAGCTCCCTTTGCCATTGTCATGTACGCCGAGTCGGGGTTTCTGTCCACCGGCGAACACCTGTTCCTGCGCAAGACCTCCAATCCGGACCTCCTGCGCAAACAGCTCTCAAGGCTTGAGGATAATGATATGATACAGCGGCGTGAAGGGGTGTACTTTATACAAAGCCACATCCTTTCCGAACTTATCGGCTCGGAATTTTCCACATTCAGTGACTTCTACCTGGATATTACCGGCGATGTGGTTGTCATCTCCAAAAGAAAAGGACTGGTTGAAATGGTGGAAGACGATTACCGCAGGCGGCGGGTCATTTATTACGAAGACGAATATATGCAGATGAAAGAGTCGTTCCCTGACAGTGTGAGCGGACTCTTTGTGGCCGCCCCCGATTTCAACTCGTTTATTCAGCCTTTTTTAGCCCCCGATCATTACGCCGAAGTGCTTTTCTCACGCTTCGACATGCTCTCGCTGGTCACCCGATACCGTCCCGAGGCTGAAGAGATTGCCTTTACCCTTAAAACCTACAAGGAGGCAAAAACCAACGATCCATACCAGGAAAAATGGCTGTTCCCCACCGGAGGGGCAGAGTTGTCGGGCGACCCGGTACTGGCGGATATAGGCGGGAGTTCGCGCGAGGAAATTATTTTCAGTACCCGCAACGGCAGTGTATATGCCCTGGCGGCCGACGGCACGGTGGTTCTGCAGGTAAATACGGGGAGCGACACCCCCGTGGGATCGCCGGTGATCTACGACTGGTACGGTACGAACCAAAATGTCATTCTGGTTGCCGCCGGAAACCGGGTCTACGGCTGGGACGACAACGGGGCTCCCCTGCCCAAATTTCCATTTGAACTGGATGAACAGGTCACTTCTCCCCTGGTGGTCAAGGATATAGACCGCAACGGGCTTCCCGAAGCTGTCGTCGCTACGGCCGACCGCAAACTGCACGCTCTCGACGGGCGGGGCGTCAATTTATCGGGGTGGCCCCTTACCACGAACGCAACTATCACAACCGCTCCACTGGTCGACTACCACCGGGGAGCCTATTCCGTCCTGGCCTTTTCGGAAAATGCGGTACATGCCTGGTATCCCGACGGCGTGCCCCGCGACGGTTTTCCCGCTTTTGTAAATGCCTCACTCAACGGCTCTCCCATCCTCCATGACAATCACATCCTGGGAGGGGCGGCCGACGGCTATCTCTATGCCATTGGACAAAACAAGATGTTTGCCGATTCACTGAACACCTTGTCAGGGGCATCCGACACTTCGAGGACCGAAGCGGTATACGTTTCCAACAGTGCACTGCTGGGCACGCCAAGCGTACAGGAACTGACGGTTCGATCCGAATCGGGCAACTATTCGGGCCCCATGATCCTTGCGATGAGCAGTAACGGCTCGGTCTTCCTTATTGGAGAAAACGGGCACCTTCGCTTCACCAAAAGCATGGGCCAGCCCAGCGCCAAAGATTTCTCCCCCTTCATCAAGGATATTAATAACGACGGAGGCAAAGACCTCGTCAGCCTGGGTAATTTCGGCCGACTCTATGCCTGGAAGCTGAACAGCGGAGAGCGGATATTCACCCTTCCCACTACCGGCATGCAGCATCCTGTCATCTTTGATATTGACCGGGACGGCTATCAGGAGCTGATTGCACAGACCGGAGAGGGACTGCGCTGCTGGACCATCTACGGCACAAATTAAAGCAGTCCTGCGATCTGCATTTTTACAGAATATCGGCAAGGGTTTCCTTCAGCTGGCTGAACCGAAATTCGAAATCCGCCTCCTGCAGCTTTTTCGGCTGAATACGAAGGCTTTCCAGTACGGGGTTAGCCGCTTCACCCAGCACCAGCTTTACCACCGGTTCGGGGACACGAAAAAAGGAGGGGCGGTTCAGTACTTCCCCGAGGGTATCGGCAAACTCATTCATCGTCACGGGATTGGGCGACGCCAGGTTGTAAGGCCCATCAAAATATTCATTCTGCAAAGGAAAAATCAGTCCACGGCAAATATCCAGCATATGGATCCAGGAAAAATACTGAGTGCCCCGTCCGATGGGCCCGCCCGCAAACATCTTGAAAACCGGGACCATCCGGTTCATGATAATAGCATCATCTTCAAGCACCACCCCCAACCGGGGATTGGCCACCCTTAGGCCGGCCGACCTGGCTTCATGGGAAGCCTCTTCCCAGTCCCTGCATACTTTTGAGAGAAAACCCTCACCGGGGTCAGCATTTTCATCCAGCTGCTTGTTTCCACCCTCGCTGTAATAGTTAATGCCCGATGCCGAAACCATGACCGTGGGCGGGTTATCGGTTTGCCGTATCGCCTCCACCAGCCGTCGGGTACTCTCAATCCTGCTGTTGTAAATGGTCTGCTTCACCTCTTCGGTCCACCGCCGCCCGAAAATAGACGCCCCCGCCAGGTTGATTACCGCGTCGGCCTTCTCCATGGCAGCGGCAAGATCGGAATCCCAGTCGATAAACTGCTGGTTTTTGGCCGTTTCGTTTTCATACTGTTCCGGCTCCCGGCTCACAATGGTGAGGATATGCCCCTCCCTGAGTAGCATGGAGCGCAGTTCGGTTCCAATGAATCCGGTTCCGCCGGTAATAAGAATATGCATTTTATTAACTTTTAAATCCGATTGATTATCTCTATCTAAATGTATTGCAACAGAAAATAATTCTTGGTTTCATTCGATTCGATCGGAAGTTATATATAAAAATTATTAGCCTATAATCGGAAATGCATAAAACATAACCCTTTGACCCGGTACCATGAGTAATAAAAGCCGAATGTATGCGGGAATGGTCGTTCGCCTCCTGCTGGGCGTCATCTTTCTTTTGTCGGGGATCGGAAAACTTATAGAACCCGGCAGTGCCCGCTACCTGGTGGAGCTTATGGCCACCGAATACTACTGGCTCATTGAATACGCCACCACTATTGTGTTGGCTACTTCCGTTTTGGAGATCATGCTGGCACTGCTGCTGTTTTCAAGGTGGTGGACCCGCCTGGTGCTTCTTGTATCGGCCCTGATGGTTGCCTTTTTTACCCTCGTCCTCGGCTACTTCTGGTTTCAGGGGCAAAGTATTGAAAACTGTGGGTGCTTCGGGGCTTTCGGCATTGGCGGGGGACTGTCGGCCTCCCTGATCCGAAATGGGATACTGCTCGTTCTGATTGCCCTCGGCTATCTCTTTTCCGGCCAAAAAGGGGAAGTGGAATAATACTTGCCCGAATTTTTTTGTAACAATTTTGCCCCTCCCGTCTCTTGCAAATACAGCCAATTATAAAAAAATAAGGCTGCCTCTACTGGAAAAGCTGTTGTAACACAGCTCCGGCTCCCGCCCCTTTGCAGTTAACTTGTCAATTGACAACTAAACCCGAAGTTATCATGTTTATTTTCAGACTTTTCACCATTGGCACTGTCTTGCTGATCATAGCTGCCTGCACTCCTCGAGAACAGTCTCTCGAGCTGACAGAACAAAACCGGCAGGCCGCAAGGCAGTTTGACAAAACGTTTGCTGAAGCGGTCTTGAACGGAAATGCAGAGAAGATGACGAGCCTGTATACCGAAGATGCGGTCATCATACCCGATGGCGGCAAGCAGGTAGAAGGGAAAGAGTCCATCGCTGCTTTTAATGAAGCCTTTCTGCAAAATGACTATGAGCAGTTTGAACTGAATCCTATTAAAATCAGCGGTTCCGGAGACATGCTTTACATGATAGGGGAATCAACGATACGGTGTGCGGACACTGCCAACCAAAGCCCGAACTGCCTGGATGGGCGATATATGTGTATCCTTAACCGGCAGTCTAATGGCGACTGGAAAAAAAGTGTAGCTATCTGGAGCGCCAAACCTATAAACTAAAGTTAGCAGTAGAAAACATTGCCATAGGGAAACCCGGCCTCATCCGCCGGGTTTTTTATTGAATCTACCCCCCCCACAGAGCGAGGTTTAGTACAGGCGGGAATTAGGTACCATTGAATAACAGTTCCTCCCCTGTCAGCCGGCAAATATAATCAGGAGGTAAGTGTTTTGTGCATCAGCCGGGTTATCTCCACATCATAAAGGGCATCGTGCGCTTTGTCGGGATCAACATCTATACCCAAATAGTCGGCTACGGTCATCAGCTTGAAATTGGGCATGGCGCTTCTCTGATCGATCAAACTAACGGCCGCCAGGTTACTGACATCAATGGCGGGCCAATAGAACCACGAGCCGTAATAGACGTCATCCAGCTTCCTGAACCAGCTCCTGATAAATGAATCGTCAAACCGACTGTTATACCCGATAAAATGAAACTTGTCGGTGCGGTCATAACGGTCAACATATTTCTCCATATATCCAATAAGTCGGTCATAGATGATCTTCGGTTTTTCATACGACCAGAGTACCTTTTCATCCTTGCCGATAACCTCCAGGGCCTCATCTTCGATAACGTCCCCCTCAAAAGGAGATACCAACAGGTTGATACGCTCTTCTTCCCGGCCGTCTATCTCAATGATGCCCGCTATCTGTATAAGCCCGTGCTTTTTGGGATTTGTCCCGGTGGTCTCCACATCGATATAAAACAGTTTACTCATGGCAATCTTATTTTTATTAATAAATCCGACAGCTGAATCATAACCTCTTTTCTCCCATGCCCGCACTTTGGCTCCCAACGCTCTTTGCCGGATAATACGCCATAAATACCGGCAATCCCCATTCCGGCTCCAGTACGGTGAAACGGGTGGCCTTTCCCGGGAACCGAAGGTTTCAACCCCTGTCCCGGCTTCCATAAGTGGCCGAGTTTTTCTTGTCTTCGTGTACGGTTACCGATTCGCAGCGTACCCGGCCGCCTTCCCGCTCCTCAAGTATCTTGTTGACATGGGTCCAGATATATTTGGCAAGTCCCTCGGAGGAACAGTCCGGAATCACATTGACCCGGGCATGCTTCTTCAGCCAGCCCATCTCCTCATCCTCCAGGATCTTGTCGTAGTCGTTCAGTACCAGCGTATGGTCGAACTGTTCATTCAGCCATTTTTTAAGCCAGCCGAGCTTGCCAAAATCGTAGACGAATCCGCATTCGTCGACCTCCCTGGCTGTGAATACAAACTCAAAATCCCAGTTGTGCCCGTGAATGAGGGCGCAATGTCCGTCGTGCCGGGGCTGACGGTGTGCAAACGGATAGTCGGTAAGTTTTTTGGTGATGGTCAGGGTCTTCATAGAGTCTTTCGTAATTCCAGTGATTCCGGATGGTTCTCACAATCAAAGGCTTAAAATAAGCATATTTTCAGGCAAGAAAGCCTTAAAATAAGCATATTTTCAGGCAAGGACGTAATAAATTACAAGCGAAGGCAGATTCACCCCATGGTTACTCCCAGGCCCGGCTTGTCGCCCAGCACAATCCGTTTGCCGGCATCAAGCCGGAGACCGCGCGCGGGATCGTCGGCAATAAGGAGGTGTCCGTCCAGGTCGGCATAATCGGCTTCGAGTGCCAGTACCGCACCGGCCGTATTGGCTACCGAGCTTTCAATCATGCATCCTATCATCACCTGCAGTCCCAGCCCCCTGGCTTTTTTCATGACCTGCCGGGCCTTTACCATACTGCCGATCTTCATCAGTTTGATATTAACAATATCAAACGTCCCGGCCATGGCATCCAGGGACTGCTCCCCCATAAAACTTTCATCGGCGCAGAGCGGAAGCGGTGATGCTTTTTTCAGCCCGGCCATCTCCTCCGTCCGGTTTGCCGGAAGGGGCTGCTCCACCAGTTCAATGGTATGATCAGACAGGAAGCGAATCATTTCCAAAGCCTCCTGCGGACTTCCCCATCCTTCATTGGCATCCACCCGGATAGGTTTATCGGTGACCTCTCGAAGCTCCCGGATGATCTCCCGGTCGCGCGAGGTGCCAAGCTTCACCTTCAATACCGGGTATGCTTCCGCATCCCTCACCTTTTGCTGCATCACCCCTATCTCATCCAGCCCGATCGTATAGGAGGTGGCAGGGCCGGTCGCTGAAGAATACCCCCAGAGTTTCCACAAAGGCTGCCCCTCTCTTTTGGCGTAGATATCCAGCCAGGCCATCTCCACTGCAGCCCGGGCTGCGCGCACAGGGCCGGGGGATTCGCTTGCCTCATAGGCATCCAGGCGTTCCACCAAGTCGTTTTCCTCCTCAATGCCATCAAAAAAATCTTCCGGCAGCCCGTCCAGATAGGCCTCGACGCTCCGGGCATCCTCCCCGTAACGGCTGTTGGGAGCGGCTTCCCCGTAGCCGGTAAATCCGTCATTTGAATTCAGTTTGACAAAGGTATTGGTTACCGTTTCCTTGGTGCCGCGCGCAATGGTAAAGGGCTGCCTGAGCCGCAGCTTTACCGTTTCGAAATGCAGCTTACAGCGTAACATAACCGGCAATGTCCAGGAGACGGATATAGATGTAGAAAGCGGGAGCCGCCAATATGAGGGCGTCAAAACGGTCAAAGAATCCACCGTGCCCCGGGAGGATGTGAGAAGCGTCCTTTACGCCTGCCGCCCGTTTGAGTTTACTCTCGGCAAGGTCGCCCAATGGGCCGAAGAGGCTGACCAGCAGAGCCAGTGGCAGAGCCTGTACCAGGGTCAGGGGAAAAGATAGCGGAACGGCCCACATGGCCAGAAAAAGCCCCGCAAAAGAACCGCCGATACCGAAGATAAATCCTTCCCAGGTTTTTTGAGGACTCACTTTGGGGGCCAGCTTGCGGGAGCCCAGGTATTTCCCGCCGAAATAGGCAAAGATGTCATTCGCCCATACCATAAGCAGCAGCCCCACGGTCAGCATAAAACCGCTTTCATGTCCACCGCTATTGCGAATAAGCAGAATGGTGACCAGTCCCAGTGGAGCGTAAAGTCCACAGAAAAGGGTGGATATAAATTCCTGCATATGGGTTTCGGACTGCCTGAAAACCTGCAGGCTCACAAAAAGAAGGAAAATGAGCAGGCCTATTTCAAACGGCCATTCAAGCCGGGGTATAAGCATTACCCACAGGGCGATAGTGTAGGGAAAAAAAGGATCGGGGCGGAAACCCGCCTCGGAACTGATATGGAACACTTCGTATTGAATCAGCAGCGTGATGGCAATAACCACGGAAGTGAAGAACCATCCTCCCACCCAGGTTACATACAGGAACAGGGCTGCAGCCGGTATGGCAAAAAGAATACGTTTGGTTAGTTCATTCACCGGCTACTCTTCCTCATCAGATTCTTCAGATGCTTCCCACTCTTCAAGGGCTTCGCGGGCTTCATCTTCATATTCCAGGGGAACGTAAAGGTAAACCAGCGCCATCTCCCCTACATTGAGACTGTAGGCGGAGTCGCGCTTGGACAGTATGTTGGAAGGAATCTGCAGGTTGGAAAGATAGTTTTTGGCCATCTCCACCTCCAATTCGGTGCTGCGCTCCATGATGCACACCCAGTTGTCTATGTTATTTGGTTTCGGACCGCTAAACATGGGTATCTTCGGTTAAGCGTTGCTTTTTATACCGCAGGTAGAGGTAATATATCAAATAAGTTGAAATTACCAGACTGGCTGCCACTGCCCAGACAGGCGGCATAGTTTCCGGCGTCATCTCCGCAAAGGCCGTTTCGGGATAATAGGTGGCAACGAGCACACTCCCCCCGTTATTGACAAGATGTGCGAATACCGCCGGAAGTATGCTTTCCGACACCCAGGTGACATAGGCAAAAAGAACACCCAGCGCTGTCAACGGCAGCAGGTTGGTTAGCTGCATGTGGTAGAGCCCGAATACAAAACCCGAAAGGAAGATGGCGGCCATGACGCCCCAGCTTCGTTCAAAAGAGCGCATCACATACCCCCGGAACAGAACCTCTTCACAGATAGCCGGGACGAGGGCCACATGAAACAGTGTGATCAGCACGTTCTCCTCATTGCCCAGCAGGTTTTTTATCATCTCCATCTGCATCTGCTGGAGGTTTTCAAAAAATTCGGGGACCGGAAGAAAAGCGTTGACCCATCCCAGAAACCAGACAAGGGGCTGTACGGTCAGCACCAGCACCACCGTCAATACCGAAACCTGCGCTACATTGCGCCCTTTTCGCAGGCGCAGAAAACTCCATCGGTCACGGCCGCCGGTCTGCACCTTTACAAAGAGGAGGGTTCCGACAGCCAGAAACAATATTTGCCAGGTGGAGTTGCCGGCAAAGAGAAAGTCCGGGTCCTTGGTGATCATCTCGACCAGCCCGTCACCCGTCCCCTGCAGCTCGGCCAGCACTTCCGAATTAAAAAGCAGGTAGCCTGCGGCCGCCAGCAATCCCGCCAGCACCTGGAACACCGTGATACAAAGAAACAGCCAGATTAAAGAGAGCGACCAGTCGGAAAAGCCGTTTCTTTCGGCCCATGAACGGCTATCGGTATTGATATTCGCAGTGGAGTTGTTATCCATCAATTGGTTCATTGAATGTTACAGGGTTTCGCCCTCGGCTTTTGCTCTTTATGTATTCTTCTTGCGCCCGAAAGCCGAGACCCCGATCATGCCGGTGATAAGGTTCAGCACTCCGTATATGGGTATTCCGTAAAAAAGCTGCTGTCCGATCGAGGGGTCGGCCTGTTGGGCCGCCGCATCTATCATCTGCTGCTTGGTCTCTTCGGGTATATCCATCCTCTCGTAATTGGCTATCATGCTGTCGAGAACCTTTTGGGTGAAATCGGGATCCATCATATTCCACACCTCGTTAAATACCACTCCCAGAACAACCATGATGGCCCCTGTCATAAATCCGATAAGGGCCCCTTTGCCCAGTGTCAGGTTCAGCCGGTGTTCCCTCACATAATGCCAGATGGCAAACATTCCCCCGAAAGCCCCCACAAGGCATACGATAACCCCCAGGAACATGCTCGGCTGAAAGATGGATCCCGACGGTTCGGAAGAGATCTGAATGTACCCCGAAATCAATTGCATCAGGAAAGTCAACACCCCGAAGACTAGGGCGGCTACTCCTGCCGAAGGCCAGAAGCCGGGGTCCGCTTGCGTGTTATGCTGTTCGTTTCGTTCCATAAGTGATCTTTTTAAAGTTATTCGATTGCATAAGTTCCCTGCCTGTAAACAATACGGCTGACAAGCCCACGGCAATGCCCAGATACGACCGGGTCAACAGCGTATTTTCCCATAAGCCCAATAAGTTGGCGGCTACATCGGCTGCATTAGCCAGCACCGCTGCCAGCACTACCTTCCCGGCGTGGGCGCCCAGCCGGTTGACCCCGGATCCGGCGACGGGGAGCGTCAACCAGGCTGCAGCAAATCCGGAATATATGCCAAAGCACCGGCTGCAGACCGCCATCGGCGTTCCGTTGATCCAGAAGGAACGGACCGGGTCCTGGTGGCAAAGGCCTTCAAAGGCAATATGTTGCCAATGGCCGAACCACGACCCCTGCTGTCCCCATACACCGCCGCCGAGGGCGGCAACGACCACAGCCAGGCTCATTAGAAGAACCGTAGCATGTAGTTTTTTATGCTGTGGAGAAATAGACATATTCAGTCAGGCATCAATGGCTGATTTCAGTCCCTCTAAAAAATTTTGAGGCGCCCGGCAGGGGCGGCGGTCGTGCTCTTCCATAAAGCAGAGGGTGACCCAGCCCCTGGCATGAGGGCTCTCCTGCCGGCGGGTGAAGATATCGTAGTACGTTTCCAGCTTCACCGTGGGAATATCGAACAGATATACCTTCACATACATCAGCTCGTCGTAATAGATCGGGGCCTTGTACTCAATATGGGTTTGTACCACCGGGAGCATCACTCCCTGCTCTTCCAGGGCGGTATAGGGCATGCCGAGCGAACGGATCATTTCGGTACGTGCCACTTCAAAATATTCCAGGTACCTCCCGTAATATACATATCCCATCTTGTCTGTTTCGCCGTACCGGCTGCGCAGCTCGTAAGTGTAGGTATAGATAGGATCTTTGTCGGGGAACACGCCTTATTTTTTCGAAGTTTTGGAAGCCTTTTTCTTTGCTTTCTTCCAGGAACCCATATCGGAATACTTGGCAATGCGCTTTTCAACCAGCTTGTCCGGTTTCATTTTCTTCAACCGCTTCAGGGATTCGAGGATCTGCTTCTTAACGTCGGCCGCGGCCTTTTCGGGATCGCGGTGGGCACCGCCCAGGGGTTCCTCTATGATGCCGTCGATAACGTTAAGATCCATCAGGTCCTTGGGCGTAAGCTTCAGCTCGGACGCTGCCTGCTCCTTGTAATCCCACGTTTTCCAGAGAATGGATGAGCACGACTCGGGCGAGATGACCGAATACCAGGTGTTCTCCATCATATACACCTCATTGCCCATTCCGATACCGATGGCACCTCCACTGGCCCCCTCGCCAATAACGATGGTTACCAGCGGCACTTTCAGAGTCGCCATCATCTTCAGGTTCTTGGCAATGGCTTCTGCCTGCCCGCGCTCCTCGGCTTCCAGCCCGGGATAGGCCCCCGGGGTATCGAGCAGTGTGACAACCGGTATATTGAATTTTTCCGCCAGTTTCATCAGCCGATATGCTTTTCGGTAGCCCTCGGGATTGGCCATCCCGAAATTCCGGAATTGGCGGCTTTTGGTATCCCTTCCTTTCTGGTGACCCATAATCATCACCGACTGCCCGTCTATGGTAGCAAGCCCCGCTACAATAGCCTTGTCGTCGCTGTGATAACGGTCGCCATGAAGCTCTACAAAGTTCTCCGTAATCTTGAAGATATAGTCCAATGTATAGGGGCGATCGGGATGGCGCGCCAGCTGCACTCTTTGCCACCGGGTAAGATTGGTGAAGATCGATTCACGCAACTCCTCCACCCTTTTCTTCAACCGGTCAATTTCAGGTGTCAGCACATCGTCATCGGCTATAGAAAGTTCGCTTAGCTCTTTGATCTTCTTTTCCAAATCTGCAATGGGCTGTTCAAACTCTAAATATTGCATAAATGATTTAGTTCTGGTTCAGAAAATTGGGGTTAAATATACAAACTCCATGGAGACTTTTAGAACTTTATAACTGCCCCAGCAGACTCTGAAATTTTAGGGACCATACTCTCCATATCGCTTCCCAGACTATGCCTTTAGACATTTTTGAAACCCCCTCTTCGCGTTCGCGGAAAATGATCGATACTTCCTTCAGGGTGAAGCCGGCCTGCCAGGCCCTGAAATGCAGCTCAATCTGAAAAGCGTAGCCGTTGGACCGTATCCCTCCCACGGAGATGTTTTCCAGTACCTTAGTGTGGATGCACTTGAATCCCGCCGTGGTGTCTTTTACCGGCAGCCCGGTGATAAAGCGGGCATAGAGGTTAGCCCCGTAAGAGAGGATCAGGCGGGAGAGCGGCCAGTTTATGATACTTATGCCGTTGGCGTATCGTGAGCCGATGGCCACATCGGCCTCTCCCGACTTCACTTTGCCTATCAGGGAAGGGAGATCGGCGGGGTCGTGGGAGAAATCGGCATCCATTTCACAAACGTAGGTGTAACCTCGCTCCAGGGCAAACTTGAAGCCCTGCACATAGGCGGTACCCAGTCCCAGTTTTCCCTCCCTGCGGATCAGGTGCAGGCGTTCCGGGTATTTCTCCCTGATTTGCTCTACCATATCACCGGTACCGTCCGGGGAATTGTCATCCACCACCAGCAGGTCACACGGCTCTTCCAGACCCAGTACCGAATCAATAATCCTGGGAATATTGTGAGCCTCGTTATATGTAGGAACAATGACTAAAGTGTCGCCAGGCATCCACTGAGGGTTATAATTAGCTGGTACATATGTTCAAAAACATAAAAATGAGGATACAAAGATAAACATTAATTTAACAACCAATTTTCTTTATACTCTCATCACTATCTATTCGGTAATATTCAAATAGCGTAATTTTATTGTGTTCACCTTAAAAAAGGAAGACGAAGGATCTAAAGCGAGGCTGGGAGAGCTGGTCACCGACAACGGGAGCGTGCAAACCCCCATTTTCATGCCGGTGGGCACCCTGGCCACGGTCAAGGCCGTCCGCCAGGAAGATTTGGTGGAGAAGGCCCGCGCCCAGATCATCCTGGGCAACGCCTACCACCTGTACCTCCGGCCCGGCTGCGAAATAGTCGAACAGGCCGGGGGGCTGCACAGGTTTATGGAGTGGGACCGTCCCATCCTGACCGATTCCGGGGGCTACCAGATTTTCTCCCTCTCCGACAACCGGGAGCTTACCGAAGAGGGTGCCCATTTCAAAAGCCATCTTGACGGTTCCAGCCACCTGTTCACCCCCGAAAACGTGGTGGAGATCCAGCGCTCCCTCGGATCCGATATTATGATGATTCTGGATGAGTGCCCCCCCTATCCCTGCACTTACGAATATGCCAAAGAGTCCATGGAGCTGACCCATCGCTGGGCGGAACGGGGCAGGCGGGCTTTCCTGGAATCCCAATCGAAATATGGCCACCGCCAGTTTCAGTTCGGTATCGTTCAGGGCGGCACCTACGAGGATCTGCGCAGGGAATCGACCCATTTTATGGCCGAACAGGGGTTCGAGGGGTTGGCAATCGGCGGACTCAGCGTGGGGGAGCCTACCGAGTTGATGTATGAGATGGCCGACCTCAATACCGACCATCTTCCCGCCTCAAAGCCGCGCTATCTGATGGGAGTGGGTACCCCTGCCAACCTGTTGAACTGTGTGGCGCTGGGCATTGACATGTTCGACTGTGTGATGCCCACCCGTAATGCCCGCAACGGTCAGGTCTTCACCCGCAACGGCATTGTTAACATACGCAATGCCAAATGGAAGAAGCACCACAAGCCCCTTGATCCCGATTTCCCATCCGACCTGTGCAGCAAATACAAGATGTCGTATATACACCACCTGTTCAGGAACGACGAGCTGCTGGGCCTACAGCTCTCCAGCCTTCACAACCTCACCTTTTATCTGTGGCTGATGGAGCAGATGCGCGAGCATATCAGTGCAGGGACCTTTTCCGGCTGGTGGCGGGATATGGCCGAGCGGGTAGACAGAAAGGTTTAAAAGCAGTATGAAAGTAGTAGGTGGCAAGTAGAGAGTGGCAAATCTAAAGAAGGGGCAGGAAGCTTAACAGGTGGCGGAGGCAGGCTGCATCAGTGTAATTCTTATCCCATAAAAAAGCCCGTCCGGGGGTCCGGACGGGCGGGAAAATAACGAGG
>CAYREV010000013.1:58116-71685 GCA_964423345.1 uncultured Balneolaceae bacterium | reverse complement strand
TGAAGCTGAAAAGCCTGAGCCCGAGGATGAAGAGGAACCGGTCTCGCAAACTGAGGAGAGTGGCAACGGCCCGTCATTTGTCTTTGATTTAGAAAGTGATTTAGAAAGTGAAGAAGAGTTGCGGGGAGACTGGACCGATACTATAGGCCGGCCGGTTGAAGAGCCGGCGCCCGAAAAGGCTGTTGCGGAAAGCGTAGCACCCAAGAAAAAAAGCGTGCCACCCAGGAAAAAAAGCAGGCCGAAAGAATCGCAGGAAGATCCCATTGGGCGTTTTCTCGTGGCGGCTGTGGTGGTTATCGCCCTGGGAGTATCGGGCTGGCTGGTATATGACATGGGCTTTTTTGACTTTTCAAGTGACGTTTCGGGCCAAAACATGAAAACGGCCTCGGCCACCTCGGCGGGCAGGGCACAGGTTGTAAATAAATCAGCTGCAACTCCCGCGACATCCAAAGATACCGGGCAAAAGAAAGAAGACAGGGAACAGAAAGAGTTAAAACCGATTCAAAAGGATGAGCTGAGGAGTATAGCCGACGAGTCCCGCCGGTCGATCTACGGTTTGCGCGGCGGGGCCGTCCCCGAGGCAAAAAGCGGGTATACCATTGTTGTACATTCTTTGCAAAATGAAAGCAAAGCTCGTTCGTTGGTACAGCAACTGGAGTCTGACGGATATATAACCTTGCTAAGCCGGGCGGTGGTCAGAGGTAATACCTACTGGCGAGTAGGTCTTGGACAGTTTAAAACGGTGGGTGATGCCCGGAATGCGGTGGCCAAGCTGCCGAAGACCTATCGAGACAGCCATTTTATAAAGCGAATTCAATAATCAAATAGTAACGTATTTTCTATGTTTGCATTCATATTTTTTCTGGTACAACAACAGGCCGATACGGCGGCTGCCGATACACTGAGCCTGGCAAGCCAGCAGGAAAGCATGTCCATGTTCGAGTTGCTCAGCGAAGGGGGCGTCCTGATGATCCCCCTGTTTGTACTCTCCCTGCTGGCCGTCTACGTCATTGCCGAACGGTGGCGCTCTCTGAACAACTCCCGTATGGAGATCGACAGCTTTTTGCGGACCATAGAAAGTATGCTGAAAGACGGGGACCGGCAGCGGGCGCTGACCTATTGCGACGGTATTGACAAGCCATTGCCCCGAATTCTTAAAGCGGGGATACGACGGCTGGGACGCCCCATACGTGATATAGAGGATGCCATACGCAATGCGGGTAAAAAAGAGATTTTCCACCTTGAAAAGCGCATGAACTGGCTGGCTACCATTGCAGGGGTGGGGCCACTTATTGGATTCACGGGAACGGTAACGGGAATGATTGAGGCGTTTATGGATATCCAGGCGCTTCAAGGCAATGTGAATCCCAGCGTGTTGGCCGGAGGTATCTGGGAGGCACTGATAACCACAGCCACCGGCCTGGTCGTCGGTATCATCGCCTACGGTTTCTACAACTTCCTTCTGGGCAAGATAAACCGAATGGTCCATGAGCTGGAAAATGCCTCGGCAGATTTTATTGACCTGCTTCAGACGCCGTCCAATAAGAAGGAAAAACAAAAAGAAAGCATAGCTTAATGAATTTTCAAAAAGACGAAGACCGGCTGGAGCCGCTGTCGCTGTTTTCACAGTCGTCGCTGACGGATATCGTTTTGCTGCTGCTGATATTTTTTCTCCTTACGTCCTCTTTTGTAACCAATTTCGGCATAAAAGTCGATATCCCGAAGGCGGAAACCGGAGCGCAGACCGAAACACAGTTTATCTCGGTGGCGGTAACCAAGGACGGGGAATTCTATGTAGATGGCAACCTTACCAGCAGCGGCATGCTTGCGTCATCCATTCGGGAGGCCAAGGGCAAGAAACCGCAGGGTACGCTCGTTCTAAGGGCAGACAAGGAAGCCATCATCGATCAAGCGGTACGCGTGATGAACATAGCGAAGGCATTGGACCTTAAGATAGTAATGGCTACCGAGCGGGCATCTAACTGACCCGCAACACTATAATTTTTATCACTGTCCATTATGGACCTTTTAAAGCTCAACGACGAAGATCGATTTGCCCTGTTGATAACAGGGATCGTACACGTTGTGCTTGCTATATTTTTCATCCTCTATACCTTTACCATAAACCAGAAGGCTCGCCCCTCTTTTATTGAAGTGGAATTCGGGGAATTCAAAGCCGGTACGCTGGCGCAGAAAGCTGAGGTTAAAAATGAAAAGGTGGCTACACGCCCCGACCCGTCCGAGGTCAAGCCGGAGGAACCCAAACCGGAAAAACCCGATCCGGTAGAGAAAGAGCAGGCTACCACCCAGGAAACCACCAAGCCGGTGGATGCCCCCGAACAGAAGGAGGAAATTGAGGAGGAGCCGGTCAAGACGCCCGAAACGGATAAGGTGGATCCCAAAGAGGAAACAAAATCAGAGGAGAAGGAGGAGGTGGCGATCCCGCCCAAGACGCGCAAGGATGAAGTACAGCAGGAGGGGGCGGAAACGAGCGGCGACGTGAAGGGCAACAAGGGGGAGATAGATGCCGAGCAGGGGACCGGAAATGAGTCTGACAAGCAGGCCCCCTATGAGCTCAAATGGGAGGGAGACCTGGAGCGGGACCCCAGGTTTCAGCCGATGCCTGAAAATAATAGTAACGTCGAGGCTACCATCTCTATAAAATTTGAAGTTAAGCCCAACGGCACCCTCGGCCGTATCATCCCCCTCCGCAAGATGAACCCCGAACTGGAACGTGAAGTTATTCGCACCCTGCGTAGCTGGCGTTTCACCAGCCTGCCATCCGGGGTACCGCAACAGTCACAGTGGGGAATCATTACCTTCCGATTCGTACTGGAGTAAATAAGCAGTCCTCACAAAGCAGGGCTTAAGTCAGGAAGTGGTTAAGCATATCTGCCTTACAGGTGATGGTTGCCTGTACTTTAGGTTTATAATTTTGCACATTGCCGATCAAGCAAAATCTAAACCGGAGGTATTATGCCGACCATGTTTAAGAGACTCACCCTCACAGTATGTATCATCCTTATAGGGTTCACGGGAGCGCAAGCGTTCCAGCAACAACCCCTTTTTACTCTTGAAAACGTATTTGACCTGGAGTATGCCTCGGATCCCCGGATTTCACCGGATGGCAAGCAGGTGGTCTATGTACGCAACTTTATGGATATCACGGACGATCGTAGAAAATCCAATATCTGGATCGTCCAGGCAGATGGCAGCGGCCATCGCCCCCTCACCTCTGGAAACAACAGCAACTATTCATCCCGATGGTCGCCCGACGGCAACAGGATGGTATATGTATCATCGAAAAGTGGCTCACCGGAACTGCACATGCGATGGATGGATACCGGACAAACGGCTAAAATATCCAACCTCACCCATTCGCCGGGGGGACTCTCATGGTCGCCGGACGGAAGCATGATCGCTTTTACGATGTTTGTTCCAAAAGAGGAAGGGCCCATGGTTACGCTGCCCGGCAAACCTGAAGGTGCGGAGTGGGCCGAGAGTGTGCGCGTTATTGACAAGCTGCAGTACCGGTCTGACGGCGAGGGATATCTGGAGGACGGCTATACCCATGTTTTCGTAGTTCCGGCCGATGGCGGGACGCCGCGGCAGATTACCTCCGGAGATTTTAATCACAGCGGGACACCGCAGTGGACGCCTGACGGGGAGCACCTGCTTATCTCGGCCAACCGCCATAAAAACTGGCGTTATGAACCCAACAACTCCGAAATCTACAAGGTATCGGTTGAGGATGGGGAGATTACGGCATTAACCGATCGCCAGGGCCCCGATACCGCTCCGGCGGTATCACCTGACGGGCAGTTCATTGCCTATACGGGATACGACGATGAATACCAGGGATACCAGGTGAGCCATTTATATGTGATGAATGCGGACGGTTCCGGAAAAAGAGTGATCACCGACGATTTTGACCGCAGCATTGTCAATCCCCAGTGGAGTGCTGACCGCGACGGGCTGTTTGTTCAATATGATGATATGGGGAATACCAAGATTGCTTTTGTGAGCATGAACGGCAATGTTCAACCGGCCGCCGAAAACCTGGGAGGCACGTCCATCGGCCGGCCCTATGGAGGCGGTTCTTTTTCGGTGGCCTCCGACGGGATGTTTGCCTACACCCATTCCCGCCCCGACCACCCCGCCGATGTAGCGGTTGGGAGCCGCAACATGAAGAGCAAGCGGCTGACCCGGCTGAATGAAGACCTGTTCGGGCATAAACAGCTCGGGGAGGTAGAGGAGATATGGTACCGTTCCTCTCATGACAACCGGAAGGTGCAGGGCTGGATTATCAAGCCTCCCAATTTTGATCCCGCTAAAAAATATCCCCTGATCCTGGAAATTCACGGAGGGCCGTTTGCTAATTATGGCGACCGTTTTACCGCCGAGCTCCAGCTGATGGCAGCAGGCGGCTATGTGGTCCTCTATACGAACCCGCGCGGAAGCACCAGCTACGGCGAGGAGTTTGGCAACCTCATCCACCATAATTACCCCGGCAACGACTATGATGACCTCATGTCGGGTGTGGATGCCGTTATTGACAAGGGTTATATTGATGAGGAGAGGCTCTATATAACCGGCGGAAGCGGAGGCGGTGTGCTGACGGCCTGGAGTATCGGCAAGACCGACCGGTTCAGTGCTGCCGTGGTGGCCAAGCCCGTAATCAACTGGTACAGTTTTGTGTTGACGGCTGACTTCCCGGTATTTTTTACCAAGTACTGGTTTCCGGGCCTGCCCTGGGAGCATCGGGATCATTATATGGAGCGTTCACCCATATCCCTGGTGGGGAATGTGAATACCCCAACCATGCTTATAACGGGGGAGGAAGATTATAGGACCCCCATATCGGAAACGGAGCAGTATTACACGGCATTGAAACTGCGCAAGGTGGAATCGGTCATGGTCAGGGTTCCCGGTTCAAGCCACGGCATTGCCTCCCGTCCCAGCCAGCTTATGGCCAAGGTTGCCCATATCCTTGAATGGTTTGGGCAGCACTGATATTCCTACCGTAAAGAGTGGAAATCATTAAAAATGGCCCCTGAGTAATATTGGGGCCATTGTATTATTTCAGATATTAATTCTTGCTGACGTCCAGCTTCTCAATGTGCAGGTTAAGCACGTGGTTTACCCTCAGGCCTGCAATACCTTCGGTATCAATGCCCTCTTTTGGAAGCTCTTCAACTTTTTTCCCGTTAATAAAAAAGGATACGGAGGTGTCTCCCACCTTAACGGAGAGGGTATTTGAGACAGAGGTTTCGGTGGTATCCTGATACGTTTTCATGGCAGGGGCTTCCGTCCACCCTTTGATGACTTCGGTACCGTCGCCTATTCTTTTCTTGATCAGGTACTCACCGCTGTTCCGAAGCAGATAATAGGTATAGCTTTGGTTCGATTCCTGGAGGTTTTGTCCCCCGAAAAAGAGCCCGAAGGCCTCGTTTCGTCCCTTGGTGTCAAAAAGGTGAATAGTGGTGCTGACGCTATAGTTTCCTTCAACCTTTACGTCGGGGCGATAAAAAATAGCCCGGGGGCCTGTCGTGATGTGCCATCCCGGCGACATGTTGACGAAGTAGATGTCATGTTTGTCGGGATCGTCGCCAATGCTGGCATTCTTTTCGGGATTGTCAAGCCGTACTTCCCAGCCTTCGGGTACCTTCAGGTTATCCTGTTCCGAATGCTTGGGATGATATTCCTGGGCCATCCCCAGTTGGGAAAAAGCAAATAGTATCAGCGTAAGGGCTAAAAGTGATTTTCTCATAATTGATAAGATTTTATATGGGTTGCCTATAAGTATGTGCAAAGTCATGGGGTTACACAAATAAATATAATAGCCCCGCTTTCATATGCGGGGCTACATATGTTGGTAAAGATCGGGATTACATCTGATCGCCTACGGTGAGAATACCGAGCATGCCGCCGGAGTAGTGGCCGGGGAAGGTGCAGATATATTCGTAGGTGCCGGCCTCCTCAGGGGCGTTGAACTCTACGGTTTCCGATTCCCCCCCTGCAATCAGGCCGGTGAGGGCGTATATCCGGTCTTCCATATCGGGAGCCACATAATTATTCTGCTTGGCTTTAATGGAGGCTGTAGCAAACTTTTCGGCATCGGCATCCTTATTGAGCATGACCCAGTTGTGCGACATGGCCGCGGGAGGCATGGTACTTATGGTGGTCAGTTTCAGGCTTACCGGTTGGCCGGGCTCTACCATTATTTCCTCCACCCGGTAATACTCCTCACCGTTAGCCATCAGGGTGTCGCTGGTTCGGACATTGGGGTGTTCTTCCTTTACCGCAAAACGAAACTGGTTTAAACCATACATGTCAATGGTTACTTCCTCAAGCTGTTGCTCTGAGGACTGTTCTTTTGTATCGGATTCGCCGGAACAGCCGCTGAACAACAATGATGCGGAAACAAAAATCAGGGGGATTAATTTTTTCATGGTCTTGAATAATTTGGATTCTAAAATTTGATGTTTTCCTAACAAAGAGAAACGGAAAAAAATTCAGCCGGCTGTATAATTCACATTTATATACAGGGTATCTGTTATATGGGAAGTCCGCAACCAGCTTAATGTTCCGTATTAACCGTAAGATGTTGATGGGGAGTTAAAAAAAGAGGCAGCAGATAGGGGTTGGAGATATAACAGGGAGGAGAGTAAAATGAAGCCCGGCATGATCGCCGGGCTTTAGGGTGTTTTACATGATGCAGCCTAAAAAATCATTTAACTGCTGATAACATCATGTAGCTAACTAATGAAAGGAGATGCGAACCCGCCCTCCGGAAGTGCGCGCCGATAGTTTCGGCCCGCCGCCGTTGATGGTGCCTTCCACTTTGTCATCTTCCACTTCGCCTGAAAAGTTAAGCAGTTTTGTCTGAACCCGGGTCCCCTTGAGGTCCAGGTCGAGCCCGGCTCCTTCCGGTACGGAAATATTGATGCTTCCCCCGCTGGTGCGAAGGTCTACATACTGGCCTATACTTTTAAGGTCGGCCGATATGCTTCCTCCGCTTGTTGAAGCCTTGATACTGCCGCTGAGATCGTCCAGTTCTATATGTCCCCCGGAAGTGCGCAGGTGGATGCTGCCTTCCGAAGCACGGGCCTCTATATGTCCCCCGCTGGTCTTGGCTTCCATCTCCCCGTTAAAGGAGTCTATATCTATGTGTCCCCCGGATGTACGGGCATGTACCACCCCTTTCAGCTCGTGAAGCTCCAGGTGTCCCCCGCTCGTGGATATGTTCTGTTCGCCGTCAAGGCCGCGGGCCTTGATGTGCCCCCCGCTCGTCTTGAGATCGGTACTCATCTCTCTCGGGGTATAGACCACAAATGAGATGGAGGGCTGGTTATTCCAGAATCTCCACCCCTTGTCATTGGCACGCTTGGCGACAGCATGGACCGTATTTCCAGACTTTGAAATTTCTATGTCGTAGCCGGCCAGGTCGGTATCCTCGGGAGTGAGGTCTTTCCCGTTTTTGCGCACATACATTTCAACCCTCAGGCGGTCGGTATCGGATCCTTCAACGGTAATATGTCCCCCGGACGTTTTCACTTCCAGATTTCCCGGGGTGGCGAGCGTAAACTCCTCAACCCTGTATGGATCGTCTTTAACCTCCGTATCCGCAGCCGATGCGGTATATGCGAGTAGCATAGTACCCAAAAAGGTCAGGGCGAGTGCAAACATCAATTTGGTCATATACTTGTTTCGTACATTCATAATACTCTGAAATTTGTGGTCGTTAATTTTAACAGCAGGCTTATAGTACGGCAGAGTCGGACGGGAGTTACACATTTTTTAAAAAGAAGTCGGGGGGTGTTGATAGGAGAGAAGCTATCATTTTTTTATTTTCAGGCACTTTAAATTTCAAAGAAAGGACAGTTTAAATCTCAAAGAAAGGACAGCTTCATGAAACTTCCCTTTTTCCTTGCCAAGCGATTTGTAGCCGGTGAAAATTTTGAAGAGACCGTTCCCAAAGTGGAGGGCCTCAACCGGAAGAATATTAAAATTACCCTGGATATGTTGGGAGAGAATGTTACGGATCGGGCTACTGCCGAGCAAACCGTGCATGAATATATTCAACTGCTTCGTGGCATTGAGAATAAGGGGCTGGACAGTACCATTTCCATCAAGCTGACCATGCTTGGGCTGGACATCGACCGGGACTACTGTAGGGATAATCTACACCGGCTCCTGGATGTGGCGCGGGAGGAAGACCAGTTTGTACGTATAGATATGGAGGGTTCGGATTATACGCAGGTCACCATCGACCTGTTTAAAGAAGCCTTTAAAAAGTACGGCAAACATGTCGGTATTGTAATACAGGCGTATCTTCATCGCTCTAAGGAAGATATTCCCGACCTGGCCGATATGGGAGCGGATGTCAGGCTCTGCAAAGGGGCCTACAAGGAGCCTGACCGGCTGGCTATACAGAGCATGGCGGAGATCCGGGAGGCGTTCAAGGAGTATGCCGCAATTTTATTTAAGAAAACGCCTTTCCCGCGCATTGCGACCCATGATGATGAGCTGGTCAATTGGACATTGGAGTATACTTCACAGCACGATATCGGGAAGCCCCGCTTTGAATTTCAGATGCTGTATGGATTGAGGCAGGATACCATGGAGGAGCTGACCCGAAAAGGGTATAATACCAGGATTTATGTTCCTTACGGTACGATGTGGTTCCCCTATTTCAAGCGGCGCCTGACGGAACGCAAGGAGAACATCTGGTTTGTGTTAAAGACCATGTTTAAAAAATAAAATTATGCCCGAACTGCTTACCGATCCTGCTATACACCGCTACCTTATTGCATTTCTATTTTGTGGAATGGGCCTGCTGCATTTTCTTAAACCGGCACCTTTTATCAGGGTGATGCCCGACTACCTTCCCCGCCCTCGGGCGATGGTCTATATCAGCGGGGTGGCCGAACTGGCGGGGGGCATTGGAATCCTTCTTCCGGCATGGCAGGTGGTATCGGCCTGGGGGCTCCTCCTGCTGTTGCTTGCCGTATTCCCCGCAAATATAGATATGGCGGGGAAAGCGTACGGCAGATATGGCTTCACATGGTATACCGGCCTGCTGGCGGCTCGATTGCCCCTTCAGTTTTTACTGATGTACTGGGTGTACTGGGCGGGGATCTCTTCGGCCGTTTAAATTGAAGTCGAATTGCCGTATTATTGAATCATGATTTCCCGCCGTTTCAATTACTATCGGATAATACTGCCGGTTTCGTTGGGTATTGCAGCCCTGTTTGTTCCCCTGCTGCGTGATTTTCATATCGAATCAGCCATAGTGGCTACGGCCGCAGGCACCCTGTGGGGCGGATGGAGGGGATGTCACCGGCCGAAGGGATCAACAGGGGACTTCGGGGCGGCCCTTCGGCTGACGGGCTACCTGTTCCTGTTTGGTTTGCCCCTGCTATTAAATGCGATTATAAACGGATGCTTCAGCGTTCACGGTATGGGTTTTTGGCTGCTGCTTCCCGTACCGGGGGTTTTCCTTGGCTATGCCATGGGGCGCCTGTTTCGTTTCTGGGGGTTGCCTTACCGAAAAACTCTAACCATGGCCTTGCTTGTTGCCATCGCGGCGGGAGGGTTAATTGCCGAGTTTTTAAACTTTCCCCAGGTCTATTTTTTTAATCACGTATGGGGATACTGGCCGGGACCGATCTATGATGAAACTGTGAAACTTACCGAAAGCGTGTTTGCCTTTCGCGGCCTGACCCTCTGCTGGGTTCTTCTGATCTGGTCGATCCCTTCCCTGAACGAAGAGAAAACGTCGCGGTGGATTGCAGCTTTGTCGGCAATTATTCTGATGACGGGATATACCCGCCTGGCAGAATCGGGCATCATCTCTCCGCCAAGACACCTGCAGGAGCGATTGGGCAGCAGTATGGAAACGGAACACTTCCGCATTTTTTATGATGACCGTTACTATACCGATGAAGAGATAGCGCTGATAGCGCTGGAACAGGAGTTCTATCTGCAACAAATAAGCAGCCGCCTGAACCTCTCGGGACTTTCCTCCGGGGTTGAGAGCTACCTGTATGGGCATCCCTGGCAGAAGAAAAAGATGGTGGGGGCGAAATTTACGAGCTATGTGCCGGTATGGCTGGAGCAGGACCAGCTGCATATAGCCAAGCAGCAGATAGATGGAAGCCTGAAACACGAACTGGTTCACGTCCTTTCCAAACAGTTCGGTAACCGTCTGTTCAACGCAAGCACGAGTATCGGGCTGGTCGAGGGGCTGGCCGTGGCCCTGGCGCCGGCGGGATCCGGGAAAACCACTATCGACCAGATCGTCGCCTCGGAGAAGCCCCTGCCCTCAGCCGGTGAAATGAAAGGTGCGCTTTCTCCCCTGGGTTTTTACGGGGGGAGGTCGGCCGTCAACTATACCACCACCGGTTCTTTTGTGAAATACCTGTTGGATCATTACCCCGTGGGAAGTTTCAAGGAAGCCTACAGAAGCGGCGATGTGGGTGGATCCTATTCCGAATCATTTGAGAAGCTGGTGGAAGGGTGGAGGCAATCCCTCGACACGGTTCGGGTTGATTCCGTAGACAGGGGAATTGCGGAACGCCTTTTTGCGATGCCATCTCTTTTTGAGCAGGAGTGCCCCCACATTATGTCGGATTTCGGGGAGGCATTAGACCGTTACCGTTTTTATCTTGCGGAGCATGATACGGTACGTGCACTCGGCCACATTGATGAAGCCATGAAAATCCGGCCCGGTAACCTGTTTGTTAAATCGGAGTGGGCCTTTCGCCACCTCAAAGAGGGAAGGGCCGGAGAGGTTCGGTCTAATGCAGCTCTTAGTGATACAAGTGCAGACCTTCAGCTACTTTATGCCGACGGTTATGCTTTGGGAGATAACGAAACCATGGCGAAAGCCCACCTGGGGAGGGCACTGCAACTGGTTGCCGGAGAGAAATCGGCCGGGGGATTGGAAGAGGCTTTGGCAACACGGCTGGATTCGACCCAATGGCGGTATTACCTGGACCTGACCTACCGGAAGGGGCTATTTGATGCGGCAACCTTTAAAAATCTTTATTACCGCACCAAGGTACGGGCGGTCCGGGAGGTACTCAAAAGAGAAGGCAGGGATCTTTTAGTTGCTTACGCTTCGCAGTTGTTTACCATTCCGGCTGATATGGAATATTTTGATATTTTTATACAGATGATCCACCGCCTCGCTTATTATGAAGAGTTTGAATGGGCCGGAAAATGGATCGAAAAGATTGAAAGTGTGCCCGGCCTCCGGGCGAGGTATACGGTACGCCTGCAACAGGAAAAGCAATGGCTTAACTATCTGCAAAATGGCCCAACCGAATAAGGATGATACCGGGGACAGCTATTCACTGTCGGCCCTCGAGGCCAACGGGAAAAGCCTGCTGATACTGCTGCCCACGGCCGGGATCTACTGCGCTGTATATGTGATGCTTTGGGGGTGGGAAAAAATGAGGGTGGATTTCACTTATATGTTTTCACACCTGGAAATTTTATTGCCGTCGGCGGTAGCGGGCATTGTACTTCATGAACTTTTGCATGCGTGGGCCTGGATGGCCGCATCTGGATTGGGCTGGGATTCCATGACGTTTGGTTTTAATCTCAGGGCACTGTCTCCCTATGCCCATTGCAATGAGCCGATGTCGGCCGGAGCCTACAGGGTCGGCGTTTTGATACCCGGTTTACTACTGGGTGTGATTCCGTTTGTTACCGGCATGGTCTTTGGGTCTGGATTCCTGTCGGTTTTCGGATTTTTGTTTACACTGGTGGCCGCCGGCGACTTTTTGATGCTATGGATCATCAGGGATATCTCAACGGAACGGCGGGTAACGGACCACCCTTCTCGTGTGGGATGCACTGTTAAAGAGGATATTTGAAACTGAAATTATTAATAGTTGGTTTTAGCCAATGCTTAAACGCTGAATTGTTATGGGCAAAAACGACTTTGTGCCGCATACCGAATACAGGGAATATGAAGTGGACGAGATGCGCCGCCGGGCACGTTCATTTTATGAAGAGATGAAAAGGCGCCGCACGGTACGGGAGTTCTCCGACCGGCCGGTGCCAACAGATATTATAGAAAACTGCATAAGGGCGGCCGGCACGGCGCCGAACGGGGCCAACATGCAGCCCTGGCATTTTGTGGTTGTGCAGGATGCTGATTTAAAGAGCAGGATACGGGAGGCCGCCGAAGAGGAAGAGAAGGAATTCTACGAGCGTCGAGCCTCGGAGGAGTGGCTTGAAGCCCTGGAACCGCTGGGAACCGACCAGGACAAACCCTTCCTGGAGCGGGCGCCCTATCTGATAGCCATCTTTTCAGAACGATATGGGCTTACGGATTCGGGTGAAAAAGTACGCAACTACTATGTCAAGGAATCGGTAGGCATTGCCACCGGCATGTTGATAACCGCCATCCACAGGGCGGGCCTGGCCTGCCTGACCCATACCCCGAGTCCGATGGGATTCCTCAACGAAATACTGGACCGGCCCGAAAATGAACGTCCGTTTTTACTGCTGGTGGTGGGTTATCCGGCGGAAGGAGTCAAGGTGCCGGATATATCCAAGAAACCCCTGGAGGAGATAGCGACCTTCAAATAGCATGAATATTTGGCCGGATCGATTTATATGAAAGACCGACACTCATCAAAAAACAGAAAAAGCTGGAAAAGGGAAGTCCTGGAATGGATTATTCTACTGTCCATTCCGGGCCTGCTGTATGTAACCGGACTCCATACGGAAGTATTGGGACGCATGCAGCAGGCCCTGCTGTGGACCGGCTTGATGCAGCCCGATATAGAGCATTCTGAATACAGGGAGAGGAAGGTCCGGGCAGACTATAGCCTGGAGCTGATAAGCCTGGAGGGGGAGAAATTGGACCTCGGACGTTACAGGGACAAGGTTATATTTATCAACTTCTGGGCCACCTGGTGTCCTCCCTGTATAGCCGAGATGCCCAACATCCAGTCCCTTTATGAAAAGGTGGGCAGCAGGGAAGATGTTGTGTTTGTCATGGTATCATTGGATGAGTCGCGTGACAAGGCCCGGTCATTTATTCAAAGGAAGGAGTTTACCTTTCCCGTTTACATTTTAGGCGCACGAAGACCGCCTGTTTTTCAAAGCGAAGTGGTTCCCACCACCTTTGTGGTTGACAAAAGCGGGAATATTGTGGCATCCAGGGAGGGGATGGCCGAATACGATACTCCTGCCTTCAGGAAGTTTTTATTGAAATTGGCGGGACAAAGTTAAAAATTAAATGATTATATGCCCCTTTAATCAGACCATGATGCAAATATCGATTTTTAGGGCTAAAGAATCTTATCGTGGACCTGATGAGGGTTACCCATTCAGGTCTTGGGTCTAAGAGGGTATTAATTAAATGAAGGATTGTGCTTTTCTTATATATTTTATGCAAGGGAATGTTGGTTCCCTGTCCGATGAAGCATTGATTATAGTATTGTTGATGTTTTTGGGATTTCTGGCCTACGGTTTTTGGCGACTGAAAGCCACAAGTGAGGTACGGGAAAGCGAGTACCGATTGAGAGAAGCCGAAAGAATAGCCAA
>CAYREV010000013.1:56806-58016 GCA_964423345.1 uncultured Balneolaceae bacterium | reverse complement strand
AGGCGGGAGTGGAAATGATGGGGGCGGAAGATAAGGAGAAGATTATCGGCAAAGCCGCCTCCCTGTTTACCACCGATGAATACCAGGATCAGCTGAGAAGTCGTTTACGGCAAGCCGGTGAAATTGAGGAAATGGAGCCCGTTCAATATAAACTGAAATCCCTGGACGGCAAAAGTAAGATCGTCATGTCCCATGTTTCCAGGATTACCTATAATGGGAAGCCCGCACTGCAAGCGGTTCTTCAGGATATTACGGAGACCAAGCGAAGGGAACGGGAACTGCAGAAGAGCCGGCAACAGTTTAAATCCCTGTTTGATCACAATCCCAGTGCCGTATACTCCTTTGACCTGGAGGGTAATTTCCAGATGGCAAACCAAGCCCTTGGGGAGTTGACGGGGTATACCATCGATGAGCTGGTGGATCTTAATTTTGCACCTCTTATAACTGAAGAAGACCGGGATTTCGTGCAGGAGCGTTTTGCCCAAGCAGCGCAGGGTGAAGCCCAGTCGTACCAGGCGTCGGGAATTCACAAAAACGGGGAGAAAATCCATGTGGATGTGGTCAACCTACCTATCTATGTAGAGGACGAGATTGTCGGAGTGTTTGGGGTGGCAAAGGATATAACCGAACGTAAAAAAGCACAGCTGGCCCTTAAGGAGACGGAGGAGCGCTGGCAGAAACTGGTGGTTGATAACCCGCTCCCGGTATTTGTAACGGTGAAGGGGAAATTTGAATTTGTCAACAAGAAAGCGGTGGAGTTGCTGGGTGCGAAAGAGCGCGGGGATCTGCTGGGAAAAGATATTTTTGATTTTGTGCCGGAGCAGGAGCTTGAGAAGGCTAAAAAACGAAAGCAGGAAATTGAGAGCCTGGAGCATGTGACTTCATCCGAGCAGCGTATTATCGGTCTCGACGGAGAGGAGCGGTTCATAGAAGCTCATTCCATACCCATCAAGTATAAGGGGGAGGATGCCATCCAAACCGTGCTAAGAGATATAACGGCGATCAAAGAGAAGGAGCAAAAGATCAGGGATTCCCTAAAAGAAAAGGAGGTACTCTTGCAGGAGATCCACCACCGGGTCAAAAACAACCTGGCGGTTGTTTCCGGGCTGCTGCAGCTTCAGTCGTTGAAAAGCGATAATGAAGAGATAGGAGAGCTGTTCAGGGAGAGCCACATGAGAATTAACTCCATGGCAACCATCCACGAAAAACT
>CAYREV010000013.1:0-56706 GCA_964423345.1 uncultured Balneolaceae bacterium | reverse complement strand
AAGTGGCGAAGCCCCTGCACCATATGCATCACATGGTCGTGCTTTTCAGCATCGGCCTCGATGACCCTCATGCCCCAGAGCCGGCACTGTTCGGCCACCCAGTTCATCTCTTCTCCCCCGCGGGCCGGACAGTAAACCATCAGCTGTTTGGACAGGTTATGAACGTCGGGCCCATGCATGGGGTGCAGGCCGAGGATGGGGCCCTTATGGGATTCTTTCATTGCCTCAATGGGTTTGGCCTTATTGCTGGTGAAGTCGGCCAGGATGGTATTTTTATGCAGTTTGGGAGCGAGTCGGCCTATCACATCCACCGTAACATTGATGGGCACGGATACGATAGCCAGGTCGAGCCGGGGGGCTATATCCGCCAGCTCATGCCAGTTGTGCTTGTCAATTTTGTAGAGATGGTGGCCTGTCTGCTCAATGATGTTGGAATAAAGGCTTCCCATGCCTCCTTTGGCACCGACTACAAGGATATGTTTGGGCTCATCCGTAGCCCGGGGGAACTTGTCGGTCGACTGGCTGGCCCTTGAGGCGGCCATGATCATGCGCAGAAAATCCTCGGCCCATACAGGATCGAGGTCGCGCCGGGCTGCCATCTCGCGGAAAGCGTCGATCTTCGCCTCTTCGCGTTCGGGTGCGAAAATGGGCAGTTGGTTCTTTACCTTTTTTTCCACCACTTCCCGGACAATACCCTTCCTTTCGGTGAGCAGGTCCAGTATCTGACGGTCAATTTCGTCAATGCGTTCACGTTGCGGATTCAGCTGCTGTTCTTTGGGTGACATACGCTAAAGGTTGTAAGTGTTATCCCGGCATTTTTAGGTTTCCTGTTGAAGGTGTTGATATACCAACAGAAAGAATCTCCCGGTGGTCGGGAAGAGTTTTTAAAATAATCATTTCAATTGCCCTAAAAATATGTGATTTTTGACGAATGATTACAGCTATTTTACGTTTTATGATATTCCGTAAAAAACAGCCGTCAAAATCATCGGTATCAGGAACCGCCGGATAAAAAGTTATTCCCGTTCATTGGTTTTGACATTTGATGCGGGGTTAAAGAATAAGATTTTTGCAACCCATGTCCCATTTTAACTTACAGTCGCCCTGGCCCCCTGCCGGAGACCAACCCGAGGCTATTGAAGAACTGGTGGAGGGCATCAACCAGGGAGATAAATATCAGACGCTGCTGGGCATCACCGGTTCGGGAAAAACGCGAACCATCGCCGATGTGATCGACCAGGTGGAGAAGCCCACCCTGGTGATGAGCCACAACAAGACCCTGGCGGCACAGCTGTACCGGGAGCTCAGCGATTTCTTCCCGGAGAACCGCGTTGAGTTCTTTATATCGTATTACGATTACTACCAGCCCGAGGCATACCTTTCTTCACAGGACAAGTATATCGAAAAAGATTTGTCGATTAACGACGAGATCCAGCGGCTTCGACTCCGGGCTACGAGCTCGCTGTTATCGGGCCGTCGCGATGTGATCATCGTCTCGTCGGTAAGCTGTATCTACGGCATCGGATCCCCCTCGGAGTATGAGAAGCTGATCATAAATCTGGAGACGGGAAAAGAGATTCCCCGTAACACGCTGCTGTACGACCTGGTTGACCTTCACTATACCCGAAAGGACAACGACTTCGGTCGAGGCACCTTCCGGGTACGGGGGGATGTGGTCGACCTGTATCCCGCCTATGCCGAAGATGGACTCCGTATTACGTTTTGGGGGGATGAGATAGAGAAGATGGAGATCTTCGACGTGGATTCGGGCGAAATTATCAATACGGTCGAGGAGTTTAGAATCTATCCGGCCTCCCACTATGTAACGACACAGGACCGGCTCGAAGAGGCCATTGATCAGATACGGGACGAGCTTAACTGGCGGGTGGAGGTGCTCAAGGATGAGCAAAAATACCTGGAGGCCAAACGACTGGAGCAGCGCACCCTCTTCGATATTGAGATGATGCAGGAGATCGGCTACTGCTCGGGTATTGAAAACTACTCCCGCTACCTTAGCAACAGGAAGCCCGGGGAAAGGCCTTACTGCCTGTTTGACTATTTTCCGGACGACTTCATGCTGGTGGTGGATGAGAGTCACCAGACGGTCCCGCAGATATCCGCCATGTACGGGGGCGACCGCTCCAGGAAAATTGAACTGGTGGAGCACGGATTTCGACTGCCCTCGGCCATGGACAACCGTCCCCTGACATTTGAGGAGTGGGAGGGGATGGTCAACCAGGCTATCTTCGTGAGCGCCACTCCGAGCGACTATGAGCTGGAGAAATGCGGAGGGGTGGTTGTCGAGCAGATCGTGCGGCCCACCGGGCTGATGGAACCCGAGATTGAAGTGCGCCCTGTGGACAACCAGATTGACGACCTTATCGATGAAATAAGGAAGAGAGTGGAGAAGGGGCACCGGGTCTTGTGCATTACCCTGACCAAGCGGCTGAGTGAAGAGCTGAGCGAGTACCTCAAAAATATTGGGATATCCGCCGCCTACATGCACAGCGAGTTAAACGCTATGGAGCGGGTGGAGGTGCTGTTCAAGTACCGGCGCGGTGATTTCGACGTGCTGGTGGGTATCAACCTGCTGCGGGAAGGCATTGACATCCCCGAACTCAGCCTGGTGGCTATCCTCGATGCCGACAAGGAGGGTTTCCTCCGGTCCGAAACCTCCCTGTTCCAGATTATTGGGCGGGCCGCCCGAAATGTGGAGGGCAAGGCCATACTGTATGCCGACAGGATTACCGACAGTATGCGAACGGTGATCGAAGAGACCGAACGGCGCCGAAAGGTCCAGAAAGAATATAACGAGGAGCACGGCATAACACCGAAAACCATTGAAAAGGAACTCAAGCCCCTGGTGGACCCGGCATTGATATCCACGCAGTCATTCGACCTCGATGAAGAGGGTGAGGGCGAAAGAGAGCCGCTGGAAAGGGTCAAGGTGGCCGAGGAGGGGATCAAATACAAGGCCAACCCGGCCATGAAAGAGGTAACCTTCGAAAGCAAGGAGAAGTTTCTGGAATATCTGAAAGATTCCATGTACACTGCCGCCAAGAATATGGAGTTTGAAGAGGCCGCCCGAATTCGCGACCAGATTGAGCAGCTGAAGAACGAACTTTAGCTGCTGCCAAAAGAAAATATGTACCTATTCCGACTATGAGCACATTAACATATCTCAGAAGTTTTTTTATGGATAAGGACGTGGCATCGGTCACGCCTACTTCGCGTTTTTGTGTGCAGACGGTGTGCAGGCCCATAGACTTCTCCAAAGATATCCGCATTGTCGAGTACGGGGCCGGGGCCGGGGTGTTTGCCCGTTACCTGCTGAACAATATGACGGAAGGATCCTCCCTGGCCATGTTCGAAACCAACGAACGCCTGTTTGAAAAGCTGGAGGAGATTGACGATTCAAGAGTTCGGCTTTTTAACGAGAGTGTGGAATATGTTAAGGAGTTGATAGGAGAGGATGAAAAAGACGAGGTCGACTATATTATTTCCGGTATCCCCTTCTCCTTTCTGGACCGGGAAGTCAAGATGTCGATCCTCAGGCAGAGCAAAATGATTCTCAGGCAAGGAGGCGCTTTCCTGGCCTATCAAACCTCGGGCCACCTGAAAGGTCCGCTGCAGGAAGTATTTGGAGGCGTGAAGACGGAATGGGAATGGCGTAATATTCCACCGATGACTGTTTACCGGGCCTTTAAATAAGCCCGGTATAGAACGGTTGGAACTGCAGTACACTACCTGTGAGAGGAAGTAATGCCCTGCTGCCGGATTAAGCCCCGCTTATTCCTCTTCGGAAGAAGCTTTCTCCTCCACGGCCGGCTCCTCTTCGGCTGCGGGAGCCTGTTTGGCCTTCGGGGTGTTGCCGTTACCATTTTCATCCCGGCGATCTTTCTCCTTGATACGGGCGGCCTTACCCTGGCGGTCGCGCAGGTAGTACAGCTTGGATCGGCGTACATCGCCTTCCTTTTTCACCTCGATTTTTGCTACAAATGGAGAGTAGAGGGGAAAAACACGCTCAACACCGATGTTACCGGCGGATATCTTGCGGACCATAAACGTCTGGTTCGGTCCGGTACCCTTACGGGAGATAACCACCCCTTCAAATTGCTGAATGCGTTCTTTGTCACCCTCACGAACGCGGTAATGTACGTTTACCGTATCTCCCGCCCTGAAGGAGGGGATATCGTCGTGTATTAATGCTTGTTCTGCTAATTTTAATTTATCCATGATAGATTCCTCTAGCTACTGTTCTTTTCTAAATTTTTTGTAAATGTCCGGTCGGACCTTTTTGGTCCGTTCCAGCGACTGTTTATGCCGCCACTCTTCAACTTTTTGATGGTCTCCGGAACGTAATACGTCCGGTACCTGCAGTCCCTTATATTCGGCGGGACGCGTATAAACGGGACCCTCCAGCAAGCCGTCCTGGAAAGAGTCGCCTAATGCGCTTTCTGCATCGCCCAAAACGCCGGGCAGCAGCCTCACAATGGCATCGATCATCACCATTGCGGGGAGTTCTCCTCCCGAAAGCACATAATCGCCGATGCTGAATTCCCTGGTTATCAGGGTATCTCGCACGCGCTGGTCGACCCCCTTGTAGTGTCCGCACAAAAAGATCAGGTTGCCCTTGAGGGAAAAGTCGTTGGCATGTTGCTGCTCAAACGGGACCCCGTCCGGTGCCGTAAAGATGATATCGTCATATTCCCGCTGTTCCTTCAGCTTGTTAACACAGGAAAATATGGGCTGGGGCGTCAGCACCATGCCGGCCCCGCCTCCGTAGGGATAATCATCCACCTTGTTGTGTTTGTCATCCGAATAATCACGCAGGTCATGAACATGAATCTCAACACGGTTGTTGTCTTGTGCGTTGCCGACAATACTGTGGTTGAGCGGACTTTCCAACAGTTGTGGTACTGCCGATATGATGTCAATTCTCATCATCTTACAAGTCAGCCAGTTGATTGATGTTATGGCACTTGACCGTTTCCTGTTCCTCATCGACGGAAACCACGTAATGGTCTACCATCGGAATAAGCAAAGTCCGGTCGTCTTCGGTGATTACTTCGAGGATGGGGTGGGCCGGATTTTCGATGATGTCCTGAACGGTCCCTATCCGGGTGCCCTGTTCATCAACTACATCGAAAGAATTCAGATCCACCTGCTTCTCCTCGTCAACCAGGCCGTCGGTCTTGTCCCTTGAAACATAAACGGGCAAGTCTTTCAGTTGTTCTGCCTGGTTGCGGTCAGTCACGTGCTCAAATTTTACAAAGAACGAAAGCCGGTTGTTTTTTTGCTGAGCCCGTACCGACTCAATACGGGCGGGGACAAGGTCCCCCCTGGCATTTTGAATATGTGCCAGCTCAATTTCGTCAAAAAGTTGCGGAGCGCCGATGCGGGAGATTATTAAAACCTCCCCCTTAACTCCGTGCGACCGGGCTATATACCCGATTTTTTTATACTGGTCTTCAATAGGTTCCAGCATTGTTATTCTTGCTATGCCCAACTAAAGAGCCCGGCATGCTTGGGTAATATTGATTGCTATCCTTCTTTTTTGTCTTCCCAGGCACGCTGAACCGTGACACGGTCTTCGTCGTCGGGAACAAATCCTTCAAGTTCCTCGAGGGGCGTATCTTCTATATGCTTGATGGCCTCTTTGGCCAGCATATCCGTTGAAACCGTTTCAGCAGACTCCGCTTCAGCTTCTTCCGCCTCTTCAGCCTCTTCGGCTTCCTCAGCTGCTTCGGCTTTTTCTTCGGTTTCTTCCGGGGCTTCCTCAGCGGTTTCCGCCTGCTCTTCTTCGGCAGCTTCTTCTTCCGCTTCAGCGGCTTCCTGGGTTTCTTCGGATTCCGCAGCAGGCTCTTCCGCTTCTTCCGCGGCAGCCTCTTTGGATTCCTCAGCTTCCGCTTCTTCCTTTGCTTCGGCTTCCGGCTCGGCAGCTTCTTCTGTTTCTTCAGCTACCTCTTCAGTCTCGGTGGCCTCCTCAGCTGTTTCCGTCTCCTCAGCGGGAGCTTCCACTTCTTCAGCGGCGGCCTCTTCGGTTTCGGCGGCAGCTTCTTCCTCATCGTCCGAGGAAAGGGCTTCCTGCTTGGCTTTTTCCTTGGCCGCTTCTTCGGCTTTCTTCTTGAGCTGCTTCTGGTACTCTTTCTCTTCAGCTTCAAGCATGGCCTTTTGACGCTCCTTGCGGCTGGGTTCCTTCTCTTCCTTGGCTTCCCGGGCCTCGCGCCATTCAGCTATAGCCTCTTCAATTTCCTCTTCAGATTTGCCCCATCGAATAAGGTGCATCCGGTACATAATACCCTGCTCCTTGAAGATGGACCTGACGGTGTCGGTTGGTTGAGCACCCTTTTTAAGCCAGTGTATGGCCCGGTCTTCATTCAGGTCGACCTGGTTTTTTGGGGTCAGGTTGTCGAAACGTCCGAGGTCTTCGATAATGCGTCCGTCACGCGGTTTCCGGCTGTCGGCTACCACGATATGGTGGATCGGCCTTTTTCTACGGCCTCTGCGTTGTAATCTTATTCTTAGCAATGTTTTTCTCCGTTTACTTAAATTTGCGTTGAGTGAATAGAGGAAGTTTTCGGAATCTTGCGCAAAACTTATCAGGCTGCCCGGTCGGCTAATAACCGTCCAGCCATTCTATTTCAACACATGTACATTTTTGTTAACCGAAAGGCATGTTTTTCATGCCTTTCATCATCTTTCCAATCTTGCCCATGCCTGAGAACTGTTTCATCATCTTCTTCATCTGTTCGAACTGTTTCAGCAGGTCGTTCACATCCCTTACCTTCGTGCCCGAACCGCGGGCGATACGCCGCCTGCGTGTGGCATTCAGGATTTCGGGATTGTGACGCTCTTCGGGCGTCATGGAGTTAATAATAGCTTCAATGGGCTTGAACGCATCCTCGTCAATTTCCTGGTCCTGCAATGCCTTGCCGGCGCCGGGAATCATACCGACGAGGTCTGAGATATTGCCCATGCCTTTAATCTGTTGAAGCTGCTGTTTGAAATCCTCAAGGTCAAACTTGTCGGATTTAATTTTCTTCTGCAGCTTCTCTGCTTCTTCCTGGTCAAATTCCTTTTGTGCCTTTTCGACCAGCGACACCACATCTCCCATGCCGAGAATGCGCTGGGCCATGCGGTCCGGGTAAAAAGGCGAAAGGGCGTCAAGTTTCTCGCCCGTGCTCACAAACTTAATCGGTTTGTGCACTACATTCTTGATGGAGAGCGCAGCTCCACCCCGGGTGTCACCGTCAAGCTTGGTGAGTACCACCCCGTCGTAGTTTATTTGTTCGTTAAATTCCTTGGCGGTGTTAACCGCATCCTGCCCGGTCATGGAGTCGACCACAAAGAGGATTTCATTCGGCTGAACGGCCTCCTTGATCTCAGCCACCTCCTGCATCATCTTTTCATCCACATGCATGCGGCCGGCGGTGTCAATAATCACCGTATCCAGCGCCAGGCTTTTTGCCATTGATACCGCTTCTTTTGCCGCACGAACTGCATCCTTCTGCCCGATGGAATACACCGGAACGTCAATGGAGTCGGCCAGCGTCTTGAGCTGATCGATGGCCGCCGGGCGGTAGACATCGGCGGCAGCCAGTATGGGATTGCGGTTGTTTTCCCGCTTCAGGTATCGTGCAAGCTTTGCCGAAAAAGTGGTTTTACCGGATCCCTGCAGTCCCGCAATCAGTATAACGGTCGGGGGTGTATGGGCTACGGAAATATCTTCCCGCTCCTGGCCCAGGATATCGACCACCTCGTCGTATACGATTTTGGTAAATTGCTGCCCGGGGTTGACCGAGGTCAGCACCTCTTCGCCCATGGCCCGCTCTTTTACCGTGTTGGTAAATTCCTTGGCAACCTCGTAATTCACGTCGGCATCCAGCAGGGCCCGACGGATCTCCCGTACCGTCTCAGCGATATTGACATCACTGATCTTGGCTTCACCTTTCAGCGACTGAAAGGCTTTATCCAATTTTGACGATAAATCTTCAAACATGGGTTAAAGGCTGCTTATGGTATTTTGTTACGGTTTTCCGCGAAGGTCGCAAAGTCTCGAAAAATAAGGACAAATTATTGTCTTATCAACAGAATAAATTTTTAAAAATCCGGGGTCCTTCTTCCCGAAAATAATGGCCGGCTAAGGGAGAAAGGTGCAGTCCCGCAGGGCCGCCTGAAAAACGTTTGATGGGTTCTTTCCGCCGGTTTGGGACCCGTATGTTTCGATAGGGGTTCCATTCGGAATTGAATCATTTCTTTTGTTATTTTCTCACATCATTTAACCCAAGCAACAAATTTGGATATAGATATGGCAGACGCAAACGGATACGGACTCTTGAAAGGGAAGAAAGGAATCATCTTCGGAGCGCTGGATGAGCGGAGTATCGCCTGGCGCATAGCCCTGGCCTGCGACCGGGAGGGCGCCGAATTTGCCCTGTCCAATGCACCGGTGGCACTGCGGCTGGGACAGCTGGATGGCCTGGCCGAAAAGACGGGTTCCTCTATCTACCCGTGCGATGTCTCCAAGGAGGATGAAGTTGAGGAGCTGATGGAAAAGGTGAAGGATGAGTATGGGAAGGTTGATTTTATCCTCCACGCCATCGGGATGTCGCCCAATATCCGCAAAAACAAGGAGTACCGGGAACTGAACTATCACTGGTACCAGCAGACCCTGGACATATCCGCCATTTCCCTGCATAAGATTCTACATTTCGCCGAGGAGGCGGAACTGCTGAATGAGGGCGCCAGCATCGTGGCCCTCTCTTATATCGGTGCGCAGCGTATCTTTTCCAAGTACAGTGATATGAACGACGCCAAGGCGCTGCTGGAAAGCGTGGCCCGTAATTACGGAAGCAGGCTGGCCGACCGCGGGATTCGGGTCAACACCATTTCGCAGGCGCCCACCCAGACCTCGGCCGGCAGCGGAATCAAGGGTTTTGACGGCATGTACACCTTTGCCGACAAGCTGGCTCCCATGGGCAATCCATCGGCCGACGACTGCGCCGACTACTGCGTGACGCTCTTTTCGGACCTGACCCGCAAAGTGACCATGCAGAACCTCTACCACGACGGCGGTTTTGTGAATGCCGGTATCAACGAGGATATGATCAACGACCTTGCGAAGCTGTATTCGGATGAGGAATAAAAAATATTTTTCATAACCTATACCCGACCATTATGAAACGACTGGCAACCTTAGGGCTGGCCCTTCTCTGCATGGCAGCGACTGCCATAGCCCAGGAGACAAAGGAGACCCCCTCCATCAGTGAGAAAACCAAAGGACTCGAACAGCATAAAGGCTATTTTACCTACTACTGGGATGAAGACCGGGGAAAGGTCTGGCTGGAGATCGACAAGCTGAACCGGGAGTTCCTCTATGTAAACTCCCTGGCGGCCGGGGTGGGCTCCAACGATATCGGACTGGACCGCAATCAGCTGGGCGACAGCCGGGTGGTTTACTTTGACCGAAGGGGCCCGAAAGTTTTAATGGTGCAGCCCAACTATTCCTACCGTGCGATTACCGACAACCGAAAAGAGAGGAAGTCGGTCCGTGATGCTTTTGCACAGTCGGTGCTATGGGGATTCGAGGTGGCGGCCGAAGAGGATGGAAGGGTGCTGGTCGATATCACGGGATTCCTGCTAAGGGACGCCCATGGAGTTTCGGAGCAGCTGAAAGGCCGGGGACAGGGAAACTACCGGCCGGACGATTCACGTTCGGCCCTATTCAGGGAGGGGACGATGAACTTTCCCCAAAACACGGAATTTGAAGCGACATTGACTTTCACCGGCGATGCCTCGGGAAGACAGATTCGATCGGTGTCCCCGACATCGGCCTCGGTGACGGTCCGCCAGCACCACTCGTTGGTGAAGCTGCCCGACGAGGGATACGAACCCCGGGTCTTTGATCCCCGCTCCGGCTATTTCGGAATGAGCTACCAGGATTACAGCACGCCCATCGGCGAGTCGCTGACCAAGCGGTATATCACCCGCCACCGTCTTAAAAAGAAAAATCCGGGAGCCGAGATGAGCGAGCCGGTCGAACCGATTGTCTACTACCTGGATCCCGGAACGCCCGAACCGGTGCGAAGCGCCCTGCTGGATGGAGCCCGCTGGTGGAACCAGGCTTTTGAGGCAGCCGGATACAAAAATGCCTTCCGGGTGAAGATGCTACCGGAAGATGCCCACCCGCTGGATGTCCGGTACAATGTGATCAACTGGGTACACCGCTCGACACGGGGCTGGTCCTACGGCTCGTCGGTGGTGGACCCGAGGACGGGTGAGATTATAAAGGGCCATGTGCTGCTCGGCTCGCTGCGCGTGCGACAGGATTACCTGATCGCCGAAGGGCTGCTTTCCCCCTACGGGGAGGGAGAGAAAGGCGAGAACGATCCCATGCTTGAGATGGCCCTTGCCCGGATCCGGCAGCTGTCGGCCCATGAGGTGGGCCATACCCTGGGACTGGCCCACAACTTTGCGGCCAGTACCAACGACAGGGCCTCGGTGATGGATTACCCGGCTCCCAAAGTGAATATTGAGAACGGCACCCCGGACCTTTCGGAAGCCTATGATACGGGTATAGGGGAGTGGGACAAGGTTTCCATTCGCTACGGCTACCAGGACTATCCGGAAGGCACCGACGAGGGGAAGAAGCTGGATACAATACTGGAAAACGCTTTTGAACATGGACTGAAGTTTATATCGGACGCCGATGCACGCCCCGAAGGCGGCGCCCACCCCCGGGCCCACCTATGGGACAACGGGGTGGATGCTGTTGAGCAGCTGAACCACATAATGGATGTGAGGAAGATCGCCCTCGATAATTTCTCGGACTCCAACATACCTTCGGGCACCCCCATGGCAAAGCTGGAGGATGTGCTGGTCCCCATATACCTGTATCACCGCTACCAGATCGAGGGAACGGTTAAACTTCTGGGGGGTATGGATTACTCCTATAATATCAGGGGAGGCGTCCAGGAGGGGCCGGAACCTGTTTCAGCCGAAAGGCAGCGGGCGGCTCTGGATGCCATGCTGAACACCGTTGCGGTGGACAACCTCCGCATGCCGGAAGCCGTTGTGAGCCTGATACCCCCGCGTCCCATCGGTTATTACGGTTCGAGGGAGCTCTTTAACAGTTATACCGATCCCGCCTTCGATCCGCTGGGTGCCGCAGAGACGGCGGCCCATATGACGATCTCCCTGCTGTTCAATCGTAACCGGGCAGCCAGGCTGGTCGACTATGAGGCACGGGACAGCAACTACACGGGCCTGTCGGAGATGATAGACCGGGTGCTGTCGGCAACCTGGAAAGGGGAGCCCCTGCAGGGCTACGACGGGGCCGTCAGGCGTACGGTCAACTTCGTAACGCTGTACAACATGATCGATCTGGCAGCTGACGATGACGCTTCCAGCCAGGTCAGGGCGGTTGTGCACCATAAGCTGGAAAATCTCCGCGGGTGGCTGGATACGCAGGCCGCGGAATCGGGAGATGAACAGTGGAAGGCGGCTTACCGTTACGGAAGCAAAATGATAGGAGACTATTTTGAGCACCCGGAACGTATCAGGGAGCTGACTCCTCCCTTGTCGCCGCCCCCGGGCTCGCCTATCGGCAGCGGCGAGGCAGTCCTGGGCTGTGGCTGGTAACCGGTTGGGATGGATGCCATCACCGGCCGTGATGGTATCAATACGTAGCATCTTCCTATAAGCTGTAATGGTAATTTAAAACGGAGGATGGGAAACCGTCCCGCTTTACCCCAAACGTATGATCTCGACCGAAGAGCTGCTAACAGGATATGCCAACGGCATCTTTCCGATGGCCGATTCCCGGGATGCCCCGGAGGCGGAATGGTATACTTCCAGCCGCCGCGGTATCATACCCCTGGATAATTTCCGGGTTTCCTCCAATGTCAGGCGCATCATTCGAAATGAACATTATCAGATACGGTTTGATCACGCTTTTCGGCAGGTAATGGAGGGCTGCGCCGACAGGGAGTCGACCTGGATATCCGAAGAGCTTATCGACTCCTACTGCAAACTCCACGAGCTCGGCCACGCCCATTCGGTAAGTGTATATGACGGGGAGCGAAAGCTGGTAGGGGGACAGTACGGGGTGTCGCTGGGGGCCGCTTTTTTCGGGGAGTCCATGTTCGGCAGGAAAAAGGAAGCCTCTAAAGTAGCCCTGTACTGGACCCACCAGGCGCTGGTTGCGGGCGGCTTCGAACTGTGGGATACCCAGTTTTGGAGCGAGCACCTTGCCCGTTTCGGTTGCATAGAAATATCGCCCGGGGCGTACCGGCGGAGGCTGCGGGAAGCCCTGGTGAAAGAGGCTTCATTTGAAGGGGTTCCGACAGAAAATAGCCGGAGCGGATACTAGCTTTTCAGGGAGAGAGATTTCAGCACGCTGTGTACCTTTTTCCGGATGCTTTCGGGGTCGAGCCCCACTTCCCTGTGCAACTCCTCCTGGGTGCCATGTTCAACAATCCGGTCGGGAACCCCCATGATGGTCAGGGGGATCTGTTGGGGTTTGTCGGCCAGGTATTCGGCCACGGCACTGCCGAAGCCGCCCAGACGGGTTCCGTCTTCAATGGTGATGATATGTTCGTAGGAACGGCATACATCATCTACGAGGCCGGTATCCAGCGGTTTGGCAAAACGCATATTGAAGTGCCCGATCTTGATTCCTTCCTCCTCCAGCCGGTCGGCCGCCTCTGCCACATAATTGCCCATGGGGCCGAAGCTGAGAATAGCTACCTCGTCGCCCTCCCGCAGGCATTCTCCCTTGCCGATCTCCATTTTCTTAAATCCTTCGGGAATGTCCATGCCCGTGGCTTCCCCGCGGGGATATCGTATGGCCCAAGCCGCCTCTTCATGTTTCGAAGCGGTATACATCATGTCACGCAACTCCTCTTCGTTGAGGGGGGAGGAGACGATCATGTTGGGAACCGCCCGCAGATATGAAATATCATAAAGTCCGTGGTGGGTAGGTCCGTCGGCCCCCACAAGGCCTGCCCGGTCTATGCAGAATACGACCGGCAGTTTCTGTATGGCCACATCGTGAATCACCTGGTCATAGGCGCGTTGGAGGAAGGTAGAGTAGACGGCCGCAAAAGCTTTTTTCCCTTCCGCTGCCAGGCCGGCGGCAAAGGTGATGGAGTGCTGTTCGGCAATACCCACATCGAAGGCCCGATCGGGAAAGGTATTCATCAGCGGCCAGAGGCTGGATCCGCTGGGCATAGCGGGAGTGATGCCCACAATGCGCTCATCCTGTTCGGCCAGTTCCACAATGGCATCGCCGAAGACGTGCTGGTAGCGCGGTATCTTGGGCCCTTTCTTTTCGGGCACCAGCGATTTACCCGTAATCTTGTCGAAGGGGCTGCTTTGGGCGTGCCATTTGGTTTGCTCCCGCTCGGCGGGGGCGAAACCCTTGCCCTTGACGGTCACTGCATGCAGCAGTTTTGGACCCGGTATCTCCCTGAGATCTTCCAGGTGCCGCCGAAGGGTGTCGACGTTGTGTCCGTCTACCGGCCCGTAGTACTTGAAGCCCAGCGCCTGGAAAAGTCCCCCGGGCGTGATGGCAGCCGTAACGGCCTTCTCCAGTTTGGAGGCTACCTTGCGCATCTTTTCACCGGCCGACTTGAAGTGGCCGAGCATATCGTATATTTCATCCCTGAGCTTGTTGAAGGTCTTGCTGGTGGTGATTTCGGTCAGGTATTCCTTGAGCGCCCCCACATTAGGGTCGATAGACATGCAGTTGTCATTGAGAATCACCAGGATATCGGAATTCATGGCGCCGGCATTGTTCATGGCCTCAAAAGCCAGTCCCGCCGTCATCGCGCCGTCGCCTATCACGGCGGCTATTTTTTTATCCTCCTCGCTGAGATCGCGGGATACGGCCATGCCGAGGGCGGCGGAGATGGAGGTGCTGGAATGCCCCACGCCGAAGGTGTCGTACTTGCTTTCACTTCGTTTGGGGAAACCGGAAAGTCCGCCGTATTTCCTGTTGGTGTGGAACCGGTCTCTTCGTCCCGTCAATATCTTGTGTCCGTAGGCCTGATGGCCCACATCCCAGAGCAGGAGATCTTCAGGGGTGTTATAGGTATAATGCAGGGCCACCGTAAGCTCCACCACCCCGAGGCTTGCACCGAAATGTCCGCCGTGGACGGAAACCATATCGATGATAAAATCCCGAAGTTCATCACAGACGTCGACCAGCTGTTCGGGATTCAGCTCCCTCAGGTCTTCGGGTGTTTCTATCTTGCTCAGTAGCGGGCCCGGGGTTATGTCTTCAAGCTCAATATCCATAGTTGTCAGCCTTCATTATTGTCGGCATGCCGCTCATTTACTTTTTCTATGCGCAATTCTGCCTTTTCAAGTGTATTGGTGCAAATTTTGGATAATTCTATCCCCTCTTCATACAGCTTGATGGATTCCTCCAGCGATATCTCTTCACCTTCAAGCTCTCTCACAATTTCTTCTAGCCTTGATAAAGCGTCTTCGAAGCTCAGTCGTTCCTTGTCAGTCATATTTTTACGGGGTGAACGGGTGCTTGGGTTACAGGAGTTTTAAATAAACAGTTTTTACCCAGCAGATTCCAACTCTTTTTCCTGCTGTTTTCTTTTCTGCTGTTTCTGGGATTCCCGGTCAAACTGCTGAATAAAGGAGTCGAGCTCACTGCCGCTTAAAAAGGAAATCTTTTTGGTTTCGCGGTATTGCTCATAAAATACGGATATAAGAGCGGCGGAGGGAACGGCAATGAGCAGCCCTACAAAACCGAACATAAAGCCGAACAGCAGCAGTGACAACATGACCAGCAGGGGATGCAGCCCAACATGCTTGCCGACTACGCGAGGTACGATAAATCCGGACTCCAGGACCTGTTCAATGGCAAAGACGATGTAGATGCCGGGCAGATAAACATACCAGGGGTCACCGAGAGAGGCCCCTACCAGGGTGGTTATCGTTATGCTGAGCCATAATCCAAAGGTGGGAATAAAGTTTGTCAGCCCCGCAAAGACGCCCAGGATAAGGGCATAGGGCACGCCTACAAGGTAGAATCCCAGGCTCAGGTTGATGGCGCTGATCACCACGACGATAAACTGTCCGCGGAGATAGGACCCCACAATACGGCTGATTTCGGTGGTATAGTCGGTCGATATCTCAGTCGGGGTAATCAGTGAACGCATGAAGATACCTATCTTCTCATAGTCACGGATCATGAAAAAACATAAAAAAGGCATCAGTATGGCGAAAAACAGTACGGCGATGACACTGCCGATGCCGGATATATAGGTAGAGGAGAAGTTCGTGAGGCTGATGTAGAAATTGTCGATGAGAATCTCAAGCTGGTTGGCCAGCTGGGTTTTGACGTAGGCTGTATCGAAACCGAGACGCTCGACTATAGCAAGGATGCCTGTACTCTCTACCCAGCCTTCGGTGTCGCCGGCCGCTTCATTGATCAGCCCCGCTATATTGGAAAGCTGGTCGAGCATAGCCGGTGCGGCAAAAAAGAGGGCCGTACCCAGCAGGCCAAGAGAGGCAAAGGTAAAGAGTCCTGCGATCAGCCCCCGGGGAATTTGCCGTTTCTCCAATATTTCGACCAGGGGATTGATGATGAAAGCAATGATATATGCCAGCACGAAAGGTATCAGCAGGTGTCCCGAATCATAGACCAGCCAGAGCCCTGCCGCAAAGGTGGTGGCGTAGAGCAGTGCGCGGGCCACGGGTTGCCGGCGTATGGGATAGAGCACGATGCCGATAAGCAGGGCGTATCCAAGGGGATTGATGAGGTGTTCCAGCAGATACATCAGGAAAAGAAGGCCGGCTATACCACCGGCCAGGAGGACAATCTGTCCATGTTCATTAAGCCAGGATGGTGTCTGCTTAGCCATGAAGAGGTGCTGTAGATCAGCTGATGGATTAAAAGTGCTTACTCATTAACAACTCCTGAAACGGTAGCCGTTTAAAGGTAGATACGGTCAAATTATGACCTAAGTTAATAGATCTCTTGTAATCGTCCAATTTTACCATGTCCGGCGCCAAAGGGTTTCGCCGTCGGTATCAAGGAGCAGGGCGCCTTCCAGGCTGGTAAAGTAAAGGGTGCCTCCCGCCCGGCGAAGCCTGCGAACGGCTGCCGGATGGGGGTGACGGAACCGGTTGTGCCATGCCAGGGATATCACGGAAATATCGGGGGTGGCGATATCAATGAAAGGGGAGGAAGAGCTGCTTCGGCTTCCATGGTGCCCCGCCTTAAGCAGGTCGGTGTTTAGCAGGTCCCCGTAGTGGGACAGCACCCTTTTTTCCTGCCTGTGGCCGGCATCTCCCATAAAAAGCATTTCGGTGTTTCCATATATGAGTTCCACAACGAGGGAGTGCTGGTTGGGATCTGAACCGGGCGGTCCACGGTGGGGTCCGTACACAAATATGCGAAGGGCGGGATCGGTCTTGAGAATGGTTCCGGCCCTGAGGTGAACAATGGGCACCTCCCGGGCATTGGCTGCTGCGAGATACTGCCTGTAAAGACTGGAATCGTATTCATATCCCGAATCGTAGAGGGTGTCGACCGCTACCGATTGCAACAGGTCGACAACCCCTCCGATATGGTCGGCATGAGGGTGGGTCAGGAAAACGGCGTCAAGCCGGTTGATTCCCCGAGCCTCCAGGTAGGGGATGATTGACCGGCGGGCGCTGCTGAAATTGGTGGATCGGGGTCCGGTATCAATGAGGAAGTGTTTCCCGCCGGGGGTCGTCACAAGAGCTGCATCTCCCTGTCCCACATCGAAAAAGGTAAGGTGGAGCCGGGGCGTCAGCACCTTGTTTTTCAGCTCCAGGCCCTGCTGAATACAGCAGGCAAGAAGAAAAATGACAGCCATCTTCCATCGCAGGCCCGATATGGCCAGGGAAGCGATAAAAAAGAGAGCACCTGCCCAGAGAAGGAGCAGAACAGGAGTAACGGGAGGTGTTTCCACCCAGCTGAAGTTCCAGGACGAGAAGTGATGAACAAACGTATCGAGCCATTCCAGTATATAACTGTTGGGAGTATTAAGGAAACGCCCTGTTGAGGGCATAATACCGGAAAGGGGCAGGAGCAGCAGGGAGTAGGGTACCACAACCATGAGCAGGGGAACCGCCAGCCCGTTTGCAAGGGGCCCAACCAGCGAGAACTCGCCAAAATACCAGGCCAGGAGCGGGTAGAGGCCGAGCTGGACGATAAACGAGACCCATAATATGGTCAGGGGAGTACCGTACCACCGGTGCCAGGCCCGGGGGAACAGCATTTTTTTCAGCACCGGGAGGGTCAGCAGGATGATAAACACCGCCGTAAAAGAGAGCTGAAACCCAAGGCTGAAGAGTTCGGAGGGATCCAGCAATAGTATGATGACAGCGGCTACAGCCGTCAGGTTAACGGAATTGCCGGCCTTGTTGAAGAGTCGGCCGTAGATGAGAAAACCGCCGGTGACGGCAGCACGGGTGACCGAGGCGGAGAAGCCGGTCAGCCCCGCATAGAGATACAGCAGGGCACAAAGGATGAAAAGGGCCAGCAGCCGGCCCGTTTTCAGGGTCCAGAAATAGGGAATTAAAAACCAGAAGGGTACCAGCAGAAAACCGATATGCAAGCCTGATACCGCCATGATATGGGCAAGGCCCGACCTGGAAAAGGCCTGTTTTTGTTCAGCACCCAGCTCATTCTTGTAGCCAACCAGAAGGGCTTTGGCCAGGGCAGAGGCTTCGAGGCTGAAGGTGCGATCTATCAGGTCATGGGTTGCCTGCCGAAGGGAGCTCCACCCAAACGGCTGTTGCTGCCGGATCTGCAGCAGGGTGTCGACGCCCATTTGGGTAAAGATTCGCTCCCGTTCCAGGTATGTGCGGTAGTCGAACCGGGAGGGGTTTCGGCTGCCCTCCAACGGATACACCGTGGTCTTCAGTCGGAGCCGGTATCCGAGCTTCAGCTTGCCGGGCCGGGAGAGGAGGCGTGGGTCGAGAATGGCCCTGCTCCGGTACTTCTCATGCCACCGTAGCGGACCGGCAAAGATGGTGGTGTCTACGTCCAGGTCCAGGTGGTACTTCCCGACGGCAGACTGCCGCAGCTGTCGCAGGGTGCCGGTAACCGTGACCTGCTCCCAGGTGTAGCGGTCCAGAAGGAGTTTAGAGGGAGGAGGATGGTCCCTTAGGGAGGGGTGGAATTTAAACCATGCTCCGCCAAATGCAATAATCAGGAGTATATACAGGGAGATGGTGAGATAGTAACAGCTCATGGAAAGGGAGCGCTGCGACAGGAGTGAAGTGACCGCCCGTCCCCCCAGCAGGAGGATAAAAAGCAGGGCCCAGGAGAGGGCAGGCATGGGCAGGTATTCCGATAGGATGATCCCGGCGGTCAGCAACAGAACGATGCGGACGGCCGGGTAGCGGGCAAAAGGGAATTGATATGAATGGTAGGGAGCCATACAGGTATGACCGCCTGCCCGGTCTTCCCTTACAGTTTGACCGGGGGAAGGGAAAGGGGTTTGCAGGGAAAGGATTTTATTTAGCCCGGAACCTGTAAAAGTCCTAAAAGGTTAAATGATGTTTCATCAATTTGAAAAGGCAGCTCCACTGGTTATCATTGGTGCCGCAATAAGATTAACCCTAAGACATTTGCTCTCATGAAATTACTGCGAAGCTGCTCGCTTTTGCTGCTGGCCGGTGTACTGCTTGCTTCCTGTGCCCGGAACGGAAACCAACAGGAAACCACTAAGAAAGAATGGGCCATTGTGATTCACGGCGGAGCCGGGACCATCTCGAAAGACAAGCCCGATTCGGTCAAGAAGGCCTACCGGGAAGACCTGAACGAAGCCCTGTCACTGGGCGAAGAGGCCCTCGCCAAGGGGGAGCCGGCACTGGATGTAGTCGAGAAGGTGATCAACTACCTGGAGGATAATCCCAAATTCAACGCCGGCAAGGGAGCTGTTTTCACCCATGAAGGCACCCACGAACTGGATGCTGCGATCATGGTGGGCAATAGCCGCGAAGCAGGGGCCATAACGGGTGTTACAACCGTTAAAAATCCTATTTCCCTGGCGCGTATTGTCCTCGAAAAGTCAAAGCATGTGATGTTTGCCGGCGAGGGAGCCGAAAAGTATGCAGATAATACCGATGTGGAACGGGTGAATCAGGATTATTTCTATACCGAAAAACGGTACAAGGCCTACAGGCGGGCTATACAGAAGGAAGCCCAATCCGCTCGACCGAGGACCTACGAAGCGGATGAAAAGTTCGGTACGGTGGGGTGTGTCGTAGTCGACAAGAATGGCACGCTGGTTGCAGGTACCTCAACAGGGGGTATGACCAACAAGAAGTTCGGGCGTGTGGGCGATGTGCCCGTAATCGGATCGGGGACCTATGCCAGCGATATCGTTGCCGTATCGATGACCGGCTGGGGCGAAAAGATCATGAGGGCTGTTTCGGGCCATACCGTTAGCAGCTATATGAAATTCAGGGATGCTTCGCTGGAAGAGGCGGGCGACTACCTGCTCAACGAGGTATTGGATCCGGATGATGCGGGTATGATCGCTGTCGACAAGCACGGGAATATGTATATGAATATGAATACCCAGGGTATGTTCAGGGCTATGGGCGACTCGGAGGGGAACCGCAAGGTGGCCATCTGGAAATAAACCGTACTATTAACTATCCGGGCAGAAGACGTAAGCCGGTGTGAGGAACCTGCCGTCCTGCCCGGGCGAGGGTTGCAAGCCCGGACGAGGATTGTCAGTCATATCCCATCCGGAAACGCTCCCGAAGCTCCTGTACATAGATGCCGATGTCGTTTCGAAGCTCAAAGACGCGTTCATGCAGTTGCCCATAATGCATGGGAGTTACAAAGGGCGCTTTCTTTAGGGCATCCTGCAGAAGCACCAGGGCGTCGTTGGCGCAGTAGAGGGCTTTTTTGGTATAGACGATATTCCCCCCCAAAAAGTCCTGTTCAAAGCCGAATGAATAGCCTCCGGCCAGCTTGGCGCCTATCCTGAGGATATTGGCAACGAAGTCGTTGTATTCCTTGCTCAGGTATTTGGGATGGATGCCTTCCGACCATTGCAGTATGTAGGCGGCCAGTTCACGGGCCTCATTGTAAATGTCCAGTGTTTCGATGGATCCGTGATCCGAAAGGGTATAGTCGTCACTAAGCTCTTTCCAGGATTCCCCCTCGTCCAAATCGTCGGTGTAGTCGTTGAAGAGGTTTTCCTCCTCCTCGTCGAACTCATCGAAATAATAGTCGTCGAACTCATCCGGTTCATCCCAGTCATCTTCCTCTTCACCCGGGAAATAGGCTTCCTCGATCTGCAGTTCTTCCTCTATAAAGGCGTCAACCGCCTCATGTTCGTCTGAATTTTCCTGCAGGAGGGTAATCCAGCGGGGGATATTCCCGGAAGGGTCTGGAGCTATGAATTTTCTGAGTTGTTCACTTTTTCGTTCAATTTCATCCAGGTGAGCCTCCCATTGGTGCTCGTCCCAGATACCGTCGTCAAATCCACCTGTAGGCATAGATGTGGGTAATGGTTTGATGAGTTATATATACTAATACCATATAGTAAGGATTTTTACTGAGTTGTGGAATAGTATTAGTGAAGATTAATAAAGAGCGGAATGGGGCGCAGGAAGGGGGAGTGGTATTTTTTTACAGTTTTAAATGCCTGTTCGCCCTGTCGTTTAAGCGTTGTTATGGGGTTAGAGTCGTTCCAGTACGCCTTTGATAACCTGGGTCATCTTCGGTTCGGCCATTCCCGCCGCTTCCAGTACTTCTTCTATGACGACCGGCTCCAGTGCGTCGGGAAAGCATTCGTCGGTAATAGCGGAGATGCCGAGCACTTCCATCCCCATATGAATGGCCGCGATGACTTCGGGCACGGTGCTCATGCCCACCACGTCGGCTCCGATCATTCGCAAAAAGCGATATTCCGCCTTGGTTTCCAGGGTAGGTCCGCTTAAGGCGAGATATACCCCCTGGTGCATTTTAATGCCCTTATCCAGTGCGACCCGTTCGGCCAGTTCCAGGAAACGATCGGTATACGGCTCGCTCATGTCCGGGAAGCGAGGACCCAGTTCAGGGTCATTGGGCCCGATAAGGGGGTTGTCGCCCAGCATGTTGATATGGTCGTTGATCAGCATGATGTCGCCTCTGCGGTAGTTGGGGTTCATCCCGCCGCAGGCGTTGCTGACAATAAGCGTATCGGCCCCATTGGCTTTCAGCACGCGTTCGGGAAAAACGATCTCCTGCATGCTATATCCTTCGTAATAGTGGAAACGGCCCTGCATGGCCACTACCTCCTTTCCGGACAGTTCTCCGAAGAGCAGGCGGCCTGCATGGCTTTCGACAGTGGATACCGGGAAGTGGGGGATGTCGGCATAGGAGATACTGCATTCGATATCGATCTCCTCGGCAAGGTGACCGAGCCCGGTTCCCAGGATGATCAGGTAGTTGGGGCGCATCTCGGTTTCGCCCTGTATGTAGGTAAGGGCTTCGTCCCGCTTGTTTCTAAATTCTTCTACCGTTTCTCGTTCTCGCTGCATGGCATAATCTGAATTTTAAATAATCTCTGAACCACAGATGATATGAAAATATGAGGAGAAATATGAAGTATTTGGAAGCAGGGTTTGGAAAGAAAACCGTATCGAAACTTCGCCATTTAATGGTCGGTGCTGAACAGAAATATCCAAAATGCCTTAATGGGGAAAGAGACGATGTAGGGGGGCAAAGCGGGACGCTGCTCAATCCAGCTCGTCGATCAGGTCATCTACATCTTCGGCCCCGGGAGGGAGAGACTGTGATTCCTCCTCTTCATCGTTTGTAGAGCTTGCTTCCGCACGGTTTTGGAGCTGGGTCTTGAACTGGGCATTAAACCCCTCATCCTCTTTGGGAATATCGAAGAGAGCAGCTTCATCCTTGGAAAACTGGTCCAGCGACTCCTGCGCCAGCTCGAGGTAGGAACGTATGCCGCCGATGATTTCTTTTCGCCGGTCCAGCAGGCGGAGTATGCTTTGGCGGATCTGTTGCCTTTGCTGCTGGGCTTCCCGGACAATTGTTTCGGCTTCCATCTCGGCTTTTTCAATCTTGTTGCGGGCATCCTTGCGGGCTCCCGACAGTTTCTGTTCGGCCGACTCCTTGGCGGTCTGCAGGGTTTCGTGAAGGGCTTCTTCCACCCGCTCATAGTGTTTCAGCTTCTCCTCCAGGTTGTCGATCTTCTGTTCCAGCTCGCGGTTTTTGGCTACAAGGTGCTCCCACTCGTTGGATACCAGGTTAAGGAAAGCCTGAACCTCATCCTTGTTGTAGCCTCGCAGGGACTTTTCAAAACTCTGTTGTTTGATTTCGAGTGCAGTCAGTTTCATAATATATGTTCCCTAAAGTGAATTCAAATAGATTGAACAGTTACTCCCGCAACATGTTTCTGAGGTTGTTTTGACTTTCCGGGCCGGACTCATCCTTTTCCTTTTCCTCTTCGTCCGGCAACTCGATGGCCCGGTGGCTGTTTCCGGTCTTCTTGGTATGCTCAGGTTCTTCCGTAACGATCGCCTCCAGGTTTTGGAGCCTCTGTTCGGTCTCCTTGCGGTGGTGCATAAATGCACGGGCCAGACGCTCGAAGGTTTCGTCGTTAATACCGTTATTCTGTTCGATTTTGGCTCTGATCAACCTGTAGATACCCAAACAGACAAATGCTGCAAAGCTAAATACAATAATTAGTTCTTCCATTACCGGTTCCTCCGTTTATCGGCTAAATCCGAAACTTTCTGTTTGTTTTCCTCCCGGGGATCGATTTCATCGATCTCTATCTCTTTCATGCCGGCTCCGGAACCTGTCTTGAACTCGTCCGGCTCGCCGGCCGCTATAGCTTCCAGGTTTTCGATGCGGGTTTTAAGGGTGTTGACAAGTTTTCGCAGGTCGTCTACTTCCTCTTCATTCTGAAGACTCCGGTTCTTCATTTTCATCTTGTTCTTCTGGTATTCAACGATGAAACTGCCGACAATCGCAATTATTGCTACCCAGATCCAACCTGACATAATTTTTCACCTGTAATAACCTTGGTTAATAAGGTAATGTACTAAATATCAAGGATATTGAAACATGCAATATTACGTAATCAGCCGGGATTTGTTGTCGCCCGAGTGCATTTTTGATGCCGTTCAGCCCGAACGGGCCTTTTGCACTCCTTCGCAACAGGCCCTGTTAATAATCTCTGGCCCCAAAAATTGCACGTCCTACCCGAATCATGGTCGAGCCTTCTTCAATAGCCACTTCCATATCATTGGTCATGCCCATGGAGAGGTGCTCCAGGGTAATATTTTCGCAGTTATAGGACTGATGCTCTTCCAGCAGCTCCCGCATCATCCTGAACTCTCCGCGGACTTCTTCCGGGTCGTCCACCAGGGTGGCTATGCCCATCAGTCCCCGGACGCGGGCATGTTCCAGCCCGCTTGCATATTCAAGGATTTCCGGAAGGTCTTCCGGATCACAGCCGCTTTTTTGGTCCTCCCCGCTGATATTAACTTGTATGAGCGTGTTTATGACCCGGTCGATGCGGGAAGCCCGTTTCTCAATTTCCCGCAGGGTCTTTTTTTTGGGAACCGAATCGATCCAGTTGACCCGGTCGACCATATACTTGATTTTGTTGGTCTGAAGCGGGCCCACCATGTGCCATTGTATGGTATTCTCGTCAAGGGCTTCCATCTTTTCCTCAAGCTCCCGGGCACGATTTTCGCCAAAGTGAATCTGCCCGCATCCCAAAGCTTCACGGATATCCTCCACCGGCTTGGTTTTGGTGATCGCTATAAGGGATACCTCGTCGGCCGAACGGCCGGCCCGGTCGCACGCTTTACGAATTCTTTTTTGAACATCGGTAAGGTTTTGGCAAATATTATCGGGCATCGGAGTTTGAATATAGTCGGTGTTAAAGCTTGAGCTTTGTTAAAAAATATAGGTTGAACGATTCTGTTAAAAATAAGCTTTTAACAAATGGATTTAAATCGTATTTTTGGGTTCTGAATCAGAATGCAAATAATATTTTATTCCATCCGATTCTGAAAATATCTAAGGTGAACGATCGTTTTACTTTTGTATCAAATGTGCTAGACCTGCTACCTGGAATCCCAAAGACGGAGGCAGACTACCAGCAATGAATATCCAGGTTCAGCATATTTCTACCTTCCTGAATCAATGGGCGCCGCCCAATACAAAGCTGGATTACGATAACGTCGGTTTGCTGATTGGAGATCCGGAGCAGTCGGTGTCAAAAGCTCTGACCTGCCTGGATATAACGATGGAAGTAGTGGAAGAAGCTATAGAGAAGGGTTGTGAACTTATTGTTGCCCACCATCCCCTTATCTTTCAAAGCATTGACCGCATCAATCCCACCAACGAGCAGGGAAATATTATCTATGCCCTTATCAGGAATGACATATCCCTGATAGCGGCACATACCAATCTTGATGCGGCCCTGGATGGAGTCTCATTTGTGCTGGCACAGAAGCTGGGCCTTGAAAACCTGCAATTTCTGGACAGCAGTTATAATATCAGCCGCAAGATTGTGTTAACGACCTCCCATTCTGACAGCGAATCGATGCTGAAATTGCTGAACTACTACTCGGCCGAAGAAGCGCATTATTATACGGTGGAAGGGCGGAAGGGAGAACAGTTTACCTATGAAGCGATTATTGACGAGCATAATGTGTCTGGCCTGAAAAAAGAATTGAAGAAGAACGGCCTGCTGGAACGCAGCAGCTTCAGGATCATGGATATTGCCAGCCCGTCAAGCAATGTGGGCATGGGCGTGGTCGGTTATTACCGCGACCAGGGACTCACACAAGGGGACTTCCTGGATGTGGTTTCCAGGTCGCTTAATGTCAGGGCCGTGCGGTACTCCGGAAGCGCGGAACAGATCAAAAAAGTTGCCGTATGTGGTGGTGCAGGGGTTTCCCTTGCCCGTAAAGCCATAGGCGAAGGGGTACAGGCATTTGTGACGGCCGACATTAAATACCACGATTACTTTACCGATGCGGAGGACTTTCTGCTGGTTGATGTGGGCCATTATGAGAGTGAAGTGCCGATAGTGGAAGCCCTTCAGAAAGAGCTGGCGGAAGCTTTTGAAGAGATTGAAGTTTTTGAAACAGGTGTCACCACGAACCCGATGAATGTATTTATACCCGATATTAAACAAAACCCCCAGGATTAAACGACGAACAACCAATTTATGGAAGAAGTACTTCAACAATTAGCCAATCTTCAGTACATCGACAGCAGAATTGACCAGCTTAAACAGCTTCGGGGCGACCTGCCCGAGGAGGTTCTGGATATTGAGACAGACATCAACCGTTACGAGGCGAAGATCAGCCAGCTCGAGGAAGAGGAGAAAAACCTCAAGGTGGAAAAAAAGAACATGGAGCTGGAGATCAAGGACGCCGAAGAGAAGATGAAGAAGTATGAAGACCAGCAGACTTCTGTTCGCAACAACCGTGAGTACGATGCCCTCACCAAAGAAATTGAAGCCCAAAAACAGGTTATTGAAAACTCGGAGTCGCGCAAGGAAGAGATTGAAAAACGACTTGAGGAGATCGGGCCTGAGATGGAAGAAGCCAGGGAGAAGCTGGAAGAAGTGGAAAAGCTTCACGAGGAAAAGAAGAAAAACCTCGAGAAGGTCGTAAAGGAGACGGAAGATGAAGAGGAGGGGCTGATAAAAACCCGGGAAAAGATCGAAAAAAACATTGACTCTCGATACCTTCGAAGCTATAAGCGCCTGCGCAACGGCCTGGCCAACGGATTGGCGGTGGTACCCATGGAAAAAGGAGCGGCACTTGGTATGGCGCTGCCCCCGCAGACACAGGTGGAGGTCCGCCGCAAAAACAAGATCATAATCGATGAAAACAGCGGCCGTATCGTGGTAGATCCCTCATTCTTCGAGAAAGCAAAAGAGGAGCTCTCCTAGCACACAGTCCCTGCAGATCTGCTTTTCAACACGTACCGGACCGGTGCGTGTTTTTTGTTTGAACTGAATATCCGGCCGATTTTTTGTATTTTGAAGAGTGGATGACCGGGCAATCGCCCCGCACATAACTTATGTGCGGGGAGGAAAGTCCGAACACCAACGAGTATTGTGCTTCCTAACGGGAAGATCCGGGTAACCGGATAGACAGTGCCACAGAAAACATACCGCCCTGCACATAATCTATGTACGGGGTAAGGGTGCAAAGGTGGGGTAAGAGCCCACCGCCCTGGTGGTGACATCAGGGGCAGGGTAAACCTCACAAGGTGCAAGTTCATGCAGGTCGTGCGCAGCTCGTCGCTATACGGCCGGGTGGAACGCTTGAGTCCCGAAGTGATTCGGGAAGCAGATAAATGATTGCCGCCCCGCACATTACACATGCGCGGGATACAGGATTCGGCTTACAGGTCATCCAGGCTTTTACATGAAAAGGCCGCTCGAAAGAGCGGCCTTTTGTATTTTAGGATGAATTAAACAGTGAATAGCTATGTTTTTAAAAGAAATTCTAAATAAATAAAACAGGGAAATGGACAGGTCAGATCTTAGAGCGCTTCAGGCTCCGCTGAAAGAGGAATATAAAAACAAGCCGGAAAAGGCAGAATGGGTGTTGCATGCTGAAGCGGCATTGGGTTCCGATATTAGCTGCAGGGTGGAGACGAGTGCGGGCGAAGCCGAAGCCGGCCTCCATCCGGCTACGGGGGGCGATGGCTCCTTCGCCTGTTCGGGAGACATGCTCCTTGAGTCGCTCGTAGCCTGTGCAGGGGTAACATTGAAGTCGGTTGCCACCGCCATGGATATCGAGATAAGGAATGGAAGGGTGAAGGCTGAGGGGGACCTGGACTTCAGGGGCACATTGGGAATGTCCAAAGAGGTTCCGGTAGGGTTCAGGGAGATACGGCTGCGGTTTGAACTGGATACGGATGCCGACCCGGGGAAAGTTGAAAAGCTTAAAGAGCTGACCGAACGGTACTGTGTTGTATACCAAACGCTCAAAAACAGTCCCCGGCTGAAGCTGCAGGATTGAATCCTACATATTGACTTTGTAGGTGCCCTTGTATTTTCGTTCGAGCTCTCTTTTGGTATCCCGCTCCTTGATGTCTTCCCGCTTGTCGTGTTTCTGTTTACCCTTGGCCAGGCCGATCAGTACTTTTGCATAGCCCTTTTTAAAATAAAGCTTGAGGGGTATGATGGTATAGCCTTTCTGTGCAACCGCTTTGTCAAGTTCGGCAATCTCCCTCTTGTTCAGTAGCAGCTTGCGGGGCCTGCGTTCGTCATGGTTGGAGTGGGAGCCGTGCTTATAGGGCTTGATATACATGTCCCGGAGCCATACCTCCCCTTCCTGGAGGTAAGCGAATGCTTCCTGTAAGCTGGCCTTGCCCTCACGAAGGGATTTTACCTCCGTCCCTTTCAGTACGATGCCGGCCTCGTAGGTTTCCTCCACATTATATTCGTGGCGGGCCTTTCGGTTCTTGATTGTCGGTGTGGAATTATCGGACATGTTCAGGGCCGATTTGAAATTAACTGGATTCCTGTTACCGAATATAAGCTTTTACGGGAGAAGTATCAGCGTTGCAAACAACCGTGAATGTCAATTGCCCCCGTAGTCAAAACCCAGTTTGTTCAGTTCGGTGATGATCTCCTCCCCGGGTGATTTATCGGGCATGGTACTGTAGATACCCATTATCTGCTCTATTTCGGCTCGTGCTTTACGGTTGTCGGGATTGATTTTCAGGACTTCAATATACTGTTCAAGTGCCGACGTCATTCGTTTTCTCATGCTGCTGCCCTCGGGCCCCCGGTATTCCAGGTAGATCCCGTAATTTAGATGGGTTTTTTCCCTGAGGCTGTCGAGGTTGGCATCGGCCTGTTCGGGATTTGCCCGGTCGATCATGGTCAGGGCCTGCTCGTATTGGTCTTCGGCAATAAATCCGTCGACCTTGCTGCGCAGATCTCCGGGCGGTTCGCTGCTGCATGATATAAAGAGCAGCAGGGTTAGCATCGAAAGAAGATATTTCATGGAATTTTTAAGATATTTCTTAAAGGGTTAGGGGTTGAGGGCCGGGGCCGTCGGCCTGCCGGTACAATGTGCCGGTCAATACAAAAGAGCCCGGTCGTGAATAACATACTGAATCGTGCGGCAAAATTACACAAAGTAAAGGGGGTTGGGACTTATGCAGAGAATAAAGATGATCATGCTCAGCCAGCCCAGCACGGTTCGGCTGGTGTTGAGTTTACGTTCATAGACTGCGGGAGGATGCTCGATACCCACGAAATAGGCCACAAAAAAGGACCAGAATACCCAGATAAGCGAGCTGGTTGTAGTGATGCTTCCCAAGACAAAATACAGGTAGGAGGCCGACATTGCCAGCGAGAGCACAAGCACAGGTGCAATCCAGGCATGGTCTGCGTGGAACGCCTTGCGTAGCAGGAAGAAGAGCACCCCGGCCCACATAAACCAGCTGTAGATGCCGAGGGGGTGCGACCAACCCCAGCCTTCGAGGGAAAGGTGCAGGAAGGGGATAGCCTCTATACCCGCCAGCACGCTGAGAACACCGAAACAGATGCGGGCTACTTTCTGGTGGTTGTGAAAACCGATGAGGGAGTAGAGAATATGTCCCCCGTCAAGTTGCCCTACGGGCATAAGGTTAAGTGCCGTGAAGAAGAGTCCCAGCCACCCCGCAAAAAGGAAGGGGTAGTGGTACATCTCCCACATGGGCGGAACGTTCTCAAAGAACTGTGCCAGAAAGCTGTAAAGCAGTGTCTCTCCGACAATAAGGGTATTGCCTCCCGTCTCCCCGACGGGCTGTTCGGGGAAAGTGCCATTGTCGGCCACAAATTCCTGCACGGCATCGTGGCCGGCAAAATTGTTGATATAGCTTGGCTCCGGCAGCGTTGCAAAACCTATAATCAGGACGGCCAGGGAGACCACAAAGCCGGCCAGGGGACCGGCAATACCAACGTCAAACATCTTTTTGGAGTCGCTGATTTTCTGTTTGATACGGATGACCGCCCCCATGGTGCCGATACCCAGGGGGATGGGGATGTAATAGGGCAGGCTAACCCTGATCTTATGAAACCGGGCCGCAAAGAAATGGCCGAACTCGTGTACGGTAAGAAACCCCAGCAGCAGTGAGGCAAAGAGCACCCCTCTCCAGAAATCGACAGAGTCGGGCATGATAATAGGGAAAAAGGGGGAGTTGAATCCCACAAAATTGGCACCTACCAGCGAGACGCAGGCAAAGGTAAGAAGGAACAGGCCCAGGTGTTTGCCTATTGTCTTGCGATCAAACTCCGGCCGTTTCCGTTTAGGGGGTACGGGCTGTTCGACGGTATTGTGAATTTCAGGCTGGGTAGTTGTAGGGGTCGTCTGTTGTTCGTCCAAAGGCTCGGTTTTTATGATTCTCTTGCTATGGGCATGGTCATACACCGGGCGCCGCCGCGTCCGCGGCAGAGTTCATGGCCCACAAAGCTAATAGCTATTTTTTTATCGGTGGGATCAAATTCCCGTTCCTTGAAGGTGTCGATAAACTCATATTGATTCATAATTTCATAGCCGTGTTTTTCCAGTTCCCGGAAGGTGTTGGTATTGCGTTCATATCCGGTGATAATACCGGGAGCAAGGGCAAAGACATTGGCGCCGTCGGTCCACTGTTCACGGAACTGGTTCGTCCTGTTTTCTCCTCCGCACTTGATAAAAGTGAATGACCTGCCCAGAAGTTCCTCCAAGGCCTCTTTCAGGGAGGGCATGGCTTCCGACTTGATGTAGCCGTCGTGATTGGAGAGGCAGATGACATTTTCGCGACGCTCCGTAATCGAGGGCGGAAAGGCGAGGCATTCGTCATGGTCGGTAAAGGTGAATATGGTATCCAGATGCATGGAAGAGCGCTGTTTGGGGATGTCGACGGCCAACACGTATTCCACGCCCTGCTCCAGCAGCTGACGGGTGGCAGTCATCAGTCCGCTGAAGGAGGTGCGCTCGCTCATGCCGATAAGCACTACATCGTCGGAGGCCACCAGTACATCACCGCCTTCAATCGACTCCTGGTCGCCGATGCGTATGGCCCTGGATTTTATATCCGAGAACAGCGGGTGATAGCTTACCATCGTCTCAGCCAGCAGTGATTCGCGGAAGCGCGCCTTCTTGGCGGGCCGTGACATCAGAATGCCCGGGCCGACCACCGCAGCCAGATCCCTTGTAAAGAGCAAGTTGGGGGTGGGAAGAAGCGTAAACCCCCTGATGGAGGGGGTAGTCCCCTCGATAACAAATTGCAGCAGCTGCGAAGGTTCCAGCTTAAGGAGTTCCGATTCTACCGTATGGATGTTTTTCTCGGGCAGGTTCCTGATCATCTGTTCCACCAGGAAGGACCTGGCCTCCTCCTGCTGCAAGGTTTCCAGAAAAAGATCGGAAATTTCCAGTATCCGGCCGTCGGCGGGCATCGCCGTTTTAAAAATTTCAAGCATATCCTTATGCTCCTGCCTTGCATCATCTTCAAAGATAATGTCATCGAACAGCAGCTCATCCTTGAGCTCCGGATTGACGAGGGAGACTTCGTTGCCGGGAGTGTGGACGATGACGCCCTTGAGGCGGCCGATTTCGGAGTTGACGCTTAGGTTCATGGCTATATTTGTCAATTAGCGGTGATCAAGTGAACGACCGTAAATATACATGATCAAATAGCTTTTATTAAATCAACTTTATGTGGAAATTAAGAGTGGAAAAACATTCTCATTAATTCGCACGATTTTACAGGCAACACTGTTGTACTTGCCTGAAATGTAAAAAGGCAGAACCCCATGAAATCCTCTCAATCAGAAATAGAATCTCTCGTTTCTCTGCTGGAAGACCCGGATCCCTATGTGAAAAGGCAGGTTAAAAGCCGCCTCTACGAACTGGGAGAACGGGCTGTCCCGCTGCTGGATCAGCAAAAAAGCCGCAGCACGGATAAGGAGGAACGTGAGTTAATCAACGAAATTATACAGTGGATCACCTACGGAAGCCTTGAAGAGGATTTCCTGGATGTGCTCGAAAACGGGATTGATAAGCTGAAACAACTGGAGAAAGCAGTTTTTATCCTTGCCCGTTTTGAAAACGCCACCCTGCGCGAAGAGGAGTACCGGCGCAAGCTTGATCGTTTTGCCAGCATGATAGAGGATGACCTGCGTTATGAACTGGAAGACAGCAAGAAGATGCACCTGTTGCTCGATTTTGTTTTTGACGAGCTTAATTTCACGGGCAGCACGGTCGACTACTATAATCCGGACAACTCCTACCTTAATCGCGTTATTGACCGCCGCCAGGGGCTTCCCATATCACTGGGACTCATTGTGCTGTTCCTGGCGCGACGCCTTGACCTTCCTTTTTACGGGGTGAATATGCCCATACATTTTATGCTTAAGTACAGGGGAGAGAAAGACGAATTGCTTATCGATCCGTTCGACAGGGGCAAGGTTGTTACCTACAACCAGTGCTATTTCTTCCTGAAGCAAAACGGGGTCGAACCTAAAAGCGAACATTTTGAAAGCAGCAGCGAGCACCAGATACTGGCACGCTGCATAAGGAACCTGATCCAGAGTTATTCACGGCTCGATAAACAAGAGAAGGTAGAACAGCTTAAAAACATGTTGAATACCGTAGAGATGATGAGTCCGCACAGCTAGATTCGTGGGGATACCGGGCACCTACTCTTTTTTCAGTTTAAACTCCTTATCGCCGGTTTCGGAATATTCAAAAGGATTAAGCTGGTGGGCTATTTCATAGAATGACTGCGCTTCTTCCCGGTTGCCCTCAAATTCATGTATATCGCCCGCCAGCTTGTACAGGGTCGGATGTGAGGGGGCTTTCTCAAGCAATTCGCTCAGCTTGGGCACGGCTTGCTCAAGCTCCTTGTCGCTTATCATAATCTCCAGTTTGTAGAGTTCGGACAGCAGTGACTGCTGCTCGGACTTGAGCCTTTTCAGGTAGTGCAGGCACCTCGAATAGATGTTACGGTTAAAGTAGAAACGGACAAGCTGGTAGATAAGAGAGGCCGGCAGTTCTACAGAGTCCAGCCGGTCTTCCAGGCGACGCATTACATCTCTCTTTTCCATGACCATCATCAGGTGTACCAGCTTGCAAAGTGTCTCCGGATCGTGTTCGCTGCGCATCATCTCCGTTTTTAGCTCATCGGTAAAGAGTTCTTCAAAATAGTCTTTGAGCGCATCCTCCGGGAACATGGGGTTGACCAGTTCGTCCAGGGCCAGCAGCTGGTCAAAAGTGCTTCTGGATTTCAGTTCCTCTTCGGAATATACGCTGACATCCCACTTGTCATTAAAGTAGGCAACGTTCTTCCAGTATTGTTCGCTTTCGGTATCCAGGGTCAGGGCGAAGGTAGATGTGCCATAACTGTGTTCCACTTCCACTTCGGTGGCAATGCCTATTTTATACCCTCTCTTGCGTGCCTCGAAACAGAGATCAATATCTTCAAAAAAAGCCAGTTCATACTCTTCATCCATCCGGAGGCCGCTATCCAGCCGTATCATCATGCAGAAACTGTCGAGGTATTCGGTCCGCACCAGTTCCGTATCGTAATGCTCCCTGTTTCGGACCGACTGATCGGGATTAAGGGTCTTGTCGGCAAGAGGGCCTATGATCCCGTACGACGGGTGGGCGTCCATCAGGTCTTCCAGCTCCTTTGGAAGGTTGCTCTTGAGGGAGACGTCGTTATGAAGAACCAGCCCATAGTCACCCTCTGCCTGTTCCAGTCCCTGGTTAACCGAGGCGGCGAACCCTTTGTTGTGACTGTTGGTGATAACCGAGCAGTTTAAAAAATTCTTCTCTTCCAGTTCAGCAAGGTAGTCATGGGTATCGTCCAGGCTGGCGTTGTCGATGACAATCAGTTCCAGGTGTTCGGCATCGCAGTGTTCGGCAAGGGTGATAAGGCAGTGCTCCAGAACGCCTTTGCCGTGCAGGGCGGTAGGAATGATGATGCTGGTTTTGACGGCTTCCTGTCCGCCGCCCCGGGCCTCTTCAGAATCAATTTCATGTTTGAGCTCCGAGGCTTCTACAAATCTCCTTTTCTTTTCCAGGATCTGTACCTTCAGTTTTTTGGCCTTCGGATGCTGTGGGTTTTGCTCCAGCACGTGGTCAACCAGTTCCAGGGCGGAGCTGAACCGGCCGTCTTTCTGCAGCCTGAGTGCTTCGGCGAGCAGCTTGTTTTCCTGCTCGGGCGGATGGCCTTCCGTGGTGGCTGTGCCGGCACCCTTGATCAGGTTCATTGCCTGTTGGAAATCATCGCCCCCCGGGGAGGAACGCCTGAGCAGGCTGAAGACCAGTTCCTTTCGCTCATCAGGGCCCGGTGTTATCTCCCGGTCCATCGTGGAACGGGTGCTGATTTTGGAGATGGTTTCCACCTCCAGGGCCGAGGCGGAGTGCAGCCGTGCCGCCAGTTCCATACTGTGAAACTGATGCTGGTATGGATTGAAGAATCGTTCGACCGACGGGATGTTATCCAGGTTCCATAAGAAGGCGTTGTCCAAAGGCCACTCCTGGCTGTCTGCCTGTTTCAGCCAGCCGCCGAACGAATCCGGCAACCGCTCATCCTGAAGGAAACAGCCCGCCTCACTGCCGGCCGCCCGTTCAACGACCTTCAGCAGGGCCTGTTCGTTTACCTGTTCCAGGGATATGGGAGCCCAAAGCAGGGGACTGTTAAGCTGTGAAAGGATTTCGTTCAGGCTGTTGCCCCTCCCCGATGGATGTTCATGCCGGAAGAAAAAGGTATGGTCGGGATCGTAATAGTCGAGCAGTGACTGGATGGCATCGTCCGTGCCGTCGGTGGAGGCATCGTCGATGATATAGAGCTCAAAAGGGACAGACGACAGGTCGAAGAGGGAGGAGAGGGTGCTTTCGACTACATCGCGCTGATTTTGAAAACACAGTATGACGGAAAGTAGTGGTTTGTAAGACATAGTTACCAACCCGAATCGTGTGCCAGTTTTTCGAAATATACGATATGAAATGAGAAAGGCGAATTCAGATTGGTTAATTTGTGTAATGGAAGGGGTTTGGCAAGAAAAATTCAGAATTCTACAAGGGGAGGGGCCCGGCTGTTGTGTCGGCTGGAACTGCAGTGAAAACAGAGTGCCCTCCTCGTCACTTTGTACAGTGAGCGTAGCCCGGTGCATGCGCATGATTTGCCGGTTTTCGTATACAATCAGGGTGAGTTACGGCTTGTTGGCAACCCATATCCGATTTAATCTGTTGCATTTCTATGGTAAAAGCCTCTTTATATTAGTTGAGATATAAATAAGTACGATTGCTAAGACGGGATATAATACAATGCACATCGCTATTGGCATCAGGCGTTGCCGGTTACGGATTATAGCAATTCCGTAGAGTGGCGCGTTTTTTGTTATGGCTTTTAAAAATAATTGAATAGAGTTACACGAATGGCACTTAATACTCCGGACCTATCCAATTCAGGGATGGATAAGAAAATTGAAAGGAAGAGATGGACTTCCAAGCGACTTACAGCTATTGCGGGAGCTGTAGCTATTGTTGCCCTATTTCTCTACAGCTTTATTTTTATGGATGTCCGCTCCACCCTGAATGTTGACAGGGAGAGACTGACGATCAGCACCGTTACAGAAGACTCTTTCCAGGAGTTTATACAGCTAAGGGGGACCGTTCAGCCCATTCAAACCATCTACCTGGATGCACTTGAAGGCGGGGTGGTGGAGAAAATCTACCTCGAGTCGGGCACCATGGTGGATAAGGGGGATACCCTGCTAACCCTTTCCAACTCGGACCTGCAGCTCAACGTGCTGCAGCGCACCTCCCAGATTTATGACCAGATCAACCAGACACGGAATTCACGGCTGAATATTGAGCAGAACACCTTGAATCTTAAGCAGCAGCTTGCAGCCGCCGAAAACCAGCTGGAGATCACCAAAGCCAACCACCGGCGGCAGAAGAGGCTTTTTGAAAAAAATGAAGGGTTGATATCGGAACAGGCCTACCTGGAAGCCAAAGAGAATTACAAATACCAGCAGAAAAGGTATGAGCTGTTATATGAGTCGTTCAGGCAGGACTCCATCAAGGCCAGCCGGCAGCTTAACCAGATTGACGAATCACTGGACCGCATGCAGCAGAGCCTGAATGCCGTGCAGCGCATATTGAACCGGCTGGTGGTGACGGCCCCCATATCGGGCCAGCTTTCGACCACCGAACTGAATCCCGGACAGTCTATCTCCCGCGGGGAGCGCATTGGACAGGTGGATATACTGGACAGCTTCAAGGTGCGGGCGGGTATTGACGAATACCACCTGTCGCGAATCACCAGGGGACTGGAGGGCTCGTTTGAATTTGGCGGGAACAGCTACAAGCTTGAGATTACCAAGGTGTATCCGGTTGTCGAGAACGGGCAGTTCCAGGTGGATATGGAATTTGCCGGCGAGGGGCCCCGGGGGCTGACGAGAGGGCAGAGCCTGCGTATACGTCTGGGGCTGGGGGAATCGTCCGAAGTCCTGCTGCTGGCCCGCGGGGGATTCTACCAGGCGACGGGGGGCAACTGGGTGTTTAAGGTTGTGGAAGGCGGCAGCAAAGCGGTAAAGCAGGAGATACAACTGGGCCGGCAGAACCCAGACTATTATGAGGTGCTCTCGGGCCTTCAGCCCGGCGACAGGGTGATTACCTCCAGCTACGACACCTTCGGAGATAACGAAGTGTTGAATCTGGAGTAGAAGGAGGCAGCATATATGAAAATCTTGGCAGGAATGGTACAAATATGGGATAGAGGAACGGCAGCTATCTGTATTTCAGGCGTATTCTTGATCCTTAAAAGAACATGTATCTAATAATTAATAGCTGAACCATGATCAAAACAACAAATCTAAAGAAGACCTACACAACAGAGGAAGTGGAAACCACTGCCCTTAATAATGTTAATCTTGAGATCACCGAAGGCGAATTCTGTGCGGTAATGGGTCCTTCGGGCTGCGGTAAATCCACCCTGCTGAATATCATGGGTTTGCTGGATAACCCGACCGAGGGGCAATACAGTTTTATGGGTCATGAGGTGGCCGACAAATCCGAGCGTGAAAGGGCTCAGCTGCGAAAAGGGAATATCGGATTTGTCTTCCAGAGTTTTAACCTGATTGATGAACTGACGGTATTTGAAAATGTGGAACTTCCCCTGCTTTATCTTGGCATGTCGGCCGATGAGCGCAAGGAGAAGGCCGAAGCCGCTCTGGACCGGATGAGTATGATGCATCGGCGCAACCATTTTCCCCAACAGTTGTCGGGCGGCCAGCAGCAACGCGTGGCAATTGCCCGGGCCGTGGTGGCCGATGCCAAACTGATACTGGCCGACGAGCCTACCGGTAACCTCGACTCCGACCATGGAGATGAAGTGATGAAGCTGCTGGCCGAGCTTAACGAATCGGGGACCACCATCGTGATGGTAACCCACTCGCCCCATGATGCCGACTATGCCCGACGGGTGATCCAGCTTTTCGACGGACACGTAGTCACCGAAAATATGCAGGAAGGATTCCACGTATAGGGTCGGATAATATAACGAAGAAAAGTTAGATTCCTGCCCGTCTCGGAATGTGGCCCCGCTTGAACATTTCCAATGTGGGGGCCCCAAATATATAAACGGAAAGCTGATCTTCATGTTTAAAAACTATATCAAAATTGCCTGGAGGAATCTGGTTCGCCACAGGAGTTATACCCTGATTAACATGCTGGGGCTGACGGTGGCCATGGCCTGCTGCATCCTGATATCACTGTATATCAGGGAAGAGTTGAGTTATGACACTTTTCATGAAAATTCCGACCGCATTGTGGCCGTGGGGGTGAAGGGCGGATTTTTTGGTCGCACCCTTTCAACTCCCTACCCGCTTGCCGATGCCCTGGAGGGGGAGGTCCCGGAGGTGGAGGCGGCAGCCCGGATCGACGGCACGGGAGAACTTAACCTGAGCCGCGACGGACAAAATTTTACGCTGCTTGAAAGCGGGAAGTATGCGGAGTCCTCCTTTTTCGATCTTTTTTCGTTTGACTTGGTTTCCGGCAGTCGGCAGCAGGTACTGGCGGCCCCCAACAGCATTGTATTGTCCGAATCCAGCCGTAAAAAGCTATTCGGAGAGGAAAATCCGGTGGGGCAATCTCTCTATTGGCAGAAAAGGGATACCGTTATCAACCTGCAGGTAACGGGTATCATTGAGGATGAACCCCGGAACTCCTCCATCGAATACGATGCGTTGATCTCTTTTAATACCATGGAGGAGGATAGGCGCAATCCCTCGGCCTGGACCTCCTACTTTTTGGGGACCTATGCCCTGCTGCAGTCGCCGGAAGCTATGGATGTGCTGCCCTCAAGGCTCGACACCCTGGCAAAAGCCAAATTCAAACTGCGGGAGGGACCGTCCTCCGAACGGGGCTTGTTCTTCCTGCCGCTGGCCGATTTCCACCTCTCCGACGAATCGGGTTCCGAGGGCTTTACCGGCAACCGAAACTATATCTACCTGTTCGGCTCGGTAGCGCTGTTTATTTTGTTGATCGCCGGAGTGAACTATGTGAATCTGGCGACCGCCCGTGCTTCGCTTCGGACCCGGGAGGTGGGGGTTCGCAAGACGCTGGGCGCCCTCAGAAGACAGGTGGCGGGACAGTTTATCGGCGAAGCGGTTATTCTGAGTGTTTCAGCCTATATTCTGGGCTGCGTGGTGGCTGAGGGCACGCTGCCCTTTTTTAACCGGTTGTTCGGGACCTCCCTGGTTTGGAATGCCCATTTTGATTTTCTGGCTCTTTTGTTGCTTGCGGCCACCGCCATAGGTATCCTGGCGGGCCTTTATCCCTCCCTGTATCTTTCGGGCTTTACACCGGCCGGGGTGTTGAGAAACCAAAAGCATAGCGGCCGGGCGGGAGGAGTGCTGATGCGCAAGATACTGGTAGTCGCACAGTTTACCATTGCATTGGTATTGATTATCGGTTCCATTATTGTCTATAAACAGCTACAGTTTACCCAGACGAAGGACCTGGGATTCAACGGTGACCAGGTGGTGGCGGTAGATCTGCCCAACCGGGAGGCGTGGAACCAACGGGAAACCCTGCGCAACAACCTGGCCGGATATTCCGGAATCAGAGAGCTCTCATTGGCTATGGGAGCCCCGGGTGAATTTAACATACGGCTGGCTAACGATCCCGGCAAGCTGGCGCCGGAGAATAACATTGAATCGGAGATGGTTACCTTCGCCCCGGCGGTGGTGGATTATAGTTTTATCGACCTGCTGGATATCGAAGTGGTGGCGGGAAGAAAATTTTCGCCCGAGCGGGGGTCGGATGAAGAAAGGGCCTATATGCTCAATGAAAAAGGTGTGGAAATGCTTGGATGGACCCCCGAAGAAGCAGTGGGAAAATCATTTGGAGGAAGCCGGGAAGGGGAAATTGTGGGAGTGGTGGAAAACTTCCACATTAGTTCACTGCACGACGATATTGAAGGGGTCTATCTCATGCTGGGCGAGTCGGGATCATTTTATTCGACAGGTATGCTCCTGGCCAAGCTGGCGTCCGGCCGGATCAGCCCGGCTCTCGACCGGATCAAAACGGAAGTTAGCCGCTTTTCGCCTCATGCGGCGTTCAGTTACGAGTTTTTGGACGACAAGTTTGATGCCATGTACCGTACCGAGAGGCGTTTCGGCAGGATCGTCGGCATCTTCACCTTTATAGCAATCATTATTGCCTGCCTGGGGCTCTACGGACTGGCTGCTTTTTCGGCAGAGCGGAGAATCAAGGAGATCGGTATCCGCAAGGTACTGGGGGCTTCCGTTATCCAAATTGTAAATCTGCTTTCCATTGATTTCCTCAAACTGGTGATCCTGGGGTTTGTCATTTCCGTTCCTATTGCCTGGTATGCCATGAACCGGTGGTTGTCCGAATTTGCATATCATATTGAAATAGGCCCCCTGATCTTTGGGGTAGCCGGTATTTCAGCCGTTGCCATAGCTTTGCTGACCGTCAGCTGGCAGTCCGTACGTGCCGCAACAGCCAATCCCGTGGATAGCCTAAGAAGTGAGTAGTTTGGAGCATAACTTTGGGAAAGTTGGAATACTGGCCCTGCCTCGGAATGGTGCCTGGGTTGTACTCTTCCAAAGTTGGGAAGAAGCAGGGCATATCAGCTTTTGGCCTGGTTCAGGTAGTCCTGAAGGTGCTTGTTCGTTTTGGAGGCATTGCCGAAGGCCGACTTCTTTTTCTTTCTTTTTGTTTCGGCATCTCTTTTCACTCCGCTTTTAGCGGACGGTTTTGCAGAGGGCTTGGACCTGGGGACCCTCTGCTGGGGTATGGCTTCAGGCTTTTTAGGCCCCTTGCGTTTCGGCTTGTAGAGATCTTTGGGATTCTTGAAGACTTTTTCAGCCAGCTTCCGTTCGAGGCGGTTCAAGGGAGACCCCTGCCCCTTCTGTCGTGTAAAACGAAGGATCAGGCTGATGCTGTACAGGGAGAAAAAAGCGATGAGGGCAGCAGATAAAGTAGCGAACGGCTGGCCGGTGAAATTGGCGGATACATCCTGGAAGTATAGGACGGCCCCGTCAAAATAAGCGAGGGCCTCATGCAGGGCGCGGCTGCCGTGTTCTATTTCAAAAGCATCGGCCGGCAGGGTTTGGTAGTCGTGTACGACGGAGGCCTGCCTGATAATCTCGGAGGGGGCTTCAAACACATTGCGCAGGGAGATGGAGAGGGAGCTGAAGCCGGCACCCAGCTTGGTGCCGAAGGAACCGTCGGCAATTAATACCACTGCGGTCACCACAATGGCGGCAAGCTTGATGCAGTATTCCAGCAGCAACAGGAAAAACTTTCCAAAGAGCCTTGCTGCCCGTTCCCAGTCGAAAACCATAAACGATCCTATTTGAATTATATATGAGATTAAGGGATATGTGGATAAAGCCGCATAATATTAGACCGAAAGCTGCTCTGTTTGTTACAATTTAATGTAAGTGTATCAAAAGGTGTTTGTTCCTCTACATTTATTCCCGGTGGTACCCGGTTTGGTTTCTTCCCGTTTTGCATCATTAAATCACCTGCCATTTCGTTAGGTTTTTCTAATAAATAGTGATAGGCCATTTTTATTGTAACAATTACCGGCCCCTGATATCTTATTAAAAAATAAGGTTTCAACTCATCAGAAGGGCAGTGCGGTATCCGGGAAAGATGGTTGGTTTTTTGCTTTAACTTTGGGGTTTTCATGTTCAGGAATTATTTGAAGATTGCGTTTCGCAACCTGTCCAAAAGGCCGGGCTTTACATTTATCAATGTTTTCGGCTTGGCCATAGGCGTAGCCTGCTGCCTGTTGATTAGCCTATATGTGATAAACGAGCTCAGCTACGATCGCTTCCTGCATAATGCCGACCGTATTTACCGGATCAAACAGACCTCCATCTCCCCGGATAAAGAGGAAGCATCTGCGACCACACCGTTCAGGGTAGGCCCCACCGTTGACATGGAATACCCGGGGCTGGTTAAAAACACGGTCCGATTCTACGATATGCAGGAGTCGCCCCACACCCTGCTGGACCGGGAATCGGACCGCTCGTATCGCGAATCCAACTTCTATTTTGTCGACTCCACCTTTTTTGAAGTGTTCGGGGCCGAACTGCTGCGGGGTAATGCCCGCGAGGTGCTCGACGAGCCCTTGTCTCTTGTGATGACCGAAGAGCGTGCCCGGCTTTATTTCGGAGATGAAAATCCCATAGGGAAAACCCTGAGTTTTCACGGCATCCGGAGCATGAGCATGACCGTCACGGGTATTATGAAATCCTGGCCGGACAACTCTCATATGAAGCCGGAGGTATTGGCATCCTTTTCAAGTGTGGATGTTCTCTACCGGCGCAACCCCGGCTATGATGAAAGCTGGTTCTGGAATCCGGTATGGACTTACATCGAACTGGAGGAGGGCATTTCGGCCGAAGAGCTGGCGGCTCAGCTACCCCGTTTTGCCGACAAATACTATCATGCCGACCGGCCCGAGGCCGAGCGTATAGAGCTGGAGCTTCAGCCCGTTACCGACATCCACCTCTATTCGAAGCTGGACCAGGAGATGAATCCGAACGGATCCATCTTTTCGGTGTACCTGTTCTCGGCTATTGCGATACTGCTCCTGCTGATTGCCTGCATCAACTTTATGAACCTGGCGACGGCGCGCTCAGCCGATAGAAGCCGGGAAGTGGGGCTGCGTAAAGTGATGGGGGCCGACAGATGGGAGCTTTTCAAACAGTTCATGGGAGAGTCATACCTGCTGACGTTTTTATCCCTGATTCTTGCCCTGCTGATGGTCTATGGGAGCCTGCCCTGGTTTAATGCCTTCCTGGATAAAAACCTGGGTTTTAACCTCTTCCTTGAACCGGCGGTTATTGCGGGGACCCTGGGGCTGTTTCTGATGGTGGGGCTGCTTGCCGGGATATACCCCGCTCTCTACCTGTCGGGCTTCAACCCCACCCGCATCCTGAAAGGAGAAGCCGTTAAAGGCAGACGAGGCATGTTATTTCGCAAGGGACTGGTGATATTTCAGTTCAGCCTGTCGGTAATGCTTATTGTGGGGACCTTGGTGGTGTACCTGCAGTTGCAGCATATGCAGTCTAAAAACCTTGGTTTTGACCAGTCACAAATCATGATCCTGCCGATGAAACAGAACCTTATAGCGTGGGAATATGACCGTTTCAGGCAGGCGGCCATCAAAAGTCCCGCCATTCAGTCAATTTCGGCCACAAGCAAGATCCCGGGTTCCGACAAGCAGCACTACTGGAAAATCTATCCGGCCGACACTCCCCAGGGTGAAAAAAATTCGACTATGACCCTGCATGTTACCCACAATTTCCTGGAAACATATGGCATAGATGTAGTTGCAGGCCGCAGTTTTTCGAGGGAGTATCCCACCGATGGGGAGAAGGCCGTACTAGTCAACAGGGAGATGGTTAGTAAGCTCGGGCTGGAGGAAGCCCGGCAAGTGCTCGGCAAGCAGTTCTATTACGATGCATCAGAAGGAGAACGAAAAACCTATACCGTAGTGGGAGTGGTGGAAAACTTCCATTACACCTCTGTGAAAAAAGAGATTAAGCCGCTGGTGATACGTCTTGCCGACGGCACGCGCCCTATCCTGCAGACCATCCGGCATGCCGTGGTCAGGGTGGCTCCCGGAAGCATGAATGAGGCTATTTCTCATCTGGAAAAGTCATGGGGCCGTGTGAACCATGTGGATCCTTTTGAGTACCGCTTCCAACAGGAAGAGCTGGACAAAATCTATGCAGCCGAAATGCGTGTCGGCAAGCTGTCGGCCACTTTTACCCTGCTCTGCATATTGGTGGCCTGTCTCGGGCTGTTCGGGCTCTCCTCCTTCTCCGCATCCAGGCGTACCGGGGAGATCGGCATACGCAAAACCCTGGGGGCTACCGCCGGGGGTATTGTCCTCCTTCTTTCCAGGGAATACATGAAGCTGGTGGCGCTTGCTAACCTCGCGGCCTGGCCCGTGATCTATTACCTGGTCATGAACTGGCTGCGTGATTTTCCCTACCGGATAAGCCTTGGGTGGAATATGGTGGGGATAATGGCAGCCACAACGCTGGCCAGCCTCCTGATCTGCCTGCTTACCGTGGGGTACCAGTCGGTTAAGGCGGCCCTCATTAATCCGGCCGAGAGTATCTACCGGGAGTAATAGTCGAAAGCCGGAATTTTTTGCAAATCCTGTCTCGCCACCTATCTTCAGGGTAAATCGTTAATTCGACTCATTCCCATGAAGAATATAATTCCTCTCTGCCTGATCGCCTGCCTGGCGCTTACATCCTGCTCACAAAGGGGTTCGTCAAAAAAAGTTGACCTGCGCTACGATATTCGTTTTCCCAATGCCGCACATAACGAGGCCGAGGTGACGCTTACCATGCAGAACCTGAAAGCGATACCGCTTAAAATGTCGATGAGCCGCACCTCGCCCGGGCGTTATGCGCTCCACGAATTTGCAAAAAATGTATATGATGTGATGGCCACCGACGGGGAGGGCGACACCCTGGATATCCTTCGCCCCGATCTCCACAACTGGATTGTGAGCGGCCATGACGGGACGGTAAAATTCAGCTATACCCTCTATGCCGATCGTGCCGACGGCACTTATTCGGGAGTGAACAGGAAACATGCCCACCTGAATATGCCGGCTACCCTTGTCTGGCCCCAGGGCTTTGAAAATGAAGAGGTAACGGTACGGTTCCATCCCCCCAAAGGTAGCGAATGGAGGGTGGCGACCCAGCTGAAACCGACGGATGACCCCTTCAGCTTTACGGCACCCGGCCTCCGGTACCTGATGGACAGTCCCACAGAGCTAAGCGACCTATCCATGAGCAGTTGGAAGGTCCGTTCCGATACGGCTGACTATACCATCAGGCTGGCCCTGCATCACAACGGCACCGATGAGGAGATGAAACAGTACGTGGAGATGGCAAAGAAGGTAGTGGACGAGCAGATCGCGGTGTATGGGGAGCCGCCGGCTTTTGATTACGGTACCTATACATTCATTGCCGATTACCTTCCCTATGTTTATGGCGACGGTATGGAGCATCGCAACTCCACCATACTGACGAGCCGAAGGCCGCTGGAGGGGAATGCGCTTAGAAACCTGTATACTCTATCCCATGAGTTTTTTCACGGGTGGAATGTGGAGCGCATCCGGCCGGCAAGCCTGGAGCCGTTCGACTTCCAGGAGGCCAATATGTCGAAAGCTTTATGGTTTGCCGAAGGATTTACAAGCTATTATGACGATCTCATCATCCGGAGGGCCGGCCTGATTGACAACAGTCAATACGGGCAGGGGTGGGGCGGAACGCTCAACTATGTGCTCCATGCTCCCGGAAGCCGTTACTACAGCCCCGCGGAAATGAGCATGCAGGCTCCCTTTGTAGATGCCGCCACTTCGGTTGACGCCCAAAACAAAAGCAACACCTTTATCTCCTACTATTCCTGGGGAGCGGTGCTGGGACTGGGGCTAGACCTTACCTTAAGGTCCGACTTTGAGGGTGTTTCACTGGACGACTATATGAGGGCGGTTTGGGAAAAGTACGGTATTCCTGAAAAGCCCTACGAGCTTGAAGGCCTGGAGGAAACGCTTGCCGAAGTGACCGATAGCACGGAGTTTGCCGAACAGTTCTTCAAGCGTCATATATACGGCTCGGAAATGCCCGATCTGGAGAGGCTTCTCGGGAATGCCGGATTTCTATTGCGCAGGGAACAGCCGCATCGCGCCGTAATCGGTTACAGGGGAGCCAAAATCGATTTTGGGCGGGACCGCCCGACGGTTACCGAAAATACCATCATCGGGAGCCCCCTCTACCGGGCGGGAGTGGATCGTGAAGATGTGATATTGTCTCTCGACGGCCGCCCACTGAATAACGCAAGAGAGCTAAACAGGATACTGGCTGCTCACGAGCCCGGAGATACCCTGTTGATCAAATATGAATCGCTGGGTACCGTCTTGGAAAAAAAACTGGTCCTGGCCGAAGACCCGACCCTCGAGATGGTCCCCTACGAGGAGGCAGGCCGGGAGCTGACAGCGGCCATGAAACGATTCCGGAAAAGCTGGCTGGGCGCTAAAAGCAAGTAGGGGAATTCCCGGCCATTGTTCAATCCCGGGTGCCCATACTATTGAAGGGCACTGGCGGATCTATGGGACCCGTGAGGATTAAGATTAATTTTGTATTGACCGGTTTTTTAAATAAAGTAGGAAGTAGGTTTAAAAACTTAGGTGAAATGGAATAGTTTTCCGCAAGTTTTTGTTAGCTAAAAACATCATCAGGTAAGAGAGTGGCAGGTAGAAGGCTGGATAGGTTTTAGAAGATCTTGTGCCGGAGGCAAAGATGAACTAAAATAATTAGCATGAGAGAGGAGGCAGGAGATCGTATTTTTGATATTGACCTTGACCCCATGTGCATTATCGATGGTAAGGGGCGTATACGAGAGGCCAACCGTGCCCTGGTGGATATGCTGGGTTATGATGAAGAAGAACTGTGCTCCCGCAAGTTTAGTGATTTGGCCCACTCCGGGGACCGCGAAGATGTCGGCCGGGAGCTGAATCAAATAAAAGAGGGAGAGAAGGCCGCTCATTTAGTTGTTCGCACGCGAAGCCGGGATGGTTCCTACAGGCATCTATCGTGGAATATAAAGAAGAGCCCGGAGGGAGAATATGTTTTTGCTTCGGCACGGGATATAACCCGCCTCATGGAGGCCAAGGATAAGCTCAGGGAGGCCCAGCAGGAGAAGGAGGAAGTCAACAAAGACCTGGAGGCTTTCAGCTATTCAGTGTCGCATGACCTGCGCACCCCGCTGAGGGCTATATCGGGATTCAGCCAGATACTGAGGGAAGACCATGCCGACAAGCTGGATGAGGAGGGGCTGCGCCTTCTGGAGGTAGTCATCGACAATACCCGTAAAATGGGAACGCTGATTGATGACATGTTGGCTTTTTCCCGGTTGACGCGGGCCAGCTTTGAAAAAGACAAAGTGAATATGAATCAATTGTTCAGCGATGCCTATATGATAGCGACGGAGGCGGTGCCGGATTTAAGAGAAAAGATAGAGGTTGATATTCAGGATCTGCCGGAGGGATTTGGCGACCTGTCACTGTTAAAGCAGGCGGCAGTCAACCTGCTGACCAATGCGATCAAGTATTCCAGCGGCAATGAGCGGATTGATATTGAAGTGGGCAGCACGCAGCGGGAAGACGCTTATGTATACTACGTACGGGATAACGGTGTGGGATTCGACATGAAATATGCCGACAAGCTTTTCGGTGTTTTCCAGCGCCTGCACAGCAGTTCGGAATACGAGGGGACAGGCGTGGGCCTGTCCATTGTGAAAAGAGTCATCAATCATCACGGCGGCGAAGTATGGGCGGAGAGCGAGCCGGGAGAGGGAGCCGTTTTTTATTTCAGTTTGCCTAAATCAGATCCCAAAACCAACGGAGAAGCCTAATATGAACGATATAATTGAAATACTGGTAGTCGAGGACAAAGCCAGCGACGCAGAGCTGACCATGCGGACGCTCAAGAAAAACAACCTTTCCAACCAGATCCTGTGGTTGAAGGACGGGGTGGAGGCCCTTGAATATTTAAAAGGCGAGGGGGAGTACGAGGGCCGGAATGTGGAGAGTAAACCCAAGGTTATTTTTATGGACTTAAAGATGCCCAGGATGGACGGTATAGAGGTGGTAAGGGAGATGCGGTCTACGCCCAACCTGAAGGAGGTTCCCGTGGTGATGATGACTTCCTCCCAGGAAGAGAAAGACCGGCTGGAAGCCTATGGCAGCGGAATCAACAGCTATGTGGTGAAACCCATGGATTTCAACGATTTCAGCAAGGCGATCAGCGAGGTGGGATACTATTGGCTGGTATTGAACAAACCTCCGAATTAAACGGAAGGATTCGTTATGCCGGATAAAATTAAACATGTTCTGATTATTGAGGATACCCATACCGATGCGGAGCTCCTGTTGCACCGGCTCGACAAGAGAGGGTATGACTTTGAGTATCAAATTGTTGAAACCAGAGCTCAGGTGGAGTCCTATCTCGAGCAGCAGTCGCCCGAGCTGGTCATCTCCGATTTCAACCTCCCGACCTTCAACGGGCTGGAGGCGCTGGAGATGATAAAGGAGCATGACAAGATGATCCCCTTTATCCTGTTGTCGGGAACCATCGACCAGCAGCAGGAAACCGAAATACTGGAGAAGGGAGCCAATGAGGTGATACTCAAGTCCAACCTGAATCGACTGCCATTTGCGGTCAGAAGGGTACTCTATGAGGTGCGGGATAGAAGAAGGCTGCAAAAAACAACCGAGCAGCTTCAGGTCTTGCTCCAGGAGGTGCACCACCGGGTGAAAAACAACCTGCAGGTAATTTCCGGACTGCTTCAGCTTCGTCGGATGAATGCCAGGGAAGAGGAGATGGATCTGATACAGGACATGCTGGTTAAGGTACGCTCCATAGCCAGGGTCCACGAGCTGCTGTATGAAACCAATGACTTTATAAATATAGACCTGGCGGAACTTATCAACGATCTTGCGGAATACACCCTGAAAGTTACCGCGGGGGAAGGCCAAAATCACGAACTGAACTGCGATGTGGAATCCATCAGGTTGAATGTGAATCAGGCGGTTCCCTGCGGGATGATACTTTCTGAGTTGATACATAATGCGATAAAACACGGCGTTATAGACGATTCAAAAATTAAAATCATCATTACGGGCAAGCAGTATAATGGCAGCGTCAGGGTCAGGGTGGCCGATAACGGCAAGGGCCTGCCCGAAGATTTCACTTTTGAAGATTCTGAGGGGATGGGCTCGTCTATCATTCTCACCCTGTTGAAGCAGCTCGATGCAGATTACGAGATAAGCAATGAAAACGGTACCGACTTCACCTTTGAATTCCCCAAAAACGATTTGAGTGGAGTCCACAGCAATATCAGGGAGCTGTAAAAGAGGCCGTGTTTTTAAATGGATAATTTGTATAATTTGTTTAATAACAGTAACTAAGAGGCAGTTTCCCGGACTGCCGTAAGAAAATATGCTGATTAAACATCCTGGAATTAAAGGGCAGCAGCTATGAGTAAAAGGGAAATAAAACATAGCGGACGGGGGCAGATATTCAAGAACCCCTTTCTTGAGTATATGACCAGGGCGCCGGCGCGGGTTTCGGCTACGGTGTACCTGTGTATACTGGCCGGCCTTCTTTACGTAGGGTACAGCCGGGGCGTGGTGGAAACCTTCTGGGACGGTGCAATGATTTACGTGGGAGCCCTGTTTTTTTGGACCTTTTTCGAATATTTCTTCCACCGGTATATCAACCATATCGACGAATACTTTCCGGAATCGGAGTGGGCTGATCGCCTCGCCTATACCCTGCACGGCATTCACCATGAGTACCCGAGGGACAAAGAACGGCTTATCATGCCGCCCATACCCGGACTTATAATCGTAACCATGCTGTATTTGGGATTCCTGGCCTTTCTCGGTGAGCTGGTGTATGTTTTCATGCCGGGATTCATGACGGGCTACCTGATTTACACCTACATCCATTACAGCGTACATAAAAGAAAGGTGCCCTCCTATCTCAAGACCCAGTACAGGCATCATGCCCTGCACCACTACAAGTATCCGGAAAGAGCGTTTGGGGTTTCCACCACCCTGTGGGACCGTGTGTTCCGGACGATGCCCCCGGAAGATTGAAAGCGGCGTTATCGGCCGGGTTCCGACCGGCTGCCCGTAAGCTGTGAAACAATGTAATAGAGGATGAGTATGGCAGCTGCGATAAGGAGAGAGCCCCAAATCAGCGAACCGAAGAATACCTGCCCCATGCCATAGAGGAAGCCGATGATGGAGAGAGCGGCAAGTGCAACCTTGATGAGGGCGGGCCATATCGGTTCGGCTGCTTTTCCTTCTCCGGTGAACTGTTTCCATCCGGGCCCGCCGGGCTGAACGCGGTTGAAGAACTTCCGCAGCGTCTCCTCCGATTCGGGTGCCGTCAGGTAGGTGACGCTAATCCAGCAGGCGGTAGAAAAAAGCGTGGTAAAGATCATTTTGGAGGCAAAATCGTCGTACCCGAACAGCGGGGCGGAAAAGCTGCCGACAGCCGCCGCAACCATTGCGGCTATCTCGCTCCACGCATTGATGCGCCACCAGAACCAGCGCAGCATAAATACCAGCCCCGTGCCCGCACCGATGGAGAGGATGGCTTCCCATCCGCCCTTGACGGTATCGAAGAAATAGGATACCAGGATGGCCAGGCCCATGATGAGAAGAGTGGCAAGGCGGGAGATCCATACGTAATGTTCTTCCGCTTTCTCGCCGGTTTCAAAATGATGGGGTGGCTTGTAGAAGCGCTTGTAGAAATCGTTGACTACATAGGAGGCTCCCCAGTTCAGGTGGGTGGATACAGTGGAGACGAAAGCGGAAAGGAAAGCGACGGCCAGCAGCCCCAGCAGGCCTGAGGGCAGGAGATCGAGCATCAGAAGCGGGTACCCGGTTTCCTTGTCAGCCAGGTTCGGGTAGACGATCATCGATACCAGCGCGACCAGGATCCAGGGCCAGGGACGAAGGGCGTAGTGGGCGACGTTGAAAAGCAGGGTTCCCCCGACGGCATTCTGTTCATCTTTGGCCGAAAACATACGCTGGGCTATATAGCCCCCGCCGCCCGGTTCGGCTCCGGGATACCAGGATGCCCACCACATCATACCCACCCAGACCAGGGCCGTGGCGGTCAGAATCTCAGGGTTGGAAAAGGGGTTGAAGCTCAAAACCCAGGGCTCGGCCCCGTATTCCGTTACCAGCCTGGCGTGCAGGCGGTCCAGTCCCCCTACATGGTCGACTGCAAGCCAGGCGAGGAGAATAGAGCCGCCCATGGCTATGATGAACTGTATAAAGTCGGTGACGACTACCCCCCAAAGCCCTGAAAGGGCGATATAGATGCCTATGAGCAGGTACAGCGCCACGATGACCATCCATTGGTCCGCCCCGGTAACCACGGTCAGAATTTTAGCCATGCCTACGGTGACCCATCCCAGGATAATACAGTTGATGGGGAACGCCAGGTAGAGCGCCCGGAAGCCGCGGAGGATGCCGGCGGGTTTCCCCCCGTAGCGCAGCTCGATAAATTCCACATCGGTGATTACATCGGCCCTCTTCCAGAGTTTTGCATATAGGAAAACCGTGAACAGCCCCGAGAACATGAAATTCCACCAGATCCAGTTGCCCGCCACCCCTTCACTGGCCACGATGCCGGTGACGGCCAAGGGGGTATCTGCGGCAAAAGTGGTAGCCACCATGGAAATACCCACCAGCCACCAGGGCAGGTTCTTCCCTCCCGTAAAGAAATCCTCCAGCGATTCCTGTCCCCTGCGCCGGGCGGCTACAGCCACACCCACGAGCAATAGCAGGTAGGCACCCATCACCAGGTAATCCGGAAAAGAAAAATGCATAGGCATGTAATTGTTGGCAGTGAATGTGAACTAATATAGAATTCATTCCAAGGAGTGCAAACCCTGGCCGGATGGCGTTGCCTATTACTCACAAATCAGGTTTATTACGTATAGTGGAAGTGAAAGAAAATGATATGGCCATAACAAAATATCATATCGGTTGTACCGGCTGGAGCCTGAAAGAGTGGGTGGGTGCCTTTTTTACCGACGACGCCAAACAGGATGATTACCTGCCGCAGTATGCGTCCGTATTCAATACGGTAGAGGGCAATACCACTTTTTACAATGTGCCGGATGATAAGACGGTTCGGCGATGGGCCGGGAAGACCCCCGACGGCTTCAAGTTCTGTTTCAAGTTTCACCGGACTATCACGCACGATCACCTCCTGCATAATGTGGAAGAGAGGATCCTGGAGTTTCTGGAGACCTTCGACCCCATCACAGAGCGGCTGGGGCCTTTTCATATCCAGCTTCCCCCCCGTTTTACCCCGGAGGAGTTCGGCCGTCTCGAAGAGCTGCTGGCTTTTTTGCCCCACGCCTACAGCTATGCGGTAGAGGTGAGGCATCCCGGTTTTTTTGATCACGGCAAGGTGGAAAACAGGCTGAACAGGCTGCTCAAGAGCTATAATGTGGATCGCGTAATCTTTGATAGCCGAAAGCTCCATTCTATGAACTCACAGGAGCCTTCCGTTATCGAGGCCCAGAAGAAGAAGCCGAAGGTGCCCGTGCGTTTTGAGACCACCGGCTCCCGTCCGTTCGTGCGTTTCGTGGGGGCCAACGACGCCCTCAACAACGAACCCTACCTGAAAGAGTGGGCAATTATTGTTGCCGACTGGATCAGGGAGGGGTTGCATCCCTACATCTTCACCCATTCGCCCGACCGCAAAGGGCAGCCTTCCATAGCCCGCAGGTTTCACCAGATTCTCTCGGAACTCATTGAGATGCAGCCCATGCCGGCCTGGCCCGTCGAAAGGCAGGACGAGCAGCTTAATTTGTTCTAGGATCCTTTCGGCCGACTCCCCGGTATTTTTGCAGAGCGCAAAGATGACATAACGCCGTCAAATTCGTATCTTAAGCGTCTTTTGAAGCGTTTGTTGATTGGAACGGCATTTAAGCCCCGGGAGCGCAGGTTGCTGGCCTTTGATTGAGCCCGTTCGGCCGCTGTTCCCATACAGGGGTAAACCTGAGGGTCGTTTTACCGGCGAACGTTTTTAACCATTTGAGTAAGAATAGGACCGTTTATGCCCGATACAGCTACAAACCTTAAACAGGAAATTGAGAAAGAGGCCCGGCGGCGAAGAACCTTTGCCATCATTTCTCACCCCGATGCCGGTAAGACCACCCTTACCGAAAAGCTGTTGCTGTATGGAGGCGCTATCCACGAGGCGGGATCCATTCGACAACGCAAAGCTTCCCGTTATGCTGCATCCGACTGGATGGCTATCGAAAAGGAGCGGGGTATTTCGGTAACCTCGTCGGTGCTCCGTTTTGAAAAAGACGATATCAAGTACAACCTTCTGGACACCCCCGGCCACAAGGATTTTTCTGAAGATACCCTGCGAACCCTTGTTGCCGCCGATACCGCCCTGATGGTGATCGACGTGGCCAAGGGAGTCGAGGAGCAGACCGAAAAGCTTTTTGAAGTATGTAAGATGCGGGAGATTCCGATCATTACCTTTGTCAACAAGTGCGACCGTCCGGGTATGGAACCGCTGGAGATCATGAGCAACGTAGAGAACCAGCTCGGTATCGAGCCGGTACCTGCCTCCTGGCCACTGGGATACGGAAAGGATTTCCAGGGTATCTACGACCTGATCAGCAAGAAGCTTTACCTGCTGCAAAAGGAGGAGCACGGGACCAAGAAGGCGGGTAAGAAGGCCTATGATCTGGAAGAGGGGCTGGAGAAAGCCACCATGTCGCAGGCGGAGAAAGAGCGGTTCCGGGAAGAGATTATGCTTACCGAAGACCTCTTTGACTCCATGGATATGGATGACTACCAAAACGGGAAGTGCACGCCCATGTTCTTCGGCTCGGCCCTGAACAACTTCGGGCTGGACGTGTTCCTGGAGTATTTTTCCGAGCTGGCCAATCCCCCGCAGCCCTATGATGACGAGCAGGGCTCCGAATGGGGGCTGACCGAAGATTTCTCCGGCTTTGTGTTCAAGCTGCAGGCCAACATGAATCCCGACCATAGAGACTGCGCCGCTTTTGTCCGCATCACCTCCGGCAAGTTCCGGCGTGGACTGCAGGTACAGCAGGCCGGCGATGAAACAGATCGAAAAATAAAGATGTCGACCCCGCATACCCTGATGGGCGACGAGCGCCATATCCTGGAGGAAGCCTATCCCGGTGATATCGTATCGCTGTTCAACCCGGGCTCCTTTCGCATAGGGACCACCATATACAGCGGCAGCCCGGTTCGTTTCAATGTGATTCCCCTCTTTACCCCCGAACATTTCAGGAAAGCATCGACCAAGGACCCCTTCAAGCGGAAACAGCTGCGCGAAGGGCTCAAGCAACTGGCCGAGGAGGGAGTGGTGCATGTATTTGAGGTTCCCCACGGCGTAGGCAACGAGCTCTTGCTGGGTACCGTAGGTGCCCTGCAGTTCGATGTGGTGAAACACCGGATGAAAACGGAGTACAACTGCGAGCTGAACATGTCGGATGTATCCTACCACTCGGCGCGTTGGCTTCCCAACGAGAGGGAGGATATCATTGAGAAGCTTGAGAACAGCTACTCGACCCATGTAACCAATGACATGGAGGGCAACCCCATCGTACTGTTCGACAGCGCCTACGCCCTCAGCCAGGGGGAGGACAAGGTGGGAGCCGATAAGCTGTATAAGTTCAAGCAGGGTTGATGCCTTCTTGTCTCGATTCCATCTCTCCCGGCACTTAAGCCTTGTTTATCCAATCTATTGTTGCTTAATTCCTCTAAGCAAAAACTTTTCGGGGGAAGCGTATGAGAACTTATATCGTTTTTGGCTGGATCCTGTTGCTTGCAGGTACCGGCTGTAGGGATGGGCAAAATATTGGCCACGACACGGTCTTGCTGCATTACCGGTATATGAAGCCCGGTACCGACACGCCCTTCGAAGGGTTGCGAAGTTTTCATTACGATTCCGGTGAACTGTCTAAAGAGGCCATATACAATGACGGCTATCCCGAAGTGGTAATCTATTACTATCGCTCGGGACATAAAAAATCCAGGATCATCGTGGGCGATGGGGGCAAGGGCAAAATTATAGGGCATGTAGAGTGGTATAAAACAGGCCGCAAAAGTTTTGAATCATACGGGGGCATCACCAAAGAGTGGTTCAAAAACGGGCAGCTGAAGGCATTGGTCCACTACAACGAGAACAATGAGCTTCACGGGGTGACCAAGATCTGGTACCGGGACGGTTCACTGAAGGGACGGGAAAGCTATCGCTTCAGCCGGCTGCACGGCGAACGGGCACGCTGGAACGAAAAGGGGCAGAAGGTGATGTCGGAATATTATCGCAACGGAAGGCTGACCGAAACTATAGAGTTATGAGTCCCGGGGATTAGAGGTCCGGGACTCCTTCTGCAAACCTAAACATTATTTTGCCCCGTTGGCATCCAGGTCTTCGTTGCAGAACTGCAGCAGGTCGGGGATGTTTCCATCAAAAGTGTTGGCAAAGAAGTTGGCGGTTTCGACCGCGGGTTCCATCAGGCAGCCGTCTTCCGTACAGTGGGCCGAACCATCGGTCTTGTGATCGCTCACCGTGGGGGTTCCGTTGCCGACCAGGCCCATATTGTGGCCGAACTCATGCCGGAAAACAGTCCCCTCAATCTTCTCTTCCGGAGGTGCCCCGATGCCCGAGCTGACCTCCTCGATAGTCTGCCCGAAAAAGGCCATCGAAGTGTTCCAGTAAGCTATGCCCAGCACGTTTGACTGCTCAAACTCCCCATCGACGATCAGGAAATAGGCCTGCAGCGTCGAAGTTCGTTCGGAGAAATGGTCCCGGTGCTGATCTTCCAGAGACCGGATATCGCTGGCGGTGTAGGCGGACTGTCCGCCGGAGGGGACCTCCGTGGGCGTTCGAAAGGTGATGGTCTGCTTGTTCAGGTGCTGCTGCAGAAATGTTTTCAGGCTGTCCAGCCCTGCCTGCGTGGGTTTATGTCCGGGCATGTAGTCGATTTCAAGCTCCAGGGCGGAGTACTGGTCGCCCTCCAAAAAAGACTTGGCCGAGTCGCCGGGGGCCACCTTGTGGTTAAATTCGGGAGTGAATTCGTTGTCGGGCCCCGTGCTGGTGTCCACACAGCTATACAGCATTGCGGAAAACAGAAGAACCAGCAGCGGGAGGAGCGTTCGTCGAAAAGTGTTCATGTCAGAGGTATTAAAATGTTGGTTAACGGTTAATTTATTTTCCACCGTTGGCCTGAAGGTCGGCCTTGCAGTTGGCGTCCAAAGGGGTGATCTCTTCGCCTGAAATATTATTGGCCACCAGGTCGGTTCGCTGGGAGGCGTAGTACATCAGGCACTGATCATTGTCGCAGTGGTTTCCGTGCTCTTCGTCCCGGTGGGGCGTCTGCATTTCCGTTCCCGATCCGGGTATGTCGACCAGTCCGAAAAGATGCCCGAACTCATGCCGAAAGGAGATAGCCTCTATCTGGTAGCGGGTGGGGGGACCGATACCGCCGCTGGCCTCCTCGTAGGCGGGACCGAAAAATGCGTTGGACGTATTGTAGTAGGCTATACCCAGCAGCTGCCGTTCGGAATAGTTGCCGTCGACGATAATCATGTAGGCGGCCAGGCGGTCGCCTTCGGTAAAGGTGGAGCGGTACTCATTCTCCATGTTGCGGATCTCATTGGCACTGTAGGTATCCTGTCCGCCCGAGGGCACCTGTTCCGGGCTTTTGATGGTGACGGACTGCTTGTGGAGCCTCTGCTGGAAAAAAGCCTCCAGGCTGTCCAGTGCCTCTGCATTGGGGGCGTATCCCGGCATATAATCCACCTCTACAACCAGCTCGGTGAAATTGGAGTCGGCCAGGAAGTCGTTGGCCGAGCTGCCCGGATTGGCCACATGCGAAAATTCAGGTTCGGGGTTTTGCTCCACCTGCGTGGGTTCGCTACAGGACTGCAGCAATGCCACCGTAACAGAAGCCGCGAGCAATATGATTATGTTTCTCTTAAACAACATAAATGGATATCTGCCTTATTTATCCTGCGGTACTATTCCTATGCGTTCAGTTCCAATTGGTTCCCTGCATTCTCCATACGTAGAATGCTTGCATACAGATTTCTTCGATTGCCGAATGCATGGGTGTTCACCATGCAGATCCTGTGGTATCCTTTATAAGGAGATTGCGGCCGCTATAATTCAGACGGGCAGGCGCTTATTTAATATTTTTGAATGATCTTAATATGGTAGAACCTTTCACGACGGTTGCTTGTTTATTGTGATTCCGAGGCACGGTGGACAGCTCCGAAAGGCAGCGGAATTATAGTAGAAGCTGCCTTTTCACCTTGCCGTGATAATGCTTAAATTAGAGCGCTTTAAAAATACCGAATAATGAAGTGAAGGAATGCCGATAGAAATCATTGTATGGAGCTTGGCATAAGATCACAGGCAGCCCTGCGGGGCGTTTAAAATCGATTATTCAATAACCCAACAAATTATTTAGAGATTATGGCGAAAGAATTTGATGTATGTGTAATTGGATCCGGCCCGGGCGGATATGTAGCGGCTATAAGAGCTTCCCAGCTAGGTTTTAACACAGCTATTGTAGAGAAGCGCCATTTGGGAGGGGTTTGCCTCAACATCGGCTGTATACCGACCAAAGCCCTCTTGCGATCGGCCGAGGTGTATGAAAGTATTGAAAACGCCGGCGACTACGGGGTGAAGGTGAAAGACTACTCCCCCGATTTCGAGGGCATGGTCAAGCGCAGCCGGAATGTAGCCGACAAGATGAGCAAGGGCGTACAGTTCCTGATGAAGGCCAACAAGGTTGAGGTCTTTGAAGGGAAAGGGGTCTTTGAATCGAAAGACCAGATCAAGGTGGTCGACGATAAGGACAAGACCCAGGAACAGGTCAAGTCGAAATATTTTATTATCGCCACCGGTGCCCGTCCCCGGGAGCTGCCGAACATACCCATTGACGGCGAGATGGTGATCGATTCCGAGAAGGCCATGCAGCTGGAGAAGCAGCCCGAAAAGATGGTAATCATCGGAGCGGGTGCCATCGGGGTCGAATTCGCCTATTTCTACCACTCCATCGGCACCGAGGTGACCATTGTGGAGTTGCAGGACACCCTGGTGCCTGTAGAAGACAAGGAGGTGGGCAAAGAGCTCGGAAAGATATACAAGAAGAAGGGGATGGATGTGCGTACCAACAGTACCGTTGAGAAGGTGGAGAAGAAGAAAGGCGGCGGCGTGAAAGTGACGGTCAAGAAAGGCGACAAGGCCGAGACCGTCGAAGCCGACGTGGTCCTTTCCGCCGTAGGCGTGACCGGAAACGTGGAGGGTATCGGGCTGGACGATATTGGCGTTGAACATGAGAATGGTGCGATCAAGATCAACCGTGACAACCTGCAGACATCGGTGGATAACATCTTCGCTATCGGCGATGTTGCCGGGGGACCCTGGCTGGCCCACAAGGCCTCCCACGAGGGTATTATCTGTGTAGAGAAGCTGGCCGGCGAGGAGCCGTTGCCCATGAATTACAATAATATTCCCGGCTGTACCTACTGCGAGCCCCAGGTGGCCT
>CAYREV010000012.1:0-74380 GCA_964423345.1 uncultured Balneolaceae bacterium | reverse complement strand
AAACGGGAGTTTCGCAATCTCTGGATTACACCTATTAATGCTGCTGCCCGTCAAAACGGTACTACCTATTCCCGGCTGATGGGAGCCCTTTCGAAGCAAGATGTACAGATCAACCGCAAGGTCCTTGCCGATCTTGCCGTCAATGATCCGGAGACGTTTACAGCTATCGTAAACGAAACTGCGAAGTGAGTCTCCCACCGTTTGAAAGAAACCGATCCTGATTCATTTTGGGGTCGGTTTTTTTATTGAATGACATCTCTTATTTAGATAGTTTCAACTCAACTATACAATGCGTGACAGCCTCTAACAGCCGGTACTTTCGTATTGTTTATCACCAACTCAGAATCTGCTCATGCTCGAAAAGATAGAATCACTTAAAAAGAAAATTGAACAGTATTCCATTGGCAGCGAAGAAGAGCTGGAATCGTTTCGCCTGGAATTTCTTTCCCGCAAGGGGAAAGTGCAGGAGATGTTCGGTAAAATGAGCGAGGTTCCCGATAAGGAGAAGGCCAAAGTAGGCAAGGCTATGAATGAGGTCAAAAATCTGGCCCGTGAAACTTTCGAGTCGGCCAGGGAAAAGCTATCCCGCAAGGAAGCTTCCACCAGAAGTGCATCACAGGACATCACCCTGCCGCCGCCCCCTCACCCTGCCGGTTCCTATCACCCGTTGACCCAGACCCTGGAGGAGATGAAAAATATTTTTTACCGACTGGGTTTTACCATTGCCGACGGACCGGAGATCGAGGATGATTTTCACAATTTTACGGCCCTTAACTTCCCGCCAAACCATCCGGCCAGGGACGAACAGGATACCTTCTTTGTGGAAAAATATGACGACGTCGACAAGGACAACCTCGTGCTTCGCACGCATACCTCTCCTGTTCAAATTCGGCTGATGAAGGAGGAGAAACCACCCATTCGAGCGATCATGCCCGGCCGGGTTTACCGTAATGAAGCTGTCACCCCCAAGTCCTATTTTCTATTCCACCAGGTGGAAGCTCTTTATGTCGATACCAATGTAAGTGTGGCCGAACTTAAAGAAACGCTTATCAGCTTTGCCAAACTGATGTTTGGAAATGATGTAACATACCGGTTGCGCCCCGGCTTTTTTCCATTTACGGAACCCAGCCTGGAAATGGATATCTGGTGGGAGACTCCCGATGGAGGCAAATGGCTGGAAATTCTGGGTTCCGGTATGGTAGACCCCAACGTATTCCGCTCGGTTGATATCGATCCCGAAAAATATACCGGTTTCGCATGGGGTATGGGGGTCGAGCGGATCGCCATGCTTCGGCACGGTATTGACGATATACGCATATTTTACAATAATGACCTGCGCTTTTTGGAACAATTTAAATAGGAACCGCAATTGACCGGGTGCATTAACCTGACATAGAAAACGACTGGAAATTACTTAACTCCCTACATGAAGATATCTTACAACTGGCTCAAGGAATTTATAGACCTGGATCTTTCTCCGGAAGATACGGCCGAAAAACTCACGCTTATCGGCCTGGAGGTTGAAGAAATTGAAGAATATGGATCCAATCTTGAGGGTGTGATTGTTGGCGAAGTGCTCGACGTGCGTGAACATCCCAATGCCGATCGCCTGAGACTATGCCTGGTGAACCTGGGAGAAGAACAGCTTCAAATCGTTTGCGGAGCCGATAACGTAGCCAAGGGACAGAAAGTCCCGGTAGCCACTGTAGGTACTACCCTGCCCGTAACTCTTGATGATGGAAGTCCCCTGACTATTCGCAAAGCCAAAATTCGGGGCGAGGAGTCCAGGGGGATGATCTGCGCGGAAGATGAACTTGGATTGGGCGACGACCATTCCGGTATCATGGTACTGGATGAAGACCTCAAGGTGGGATTACCCGTTTCGGAGATCTTCGACCTGTATACCGACACCATTATAGATATCGAGATTACCCCAAACCGCCCCGACGCCACCTGTCACCTGGGTGTAGCCCGTGATCTGGCAGCCGCATTGAACCTGGAGCTTAAAAAACCGTTTGACACCGAATACGAGGCTTCCTCTCCCCTTGAGGATGTTGAAATCACCATTGAAAGTCCTGATAAATGCCACCGTTACGTGGGTAAAGTCATACGGGATGTGACGGTAGGCGACTCACCCGACTGGCTTCAAAGTCGGCTGAAAGCCCTCGGTGTACGTCCGGTTAACAATGTGGTCGACGCCACCAACTATGTAATGTTTGAACTGGGACAACCTCTGCATGCATTCGACATAAAAACGATAGGAGGCAACAAAATTGTTGTCCGTGATTACGATCGCGAGGTTACTTTTGAAACTCTTGACCACAACAAAAGAAAATGCTCTCCCGGCACACTTTTTATATGCGACGCAAATGAGCCGATAGCCATTGCCGGTGTAATGGGCGGCGTCGATTCAGAAGTAAGCGGGAAAACAACAGATATTATCCTCGAGAGCGCATGGTTTGAACCTGGCACCATTCGCCAAACAGCCAAGGAGCAGACCCTTCAGACCGATGCTTCCTATCGTTTTGAACGGGGGGTGGACCCCAACCTGCAGCGTATAGCAGCCGAAAGGGCTGCCAGCCTGATTGCCGAGCTGACCGGGGGTGCTGCATCCGGAAATTGCAGTGACATTCACCCGGTAAAAGCCGAACAAGAGGAACTCACCCTTCGCCAATCATACGTCAACAGACTGCTGGGTACCGAGTTGGAATTGGACGACATTATTCAACTATTGGATGGGCTCGGGCTGGAAGAAATCAACCGTAAGCATGATACCGTTACCTATCTTATTCCCTCCTTCCGCCCGGATCTCGAGCGGGAAGTGGACCTTATTGAAGAGGTAGGCAGGTTATACGACTACAACAACATTGAACGTCCGAAACATGCCGAATTCACCTCTCCGGAGCCCATCAACGATTGGGAGCGGTTCAAAGCTAAAGTGAGGGAAACAGCCAGGGGACTTCGATTCAAGGAAATCTATTCGAACTCACTTATGCCCGATGAAGATGCCAGGCTATACGGCAGTCTGGACCGGATGATACATACCCTCAATCCCATCTCCGCCGACATGACCACCCTGCGCCCCTCCCTGGCCTACGGCTTTCTAAAGTCGGCCGCCTATAATTTTAACCGAAAAGCACAGGGAGTTCGCTTTTTTGAAATAGGCCATGTCTTTGAAAAGTCCGAAAACGGTACCTATCACAATGGCATCAAAGAAGAAACCCATCTGTTGCTGGGTGTAGCCGGATATAAGACCATTGAGCACTGGAAAACCGAACCGGCCCAGTACGATCTTTTCGATCTAAAAAGCCTGCTGCACAGCTTCCTGCAACAGTTTGTGTCTGATACCAGCCTGAAGACGGAAGCAACCGACAAAAACAGGCTTGAATACCGATTGGGCGGGATCAAAATAGGAGAGCTTTATGAGATTGATGAACAACTGCGTAAGCAATATGAAATTGAGCAACCGGCCTTTGTAGCCGAACTGTCTCTTGAACAGCTTTTCCGACAAATTAAGGAGCAAAAGGCATCAGTTTATACCCCGGTTCCCAAATATCCCTCCTTCGAATTTGACTTTGCCGTGGTGGTCGAAAGTGATATTCCGTCCGGCGACCTGCTGGAAACCATTGAAGATAATGCCGGGGGAAATCTGTATAAATTAAATATTTTCGACGTTTTTGAAGATGATTCGCTTGGCGAGAATAAAAAAAGCCTTGCTTTCAGACTTTCTTTCGTTGATAAAAATAAAACATTGACTATCAACGATGTAGAACCTATAATTAAAAAGATGCTTAAGGTACTGGAGGAAAAATACTCCGCGAAATTACGGTCCTAAACAGTCAAGATTTGCTACCTGACAACAATCCACATAGCGAACAGTTTGAGGAGTTGTTACATCAAATCAGGGAACGAACCGATTCCCTGAAGGGAGAGATTCGGGATCTAAAAAAAGAAAACAGCCAACTCAAGGAAAAGATCAAAAAAATCCAAGAGGGACAAACCGACATCTACTCGGCCATATCGGATACAGAACGCATGGCTTTAAAACACCAGGTACTGGGTCTTATTTCTAAAATCGACAATCATTTGGGGGATGAATAATGGAATCCATTAAAATTACCATTCTGGGTAAACAGTATCCGCTCAAAGTTGAGGATTCTGAAGTGGACGCTATGAAAAGGATTGCCCAGTATGTGGATGAAAAATTCAGCCAATACAAGAAAGAACTCAAGAAACAACCCGACACCACCGTCATGGTACTGGCTGCCCTCAGCATTGCCGAAGAGCTCTTCGAAGAACGCCGGCGAAACCGGGAGTTGAACAAACAGGACGACAAAATATTAGAGGGAGTCAACGAACGACTGGAAGACTTGGTTAATGAGATCGGTTCCTGATCTCCCCTTCCCTTCGCCTTACAAATTCCCATTCTGAATAGCCCTTAGAATTACTTACCTTTGTGTTTTAAAATTTTTCGGGAATTCCTGAACAGATGTCAAAAAAACTGTTACATATTCTTTTCATCGGCGATATTGTTGGTGAGCCCGGGCTTAGCCTCCTCGATACCTTCCTACCCGGTTTTATTGATAAATATGATGCTGATTTTGTTATTGCCAATGGTGAAAATTCCCACAAAGGCAAGGGCATTAACCGTATGATCATCCAGAAACTTTATGAGCTGGGAGTGCACGTAATCACGGGTGGCAATCACTCCTTTGCCAAATGGAAAGTGTTTTCCTACATGAAGACCGACGGCAATATCCTCCGCCCCCTTAACTACCCCAAGGGTAATCCGGGTTACGGATACGGCATCTATGAGCTGCCCGATATGGATGGGAAAATAGGAGTACTGAACCTGCAGGGTCGCACCTTTATGAATTCATCCATTGACGACCCCTTTTCTACCGCCGACTGGGCACTCGAGCGTATCAAGGAAGAGACTGAACTTGTATTTGTTGATTTTCATGCCGAGGCCACAGCAGAAAAGATGGCACTCGCCTGGCATCTTGACGGACAGGTATCGGTATTTGTGGGTACCCACACCCATATCCCGACCGGCGACGCTCGTATCCTGCCCCAGGGTACCGGCTATATCAGCGACGTGGGTATGACCGGCTCATTTGACTCGGTACTCGGTATGGACAAGGAAACCTCCATGAAACGGTTCAAGCTGGGCACCCCTCATCGTTACAAACTGGCCAACGGCAATAATCACATTTGCGGTATCCTGGCCAAAGTGGATATGGAATCCTATGAATGCATGCATATAGAGCCCTTTATCTACCCCGAATTAACCAACAGCAAGTTGAATTCATGAAGAACGATAAAGAGATCATACTGGCTGCCTCCGATATCACAAAAACCTATTCCCAGAAGGCCGGTAGCGGATCCTTAACAGTGCTCGACAATATCTCCCTTGATATTCGAAAAGGGTCTATTGTTTCTGTAGTTGGGGCCAGTGGAAGTGGAAAAAGCACTCTGCTGCATGTATTGGGGGGGCTGGACCGCCCCGATACCGGAACGGTAAAGTGGAATGGCAATGACGTATACGCCATGAACGATGAAATGCTCGCCGACTTCAGGAACCGGGAGCTGGGATTTGTCTTCCAGTTTCATCACCTGTTACCCGAGTTTACCGCTATTGAAAACATTATGATGCCGGCCCTTATTGCAGACCGTGATTTCAACCAAGCCCGTGATAGGGCCCTGGAGCTATTGGGCCAATTCGGTATTCCCGGAAGAGCCGAACACCGTCCCACACAACTCTCGGGTGGTGAGCAGCAGCGTGTGGCAATGGCCCGTGCCCTGATGAACAAGCCGAGACTCATCCTGGCCGACGAACCCACCGGGAACCTGGACGAGGATAACACCTCCATACTACTGAACCTGCTTTTTGATCTGCGAAAGGTCGAAGATGTGACCATCCTTCTGATTACCCACGAGAAAGATATTGCCAAACGATCGGATGTTATATACGAGCTGGGGAAAGGAAAACTACATCCATTTTAGATTTTGTGATCAGCCAAAACAATCATAATTTTGACCTCTTTAAAACCACTTAACGAAGCTTAAGAATTGACATGGCCAAGAAACTTACCGAAGAGGAACTAAAGCAGGATCCACTGTTACAATCCTATGCCAAGGTTCAAAAAATTTATCTCGAAAATAAAAATGCCATCATCGGGGCCGCTATTGCCGTCATCGTAGCTATAGCCCTGGGAATAGCATATTATTATTACAGCCAATCCCAGGAACGAAAGGCCCAGCAGCTGATGGGATATGCAGAGCAGCATTATATGAATGCGGAGTATGAAAAAGCGCTGACCGGATCGGAAGAGGACCTGACTGTCGGCTTTGAACAGATTATTAATAACTACTCCGGTACGGATGCGGCAAACCTGGCCCGGTACTATGCAGCCGTCTGTGAATACAATCTCGGTAACACACGGGAAGCTCTCAACTATATGCAGGAGTTTGAAGTGGCCGATGGCATCCTTGGGGTCGCTCCTCTCTCCTTCCTTGCTGTTCTTCATACCGATCTCGGAAACCACGAGACTGCGGCTGAAATATATGTCAGGGCGGCCGAACATGATGTGAATGACTCGACCACACCCTATAACTATCTTGAAGCTGCTCAGGCCTTTATGGATGCCGGGCTGACGGAAGAAGCACGGGAGTACGCCCGGAAAGTTGTTCAGGAATACCCGAACAGTTCTGAACTGGCAAATGCCAAACGACTGCTGGGTAAGCTGAGTGCTGCTTCCGGCTGATAGCAGCTTCATATACCGTAATTGATAAAGGCGATGAACATTCATCGCCTTTTTTTAGCCCCACCTATTAACTGAAATAGCTCCACAGAAATGCAATGATGACAATAAGTCCAAGCGTCAGCCACAAGGAAGAACGGGTGGCTGTCGTATCCTCAATGGTCTTATGATATACTACATCCTTGATCTTCTCTTCGTCGGGTTCGGGAGTTAACAGGCTGGTCACAATCAGTATAACGGTACAGATTACAAAGAGTAGCAATGCAAAGTGCAGGAAGTTGATGGTGGCAATATCGTACCAGATACCTGAAAGCGAGTTTTTGTAAAATTCCAGCCCAAAACGTATAAAGCCAAGCACAAAGCCGGACAGCAGCGATACAATAGCTCCCGTGCCGTTAAGCCGCTTGTAGAACAGCCCCAGAAGGAACACCGCCGTTATGGGAGGGGCAATATAGGCCTGTACACTTTGAAGATAGAGAAAAAGCTGGTCGGAGAAATACCCCATAAAGGGAATCCACAGCAAGCCCAGAACCACCAGGATCACCGTGGAAATCTGCCCCACTATAACCAGCTGGTGTTCGGTAGCCTCCGGCTTGTACTTCTTATAGAAGTCAAGGGTTATAAGAGTGGAGCAGGAGTTAAAAACCGAGGAAAGGGAACTCATCAAAGCCGCAAACAGCCCGGCTACCACCAGCCCCCTCAATCCGACAGGCAGTACCGCCTTGGCAAGCATGGGAAGGGTATCATTGGGTTCATTTATTTCCAGGGAACCCTGCTGCACCAGAGCGAATGCCACGATGCCGGGCAGTACAAATAGAAACAGGGGCAGCATCTTCAGGTAGCCCGCAAAAATCGTCCCCTTCCGTGCATTGACTTCATCCTTGGCCGAAAGCACACGCTGTACGATAAACTGATCGGTACACCAGTACCAGATACCGAGTATGGGCGCCCCGAACAGTATACCCGTCCAGGGATAGTTCGTATGGTCTGCCGAACGCCAGATATCGAAAAATTGGGGATCCACAATTCGGGTCATCTCACCCCATCCGCCCAGCTTTTCAAGGCCGAAATAGGTGATGGCTACCGCTCCCCCGAGCAGAACAAACATCTGAACCATATCTGTGTACACCACTGCTTTGAGTCCCCCGAACACCGTATACACCCCCGTAGCAATAACCAATACCAGTGCCCCAATCCAGAAATCGACCCCTATTGCCTCAAAAACAATTCCTCCGGCATAGATGGTGACAGAAATTTTGGTGAGCACATAACCTATAATGGAGATAACCGACAGATAGGTTCTCGACTTGCTGTCATACCGTTTCTCCAGGAACTCAGGCATGGTAGACACATTGCTTTTCAGATAGAAAGGCACAAATACCCAGCCGAGAAGCAGTAGGGCAATACCGGCCAGAATTTCATATTGAGCTACAGGAACTCCCTCGGCAAAGCCGCTGCCGGCCAGGCCGATCAGGTGTTCCGAGCCGATATTGGAAGCAAAAAGAGAAGCTCCCACCACGAACCAGCCCACATCCCTGCCGGCAAGAAAGTAATCGGTGGATTCGTTTTTGGATCTCTCCCTGCGGGAAGCCCACCAGGCAATGCCAAAGACCAATAAAAAGTACATTCCGATAGTCAGGGAGTCCACCAGTCCCAGTTCCACCGATATCAGATCCGACGCATTCATAATATACCTTGTTTAAGGTTCCCGTTATCTGTCCCATCCCTTTCTTTTAACCGAACTTGCGGAAAGAAATAACTCTCCAATAGTGAAAAATTATGCAAAACATTCCAAAAAATTGCAAAACTATCTCACCGGTCAGTTCCGGGGGGATCATATTTCATATCCACCCACTCTCTTTTTTGGCCGCTCTCAATGGTTTTATGAATAAAATGGACCCCTATAGCCCCGTCTCTTACCGTAGGAAAATCAGAGGCCAGCTTGCCCGGCTCTTCTCCCTTCTCATCTGCAAGTATGGTAAGCCCCACATTTTTATAGATGTTGGCAAAGGCCTCAATAAATCCTTCAGGGTGTCCCGGGGGTATTCGATTATTAAAATTTGCACGCTCGGACAGATAGGGATTCCCTCGCTTGTAGATCTCCTCCGGGCGGTCGGGGTACCTGAGATACAGGTAGTTAGGATTTTCCTGATTCCACTCTAGAGAGGCATCGGTCCCATACACACGAATCTTCAGGGCATTCTCTTCACCCACCGATATTTGCGAGGCATATAGAATACCGCGAACTCCACCTTCATAGTGCACAAGCAAATTGGCATCATCTTCCAGCTGCCTCCCTTCAACAAAAGAAGTGATGTCGGCATACAGGCTTTCCATGCGAAGCCCGGTGACATATTCCACCAGGTTTTCGGCATGAGATCCTATATCACCTACGGCCGACGACACCCCCGCACGATCGGGATCCGTACGCCACTCGGCCTGCTTGGCCCCCTCCTGTTCAATGGGTTCCGACAGCCAGCCCTGCGGATATTCCACTACCACTTTCCTGATCTTTCCCAGCTTGCCTGCCATAATCTGTTCCCGCGCCTCCTTGACCATGGGATAGCCCGTATAGTTGTGCGTCAAGCCAAATATGACACCGTGTTCATCCACCAGCCTGCAGAGCTCCTCGGCTTCCTCAACCGTGTTGGTCATGGGTTTGTCGCAAATAACATGAATACCTGCCTTTATAAATGCCTTGCAAACCGGGAAATGCAGGTGGTTGGGGGTCACGACCGACACGAAGTCGATACGCTCGCCGGAAGGCAGGGAAGCTTCCCTTTCCACCATCTTGCCGAATGATTCATACACCCTGTCGGGATTCAGTTGCAGCCGCTTTCCCATTTCCCGCGATTTCTCCGCGGATGATGAGAAAGCACCCGCCACAAGTTTAATGTTTCCGTCGAGAGCCGCCGCCTTGCGGTGGACGTCGCCGATGAAAGCTCCGGGGCCTCCCCCCACCATTCCGTAACGTAAAGTTCGATCAAATTCCATAACTGTATGGTATTCATAGATTCAGGTTTTTCTTAATAAGGAAGTTCTTTATCTAAATTGCAAAATTATCGGATATAGAAACTTTTACATCATGGAGTATGCAAAGATTTGCAAGTGTGCCCACCCTCATCTATAATACTTCATCATCATTAACGGAATGACCTCATGTTAACATGGCTACTACAGATTTTCAGGTAAAGGAACAGCAAAAAGAATATGATGCTATCGTCATCGGATCCGGAATCACGGGCGGTTGGGCAGCTAAAGAGCTCACGGAAAAGGGATTGAAAACCCTGGTTCTCGAAAGAGGTCGTGACGTAGTTCACGGAGAGGATTACAAAACCGAGCACCAGCCCGTTTGGGAAGCGGAATTCCGGGGACGGGGACCCAGGAAGCTGTTTAATGAGGAGTACCCCATGCAGAAGCGGGCGGATATTATTAATGAGTTCAATTATCATTTCTTCGCCAACGAAAAGGAAAACCCCTATATAACCGACGAGGAAAACCCCTTCCTTTGGGTTCGCGGCTACCAGGTAGGAGGCAAATCACTTACCTGGGGCAGGCAGAGTTACCGGTTGAGTGAAATGGATTTTGAAGCCAACGCCAAAGACGGTATTGCCATCGACTGGCCCATACGATATAAGGACATCGAACCTTGGTATGATTACGTAGAAGAATTTATCGGGGTGAGCGGACAGGAAGAGGGACTTCCCCAATTGCCCGACGGGCAATTCCTCCCTCCGATGGCGTTGAACTGTGTAGAGAAGGAGGTTAAAGACGGTATTGAAAATAACTTCCCGGAACGGACCATGACTATCGGACGGTCGGCCGTGCTGACCAAGCCTCACAAGGGCCGCGGAGCCTGCCACTACTGCGGGCCCTGCTCCAGGGGTTGTTCTGTGGGTGCTTACTTCTCAAGCCAGAGCAGTACCCTCCCCGCAGCACGAAAGACGGGCAACATGACCCTTCGCCCCAACAGCATTGTTCACAGCATTATCTATGACAGGGAAACCAACCGGGCTACCGGAGTGAGAGTAATAGACCGTCTCACAAAAAAGGAGATGGAATTCAAAGCCAAAGTGATATTCCTCTGCGCCTCCACCCTGGGCAGTACCCAGATACTGCTGAACTCCACTTCCGATTCATTTCCCGACGGACTTGCCAATTCCAGCGGGGTACTGGGCCACTATCTGATGGACCACCATTTTCGCATAGGTGCCGGTGGCAGATGGGAGGGTTTTGAAGACAAATACAGTTATGGAAACCGACCCAACGGCTTTTACATCCCGCGGTTTAGAAATATCAGTGAGAACACCCGCATGGACAGCTTTACACGCGGCTACGGCTTCCAGGGAGGAGCCGGAAGAAGCGGCTGGGGACGTGGAATAGGCATGGAAGGATTTGGAAAAGATCTGAAGGAGAAACTGCACGATCCGGGCAGCTGGCGTATCGGTATGACCGCTTTCGGGGAAATTCTACCTTATTATGACAATCATGCCAAACTCAGTGAGGAGGAAACAGACCAGTGGGGCATTCCCCAGCTGGTTGTCAACGGTACCATCCATGAAAATGAGGAGAATATGCGAAAGGATATGGCAGAAACTGCGGCAGAAATGCTCGAGGCCGCCGGGTGCAAGGATGTAAGTCCCTATTTCGGCGAATACCTGTTGGGAGAAGGCATCCACGAGATGGGTACCGCCCGTATGGGACGGGATCCCAAGGAGTCCGTGCTGAACGCCCACAACCAGGCTCATGACGTGCCGAATCTGTTTGTTACCGACGGTTCCTGTATGACCTCGGCTGCCTGTCAGAATCCATCTTTAACCTACATGGCGCTGACAGCGAGGGCCGTCGACTATGCAGTCGGGGAAATGAAAAAAGGAAATCTTTAACCAGTCGTAGGCCTTAAACCTAATACTGCAGGTAAATACTTACTACATTCTCCTTATTACGCACAGCTTATTGTTTGATACTCACTACTTACTACTTGATACTCACTACTTACTACTAAACTATGGATAGAAGAGAAGCGATAAAACAACTGGCAATATTGACCGGCGGGACCCTTTCCCTTTCAACCGTGGCGGGCCTGATGGGCGGATGTACCACCGAAACTGCGGGCGGAGGACTTGAAACCCTCAGTGCCGCTCAAAACAAGATGGTAACGGCCATATCAGAACGTATTATTCCCGAAACCGATACTCCGGGAGCCAAAGCGGCCAGGGTCAATCTCTTTATAGACAAAATGCTTACCGACTGGCACACCGAAAAAGAACGGGAGCATTTTATTAACGGACTGGAGCATACTGACAATATTAGCCGGCAAAATTATAGCAAAACTTTTAACGATCTGGATAGGGATTCACAGGTTGAAATACTGAAGCAGCTGGAAAAAGAGACGAAAGAGGCCCCCGATCCCGTCTCCAACACCGATTTGAAACCATTTTTTGATATGGCCAAGGAGCTAACCATTGTGGGTTACTATACCTCCGAAATCGGTGCTTCCCAGGAACTACAGGCAAATATAGTTCCCGGTTACTATGAAGCCTGCATGCCCTATTCCGAGATTGGTTCCGCCTGGTCGGGGGCCGGTTCCTGATATTATGTAATCCAAACAAAAAAGATGGACCGAAAATCATTTCTGAACACCGCACTGGCCTTCGGAACGGGGACGCTTGCCGGTTTTTCCCGTCCCAATGCTTTTTCGTTCCTTCCCGATGCTCCCTCCTTTACGCTGAATTATGCCCCTCATTTCGGTATGTTTGAGGCCCTTGGCGGAGCCGGTTTAACGGATCAGCTCCGTTTTATGGCAGAGATGGGCTTCCGCGCCCTTGAGGATAATGAAATGAGAAATCGTCCCCTGGATGAACAAGAAACCATCGCCCGGGAAATGGAACATCTCGGGATGCGGATGGGTGTATTTGTAGCACACACCATCGGCTGGCGGGAGCCCAACCTGACCTCCGGCGACAAGAGGCCGCAAAAACAATTTCTGGAAGAAATAAGGGCTTCCGTGGAGGTTGCAAAGAGGGTAAACGCACGCTGGATGACGGTCGTGCCGGGCAGGGAGCATCCCCGGCTCGAAAAAGCCTACCAAACGGCGAACCTGGTGGAAACCCTGAGAAAGGCAGCTGATATTCTTGAACCGCACAATATGGTGATGGTCCTTGAGCCGTTGAATACCCTGCGTGACCATCCGGGACAGTTCCTTACCAAAACCTCCCAGGCCTATGAAATCTGCAGGGCGGTTGACAGTCCCTCCTGCAAAATACTATATGACGTTTACCATCAGCAGATCACCGAAGGCAACCTCATTCCCAATATCGATTATGCATGGGAGGAGATCGCTTACATTCAGGTGGGCGATCACCCCGGCCGCCATGAACCCACCACCGGCGAAATAAACTACCTTAAGCTGTTTGCCCACCTGCACCGCAAAGGATACAAGGGAATTATCGGTATGGAGCACGGCAACTCCCGGTCCGGTCCCGAGGGAGAAGAAGCCGTAATCGAGGCTTACAAACAGTGCGACCCGGATTAGGGCCACAGATTTACACAGACATGACGGTATTTGCAGTCGTACTTTTAAATAGTACCATCCTCTTAATTAGTACCACCCTCTCTTTCGCTGCCGCGAAACAGTTTTAATCTGCGAAGATCTGTGACTGTGATCAATGCAGTTCGCGTATCTTGATATTGCGAAAATGCACGGTATCACCATGATCCTGCAGTCCGATATGGCCTTTATGGGCATCACCGAATTCCGGATGGCACTTGAATTTGCTGTTACGGATCATTTCATACCATTCGGGCGACCAAAAGGTGTACTCCACTATTTTTTCGCCATTCTGCCAATGTTCTATGTGGGCACCCTTCGCAACGATCTTGACACTGTTCCACTGCCCGTAAGGTTTGGCATTCTGGGGCTTTGCAGGAATAAGATCATAGAGGGACCCCGCCTGGTGATTGCCATCGGTCCCCGCCTTCGCATCCGGGTGATGTTCATTGTCTAACACCTGCATCTCCGGTGCCGACCAGTGAATAGGTTGTGAGGGCTGTTCAATACCCCGGTAGAAAATTCCGCTGTTACCGGCTTTCTGAACCTTCCATTCCAGTTTAAGGATGAAATCACCGTATTGCTCCGTAGTTATGATATCCCCTCCTCCTTTATCTGCTAAATGGGTGATGGTGCCATCCTTGATCTCCCATCCTTTCTCCGGAAAAGAGTCGCCGTTATAGCTTCGCCATCCGTCGGTCGATTTGCCGTCAAACAAAAGCGTCCACCCCTCCTCTTTCTCCTTTTCGGTTAGTGTGTTTTGTGCGTCACACATACTGTTGCCCGTTAAAACGATTAGTACGGGTAAAAGTAAAGCCTTGATAAGTTTCATAGTATAATGTTAATCTTAAAAGTTGCATCTGTAGTGAAATGTTATTTCGTCAGGATGTATGGTCTGACAGGCCCAAGTGTTCCAGGGCCTCATGGGAACATCCCTTCCAAACGGTGGGACGATTCCCGATATATCCTATATCCTCAATACCTATTTTGCTGGACCAGAAACCCGATGCGACCAGATCCCTGAAACGATTAAAGAACGAGACTCCCGCCTGCATCTCCGCAGGTGCCGTTTCAGGATAGGCAATATCATCCAGCATCGACGTTTTCTCCTCTTCAGAAGCGTCTATAAAATTTTTATTAAATCGTTGTAAACATTTATTATCCAACCATTTAAGTCCGCCACGTATGGGCGTCTGCATAGACGGCCTGTCAAGCATCATAAAATCTATGAATTCGGGTACGCCCGCCTCTTCGGCGTTGCCCGACCGCTCATCGGCCGGTATGATTATATTTGCCAACTGCCTGACCGTCTCGAATTCATGATCCGTAAAAAACTGTCTCTCCCATTTTTCCAGGTCCTCTTCCGTTACATGCTTCCAGAACTTGTCGGCGGCATCCCGGTAAGGGGGCGTCTCGCAACCGGTAAGCATAAAACTGGCTGCCAGGGTCCCCAGGGATAAGGTTTTCAGGGCTTCTCTTCTATCCATGGTTTAGTAGTAAATGATAAGTAGCAAGTGGCAAGTAGTGATACAAAAGTATTATAATCAATGGTAGCATCATGCACCTAGCAATTCTTGTGTAGTAGGTGTTCGCATTAAAACGTGTCTGAGATCTGAATACTCACTCATCTTCATTCAGTACTATTTTACAAGTTTCCTTTATTCATCTGGTCCGTAATATATTCCGATCCACGCATGGATAGTGCCAGGATGGTCCATGTCGTATTTTTATGAGGCTGTGATACAAAAGATCCCCCATCCAGCACAAACAGGTTATCCACATCATGGGCCTGGCAGTATTTATTCAAAACCGAAGTCTCCGGATCGTCGCCCATGCGCGTGGTGCCCACCTCGTGAATGATTTGGCCGGGTGTTGATATTCCGTAACCATCTTCCCTTCCTGGCATATCCCACAGGGCCTTGCCCCCCATCTCATCAATGATCGACCGAAAGGTCTGCTGCATGTGTTTAACCTGGCTATACTCCTGGTCGCTCCATCGGTAGTTGAAGCGCAGCACGGGAATGCCCCATTCATCCACCATGTCGGGATCTATTTCGCAGTAATTGTCTTCATACCCTATGCTTTCCCCTCTACCGGATAGGCCTATTATGGAGCCGTAATATTTGCGGTAATCCTCCTTGAGCTCTTTTCCATAGCCCCCGCTTCGCTTGGGCCCCTCCCGGAACATGTTGTTATAGTTCTGAATCCCCCCCATAAACCCGTAGCTGGGCATACCGCGTCCGCCCCACATCTCCACATGATATCCCCGGGCAAAATCCAGTTTGCTGTTGTCCTCCCACCAGGGAATGTAGAGGTGCATGCCCCCTACGCCGTCCTCATTATGTGCGGGCATGTCCATCAGGTCGGGAATAAGGCCGGCTACCGAGGTCCCTGTGGTATCCATCAGGTATTTGCCCACCATCCCGCTGGAATTGGCAAGTCCGTCGGGGAAATCGGGCGATTTGGAATTCAGCAGCAGGCGGGCCGACTCACAGGCACTGGCAGCCAGGACCACCACTCTGGCGCGTATCTTATACTCCTTTCGGTCTTTCTTGTTGACGTAGGAAACGCCGGTTGCCTTGCCGTCCCGGTAGGTCACCTCCCTGACCATCGCCTGATTGATAATTTCCAGGTTACCTGTTTCCAGTGCCGGTGGCAACAGTACCGACGGGGTAGAGAAGTTGGAGTGGGTGCCGCAGCTCCTGTTACACTGCCCACAATAGTGGCAGGCCGCCCGCCCGTTGTGGGGCTTGGTTATGATCGACAGCCTGGAGGGAATGACGGGAATGCCCATACCGTCGCAGGCATCCTTGATCAACAGCTCATAGCACCGGGGTTCGGGCGGCGGCAGGTAAATGCCTCCCGGTTCGTTGGCAATACCTTCATTGGTGCCAAAAACCCCTATCAACTTGTCAATCCGGTCGTAATAGGGTTTGATGTCCTCATACCCTATCGGCCAGTCGTCGCCCATGCCGTCAATGCTCTTTACCCTGAAATCGTCGGGGCCGAACCGCAGGGATATGCGTCCCCAGTGATTGGTACGCCCCCCCAGCATACGCCCCCTGAACCAACTGAAATCGGTGTCATCGGTGGTGGTATAGGGTTCCCCTTCAATATCCCAGCCGCCAAAACAGGCATCAAATTCGCCAAAAGGCTGTTCGCGGGTACTCGCCCCGCGACGGGGCGACTCGTAAGGCCAGGTAAACATGGCAAAATCTTCAGAGTCAAACCATCCGCCCGCTTCCAGCATCACCACATCGGCTCCTGCCCTGCTGAGCTCGTGGGCCGCCATGCCACCGCCGGCTCCCGACCCGACGATACAGACATCATACTCCTTTGCACTTTTTTTAATCTCCATAATCTAACTTCTCAATTCTTTACCGATATTCAGCAACAGCTCTTTGGTTGCCAGGATCCCCTCCTCTTCACTCAGTTCCGACCCTTCATACTCAATACCGATATGTCCTCTGAATCCCGCCTCTTTAACGATATTTAGCATTTTCCTGAAATCAATTGTCGTTTCATCGCCATTATCATCAAATGCGTAGCTTTTGGCGCTGACGCCCCCGGCATATGGCATCATCTCCCGTACTCCCTTGTAGCGGTCGTAACGCTTGATGCAAACATCCCCCTCACTCTTCAGACAAAAATTCCCGAAGTCGGGCAGGGTGCCGCAGTTGTTCCTGTCCACCTGCCTCATAATGCCTGACAGCCAGGAGGCATCGGACGACTGCCCCCCGTGGTTTTCAACAAGTATATTAATATCATGATCGGCCGAAAATTCCGAAAGGCGGGCGAGGCTATCTATAGAAGCCGATTTCATATCCTCCGGGCTACCCTTTCCATAGAGGTTGACGCGGATGGAGTGGCAACCCAGGTAGCGGGCGGCCTCCACCCATTTAAAGTGGTTTTCTAGAGCTGTTGTCCGCTCTTTCTTATCGGGGGTGGCCAGGTCGCCTTCGCCATCCACCATGATTAGCAGCTGCTTAACTCCATGGTCGTCGCAGCGCTTTTTCATCTCGTCCAGGTACTTCTTATCCCCGGCCTTGTCCTTGAAGAACTGGTTGACATATTCCACGGCTCCGATATCAAACTCCTTTCTGGCTTTTACGGGAAAATCAAGGTGGGATATTTTACCGTTGAATATACTTTTATTCAAGCTCCATTCTGCAAGCGATATATCAAAGAACAGATCGCCTTCTTTTCTGTATCCGCCAAAAGATTTTGCAACTCCCGGCACCATGGCTGCGCCAACGGATAGATACGTTATTGATTTTAAAAAGTCCCTTCTGCTGTTGCCCATCTTAAATACATTAAGTTTCTGTTTCCGGGTTCTGTACTATTATAAACGATAATTCCCTCACCTAAAACAAGCTTAAAACTTTTAACAATCATGGCGGTTTACCTAACCAATTTTTCAAAAGGGAATTACGCCCTAAAACAAGTACGCCATTTTACTTTCCTATGTCTACTTTTTTTATAACATTAATGCAACTTTTTGCTTCATACATTGAAGATGTAAAATGGAACTTGGCATTAACTAAAAGGGGATACAGATATGAATAAACTAGTTCAGGTCAAACTCAGCACCATGATGTTTCTGGAGTTTTTCATCTGGGGCGCATGGTATACCACAGTAGCGGTATTTATGTCGGCCAACGGTATGGAAGATCTTACCCACTGGCCATTCACGGTTAACCCCATAGCTGCCATTGCGGCCCCGTTTTTCGTGGGACTCATTGCCGACCGGTATTTTGCCACGGAAAAGGTCCTGGGTACCCTGCACATCCTGGGGGCGGTATTCATGGCCCTGACTCCGCAGTTTACGGGATCCCCGCTGGTGTTTATCCTGGTTCTGCTGGCCTATAACCTTTGCTATATGCCCACAATAAGCCTGGCCAACACCATCTCATTTCACAATATGGAGGACCAGGAGAAGCAATTTCCCATTATCCGCGTATTCGGTACTATCGGCTGGATCGTCGCGGGCCTGGTCGTAAGCTTCGTGCTGGTTAATTTTGTATCTGAGGGACTGAAACCTGAACAAACTGCCCTGCCCCTCTACCTGACTGCGGGAGCCAGCCTCTTGCTGGGCCTTTTCAGCTTCTCACTGCCGCACACGCCGCCTCCCGCCCGTGGAGAAAAGGTATCCATCCGAAGTATCATCGGCGTCGATGCTATGAAGAAACTGGGAAGCCGATCTTTTTATGTATTCCTGGCCAGCTCGCTTCTTATATCCATACCTCTGGCAGCCTACTACAACTTTACGCAGATATTCCTGGATAATACCGGTTTCCAGAATATTGCCGCCACCCAATCCATCGGACAGATGTCCGAAGTAATTTTTATGCTGCTCATGCCGTTTTTCTTCATCAGGCTGGGGGTCAAATGGATGTTGGCAGCCGGCATGTCTGCATGGGTTGCCCGCTACGCCCTCTTTGCCATGGGAGCCCCTGATGAGGTCACATGGATGATTATAGGAGGTATAGCCCTGCACGGTATCTGTTACGACTTTTTCTTTGTTACCGGGCAGATTTATGTGGATAAGAAATCAAGCAAGGATATACGGGGGCAGGCCCAGGGCCTGATTGTATTGATCACCTATGGGGTAGGCATGCTTATAGGTGCGCAGCTTGCCGGCGAGTTATTCAACAGTTTCCTGGGCACTGCAGAACAGCTTACCATGGCCCAGTGGCATGATTTCTGGTGGGTCCCCGCTATTTTTGCCGGTGTCGTACTGTTGGCCTTTGTACTTCTGTTTGACGACAAGGTCATCGAAGACAAGGAAGAGGCTGACGCCAGTGATTTTAAAGTCTGACCGGCTACTCTAATGCTGCCTGCCTTATAGCGGGCAGCATATTTTAGAATTTCAACACTTCCCTCTACCAGCCGAACCATACGGGGGTGTCGTCGTTACGGATCACCAGCAGGCGGTCGCCGCCGTCCGTCGTCACCCGATAGATCCCGCGCACCTGCCCCTCCACACGGAAGCCGCTTCGCCGGGTCTGCAGGGATCGGTAGCGATCGCCGTTCAGCTGCAGGCTCACCCCGCGGGAGGCATCATAGCGGCCCACCTCGGGCTTGACCTCCCACAGGTTTCCTCCCAACAGCACTTCCGGGGGACCCTCCCCGTCCAGCTGGGTGACCAGCCCGGCATACATCGGGCTGAGCTGGGCCGCCCGGGGAAGCTCCCGGGCGGTAAAATGGCCTTCACCATCGTTCCAAAATACCATGCTGGCCAGCCTATAGGCCCGCAGATGCAAGCCCCGCTCCAGCTGCTCGGGGGTGAAGATATCCGTGATGGTCTGTTCGCGGTAGTCGGCATATTTCGGGTATTTTTTCTTCAGCTCCGGCATCTGCTCGACCAGGTTATGCAGCAGCGCCATAGGGTAGGAATCCTCCCCGTTCCAGACCGTCACCAGCTGCTCAATGCTGCCGTTGTCGTCAAAATCACCCACCCACAGGCTCGCCGGGTGCTCCCGGCTGGCATGGAAACGGGAATTCAGCCCATGATTTAATCCTATCAGGTCTTGGTCGCCATCGGCATCCAGGTCAGCCACCAGGATCTCGTTCCACCACCCGTCGGTCCCCTCCAGGCCCGCCTCGGCGGTTATCTCCTCCAGGCGGGGCTCCCCGCTCTGGGCCAGCTGGTTGGCAAACACCCGGATCGGCATCCATTCTCCGCCTATTATCAGGTCCTGGTCGCCATCCCCGTCTATATCCGTCCACCGGCCGGCCCGCAGCAGTCCCGCATCCTTCAGCCCCGGGGCCCACTGGTCGGTCACATCCCGGAATTGGCCCTGCCCGTCATTGGCCAGCAGGCGTCCGTCTACCGGATAGCCGTAGGCAAACGGGCGCAGCCGCTCGCCGATAAACAAGTCCATGTCCCCATCCCCGTCCCAGTCGGCCGGGGCCACCGCCCCGGTAGGGGCAAACCGGGTCACTCCCCCCAGCCCACTCGAGCGGATCCACTGCCCCTCCTCGTTCAGATACAACCGATCCAGCAAGCCGCTGGAGCTCGAACTAAAGTCATTGCCTCCGCTGGCTACATACAGATCCCGGTCGCCGTCCCCATCGGCATCAAAAAATACGCAGCCGGTATCCTCGGCCAGGCTGTCCCCGGCAACTGCGGGGGCCGGCATCCGACGCCAGCGATCCGGACCCGCCTGCCGCCACAGGCTGCCTGGCTGGTTTTTGGCACCCCCCAGGTACAGCTCATCGGTTCCGTCCCCGTTCACGTCGCCAAGGCATCCGCCCGGGCCTTCCGTAGATCGCATATGGAACAGCAGCCGCTCGCGGTCAAAATCAACAAAATCATTCTCCTCGTGGCTCCATCCCAGCTCCACCCGGCCGGTCACCTCCGAGAGTATCGGCTCGGCCTGCCGGGAAGGCTTCCAGGCAGGGCCCTGCCCCGCCTGCTGCTGGCGGAGAGTCAGCTGCTGGTCGGCCGCCACCCCGTAGCTCCGCTGCACGCTTCCGTCCGGCCAGCGCAGCTGCAGCGAATCGATCCGGGAAACTTCCCCCAGCCCTATATGCAGCCGCGGGTCCACCGAGCTCTGGAAGCCCCGCTGGGGCATCTGTTCGCGCCAATACAGCTGCCCGCCGGCCCATACGCTCAGCTGGGCCCCGACCCCCTGGGTGTTGGGGGACTGCCCCAGCAGACGGACCTGCAGCCAGTGGCGGGCCTCTTGTTCGTTGGTGCGGTTGCGATAGACAAAGGAGTCCATATTTACATTGTTTACCACCAAATCCAGGTCCCCGTCATTGTCCAGATCCCCGAAGGCCGACCCATTGGAAAAACTCGGCTCGCCAAGCCCCCACGCTTCGGCACGGTTGGTAAACCGAACCCCCGCCGAGCCTTCAAAGGCATAGTTCGGTACCGGATTCGAAGGAATGATGTCAATCAATTTTTTAAAATTCACATTATCCTCTCTGGTAACAGCCCGTACCATTTCGTCACTTGAGGCCTGTTGCAGATAGTCCTGATTCGTCAAATCCTGGTATATACCGTTGGCTACAAAAATATCGGTGTGCCCGTCCTGGTTAAAATCGGCCATCAGGGCCGCCCAGCTCCAGTCGGTGGCCTCCACCCCCGCATAACGGCCTATCTCCCGGAAGTGGCCGTCCCCATCGTTCAGCTGCAGGGTGTTGCGGGTAAATTGATGGTGATAACCGTTTTCTACGTGGAGTCTGTATTTTTCCCAATTATCAAAAGTCGTAACGGTCTTAACTCGAGCATCGGGTTCAGGGAGCATATCCGTGACAAAAATTTCGGGATAGCCGTCGTGGTTGAGGTCGGCCGCATCGGCTCCCATCGAGGCCGCACTTATGCTGTTGGTTCGCTGCTCGAGGACTTCCCGGAAGGTCCCGTCGCCCCGGTTCAGGTAGAGGTAATCCCGCTCAAAAAAATCGTTGGAAATGTACAGGTCCATCCAGCCGTCACGGTTATAGTCTCCCGCCGTTGCGCCCAGCCCGAAGCCGATGGCGCTCCCGTAAATGCCGGCCTGCTCGCTGACATCCATAAAATGCCCTCCGTCGTTGCGGTAAAGCTTGTCTCCCCCCAGGGAATCACGCTTATTTCGATAATCCTGTGTAAGGTCAAATTGCCCGATAGCCGTAAATGAGTTATTCAACAGGTACAGGTCCAGGTCCCCGTCGTTGTCGTAGTCAAAAAAGGTCCCATGCGTTGAAAACCCCTCGTCGTCCACTCCGTAATCTTCAGCCTGCTCTGTGAACGTCAGGTCCCCGTTATTGATAAACAGCTCATTACTTCTGTCACTGCCACCAATATTTCCGGAATTGGAAACATAAATATCCAGCAGCCCGTCTCCATTCACATCCGCGAAGGCAGCTCCGGTAGACCATGCTTTATCTCCTCCGACCCCGGCCTTGTCGGTTATATCCTCGAATTCAAAATTACCATGATTAAGGTACAGTTTGTTATCCTCAAAATTGCTCGTAAAGAAAATATCGACCAATCCGTCGTTGTTGATATCTCCCAGGGCAACTCCTCCCCCGTTATAAAAGTTGCGGTACCTGTAGATATTAAAATCCTCTTTATACTGTAGGTCATTTCTAAAATCAATACCGGACTTTTCGGAAGGAATTTTTTGAAACAATGTTCTTTTAGATGAATCGGTACTGCATGAGACCAATAAAAAACCTAAAATTATTATTGCCGTTGTATAAAATTGCATCTAAAGGGACCTGCCTTATTAATTAATTTATTTTTGTTAAATCAGAATAGAGTACCAGTACCTCAGATTGATTCAGCTCTTGAATACGTATTTCCTTGTTTCCTGAAATGTGATAAAAGTATTTTTTCCCGGATTTTGGATTTTCTGATTCAGTAAATTTTATATCATACTTGCGTTCGAGTAGATCCATTACATCATATTTCAGGCTGTCAGCCCAAAGATGCCGGTTCCAGGGGGCCCAACCATCATAAGAGTATTTTACCGGCATTCTGACTATTTTATCATCTTTAAAGTCCGGGTAAAATATTTTACTGGCACTGGCTTTCAATTCTTCCACATTTTGCAATATTTCTGCACCGTTCCCATTTTGTATTATCTGTTTTTTGTTGAGATCCCATGAATGGTCAAAAAAATCCTTTTTTACCATCCCAAAATGATACCCCAAAAAAAGAGAGTCATTTCGTATGCCTTTAGCCAGTTCGGTTTCAACTTTTTTATAATATTCCGAATTATCCTTTTTTTGACATTGAGTAATAAATAATGCCAATAAAAGAGAAAGCACTGCCATACATTTCCCATAAGATTTAGGTAATTCTAAATAATTTTCGAACATAAGTCTTTACTATTTTAAATGCCCTTCGAGGTAATTCAACGTTGGTATTTCAGTCCCGTCCTAATACATAATATGCCGTTATATATAAATTAGTTGATGAATTTATTCTTGATAAATACTCCTTTTAATCAATATAAAAAGATTTGATCTTCTTCTATTGCCATCCTGCATTTTATGAAAACCATCCGGTCAAATTTAAGGCTTTATATGTAAAACTAAATATGAAGTCCTGATAATATACCCTCCGCTCCCTCTACCAGTCAAACCATACGGGGGTGTCGTCGTTACGGATCACCAGCAGGCGGTCGCCGCCGTCCGTCGTCACCCGATAGATCCCGCGCACCTGCCCCTCCACACGGAAGCCGCTTCGCCGGGTCTGCAGGGATCGGTAGCGATCGCCGTTCAGCTGCAGGCTCACCCCGCGGGAGGCATCATAGCGGCCCACCTCGGGCTTGACCTCCCACAGGTTTCCTCCCAACAGCACTTCCGGGGGACCCTCCCCGTCCAGCTGGGTGACCAGCCCGGCATACATCGGGCTGAGCTGGGCCGCCCGGGGAAGCTCCCGGGCGGTAAAATGGCCTTCACCATCGTTCCAAAATACCATGCTGGCCAGCCTATAGGCCCGCAGATGCAAGCCCCGCTCCAGCTGCTCGGGGGTGAAGATATCCGTGATGGTCTGTTCGCGGTAGTCGGCATATTTCGGGTATTTTTTCTTCAGCTCCGGCATCTGCTCGACCAGGTTATGCAGCAGCGCCATAGGGTAGGAATCCTCCCCGTTCCAGACCGTCACCAGCTGCTCAATGCTGCCGTTGTCGTCAAAATCACCCACCCACAGGCTCGCCGGGTGCTCCCGGCTGGCATGGAAACGGGAATTCAGCCCATGATTTAATCCTATCAGGTCTTGGTCGCCATCGGCATCCAGGTCAGCCACCAGGATCTCGTTCCACCACCCGTCGGTCCCCTCCAGGCCCGCCTCGGCGGTTATCTCCTCCAGGCGGGGCTCCCCGCTCTGGGCCAGCTGGTTGGCAAACACCCGGATCGGCATCCATTCTCCGCCTATTATCAGGTCCTGGTCGCCATCCCCGTCTATATCCGTCCACCGGCCGGCCCGCAGCAGTCCCGCATCCTTCAGCCCCGGGGCCCACTGGTCGGTCACATCCCGGAATTGGCCCTGCCCGTCATTGGCCAGCAGGCGTCCGTCTACCGGATAGCCGTAGGCAAACGGGCGCAGCCGCTCGCCGATAAACAAGTCCATGTCCCCATCCCCGTCCCAGTCGGCCGGGGCCACCGCCCCGGTAGGGGCAAACCGGGTCACTCCCCCCAGCCCACTCGAGCGGATCCACTGCCCCTCCTCGTTCAGATACAACCGATCCAGCAAGCCGCTGGAGCTCGAACTAAAGTCATTGCCTCCGCTGGCTACATACAGATCCCGGTCGCCGTCCCCATCGGCATCAAAAAATACGCAGCCGGTATCCTCGGCCAGGCTGTCCCCGGCAACTGCGGGGGCCGGCATCCGACGCCAGCGATCCGGACCCGCCTGCCGCCACAGGCTGCCTGGCTGGTTTTTGGCACCCCCCAGGTACAGCTCATCGGTTCCGTCCCCGTTCACGTCGCCAAGGCATCCGCCCGGGCCTTCCGTAGATCGCATATGGAACAGCAGCCGCTCGCGGTCAAAATCAACAAAATCATTCTCCTCGTGGCTCCATCCCAGCTCCACCCGGCCGGTCACCTCCGAGAGTATCGGCTCGGCCTGCCGGGAAGGCTTCCAGGCAGGGCCCTGCCCCGCCTGCTGCTGGCGGAGAGTCAGCTGCTGGTCGGCCGCCACCCCGTAGCTCCGCTGCACGCTTCCGTCCGGCCAGCGCAGCTGCAGCGAATCGATCCGGGAAACTTCCCCCAGCCCTATATGCAGCCGCGGGTCCACCGAGCTCTGGAAGCCCCGCTGGGGCATCTGTTCGCGCCAATACAGCTGCCCGCCGGCCCATACGCTCAGCTGGGCCCCGACCCCCTGGGTGTTGGGGGACTGCCCCAGCAGACGGACCTGCAGCCAGTGGCGGGCCTCTTGTTCGTTGGTGCGGTTGCGATAGACAAAGGAGTCCATATTTACATTGTTTACCACCAAATCCAGGTCCCCGTCATTGTCCAGATCCCCGAAGGCCGACCCATTGGAAAAACTCGGCTCGCCAAGCCCCCACGCTTCGGCACGGTTGGTAAACCGAACCCCCGCCGAGCCTTCAAAGGCATAGTTCGGTACCGGATTCGAAGGAATGATGTCAATCAATTTTTTAAAATTCACATTATCCTCTCTGGTAACAGCCCGTACCATTTCGTCACTTGAGGCCTGTTGCAGATAGTCCTGATTCGTCAAATCCTGGTATATACCGTTGGCTACAAAAATATCGGTGTGCCCGTCCTGGTTAAAATCGGCCATCAGGGCCGCCCAGCTCCAGTCGGTGGCCTCCACCCCCGCATAACGGCCTATCTCCCGGAAGTGGCCGTCCCCATCGTTCAGCTGCAGGGTGTTGCGGGTAAATTGATGGTGATAACCGTTTTCTACGTGGAGTCTGTATTTTTCCCAATTATCAAAAGTCGTAACGGTCTTAACTCGAGCATCGGGTTCAGGGAGCATATCCGTGACAAAAATTTCGGGATAGCCGTCGTGGTTGAGGTCGGCCGCATCGGCTCCCATCGAGGCCGCACTTATGCTGTTGGTTCGCTGCTCGAGGACTTCCCGGAAGGTCCCGTCGCCCCGGTTCAGGTAGAGGTAATCCCGCTCAAAAAAATCGTTGGAAATGTACAGGTCCATCCAGCCGTCACGGTTATAGTCTCCCGCCGTTGCGCCCAGCCCGAAGCCGATGGCGCTCCCGTAAATGCCGGCCTGCTCGCTGACATCCATAAAATGCCCTCCGTCGTTGCGGTAAAGCTTATTACCTCCCTGAGGATCCCGCTTATCCCTTTGGTTTTTGGATAAATTAAATTCTTCCAAAGAGGAATATGAATTATTCAGCAGGTACAGATCCAGGTCCCCGTCGTTGTCATAGTCAAAAAAGATGCCATGGGTTGAAAACCCCTCGTCGTCCACTCCGTAAGCTTCAGCCTGCTCGGTGAACGTCAGGTCCCCGTTATTGATGAACAGTTCATTGTGCCTGTTTTCCCCCCCGGGAGTCCCCGCTTTGGTTACATAAATATCCAGCAGCCCGTCTCCGTTAACATCGGCCATTGCAACGCCCGTTGACCATACATCGGAAGAAGAAACTCCTGCTTTTTCAGTAATATCCTCAAATTGAAAATCGCCTTTATTTAAATATAATTTGTTGTCAACCATATTCCCGGTAAAGAAAATATCAAGTAATCCGTCATTGTTGATATCTCCCAGGGCAACTCCTCCCCCATTATAAAAATTTCTATAGGTATAGGGATTCAGTTCCTTGCTAAAGGTGAGTTTATTGTTGAATTCAATATTCGCAGATTGGCTCACCTCTTTAAATATGGAATCCTTATGGTTCTGGCAGGAAAACGATAGTAATGCTAAAAGAAAAAGTATTGCTTTTATTTTCATAACAAAAAAAAAGGGTTGCTATAAAGACAGCAACCCTTTTTTAGTTTATTTATGCTTAGTAGTCGGGATGTTGCGTCAATGAACCGTCGGTTGTTGCATTTATCTGGTCCAGTGGAATAGGCATTATATTTTTGTAATCAGAGGTGTATGATGGTTTCTCCCACCATGCATCTCCCCATTTATCAAAGCGGATCAAGTCTGTTCTTCGATGAGATTCCAGGAAGAATTCTCTTCCCCTTTCAGCAAGAAATTCATCCGCTGTAAGAGAGGTTACAGGATCAACACCCGCTCTATCTCTGATTTGGTTAACCAATGCCAGGGTCGTAGGATGGTTCCAGCTGTTATTCATCCTTGCGACCGCTTCAGCCTTGTTCATGAGAACTTCCCCATACCTAAGTATTGGATAGTCGTTATCCATATTAGGAAGCTGGCCTATTTTATGAGAAAATTTACCAAATCTGGCACCATCCTCTCGTGAACCATTCGGGGCAAGCTCATTTATTTCCGGGGTATAAACCACATGAGCACCGTTGTCATCGGCCTCATCAAATGCGACATCAAGAATGGGGTTTCCATCGCGGTCGTATTGAGGGCCTACCACAAAGTTGTTCTCTTTGCGTTCATCCCCATCTTCATAGGAATTATAGAACTCCTCCAGCGTAGAGTAGCCATTCCATGGCTGCTGTTGAAGATCATAGGTAAGTTGACTCGGATAGTGGAACGTCATCTGGGCCAAATTCATACCTGGTCCGGTAGCTTCGTCAAACGGAACTATGAAGATATGCTCGGGATTATCGACGTTAAAAGGATCAAATACCTCTGCATAACTCTCTGGCAGGTTATAGAGGCCCGAATCGATAACCTGATCGGCTGCATCTATAGCTTCCTGCCAGTAGGTTGTGCCTGTTCCCGGCGAGTATGGATAGGGCCGTGTATAGACCTCACCATTAAGGTATACCCGGGAAAGTAAAGCATAAGCCGCTCCTTTTGTAACTCGACTATAGCCTGCCGTTTCATTCAAGTCCGGTATGGCGGCCTGTATCTCATTGACCACAAAGTCGAACACATCAGGGCGATCCACTTGCGGAGAATCCACGCCGGGTTCTGTGATAATCTTTATTCTGCCAAACATGTCCATTAGCCTCCAGTAATAGTAGGCTCTCAGCACACGCAGTTGCGCAGTCTGATTGGCATCAAGACTAGCATTGGCGAGCAACTCATTAGCCTGAGATACTCCACCATAGTTTTGATTCCACGCAACATTTAAAGGTGGACTTGTTTCCCTGAATTCATGGGTGTGCATTCTTAGCCAGATACCCCCATCAAACCAATCTCCCCCTTTCTGGGTAATCACAGCTTCATCGGTTGGTACTTCATATACCGAAAAGTAGCCGAAGTGATTAGCTGTACCATTTAACAGGGGTGAAAATGCGGCATTTAAGCCGTCGTTCGGCACATCCCCATTAACGTTTTCACTTTCCCCAAATCCGGGGTTATTCGGATCGAAGTCATTTGTAAACTCTGAATTAAGTGTTTCACCTAAATCAGTGCAACCGTAACCTGCGAATACAAGCAGGGTTACTACTAATGTTATTTTATATAAGTATTTCATTGTGATAAAGATTTATTTTAAAATCCTACGTTGATACCGAGTGAGATTGTTCTGGCAGTGAAATAGTTATTTCTTCTATCAATACCAGGAGACAACACATCAGGTGTGAATGAGGCACGCCCACCATTTCCTACAGGACCAAAATCCTGTAATACGGGCTCCGGATCAATTCCGGTATAGTTGGTTATAGTAAACACATTCTCTGCGTTTAGATAAGCCCGCATATTCCTGAACATGTTGTTTCCACTCATGTCAAAGTTATAACTGAGTGTCAGGTTATCCAGCTTTATGAAATCAGCTTTCTCTACGTAGAGTGAGCTAAACTGTGATACTGTTAAACCTTCAACGGCTTTCTCAGTAATAACCCTGTTGTAAGAATTTATGGCACCGGGATCAATAGGCTCGTAGAATGCCCGGAAGGTGTTGACCAAACTATGGCCAAAAGCTCCACGGAAGAAGGCATTCAGCCCCCAGTTTTTATAATTGACTTGGTTCGTCCAGCCAATTTCAAAATCGGGAATTCCGTTTCCTAACCTTTTGAAGTCGCCGTTATCTGCCAGGGCGTCTCCCTGTGAAACGACCAACTCACCGTCACCATTAAGATCCTCCATAATCGGAGAACCGTCGGTATCAACCTCTCCGGAAAATACAGGTCCCCAAATTTGACCGATTTCTTCGCCCTCGGCGACCCGTATCATATTAGTGGAATTCTGACCCGGTGAGCCAAGGTTTGCTCGCATTTGTTCCTCAATAATGAACTCTTCGAGCGTGGTCTTATAGGTACTAAATACAATACCTGTATTCCAGTGTACATCTGAATCCCGGATGGCATCGTAATTAGCAGTAAACTCCAGTCCGCGGGTTTGCAGCTCTCCTGCGTTCTGGAATTGTGTACCTGAAATAAATTGATCGGTAGGTACAGCCACCTCGAGTATAAAGTCATTGATATTTCTCTGATAGACATCAAATGAACCGGTTAAGCGATCATCCAATAAAGCATAATCCACACCGAGGTTGATTTCTGCTTTTTCCTCCCACTTCAGGTCAGGATTAGCATCCCTTGCTTTGGAAACGGTTCCGCCACCGTCGAAGGAATAGTTCCAAAGATCCTGAGCCAAACCGGATTGTCTGGGCAATGCACCGGTAACCCCGTAACCTACTCGTACTTTTAACTGGTTTACGATATCCCAGGGCAGGTAATTGCTAACATCCGCCCCAATACTGGCAGCGGGGAAATTACCCCATTGGTTTTCGGGACCTAATTTCGTAGATCCTTCACGCCTCAGGGAAGCATTCAGGAATATATTGTCGTTGTAGGTCAGGTTTACGCGCCCGAAGAATGCGATAATTCGCTCGTCCGGACTGGCATAGCTGTCAATAAATACATTAGATGCATTTCCAAGCACCCTGTCACCTGAAAGGTCAATGCCGTGATATCCAAGTTCATTGGAAGGCAAATTACCAAGTTCAAGCGTCAAGTTTTCTACATAGTCTTCCTGGAAGGAATAACCTGCAATTACATTAATATCTATGTTCTCGAAACTATCCATGTAATTGGCAAAGGTTTCAAAAAGAGTAAATTCATTTTCCTCAAAAAACCTTCTGGCTAATCCATCCCGGTTCAATCCACGGAAAAATGAATTGTTCGGGTAGAACTCTCCACTGGAACGTGAATTAAATTGTTGACTGAAGTTAGCAGATAAACTTAACTGGTCGAGTGCATCAAACTCTGCCTGAATGTTATAATTTAAGTTTTTGCTTTGCCCGTCATTAACATTCTGTTCAATTATGGCTACCGGATTAAAGTTATCAAATAAGATAGCCTGGAAATACTCTCCGTTATCAAATCGAACCGGAGCCGTTGGATTATATAAGGTTGCATAACGCAAGGCTTCATTAAAGGAGAAATTGCTTTCCCTCTTTGTAGCAGAAGCATTAAGCGTTACATCCAACCGATCGTCCAATGCCGTATGTGAAACACTGGCTCTGGCATTGATCTGATCAAAGCCTGATTTTTCCAAAATACCCTCGGTATCCCGGTAATTGGTTGAAACCCTGTACTGGGTGGATGAACTTCCACCTGCTACCGCCATATTATGCACATGCGAGAAAGCATTTCGAGTTACCAGGTCCTGCCAGTCGGTAACCGACCCAAGGTCATTACCTCCCGCACTTGTATATTCACTGGCCGTCATCACGGGCTGGTTATTGGCAACAAAATCCGAAGAAACTTGTCCATTATAGTCAATCTGGACACCCGGACCCTCGCCGGCCGTACCTTTCTTGGTCGTAACCAGAATCACACCGGATGACGCTCGCGTTCCATAGATAGCAGCTGCAGAACCATCCTTGAGAACATCAATAGATTCAATGTCATTGGGATCTACATTGTCAAGAGAAGCTCCACTCACACCATCTACCACAACAAGAGGTTCGGTGTTTGCACCTACCGTAGATATACCTCTCAACCGGATGGTGGGTTCTCCGTTAGGATCTCCACCCTTTTGGTAGATACTAAGGCCGGGAACTTTACCCTGCAACAGTTGAGTGGGCTCACTGATATTACCCCTGTTAAACTCTTCTGAACTTACAGATGAAACGGATCCTGTAATCTGTCTTTCTTCCTGTGTACCGTAGCCAACCACTACCACATCTTCAAGCTGGGCCACGTCAGGATTCATACTTACATTTATGACACTGCGTCCGTTGACTGGTACCTGCTGTGTCAGATAACCGACAAAGGATACTACCAAGGTGTCGTTGGGTGAACCCACATTAAGTGAATATTCCCCCTCATCGTCAGTAGTGGTACCGGTACTGGTACCCTTTATAACAATGTTCACGCCCGGAAGCGGTGTGTCATCCGTTGCGTCAGTTACAGTACCAGAGACTTCCATCTGCTGGGCTTTTACGTTAAATGTACCAGCTGCAAAAACTAAAAAGGCTGCAAGTCCAATTCGGATCATCAAAGAAGAGAATCCGGAATTGATTGACTGCAGCTTTCCAGGAGCAGAACTGGGATTACGCAAAGAGCATATAATCCGTATCGCATTCGTTAGCATAATGTTCCCCTTAGGTTTTAATTAAGCATTTAGTAACTGCCAGGTCTCCCGACAATTAAAGGACCTGTTCCCCCCTTTCATCTTTTTGATCCCAACATCAAAAATAAAAGAAAAGAAAGATCAAGCCTGCTATTATTGATTATGATTAAAAATCCACTCTTTAAAAGCAATTATTTCAATACCTTAATTATTAGCTTTTAAATCTAAAGAAGCAAATTTTTTTAAGTTGTATGAAAAAAATTTCCCTATCCTTTTTAAGATGGATTCATTTATTGCTTTTAAAACTTTTATTTTCGACTCCGACACCCATAATTTCAAGGCTTTCCCAGCTCTCCGGAAGGGACGTTTTTAGCTGTATAATACCCTCATCCGTGATTTCAAGTCCTCCAAAACCGGAAAGCACCGATTGCAGCATCCCGCCCGCACCGGTGGCAAAATAGGGATTGGTCCCTCCCGCCGTTTCTGCAATCACTCCGAAGGGAGGGACTTCATTGGGGCGGTAACTTCTGTGAAAAAGCTCATAAGCTTTGCCGGACTCTCCAAGCCGGGAGTATAAAACGGAAAAAACCGAGTGGCTCATGGCCGGTCCCTCCCCTATCCGGGGTTCATAATATTCCAGGTTTTTCCGAATGGATTTTGAGCCTTTGACAATATTGAGCGGGTAGGCCAACAGGTTTACATCGGCCTGCTTGATCTTTTCCCCTTCATAGCTGGCATGCTCTCGGGTGACTCCGTTTTCAAATTCCAATATGGGTATGTTGTCGGCCACCTTTCCCCACATGGGATTGGGATCCTCTCCCAGGACTTCGGCTGCCGATACGGCAAACTTCAGTGCCGTGATGGCCGCCCCGTTTGTAAAGGCGTTGTTATCCACATTTTCTGCCCACTCATCGGCCCCCACTACGTTATTTATATTATAATGGCCCTGTTTATCCTTTTCTACCCGGCTGACCCAGTAATCGGCAATATCCCGTATCATGGGATATCCTTTTTCCCTCAGCCAGTCCCTGTCGCCGGTCACCCGGTAATAATTCCATGCAGCCACTCCGATTACAGCTGTTATATGATGTTCAAATGGCCCCGTTAAAGCCCAGACCGGCGTGGCTTCCTGCCCGGTGTCGTCCGATTCCCAGGGGTACATGGCTCCGTCGTAGCCGTGAGCAAAAGCCTTTCTTCGAGCTTCTTCCAGGCGCTCATACCTGTATTCCATCAGTGATTTTGCAATTCCGGGCTGAAGCATCAGCAAGGGCGGATACATCCATAGTTCGGTATCCCAGAAGACGTGCCCGTTATAACCCAACCCGGATAGACCCATGGGCGAAAGGCTGTAGGCCGTCCCCTCGCGAGCAAAAGAATAGAGATGGTATAGCGCAAACCGTACGTCCTTTTGATCCTCCCGGTTCCCCGTAATCCTGATATCACTCTCCCACAGCTTCTCCCAGGCTGCTTCATGGGCTTCAATAAGCTTGTCTCTTCCCTGGAGGGCGGCATATACCGTCAGCCGTTCCGCTTCATTATGGGGATCTTCAAAATGTTCGGTGGAAGCTTCGGAAGCGACAATGCTGAACGTATAGGTTTCCCCCTCCTCCAGGGTTATCCGGAATTTGGCCAGGTGCCGGTTATGGTCCCAATCCTCATGAATCACGTCGGGATTGTTGTGGCCCTCATTAAATATAAAGCTGTTTGAAGCCGCAACCGTATGCTTTCCGGTTGGGCTTTCGGCTACCGAAGTCAACAACGGTATATTTACATGGGGACGGTCTATTTCCGAATAAAAACTGCGCGGATTACGTAAGATATCCGGTGCCGAAATAACAGTGGAGGCAACCATCTCCAGGTCTTCACGAGCCTCTACCGTAACCTCTATTAAACTTGTATAGGGAAGTTGCCTGAGAGAACGCACCGTATAGGTAACGGCGGCCTTTTCACCCACCTCAAAATGATTGGCCAGGGTGGCTGTTTTCATATTCAACCTTTGCGACAATCCGGAAATATTCGACCGGCCCACTCTTTGACCGTCCAGATCCAGGTTTACCCCGGCAAAATTAAATCCTTTCAATATGTTGGATACCCGCCCCCTGCCGTAATAGTCATACACCCCATTCAGTACGATATCTTCCATATTCAGGGGATCGGGCGAAGATACCAGTCCGATCATTCCATTAGCCACTGTTACCCCGTAATAGTTGGCAGGATCTATCTCTCCCGCTTCTATGACCCAGTCTGAGGCTTTTTGATCCTGTGCCTTTGCCGAACACACAAACAACAGCAGCAGAAGTAGAGTGAAACTTTTTTTCATCGCCATGAAATAATTTTGTTTTGAACTATATACCAATAATAAAAGAAAGAAGTAAATCGCTATCCTAAATTAAATTAAAAGAATTGAAGACAACAATAGCTATCGGTCACTTCGGCGGCCCAATGCCGGATAATGCCTTCCTACCTCTTATTTTCCAGCTTTTCCCTCTTCGTACTTTGACGGTCATTCCACCATATTTCGACCATAAGCGCTGCGGGCCCCACCACAAACAGTGCATAAAAAGGTGCATAGACGGCCTCACCCAGTCGGAAGAAAAATTCCACAAAGGCTATTAGAAAAGCGACCAGGTATTGTCCTTTCTTGCTTCTAACCGTCGTAACCGGGTCCGTAATCATAAAGAAGACAAAGAGCTGGTACATGGGCCCCGTGATGGGAGATATTTCGGCCAGCAGCGCATCGCCGGTCAGGTAGCTGCGAAAAACCGCAAACAGAAAAAATGAAAGTACATAGGTAGCGCAGATATGGAAACGGCGGAGTCTCCAGATGGAGATGGATCCGATAATCCAAATAATCAGCATTACCCATATGTTGTTGCCCCACTGTACACTGAGTCCCGCCACGCTGCCGGGGGCCAGCAACAGTATAGCGACCACGCCGAAATTAGATGGGTTCCATATATGCCGGTCCCTAAACCTAAGGGTATATTTTGAGGCTATGGTAATCATGGCACATAACGCATAGGGCCAATAGAAAGGGGACCTGATCAGGATCCCCACACTAATTCCCGATATATAGGCACTGGACATGCTTCGCCATTTCCCCACGATAATACGATGCAGTACGGCTTCGGTAATAAAACTGGCGCCGATGGCCGTTAGCAGACGCCCGTAACTTTCAAGAATACCAAATGAAAAGTGTGCTCCCAAGAGAATAGCAGTAATAAGCAGCGGTGGCGTATAGTGCTTGCCATACTCAAACCCTTTCAGTTTTGATAATAATGTAGTGGATTGGCTCATGGTTCACCTATGATATTACACATTTTTACGGGCGCTTAGGGTATAGCACTTAATCCCGGTAGAGTGGTTGTATTATTCATAATGTTCAAACATTTAAAAACGACAGGGTATTACTTTTTGCTTTTACCGGATTCGACAATGGTATGTAAACTGTCAACCTCGGGAGACCTGATGGTCTGCAAGTGCCCCGACGGCCACTGTATTTCCACCCGGTCAATACCGGTAGACCTGCCGATTCCGAAATAGACGGGTCGCTGGTTTTGGGAAGCGAATCCGCTGCCGCCGGAAACCACCTGCAACTGGCTTTTACCGTCCCAATACAACTGCACCTCTGCCCCTATGGCACTACGGTTGCTTTCACTCCCCTTCAGCTTAAAACCTATCCAGTGCCTGTCGGAGGCCAAGTGGTTCTTATATAACTTAACTGATCCACCCTGGCTGGCTACGATCAGATCCAGGGTGCCGTCGTTCCAAAAATCCCCCATGGCAATGGCCCGGCTGTCGAGTTTCAAAGAGCCGCCCACAGCATCGGCCACCTCCTGAAACCTACCGGCCCCGTCGTTAATCCAGATCTTGTTTGTCTGGTAGCCCGAAAGGCTGCGGCCCTCCATAGCCGGCCAGTTTTTTGCATCCGATATGATAGCTCGGTTTCCGCCCGCCACTTTTGAAAAATCATACCAGTAGTCCGATCCCCTGCGCGCCGACACATAGCCGTTGGCTACATACAGGTCCTGATATCCGTCAGCGTTCAAGTCGCCGAACTGTGCTCCATAACTCCATCCTCCAACTTCCACTCCCAGGTTCCCCGCCAGGTTTTTAAACGATATTTTTTGGGATGAGACGGGCTCGGGTACCCACAGATTATTGCCCTGTATCAGCACTCCCGGTTCGGAAATATTGGTTATATATACGGAAAACCTTCCCTGGTTAAGTATGTCCCCATATGAAACGTTCATCCCGCTTTTGGGGGCAAAACCCATTCCGGCTTTGTTCCCGGATTCGACAAAGCCCTTGCCCTTTTTATTGATATAGAGTTCATCCACTCCATAGTCGTTGGCTATTACCAGTTCCGGATAGCCGTCACCGTTTAAGTCGGCTGCCGAGGCTGCAAGAGCCCATCGATCACTGCTGATTCCCGCCTGTTCGCTTACTTCCCTGAAAGTACCGTCCCCTTCGTTGTGAAATAGATATTTTCGTCCCCCATTATTGGCATATTCAAAACTCTCTGGCATAATCTCTGTATTCTCCAGGTTCCACAGGTCGATCTCCTCGTCAAAATAACCGGCCATAAAAAGATCGAGCCGTCCGTCGCGGTCGTAATCCAGCCATACAGCCGAATTGATATTGGCCCATTCGGGCAGTGGGATCTCTTCTCCAACCCGGCTAAAACCCTCTCCATTATCGTTATGGAAAAGTACCGACCTTCCCCATTTATATACCAATAGGTCTTCATAACCGTCATTGTCATAGTCTCCCCAGACCGAACCCATGGAAACTCCGCTATCCGAAGTATTAAGGAAAGCAACGCCCATCTCTTCAGCTACATTATGAAACGTTCCATCTCCCTGGTTCATATACAACGCATTCGGTGTGCCTTGTCGGCTGCTGGTGAGGTATACATCCTGCCGGCCATCATTGTTGAAATCCGCAATACTGACCGATGCCCCCACCGAGGCCACCTGTGGCATAATATGGTCCAGCTTGCTGTCCAGTTTCGGAGCAGCATGCTTAAAATCCATACCGGCCTCTTCGGCCACCTCCTCCAGATAGAAACCATACCTTGACAGGGATTCATCCCGGCTGATAGTTCCACCGGCTTCATCATTCATACTTCCCCACCTGTCCACGATAAAGGGTATCGCAAGCAGTGCCACAAAAAATACGCCGAGTACTATTTTACCGCTTTTCTTCACTGGATTGATCTTAATTAGTTATCGAATATTAGAGCCGACCGAAAAGGCCGGGGGGTTACGTAACGGCTATGATACCGGGCCCAGTCTTCCCTGTGTTTGCGGTATACCGGATCATCCTGCAAGGGGCCCGGAGCTTTCGAATAATCCTTCATTCCGTGGTAGGGAAGCGGGCGAACCGTTTTTGAATATCCGGTGTTGTAGTCCCCGTCTTTGACCCAACCGTCGCCGATCAGTACAAAATCTCTTTTAACTCCTTCAGGCGGTGCGTCCAAAGCCGGAAATTCAAACCGAAGCTCATCCCCTGCATTCATTATGACATACCTGTCATCTATTTCAGCGAGCAGCTCGTCAACACTGCCAAAACGGGTATAATAACCTTCAAGGTCAAACCACATCGGTGTGGTCCCGCTCACCCTGTTGTAGTCCGGCTGTTCAGGCAGGAACCGGCCGGGCCTATGCACTTCCGAGAACCCCCGGTAGCGAAGTTCGGAAGATCCAAGGGAGATTTTTTCTCTCCTCACTTTGGATTCATCCCCGGCTTCAACGGCCCACTGCATCTGGTTCCAGTAAATCTCCATGTTGGTTGCCAGCCTGATACGATGGTCGACCCCCTCATCAAAGATACCGGTTAGGTCAATAAGCATTGTTTTACTCTTGCCCGCCGGAAAGCCGATATTCTCTCTGGCTACTTTCCATCCTCCCTTTCCGTCCGGAACTTCCAGCCTTAACGGGTATGGGGCCTTCCGGCTGCCCTGGCTGACGGCTATATTGACCGACGTATCGGTCGGGTATATCCATCCCCGTGCAATCAGCCGAACCGGCCGGTCGTCCGGAAACTCCTCACCCAGGTCCACTTCCAGGTAATGATCCTCCGCAATACCCTGGTACTGTGTCAGCTCAAAGGTGTCAACATATTCCCGGTCGTCATGCCTGACCGTTTCCGTCAGGTCGTTGCCGTTCTCATCGAAAGCAGCGGCAACAGGCCGGGGTTCTTTCAAGGTATATAAATTAGGTGTGCTCGGTGGAAATGTAAACCGCTCGTCAACATACACTTCCGTACCCGCCGGGTGATCCACCGCCATAAGGGAAACATGATCAAAAAAGTGGGTCTCCCAGAGGTCGGCCGTTATACGTACGTCGTACTTTCCCCGGTGCGGTACCAGCTGGTCACCATCAATTTTCACCCAGTCCACACTGTGAATCACATTGGCATCTCCCTGCGCATTGATGCGGATACCCAGTCCTGTCCTCCACAGGAAATCGGTCACGAACTCCATCTCTTCCCCGTTATGGGTAAACACCCAGGGACAGGATCCTTTAAGTACCTGTTCATTAAAAATCTTCGTACCGTAACCAAGTTCGGCGAATTCCGCCTGTGAAGATCCGTTTGGCCATATGATGCGTAACATTTCCGCCTCTTCATATTCACCCAAACCGATATGCACCCATGGTTCATTGATCATCTTCTTGCTATAGAGCAATCCCGATCGAATCTCCATCTCTCCGCCTATCCCGAATGAGTTTATTCTACGGTCTCCGAGCGGCCCCGAAGCCCGGGGACGAATGACCCGGGCGTTATAGTTCTTCTTGCCGCTGCTGAATCCCCGTTCAACCTGTTGTTTCTCATTGAGACGTATAAGATCAAGCCGGTTGTTACCGTCCAGATCGGCCGTTGCCTTTATATTCGCAGGCAATATTTTTTCCTTGGGCCCGGCACTAAAAGATCCGTTGTTCAGCCAGTAACGGCTGCCGGAATCGGTGCTGGCGAGAATATCTTCGGCCCCGTTATTGTCAAGATCCGCCGCAAAGAGATGAGCATGTCGGGCATCCACAGCCTCATCCTCGCCGGTGAATGGTATCAGGCGTTCGTTCTTCCATTTTTCTGTGGCCGGACTGAAGTACAGCCTAGATATTCCCTTTTTCTCCCATACGAGTACATCAAAATTACCGTCCTTGTCAATATCCGCTACTTCTATATCAAAACCCCGTTTCAGCGGAAGTTCATCAACCTTCTCAAACTTCCCGGAACGCTCATTCAGATAAAGTGTCAGCTCGCCCCGGCTGTCTATAAAAACAGCGTCGGAATCTGCATCCCCGTCCAGATCGGCCCATTTAAAATTTACGATCGAGTGGACGGATTCAAAGACTTTCACCTCTTCAAAGGTGCCGTCCCCATTGTTCCTAAGCATAACCAGGGGGCCCTCCTGCCTGGAAAGTAGAAGGTCTAAATCCCCGTCAAGGTCAATATCCCTGGCCCAGCTGCCAAAATAGTTGCCATCAAGTATATTCCGGGATAACCCCAGGGATGCTGTTACCTCACTAAAAGTGGAATCTTCCTGTTGGCGGTAGAGCTTAAACCCGGCATCCCCTGCAAAAACCAGGTCATTTAAAAAATCGTAATCGTAATCGATAGTCGTTACGGAATACGCCGACTGGGATCCACCCGGGAAACTCAGCCGGCGGTTGTTATCAATAATTGCGTTTCCCCCCTTGACCGCCAGCTCCACTGCGATCTTGTTGTCGGATAACGATACGGTATGAACCGTCTCGTACCCCGTATCTCCCGTTGCCACTTCAAAACCAAATGCCAGCGTTGTGTCGGCTTCCGGCACCCGTGTCTGTGGAGTGGGCAGCCAGGTAAATCGGGTGACCAGAAAACCTACCTGGTTCGGGGGAATCTGGATGGCATCCAGGTCGGCCTGGAATTGTGGAAGCTGGTTGAGGTTGTTTTGAAGAAAGGCCAGCTGAAAAGTCAGCCTGTCGCTGGAAGGATTCAGAATGGTTTCTTTAATTTCCTCAAACTGTCTTTTAATTTCGCGGGGCCATCGGTCCGACAGCTCGGCAAGCCTCTCCATCGTCTCCCCGAGTGTTTCCCTGTCTTCCCATTTAACCGAAGCCCTGACCATCTCCAGCAGTACTGCCAGGTTTTCCGGCCGCTTTTCCAGGATGGAATTCAATATTTTGAATATTTCACCGGCATTTTCCACCTCCCCCTGACGCTCAAGCTCATCGGCCAGTGCAAAGGCGATTTTATCGTCGCCCGGAGCCAGCTTCGCCGCCTCACGAAAGGAGTCCACCGCCCCATCTACATTTCCCTGTCGGCTTTCAATAATACCGGCCAGGAATTTGATCTCAGCGTTATCGGGTGCCCGGTCAATAGCCTTCCCTATACGTTCCCGGGCCTTTTCAAAATTGCCCTGTCGCATGGAAAAAACCGCCAGGTTAGCCCAGGCCGCAGCTTCTTGGGGGTATTGCCGGACAACAGCCTGCATCTTTTCAACGGCAAATAAAGCCTTGTCCGCCTGAATGGCTGCAAGTGACATATAAAAATCCGATGCCACCTCCCTGAACTGCTCACTTCCGGCTTCCGGCTTGTCCGGTTCGCTTGAACAGTAGGTTACCGCCAAGGCTACCAATAATAATCCAAGTACTTTCCTCATTCCTGTAGTTAATTTATCAATGATCCTATTCATACCTGTATAATAGGAGTTTGGCATCGTTGCGAGCCACTAAAATAATAAAGTCTTCGGGGCCCGTTTTTATTTTTTTTATTTCTCTCACTTCTCCACCGACGGTAAAGCCATCTTTATCTTTTTCCACTGCTTCAAAGGTACCGTTCCCCTTTCCTTTAAGATACCACCCGTAGCTGGCATCGTGCCTGCCTCCCAGCGAGGGACGTATCCGGTGCATATTTCCACCGGCCAGCAGATCTTGATACCCGTCCCCATTGAAATCGGCAGAAGTAAGAGCCAATATAGGGGCAAATTGCATGCGTTTCGGCAAGGGTTGCAACCTAAATGATCCGTCTCCCAGGTTTTCAATAAGGGAAGAGCGCATCTCATAAACCTTTTTAACCTGTATGCTGTCCTTCAACCGATCTCCGAATATCTGGGAAACCGTTTTGCCGGCAAAATCGGAATAGTTGGGGAAAAGGGATCTGAGGGACTTGAAGTTCCTCAGTATCTCATCGCGTGTAGCTACAGGGTACTCTTTCCCGTTCACCGTTCGGGCAATTACGGGATCCAGCTGACCGTCATTATTGAAATCTTTTAGATACATGACCATTGGTTGGTCTTTCGTGGCTTTCAGGAATGTGTTCAAGCCCAGGTTGCCGGCTATGAAATCCATGTCGCCGTCGCCGTCAAAATCTCCCGCCTCGAGAGTATTCCACCAACCGGAACTGTGTTCCAGTCCGGCCTTTTGGGTTGCATCTTTCAAAAAGCCCTCCCTGTTCAGGAAAAATGTGAGAGGCATCCATTCCCCGGCTAAAAGGAGGTCGGGGCTCCCGTTCCCGTTGATATCCTGCCAGGAAGCATCAGACACCATACCAACTCCCCGGAGTCCCGGGGCCACCCGGTCGGTAACATCCGTAAAATTCCCCTTGCCGTCATTTTGCAACAGGTAGCTGTCGGGGGCGAAGCCGTAATTTCGAGGAATGGAACGGGTCCCCAGAAAGAGATCTGTGTCGCCGTCCCCATCATAATCCGCTCCTGCAACGACAGACCCGTTTTCCCTCATCGGCGGGAGCATGTTATCCAGGCGCACGAACGAGCCCTTACCGTCATTAAGGTATAGCCGGTCTTCATAAGCATCCGAACGATAGGAATGCTCGTTGCCGCCGCTGACCACATACAAATCCGGTGCCCCATCGCCGTTTGCGTCAAAAAACAAGGCATCTACATCCTCAAATGATCGATCCCTGTGAAAAATACTTTCGTTTGATTTACGAAATGAACCCGGAGAGTCCTGGATCATCAGGGTTCCGCTCTGGTGCCTTGCCCCACCCAGATAATAGTCGTCCAGCCCGTCGCCGTTAACATCCGCGGAGGCAAGCGGAGGCCCTTCGGCAGACAGCATCCTGGGTATCAGTCGTTCGCGGTTGAAATCCACATAGGTATTTTCACGGTGCCCCGGCACAAATTCTTTGGTGCCGGTTATATCCGAAAAACCCTTTTTGCCACCCTCACTATCATTTGAAGGCGAAGACGTCATTGAAGCTTCTTCCTGTCGAACGGTCAAGGTTTGATTGGCTTCAACATTTTCCATGGTCTGATGCCCTCCGTCGGGCCAGCTCACCGCAACGGAATCTATGGTTTCCAGGCTATCCAACCCTACCAGAATAGAAGGTTCCACTGAAGAGAGAAAACCTCTGGTCGGGATCATCTCGTAGAGCTGGGAACGCTCTCCTGTATGCACTTTGACCTTTGCCCCGATCCCATAGGTGTTCTTTTTGTCACCTCGCAGATTCACTTTCAGATAATTCCCCCCTTTGCGTTCGCGGGTCATGTTTCTGTAAACCGAAGCGGTACTGTTCACATTATTGACCACCAGGTCGAGGTCTCCGTCGTTATCCAGGTCTCCGTATGCGGCACCATTGGAATAGGTCGGTTGCTCAAAGCCCCATTGATCATTGGCATTTGCAAAGGTTAGCCCTCCTTCGTTTTTAAAAGCAACATTGGGAATCTTGACATGGGGCATCTTTTGGATAAGCGACATCGTCGTATCGCTCATGCCTCGCTGCATCACATCCTGTACGCTGTTTGAACGGAGAAGGACCAGGTAATCCAGGTCGTTGGGCCTTCGGTAGATTCCGTTGGATACAAAAAGATCTTTTCTTCCGTCATTATCCATATCGAAAAACAGGGAAGCCCAGCTCCAATCGGTAGCGCTGACTCCCGCCAGCTGTGATATTTCCGAAAAATAGGGGGTCTCCCCTTTTAGGGTGCCCAGATTCAGCTGAAGGGTATTGCGAATCAGCTGGGGATGATAGCCGAATTCCCTCTGAACCCGGTACACATTATATGGTTCTGAGCTGACCGACGACTTCCTTCCGCTTTCGTCACCGGGCAGCATATCCAATACGAAAATATCCGGGCGCCCGTCATTGTTGAAATCAGCGATATCAACCCCCATCGAGGCCCTGCTTGTGTGCCCCGTCGACTGCTGCAAGACTTCATCAAAGGTCCCGTCACAGTTATTGAGGTAAAGGTAGTCGTTCTCATGAAAATCGTTTGAAACGTAGAGATCGGTACATCCGTCAGAGTTGAGGTCGCCTGCCGTCGAAGCCAAGCCGTAACCGATAAGGCTGCTGTAGATGCCGGACTCCCTCGTTACATCCGTAAAAGTATCTCCGTCATTCCTGAACAGCCGGTCGCCCGCATCCGGATCATACGTTTTCCTTTTTTCGGCCTTTGTAAAGGTTTGCCGGGTATGAACCGCGTGATTAAGCAGGTACATATCCAGATCCCCGTCATTGTCATAGTCAAAAAAGGTAGCCTGTTTTGAGAATCCCTCGAAGTCGAGGCCGTATTTTTCGGCCTGATCCGTAAACGTAAGGTCTCCGTTATTGATAAAAAGCTGGTTCTTGCCACTTTTAGACAGGTAGTTAACACTGCTCACATAGATATCCAGCAAACCGTCGCCGTTAACGTCGGCAAAGACCGTTCCCGTGGCCCAATCGGCCGTTCCTTCCACCCCCGCCTTTTCTGTTATGTCTTCAAATGTGAAATCCCCCTTGTTGAGATACAATTTATTCGGCTTCATATTAGCCGTCAAATAGATATCGGGCAGTCCGTCATTATTAACATCTCCGATGGAGACCCCTCCCCCGTCATAGAAATAGAGGTAGTTGAGAATATTGAATTCAGGAGTATTTTCAAGGTCGTTGGAAAAAGTCAATCCGCTTTCAGAAGAGGGTATACGTTGAAAAAGCTTGTCACTTTCCCCACTGCAGGAATTTAAAAAGAGCACCAGCACTCCTATTGTCAATAAGTAAAAAGCAGGGCAACGGACAGATGAACCGGAAATAATATTTTTTTGCATCGAGCGCTTAAGGTTGGGGATTAAATCGCGTAAAAAGCTTTAAAAAGGGCTTCTAAGTTAAATAACAAGGAACAAAATTTATGCAAGTTATTGCAAATTTTTCTAACCTTTTAAGTCATTTATTTGAAAATGTTTAAAAACAAGTGCTTATTAAGACTAAATATCGGGATAGGCCCCACTGCTTCCATAAACCTCCTCCCAATTAAATTATTGCAATTTGAAAGTTACACTTAAGGATATAGCTGAAGACACTGGATATTCTATTTCCACTGTTTCTCGGGTATTAAACGGCTCGGACAAGATAAGTACCAAAACCCGAAGGGAAATTTACCAAAGTGCAAAAAAATTAAAATATCCCGTTTATCGATCGATTGAAGGCGACACGCTGGTAGACAGGCTAAATGTCAGCCTCGTGCTTACCCGTTTTCATATCGGCGAGTTCTATGCCTCCTTTTACAACGGCTTGAACCTGGCTGCTCAAAAACACAATATCCAGCTGTCCATGACCAGTTCCCACAAGGCTTTTGATGAGACGCTTAAAACGATCAAGGAGCTGTGCAGCCAGAAGACCGATGGACTCATCCTTTTTGCTCCAGAATTTGGAAGGGAAGAATACTTGAGAATACGCGACGAGCTTCCCCAAAAATACCCGGTGGTTTCCAACGGCCTCATTGAGAACCCTGTTTTCTCTACCGTCACCTTCGACGGCTACAGCGGTGGGTTCCTCGCAGCCGAACATTTCAAAAAACGGGGGTACCGGAACTGTGGAATCATACGGGGCCCTTTCGAAAAAGCGGAGGCGCGTTACCGTTCCAACGGCTTCAGGGATCATATCCAACAGGAAAAAAATCTGGAGCTTGTATGGGACTTTCACGGTGATTTTACCTTTCAGTCGGGGAAGACGGCTTTCCAGGATTTTGATAGCCTGGAAAGAAAACCGCGCGCCATATTCGCCTCAAACGATGCCATGTGCCATTCATTTATGGAAGAGGCATTGATGAATGGCTACAAATTTCCCGATGATATTGCCATCATGGGGTATGACGATCTGCCCATATGCAAAAGACACCGCCCTACAATCTCCTCCATACATACCAATTATCAAAAACTGGGTGAGGTTACCATGGAAAAGCTCAAGGAGCTTCTTTCCAACGCCCAGCAACCCAAAGGCGTATTAAGCCTTGTTCCCGTTACCCTTGAAAAGCGTCAATCTTCCTAACCGGGATCAACCCCCCGTTTAGAAACTTGCGGCGCTTGTTCTAAAAGTTTTTCGACCTTTTAAGTATTAATAAATTCACGACTAATACTTAATTTTTTAATACAGACCAATCACTAAAAATTTCAGCTGATATGTCTCGACCCGTAACTCTTTTCACCGGCCAGTGGGCCGACATGGATTTGGAAACTATTGCAAGTAAAGCTTCGGAATGGGGCTATGACGGACTTGAACTGGCCTGCTGGGGCGAACATTTTAATGTTAACCGGGCATTGGAAGAAGATACCTACTGCGAGCAGCGCAGGGAATTGTTGGCAAAGTACAACCTCAAGGTATGGTCCATTAGCAACCACCTGGTCGGACAGGCCGTATGCGATCTCATTGATGAACGCCACAAGGATATCCTTCCCTCCCATGTGTGGGGCGATGGAGATCCCGAGGGAGTCAGGAGCCGGGCAGCCGAAGAGATGAAAAAAACAGCACGGGCGGCCTCCAGGCTGGGAGTCGAAGTGGTAAACGGTTTTACCGGGAGCTCTATTTGGTCCAAGCTTTACTCTTTCCCTCCCAACAAGCCAGGCATGGTAGAAGAGGGGTACAAAGATTTTGCCGACCGTTGGAACCCGATCATGGATGTGTTTGACGAGGCAGGTATTAAGTTCGGCCTGGAAGTCCACCCCACAGAAATAGCTTTTGATATCTCCTCAGCAGAAAACGCTCTTGAGGCGATCGATTACCGGGAAGCCTTTGGCTTCAACTACGACCCCAGCCATCTCGGTTACCAGGGAGTCGATTATCTGCAGTTTATCCATACCTTCGGTGACCGCATATACCATGCCCATATGAAAGATGTATGGTGGGCCGATCACCCTACACGAGCGGGAGTGTTCGGGGGACATCTGGAATTCGGCCACCGCGACAGGTATTGGGATTTTGTATCTATCGGAAGGGGCAAGATTGATTTCGATCGGGTCGTCCGGGCACTCAATAAAATACATTATCGGGGCCCCCTTTCGGTTGAGTGGGAAGACAGCGGCATGGATCGTGAATACGGGGCTCGCGAATCCTGTGAATACGTCAAAAAAATAGATATACCCCCTTCGGAATCCGCCTTTGATTCCGCCTTCTCGGAAAATGACTGACCTTAAACCACCTACCCCCGACTCCCTATGAAACGAATGCCGCTTTACCTGCTTTTCGCAACGATGGGCCTGTTAGCCGTCGTTTTATCCTGCACTACAAATGCAGAAACCGAGATACGGGTGATGTCATACAATATCAGATATGATAACCCCGCAGATTCCATGAACAGCTGGCCCCATCGCAAGGAAGATGTGGTCAATCTCATTGCATTCCATGAGCCGGATTTTCTGGGCACCCAGGAAGGCATGGCCCATCAGTTGAAGTTCATGGATAACAAGCTCGAAAAGATGGAGTGGATAGGCCTGAGCCGGGAAAACAGCAGGGAAAAGGGTGAGTTCTCAGCCCTCTTTTACAACAGCCGGAAATTTGAACTGGTGACGGGCTCCGACAGCACCGCCTGGTTGTCTCCCACCCCCTCGGAAGTCAGCACCGGCTGGGATGCCGACCTGCCGCGCATCGTCACCTGGGGCAAATTCAGGGAGAGGTCAACCGGTAGGGCCATCTACGTCTTTAATACCCATTTCGACCATATTGGTGACACCGCACGGGCCAAAAGTGCAGACCTTATCCGCCGTACTATTGAAGATATGGTGGGCGGCGAACCCTTTATCCTCACCGGTGACTTTAACGCCACCCCCGACAGCCGGCCCTATGCAATCCTTACAAAAGGCTCATTGATGCGTGATGCATATGAAGTCCCCCTTCTACCTCACGTCGGCCCCTCCTTCACATTTGAAGGCTTCAGCGTGCAGGGAGGAGAACCCCCCAGGCGTATTGATTATATATTTGTCGGCGGAGACGTAAAGGTGCGCAATCATGCTATCATCTCCAGTTTCAGCAACGGCTACTACCCGTCGGACCACCTTCCGGTTGTGGCGGATCTGGTTTATCGGTAAATACGGGCACGCCACCGGCAAAGGTTCGGGGATAGAGCCTGTGCTTCCTGGCCTTTGGCCGACAGAAACAGGATGCTACCCAATGCTTTCTTCATGTGAACAGTCCTGGTTACATATTGCGGCGGTATTGTCCACCCACCTCATAGAGCGCATTGGAGATCTGCCCCAGGGAGGCCACTTTTACGGTTTCCATAAGCTCCTCGAAGATATTGCCATTGTTGCGAGCCACTTTCTTTAACCGCTCCAGGGCTTCACGGGCTTCATCTTCGTTGCGTTCGCAAAAAGCCTCAAGGTTGTCGATCTGCTGCTCTTTCTCCTCCCTGGATGAACGGATCAGTTCTACTTCGTGATCCTCCTCTTCCCTTTCCGCATCCTCACCCTTGAACGTGTTCACACCGATAATCGGCAGATCGCCGCTGTGCTTCTTGGATTCATAGTATAGGCTTTCATCCTGTATCTTGCCGCGCTGGTACATGGTTTCCATGGCTCCCAGTACACCACCTCTTTCGGTGATACGGTCAAACTCGGAAAGAATGGCTTCCTCCACCAGGTCGGTCAGCTCTTCAATAAAGTAGGACCCCTGGTTGATATTTTCGTTTTTGGCCGTCCCCATCTCCTTGTTTATGATCAACTGTATGGCCAGAGCTCGTCGTACAGACTCCTCGGTTGGAGTTGTAATGGCCTCATCATATGCATTGGTGTGCAAGGAGTTACAGTTATCGTAAATGGCAAGCAGTGCCTGGAGCGTAGTTCGAATATCATTGAATTGAATCTCCTGGGCATGTAACGAGCGGCCGCTGGTCTGAATGTGGTATTTGAGCTTCTGGGACCGTTCGCCTGCTTCATATTTCTCACGCATGGAAACCGCCCATATGCGTCGGGCCACCCGTCCGATGACGGCATACTCCGGATCCAGTCCATTACTGAAGAAGAAGGAGAGGTTGTGGGCAAAATCGTCAACATCCATACCCCGGGACAGGTAATATTCTACATAGGTGAAGCCGTTAGCCAGGGTAAAGGCAGCCTGAGTGATGGGGTTGGCCCCCGCCTCGGCTATATGGTAACCCGAAATGGACACCGAGTAGTAGTTCCTCACTCCGTGATCGGTAAAGTATTGTTGGATATCCCCCATCATCCGAAGGGCAAATTCTGTTGAAAATATGCAGGTGTTCTGCGCTTGGTCTTCCTTGAGGATATCCGCCTGAACCGTTCCGCGAACGACCTTTAGCGCTTTTTCCTTAATTTTATTATAGGTGTCGGCGTCAATAATCTCATCGCCTGTTATCCCCAGCATCCCCAGGCCGAAACGGTCGTTGGTAGCCGGCATCTCACCCATGTATTCGGGTTGTTCAACATCTTTCTCTTCAAAATAGGCCTCGATCTTTTTGCAGGCCTCCTCCCACTTGCCGTTCTCTTTAAGATATCGCTCCACTTCCTGATCGATCACCGTATTCATAAACATTGCCAGTATCATCGGGGCCGGCCCGTTAATGGTCATCGATACCGACGTTTTGGGTGAAGTCAGCTCAAAACCGGAATAGAGCTTCTTCATATCGTCCAGGCTACAGATGCTGACGCCGGAATTTCCGATCTTTCCGTATATATCGGGACGGTGGTCGGGGTCCTCCCCATACAACGTTACCGAGTCAAAGGCTGTTGACAGCCTGGCGGCCGGCATTCCCTCGCTAAGGTAATGGAAACGCTTGTTGGTACGTTCGGGTGTGCCTTCCCCCGCAAACATGCGTGTAGGGTCCTCTCCCTCCCTTTTGAAGGGGAATACCCCGGCGGTAAAGGGATAATAGCCGGGAAGGTTCTCTTTCAGGGCAAATTTAAGCTGCTCCCCTTTGTGGCGGGTTTTCGGCAGGGCCACCCTCGGTATCTTCAATCCGCTGAGAGACTCCCGGTACATTTTATTCGTAAATGTCTTGTCGCGCACCTGTACTTCCACTTCATCCTGACGGTACTCCTCATACAACTCGTCCCATCCCTCTAATATTTTCTTGCAGTGGGAATCGAGGTTTGACAGCCAGTGTTTCCGCATCTGATTCAGTTTTTCTTCAAAATCCTTCTTGCCGTCGGGATCCCACCGTTCAATCTGTTCCAGAGTGCCTTCAACCTGCTCCAGCTTGCTGGCTATATCCACCTGTTCTTCGGCCCATTCATGGTAACCCCTTACCGTATCAGAGATCTCGGATAGGTACCGCTGGCGCCTGCCGGGGATGATGGCCTGGCCCTGTATATCTTCGGCCGGTTCCGGATTGGTGTAGATGTTGGTTTCCCAGCTCAGATCGTAATGGCTGTTGACCAGGTCTACCAGAGCCTTAAACAGCCGGTTGACCCCTTCATCATTGAACTGGGCTGCTATAGTGGGATACACCGGCATCTTCTCGGCATCGGTATCCCATTCCCCCCGATTACGTTTAATCTGCTTTCGAACGTCGCGGAGGGCGTCCAGCGACCCCTTTTTCTCAAACTTGTTAAGTACTACCAGTTCGGCCAGGTCAAGCATGTTTATTTTTTCCAGCTGCGTAGCGGCACCATATTCACTGGTCATCACATAGAGTGGAATATCGGAGATATCCACAATTTCCGTATCACTTTGCCCGATACCGCTGGTTTCAACGATCACAAGGTCAAAGCCGGCCGTTTTGTACATTTCAATCGCTCCTTTGACTGATCGGCTGGTGGCACGGTTACTGGCACGTGTAGCCAGGCTACGCATGTACACTCGCTCCGGATCGAGGCTGTTCATCCGTATTCGGTCGCCGAGCAGTGCCCCGCCGGTTCGCACCTTGGAAGGGTCAATAGAGATAATGCCAATATGTATATTTTCAAATTCAGTCAGGAATCGGCGAACCAGCTCGTCGGTAAGCGAACTTTTACCGGCCCCTCCGGTACCCGTGATGCCAATCAGCGGAATGGGATGGCCGTTTTTTGAGGCTTTGATCAGGTTGCCGCTGCCGTCGTACACCTTGTCCCCTTCGCACCTGATAATGTCTTCGTGGCCGTTTTCCAGGGCCGATATGCAACGGGCAAGTGTATGCGTATCGCGTTCGACAATCCGTTTTGCATCTATCTCCTCAACTTCGGCCGTATCGTAGTCACAGGCTTCCAGCATATGGTTGATCATGCCCTGAAGCCCCATCTTGCTTCCGTCTTCTACCGAAAAAATGCGTTCGACGCCGTATTTGTGCAGTTCCTCAATCTCTTCACCGACGATAACCCCGCCGCCGCCACCGAATACTTTGATATGGGAGGCATTCCGTTCTTTCAGAAGATCCACCATATACTTGAAATACTCCATATGCCCTCCCTGGTAAGAACTGATGGCAATCCCCTGCACATCTTCCTGTATAGCGCACGTAACGATTTCCTGCACCGAGCGGTTATGTCCCAGGTGAATAACCTCCGCACCGCTGCTCTGGAGTATACGCCTCATGATATTGATACTGGCGTCATGTCCGTCGAACAGGCTGGCAGCGGTCACGAATCGAATCTGGTGGGTGCTTTCATACGCCTCCCTGGCAGGCTGCTTTTTACTGCTCTGATCCGTTTTATCGTTCTTTATCCCGGTTTTAGCCGCTGATTTTGTTTCTTCGGACATATACTCTACAGGTTCGTTTTTTTAGGCTGCAGTTCGTTCCAAGATAAGAAATTTGAGGCACTTTTTTGAGTCGGGGTATGTTAAAAATTTTCACCCTCAGGGTGCCAATACCCCTATGCTGTCTCTCAGGCTACTCTTTCAGCAATCCCCTGAATCCGCCTATGACCAGCGAGCCCACATTTGATACGGCTCCAGGCAGGGCCCACCCACCCGGTATAGCCATAAACCGGGGTTCCCAGACCGGGTCAAACTGCTCCCGAAATGCTCGTACCTGACTGAAGCTATACAGGTTGTCGCCGTAGGTATATACCCAGTTGGCCACCTTGTTCCACCGGGCTGTATGCTGGTGGTCTTCCAGTCCCGATAAAGGAGCCATCCCCAGGCTGAACCATTGATATTGCTGTCTTTTCCCCCAGAGCATCAGTTCTAAAAGCAGGAAGAGGATGGAATCCTCGGAATGCCGGTCAGAACTTCTCAATACATCAAATGACACCTCATATTGATCGGCCCCCACCCAAATATTGGAATATGCTACCGGTTGCCCCCTCTTTCTGACCAGGGCCAGGTTGAACTCCTTGAGATACTCTGCATCAAAGATACCGTGGGAAAAGCCGTCTTTTTCCGTCTCATTCCGCTCATTCCATTGGCGCGACAGTTTTTCCAGGTCAGAAAGGTGCTGTGATACCTCGGCCCGGGGAATGACTTCAAAGGTATAGCCTTCAGAACCGAGACTGCTGTATCGATCCACCAGCTCACTTTGCTTAATATTTGAGAGCGTGAAATCCTGCAGTTCAACCCGGGCTTCCTCCCCTATCTTCAGAAAGGTGAGTCCCAGATCGAGGTAGAAATCCAGATATTTTTCCCCTACCTGGTAAAATATGGGCCACTTGTTTTCTGCCTCACAAAAATCGTTAAAATCCCAGAGAAGATTTTCTATCTCCTCTTCCGGTCCGATGGGATCGCCCATGGCCACATAGCTGTTTCCGGAAGCCATATACATGATGAAAGCGTTCTTATTTTCGCTGAATATCAGTTGCTTATTTCTAAGCAACGCAACATTAGGCTTCGTTTGGGGAGTATTTTTCAATATCTCCCTGACTCTTCCTATTTCCTCCTCTTCGGCTTCCCGGGCTTTCTTTTCCCGGGGTTTAAGGACTTTTATAAGGGCGATTATAAAGGTAAAAGCCAGTACGCCCACCATTGCACGCAAGTAGCGCGGGGCATCCCCCAGTAGCGTAAAATGCCACCACAGCTCTTCACTGTACGCCACATTTCGATAGGAAAATACCCCCAGCCACAATGCACTGACTATCACCAGCCCAATCATGGTCAGCCATCCGGCCGAAAACTCCTTATTGATCAGTGAGGTTTTCCTATGAAACTCCTTGCGGCAGGGAATCAGCGTGCCCAGCATCACCAAAAGAAACGAAGCCTCCTCATAATCGGCACCCCGCATAAGGGTAAAGAAAATACCGAAAACCAGCAGGCCTATTGTTATCTGATAGGCGGCATGAACCCGCCTCTTGAGATTACGGGCAAGGACCATCATTCCCACTCCGACCAGGCTGGCGAGAAAATGTGACATCTCAATTACCGGCAGAGGCAAAAATACCTGCAGCCATTCCATGCGGGGTATTTCAGAAGGCATGGATCCCGAAAAAAGGAGGATGGCTCCGCCGATAAATACGGAAACACTGAGTACTTCCGGCACCACCCGCGGTATCCAGTCGGCTGCCTTCTGACCCAGGCTTTTAACTTTCATTCTATTTACCTGGTACTCCTGATAAGCCAGTACCACAACCGCACCCAGAAGCGGAAGTATATAGTATATCAGTCGATACACAAGCAGGATTCCCAGTATCTCCGACCCCTTCATGAAGTTGGAAAGATAGAGTAACATAACCGATTCAAAGACACCCAATCCCCCCGGAACCTGGCTGAACAGCCCTATAATCTGGGCCAGCAGGAAGACCCCTATGAAACTGAAGAAACTGATTCCGACCTCCGGGAGCAGTACATACAGGACGAGCCCGGCCATCACCCAATCTATGGATGCGATGACGACCTGCTTAAGGGCCATGGTTATGTCGGGAAAGGAAAAGGTCCATCCCCGGAAAGAGATCTCTTTGTCTACGGTCACGCTTGCAAACAGGTATCCTATAACCATGGAAAAGAGGGCTGCTCCCACAATCTGCAGCGAATCAAATGGTATGGAGACGTTATCGGGCAGGTGGGGTGTGGCAAATATAAGTGAGAGCCCTGCAACGGAACAGAAACCGATCCAGAGGGTAAGGGCACTGAAAGCAACAATCTGGGTGACCTGTATGCCCGAAAGTCCCCATACGGAATAGATTCGATACCGAATGGATCCTCCCGTAATGAGGGCCATGCCTATGTTATGGCTGAAGGCATAGCCTACATAACCGGCCCGGACAATGCGACCGGCCGAAAGATCCTCGCCTATATACCGTACCCCCAGTCCGTCGTAAACCGTAAGAACCAGGTAGCTTAAAAAAGAGAAAAGAAGGGATAAGGCGATATTAAGGTTGGGAATGGCAGAGAACTGGCCCAGTATCTCCTCCATGCTGTACTGCCTGAGCTCATGGTCCAGGAACCATATGGCAAGCCCGAAAAAGAGGATACTGATAAAGGGCGTTATCTTTTTGAGTGTTTTTTTCAAGGCTTGGCAGCTAATCCAATTATTCAAAAGATACGGTCAGGTCCGAAGTAAACCCACTTTTCACGGGTACATTCCGCCTGATCAGGTAGGGTTCGGGGGGCGTGTAGGGTTCTACTGTTCCGTGGTCCCATTTCCCGTTGCCGTTTCGGTCTACAAAGCTTACCACCCGGTAGGCTATAGGCGGAAGGCTGTCAACCGTAATTGCTGAGCTATAGGTGGTGTCTACCATCAGGCCCCGCTCCCTGCTTATCAATTGGAGGCGATGGTTCTGCGATTGCAAAGTGTCTTGCAGTTGAACACTCAGGCGGCCCATCTTGTGTTTGTGCCATATGACAGGATTCACATACTTGAAATCTGATAGTAAAGGATTCCAAAAACGTATCTCATACTCCACCCCTTTCTCCCATCCCTCCCGGGGTTTAACCTGCAATGTATTGCGTTCCACATTGATACCTCTTCCCTCTTTCATCAGGCCGGTACCCTTCACAATGGTTATGGAGTCAACAACCGCTTGCTCGCCTATGGGAGCGGCATAGGTAAGTTCGACCGGCTCTTCGGGATACAGCCCGGTTTGATGACGGCGGCCTATGATTCGCTGTTGCGTTGTATCCGACTGAGAGGAACCCGTGAATGCCTGGGAGGTACTGTCGGCCATATTGCCGAAGGGGTCTTTAATCTTCATCACGTGGACCCGGTAACTGTCGGTTTCCCTGAGTTCCTTACCGCTCTGGGCATACAGTACATAGGGATCGGTCGGTGAAATATACAGGGGAAATGCCTCCGTATAGCTGTTACCCAACGAATCGGTCACGTTTATCCTGGTCCGGCTGTCCAACTCAATATTTTCGCTGAAACGCATCCGCAACCGGCGACTGGAAAAAAGGCCCGTACCCTGAAGGGTTGGATCGGTGGTATCAGAGGGGGCCACGTACAGCGGACTCAGGGAATCGGATGCCGCTTTCTCCAGGGTTATGGTCTCCCGCAAAAATGGTTGCGCCCTTTCCCGCTCGCGATCCCATATTTTATTCCGGTTTCGGTCCTCTACCCAAAAAGCCTTGTATTCCCCCTGCCGTAAATAGGAAAACTGAAAACTTCCGCTGGTATCGGTGCCCGCTATATAGTCTGCTTTCTTAGACAAATCAAAGGGGGACCGATACAGCAGTATACGGTGCCCTTCATTTCCCTTACCGGTTACAGCATCAAGAATCCGGCCCTTGATCTTTCCCTCGTCTATCTCCGGCCCGGTCGAAACGGCGATCTTCCTGGGCGAGGCCATTTTGTTGCCATTTACATCCCTCACATCGGTCCCGATGGATATAATAATCGTAGTCAGATCGGGCAATTTTTCCTCAAACTCGACAGCAACCGATTTGCGTCCCCAGTCCAGCGAATAATCCATCCCTATGTCGGGCTCGATTGTGACTGCATTGTTGAAAGAGTTGCGGTCGACAAATTCAGAGAATTCCAATCCAACCGACCGTCCGCTAAAATTAGTGGTCCCGCTTTCCGGCTTGGTAGAAACAATTTTTGGTCCCTCCTTGTCGCGAGGTCCCCCGGTGGGGCTGGTGGGAGTTGCACATGAACCTGCAAATACGATTAAGGCAAGCCAAAAAGGTATTCTGAAAATTTTGGACATAAGCAAAAGACGCCGTCTTAGTTAATTCCTTCCTTCCGGTAAAGAGTCCACAAAGCAATTTTACTATCGGAGTACGAAGCTAAATAAAATAAATACTTTTAAAAAAATTATGCATATTATTGGTATATAATATACTTTTGGCTTTGAATAGAGATGGGATGGTGCACCCTCAGAGGGTATAAGGATCCTTTTTTAACATTCGGTTGCGTTTGCTAACCGTCCGACAGCGGTCTTAAGGGATGGACGTAAATAGCTAAAATAACAGCAGCCGCTCAATGGAGAGAGAGAAAGGTATTGGTTGTTCATTGTGCTCCCGTCGCTTCTATCAAATGCCACATAAATTTTGTGAACCGGATGCTGCCGTTTACTCCTCCCGATACCGGGAGATTGAACCGCGGTACCCTGTCAACCTTTAACAGATTAAACAGGCTAGAGTTTACCATGTCAACGAGATTAAAGAATTTCCCTCTTCTCACCCTTGCAGTGCTTTCTCTCATTATGGTTTTTTCCTCATGCTCTCAATCGGGGCGCCTTTCATCCCAGGACCTCCCCTCCTGGGTTACCAACCCTAAAGACTCTTTCGATGAGCATGCATACCTGATGGCCGTGGGAAGCGGAAGCTCACTCAAACAGGCACAGAACGATGCCAAAGGAAACATTGCTCAAATATTCAAAGCCGAGATCAAGGCCCAGGAAACCCTGATCGACGAATTCAGGGAATATTCCAATGACGAGAACTACTCCTCTTCCGGCACTACGGAACTGCTTCAGGTCACCCGCATAGGTTCCAACCAGGACCTGACCAACGTAAAGATTCTCACCTCTACCAAGGCCGAAGACGGGACCTTCTATGCCCTGGCGGCCATGGACCGTAATGAATCGGCCCGGATATACCGTCGTGAAATAGCCGACAATGAATTGAAGATCAACAACCTATTGTCATCGGCCGACCAGGAAGAAAGCAGCCTGCAGAGAATGATTTTGCTTAAAAAGGGGCTGACCCTGGCCAAAGTCAATGAAAACCTGGCAAGGCAGCTGCAGATCATCAAAGCCGGCGCGGCCGATACTGAGCTTCATGCCAAAACCATCACCCGCATTGAAGAGCGGTACCGGGCTGTTCAGAAACAGCTCGCAGTCCATTTGTCGGCCGATGAAGCCACCGAAACCCTGATGTCTGCCGTCGGCACCACCTTCCAGAATTCCGGATTCTCCCTTACCGCCTCCCCCGATGAAGCCCTGTTATCGGTTATTATCCGCTTTAACTCAGAAAAAGCTGATCTCAACCGCAATGACGCTGAATTTGTCAAATGGAACCTGATTATTACGATCGAGGATCACGAATCCAACCGCTCCTTCAACACATTTATGACCGAAGGCAGGGATGGAGGCCCCTCTTTTGACGCGGCCATGAAGAGGGCCGACTTTTCCGCGCGGGAAAAAGTGGGCAGCCAGTTCAAGAACTTTTTAACCAAAGAACTTTTATCAATCCAATAAATCCAAAAATCATCATGAAACGACTAAATACCATACTACCTATACTCTTAACTTCTCTACTGGTGACTTTTTGCGGTCCCTCCCAAAATGTGAGCCGTATTTCAACCGATACCCAGACCGACCTATCCGGCAAATGGAATGACACGGACGCCCGGCTTGTAGCCGATGAAATGATTTCCGACGCGGTAAACCGTCCCTGGCTGCAGCGTTTTACCGACAGTAACCCCGATGCCCCGACGGTCATTGTAGGACGCGTACGCAATGAAACCATGGAACACATCGATACCGAGGTTTTCACCAAAGAGATGGAACGTGCATTCGTTAATGACGGACGAGTACGGGTTGTTGCCAGCAAGAAGGAGCGTAAAGGCCTGCGTGACGAACGGCAGGACCAGCAAAGTTTCGCTTCCTACGAAAGCACCAAGGCGCTTGCCCAGGAACTCGGAGCCGACTTTATGATCATCGGAAACATCAGCTCCATTGTTGACGAAGCTGTCAGTGGCAAACAGGCAGCCATATTCTACAGCGTAAACCTAGAGCTGGTTAATGTTGAAACAAACCAAAAGGTTTGGATCGGCAACAAGAAAATAAAGAAACTCATCGACCGTAAGAATTTCCGCGGTTAACCGTTTCAGGGTATAGGGATCATCTTTCCTATACCCTTTTTTTCTCTCCCTTATTGAGGAACGTTTCTCTTTTTTTTGCAATTTCCAATGTGTTATGAACAGGTTAAAAATAGACACCACCCCTTCCTCTATCCTTTCCAGGCCTGCCATCTATACTGATTATTACGAATTGACCATGGCCCAGGGCTACTTTCTTTCAGGCCGCAAGGACGAACAAGCGTGTTTTGACTACTTTTTCCGAGAACCACCGTTTGACGGTGGATATGTAATTTTTGCCGGAATGACCGACCTCCTTAATCTGCTCGGAGAATTTCGTTTTTATGACGATGAACTGAACTATTTAAAGGAGCAGGGATTTCACAAGGACTTCCTGGATTATCTCAAGGATTTTGAACTGGACATCACCCTGGATGCGGCCCGTGAAGGCGAAATTGTATTTCCCACGGAACCGATCGTCCGCGTCAGGGGCTCCATCCTGGAAACCCAGCTGCTTGAAACCTTGCTTCTCAACATTCTTAATTTTGAATCTCTGATTGCCACAAAAGCCTCCCGCCTGAAATACGCGGCGGGCGAACGAAAAGTGCTCGATTTCGGCCTGCGTAGGGCCCAGGGGTTCGGCGGCATACAAGCCAGCAAGGCAGCCTTCATCGGAGGTGTTGAAGCTACTTCCAATGTATACGCCTCCTTCCATCACGGTATTCCGGCAAGCGGTACCATGGCCCACTCATGGGTCCAGTCTTTTGATGATGAGATTACCTCCTTCCGAACATTTGCTGAATATTACCCGGAAGATTGTGTACTGCTGGTTGATACCTACGACACCCTTCGAAGCGGGGTTCCCAATGCCATTAAAGTAGGCAGGGAATTGGAAGAGAGGGGTTATCGCCTCAAGGGCATTCGACTCGATAGCGGCGACCTGGCATATTTTGCCCGCAAATCACGAGAGATGCTTGACGAGGCCGGGCTCGACTACGTCAAGATAGCTGCATCCAACCAGCTGGACGAGCGCCTGATAAAGAGCCTGATCAACCAGGGTGCTCCCATTGATCTTTTCGGTGTCGGTACACGCCTGGTCACCGGCCATAACTCACCTGCCCTCGACGGCGTATACAAGCTCGCCTCCAACAACGGGGAACCCAAATTGAAGATATCCGAGAACATTGAAAAGATTACCCTGCCCGGCATCAAGAAAACTGTGCGTTACTATGACAGCCGCGGCAAATTTTACGGCGACGGCATCCTCCTTGATGATGAGGATAAGGTGGATACCATCTATCACCCCCACTATCACACCAAGCATACCGAGGTAAAAGATTTCGACTCCGAAGAGCTGCTGGAAACGATGATGGAAGAAGGTGAGATTACCGGCGACCTGCCTTCTGCCCTGGAAAGCGCCGACTATGCCAAATCCAGGCTCGCCAAATTAAACCCCGAGCATAAACGTTTTGAAAACCCCCATATCTACAAAGTGGGTATCAGCAAAAAACTGAGTGATCTTCGCGATGAATTAACCAAACAGTCAAGGCTAAAAAACAGTTAGCAAACCTATGAAAGCATTGCTTATTGTGGATGTACAAAATGATTTCTGCCCCGGAGGGGCCCTTGAGGTCCCCAACGGGGACGAGGTAGTGCCAGTTATCAATAAGCTATCCAAAACGTTTGATCATATCATACAGACTCAGGACTGGCATCCGAAAGGGCACTCTTCCTTTGCCTCTTCCCATGACGGAAAGGAACCGTTCGGAACCATTGAAATGCCTTATGGAGAACAGGTATTGTGGCCGGATCACTGCGTGCAGGGATCTCAGGGGGCTGACTTTCATCCCGACCTTGTTACCACCCGGTCGCAACTCATCATTCGGAAGGGTTTCCGAAAGGATATTGATTCCTATTCCGCCTTTTATGAAAATGATAATGAAACTCCCACAGGCTTGACCGGATACCTCAGGGACCGGAATATTGACACCCTTTATGCCGTGGGCCTGGCAACCGACTTCTGTGTCAAATGGTCGGTCGTCGACGGACTGAAGGAAGGCTTCAGGGTCAAGGTGGTTGAGGATGCGGTCAGGGGCATCGACATGGAAGGTTCGGTGGATGCCGCCTGGAATGAGATGCTTGAAGCCGGAGCAGAGAAAATCACTTCCGGGCAACTCCTTTCCTGAAAACATTAAGCCGGCTATCAGAGGTTCGGCTGAGGGAGGCGGGACAGGCTTCTCCCCCCCCTTGCATTCAGATTTAAACCATAAAAAAAGGCACAACCGGATGAACCGATCGTGCCGTTGGCGGAGAGGGAGGGATTCGAACCCTCGGTACCCGTGAGGGCACACTCGCTTTCCAGGCGAGCCCATTCGACCGCTCTGGCACCTCTCCGAAAAGAGCGCTAAGATAGAGCATATTTAAGGTTATATCAATTTTTAAAACCCTATACTAAAGTAATGCCGGGTGTAGGCATTGACGGGATTGCCATTATGCCTGGCGGGGCGGAACTTCCATTGAAGGGCCGCCTGCAAGGTCGCCTCTGTAAGACCGAAACCAATGGAATTGACCACCTTGTATTCATCGCTCTCGCCCCGGTAGAGCTTAACTTCCGCAATGGTAGCCTCCTCCACGTTACCTTTTTTGTCGACCAGGAAGCTGACCAGGATCTCGGCCTTTATATCGGCATTTCGTGCTTCCTCGGGGATGGTGGGTTCCACGATCCTAATTACGCTGGGGGGGCGCTGGGGATTGGATACCACCCTGTCGGAACTACCCGTACGGCCCACTCCCTCGAACTTAAGGGAATCGCTGAACTCGGAAAGATCGACTTCTTCCAGGGTCAGTATCTCCTCCTCTATTACTTCGTCATCCGGTACCGGTACCGGCACCTGCGGTGTGGGCGGTGGCGGAGGCGAACTCTTCTGGGTGGTAATCTGCATCTCCTCGACCATGACGTTCTCATCGGTGAATACGATATCCTGGAATGTATTGTCGGTTTCCGTGACCGGCCAAAGGTTGAAAATGCCCAGCATCAGCAACTCCACTATGGTAATGCTGGCCATAATTTTGTTGCGATAGCTTAACTCTTTCGCAATGACATCTGCCGGATTTTTCTCCACTTCGTATGGGCTATTGCATTCTTATTCGTCTTGTATTGCATCCAGTTCCTTCTTTATACATTCACGGGTTTTATTCCTAAGCTCCCGAAAATCATCAAAATCTTCGGGATTCAGGGGATCCAATACTGATATCGTAAAATGTTGCCGGGGATTGAATTTCCATGTCCCCGGAGTCATGGCGCGGTATCCTCCGGAAAGAACGATCGGCAACACCTTTAAATTATACTCTTTCGATAGCACAAACGCACCGTTTTTAAAGCTTTTCAGGCTGCCGTCTACCGTACGGGTTCCCTCCGGAAAGATCATGCCGGGAATCCCGTTTTTAATCGGTTCCACCAGCTTGTCCAATTTTTTTACCGACCTGCGGCTCCTGCGGTCAATAGCTATATGACCGGTCATCGCAATAATCCATCCCAGTACCGGTATCCTGAAAAGGCTCTTCTTGGATACCCATTTCATATTCCACGGCAACAAATAGGTCATAGGCATGTCCAGAAAACTCTGATGATTGGCCACCACCAGGGTGGGCTCGCTAACCTTGTTTCTGTCGGCACCCCTTACAGTAAATTTCCAGCCGGGGTTTATCTTTATCATGGCCCATGCCAGTCCCCCGAGAGCCTTGTTGGGAATTCTCCTATAGCGGTCAAAAGGCGAGGTAAACAGAAACAGAAGCAGCACAACCAGAAAGAAAAAAAAGAAGCATGTCGTCCAGTAAATCCACATCAGTATGCTGAATATTGTACGCACTGCCCTAATCTGTCTTTAAGCTGAGAAATGCCTTGCGTATAAAGCCATCATTCTCGCTGAGCAGCTTTCCGGCTTCCTCAGCAGTAAGGTCACCCAGAGCCATCAGCAGAGCGGTCTTTACATGCCCTCCCGATGCCTCCAGCAGTATGGACGCTTGCTCATAATCCACCTCCCCAAACATCATTATGATGCGTTTGGCCCTTTCCTCCAGCTTCTTGTTGGAAAGCATCAGGTCGACCATCACGTTTTCATAGGTCTTGCCCTGCCTGATCATGGCACCCGTACTGATCATATTAAGTACCATCTTCTGGGCCGTGGCGCTTTTCATCCTCGTACTCCCCATAATCACTTCAGGCCCCACAGGTACCGATATGAGTACATCAACATCAACGGTCACCTGTTCGGGTGGCACGGTGGTCACAAAAACCGTTTTACATCCCCTGTCCCGAGCCTCTTTGAGCGTTCCGTGCACGTAAGGGGTCCTGCCGCTGGCCGCCAGTCCGCAAACAATATCCGGTGGACGTAAATCTATTTCTTCCACGGCTTCCCGCCCATTGACTTCTTCATCTTCGGCTCCCTCCTGGGCTACAAACATGGCTTCACGTCCCCCGGCAATCAGGCCCACCACCTGCTCGGGATCGGTTCCGAAGGTAGGCGGACATTCAGCCGCATCGAGCACGCCCAGGCGCCCACTGGTTCCCGCACCGGTGTAGATAAGCCTGCCTCCATCATTAAAAGCCTCGGAAACCATCGATATAGCTTTGGCAATCTGTTCAAGTCGGGACGCTATCTTACGGGCCACTTGCTTATCCTCCTCATTGATAATACGGGCTATATCAAGAGGGTCGGCAAGGTCTATCTCCCGGCTTCGGGGATTTCTCTGTTCGGTATCCAGCTCCTTGAGCTGGTTGAACAACCGTTCTTCTTCGTTGTTATCACGCTCCTCCATACCGTCTATACCCCCTCAGCTTCTGTTGTTCCACCATGCCGATCCATTCCCTGCGGACTGAAGGTCTTTGGTGTCGGTTTTGGTGTTGCCCGCGCGCCGTTCTTTTAAGAGAACAGCTGCCAGGCTCTGTATATCCAGGTCTTCACGGGAGACAGCGTCAAGGTCTTCCGGCTTAAAGTGGTCGTTGATAAAGTGGGTGTCGTAATTGCCTTTCCGGAAAGCCTCATGCTTCATAACATAACTGCAAAAAGGAATGGTGGTACGGCATCCGGCAATTTCATATTCCGAAAGGGCTCTTATCATGCGGTCCATCGCCTGCTGCCGGTCCTTCCCGTAGGTGCAAAGCTTCGATATCATGGGATCGTAATTGATCGTCACCGGTTGCCCCTCCTCTACGCCGGCATCCACCCGTATACCGTTACCCGATGGGATACGATGCTTGGAAAGCGTACCCGTACTCGGCAGGAAGTTGTCCTTCGGATCCTCAGCGTAAATTCTACATTCGATAGCGTGGCCGTTCATCGTGACTTCCTCCTGGGTAAAAGGCAGCTCACGTCCCTCGGCGACCAGTATCTGAAGGGCTACCAGGTCGAGTCCCGTGATCAACTCGGTTACGGGATGCTCTACCTGCAGACGCGTATTCATCTCCAGGAAATAAAAATTACGGTCGCGGTCCACTAAAAATTCAATGGTTCCGGCGTTCACATAATTGCAGGCACGTGCGGCCGAAATTGCCGCCTCGGCCATTTCCGCACGGAGCTCGTCGGTCAAAATGGTACAGGGGGCCTCTTCGATAACCTTCTGGTGACGGCGTTGTATGGAGCATTCCCGGTCATACAGGTGCAGATTATTGCCGTGCGTATCGGCAATAATCTGGAACTCAACGTGACGCGGTTCCACCAGGTATTTTTCAATATACACCCGGTCGTCTCCGAAGGCATTCCGGGCTTCCGACTTGGCCCCCTTGATACTGGATTTAAAATCCTCCTTGCTTTCTACAATACGCATCCCCTTGCCGCCACCGCCGGCCGCTGCCTTAATGAGGACAGGAAAGCCGATCTCCTCGGCCACCTTTTCCGCTTCCTCAATACTTTCCAGCTCCTTCTTGGTTCCCGGCGGATAGGGCACATCGGCCTTGCTCATCAGTTCCCGGGCCTCCGTTTTATCGCCCATCCTTCGTATGGCTTCCGGCTCCGGTCCTATAAAAATAAGATCCTCCTGCCTGCACCGCTCGGCGAAGTCGGCGTTTTCACTGAGAAAGCCATAGCCGGGATGAATGGCGTCTGCACCTGTTGATTTTGCGGCATCGATAATCTTGTCAAACACCAGGTAACTTTCGGAAGAAGCCGCGGGCCCGATAGCTACCGACTCGTCGGCCAGCATCACATGAGGGGCCTCGGCATCCGGCTCCGAATATACCGCAACCGTCTCCTTGCCGGCTTCTTTACAGCTTCTGATAACACGAAGGGCAATCTCTCCCCTGTTAGCAACAAGTATCTTTCCTATATCTGGCATGGGTATCTTAAATAATGTGTGTCTTTAGCATTTGTTTCCACAGGCTCCATTCATCCTCCTCATCGAGGTCCCATATATCCAGTTCGTGATCAATAAATTTCATCCGCAGTATATTCGACATCTGTTCCGCCTCCTCCCTGCGCTGGTCGTTTACATAGCTGACCAGCCGATAGTCAACATTACGGATATCTTCCAGCATATTCTGCTTATTGAGGTTGGGCATATAGTCTACGGGATTGTTGTAATAGACGTTATCGCTGTAAAAGCCATCCATAAAGCGCTTGATATTATAGATACCGCTGATTCCGATAGCCTTACCGAATAGCTTTGGATATTTCAATGCCAGGTTAATGGCATGGTATCCTCCGAAATCCACACCGGCAATGATTAGATATTGGATATCGTTGTTATCCAGGATCAAAGGCACCACCTCTTCCCTGATAAAATTCTCGTACTGCCTGTGCCGCATAAGTCGGCGGGAAGCATCTATATTTTCATTGAAAAAACTTTCTCCATCAACGGAATCAACACAGAACAGCTGGTTGAAACCCTCCTCCAGTTGCAATGATATGGCTTCGGTCATACCGTGCTCCTCCCACTGGCTGCCGGTCTTGCCCCTGGTGGGCAATCCGAGTATAGGTGTTCCCGAATCACCATAGATGGCAACACTCATATCTCTTCCCAGGCTGGGACTTCTCCACTTTTTGATTTCCTTGTTCATTCCCGATAAAGTTTAGCTGGATGGTCGTAAATGAATTAGAATATAACAGTTACCGACCTTTAGTGTAAATGCATTTTGGAGCGGCAGGAATTACGATGTAACCCAAAACTGTCAGGCTCCAAAACGCATGTTATAGAGGATTCGGGGGAGGATAGATATTTTTTCCGTGGCATTGAGGTAGGCTCTGCGGCCAAAAACATCATACCGGTTTTCCTCAATTTTATCGAGAATGCGGCTGTAGTTATAACGTGCAAGGTAAACCGGTATGCGACTGTCCTCAGCCAGCAGCAAGACCCCCTTGTCCGCCCTGCTGTAAAGTTCGCGTGCACGAGCGATCTGGTAACGCATCAGTTCAATAAACGACTTGTCGAGACAATGGTCGAAAAGTTGCTTTTCTTCGATTCCGAACTTTTCAAGATCTTCTTTCGGAAGATATATACGGTCTCTTTTTAGATCTTCACCTACATCACGCAATATGTTGGTCAGCTGCATCGCCACCCCGAGATCTACTGCATAATCGAGTGCTTCCCTTGAAGAGTAGCCGAACACTTCGCAGGTCATCAACCCCACCGTTGAAGCAACCTTATAGGAGTAATCGTACACCTCTTCGAAAGTTTCATAACGCCGCTTGTAGAGATCCATGGCCACCCCGTCCATCAGCTCAAAAGGGAGTTCAATGGGAATGTTATATCGACGCAGCACATCCGAAAAGGCCAGCAGTATGGGATTGGTGTATGTTTTGCCGGCATACGTATCGCTCAGCATCTGTTTCCACCGGCCCAGGGTATGCTGTATCCCGCGGTAATCCAGTTCCTTTTTGGAAATGAGATCCTCCGCCTCATCCACGAGATCGTCGATATATCGGCAGAGGGAATAGATGGCGAAAATTCCCCGCTGTTTGTGGTTGGGCAAAAATCGGGTAGCCATATAGAAAGTCTTGGAATGATGGCGGGTAATGCCCCGGCATACCATATATGCCTCTTTTAGCTTTTGGTCACTTACTTCGTCCACTACCGAGGTGTGGATTGATGTGCGCCTGTACAGGGGACGCAATAAGTCGTAGGAAATGCGAAGGAGGTCGGTCATATGTCAATGTCAGTTCTTTGATCTGGGAGAAATATATCTAATAAACATGGCCGCGCCAATAGTTCCCGGACCTTCATTTTTTTATACGGTGAAATGGGAAGATTAGATTTGAATAGTGGCCAACTTTTATGATTTTTGCGATATACCATAATTCTAAAATCACACCGTGAGTTCCCAACCATTAACAACTTCCGACCTGGAACACTGTATAACCCTAACATCCGTCGAAGGATTTCAGCCTTACCGCGGTAAAGTTCGGGACGTATACCGTCTGGATAACCGTACTCTCGGCATTGCCGTGACAGATCGAATATCCGCTTTTGACCATATCATGAAGCAACCCATACCCTATAAGGGGCAGATTCTTAACCAACTGGCGGCATTCTCGTTTCAAAAGGTCGACGACCTGGTCGCCACTCACATTATCGACGTCCCCCACCCCAATGTGACTATTGCCCGAAAATGTGACCCCATACCTGTGGAAGTGGTCATCCGGGCCTGTCTTACCGGCCATGCATGGAGAGTGTATAAGTCGGGTAAAAGGGAACTGTGCGGAGTCGAATTGCCCGACGGCATGGTTGAAAACCAGAAATTTGAAGATCCCATCCTTACCCCGGCCACCAAAGCCAAAGAGGGCCACGACGAGGATATCTCGGAAAAAGAGATTCTTGAAAGAAATATTGTCGACCGGGAAACATGGGAGGAGATTCGTGAAAAGGCCTTCCGAATTTTTAAAAGAGGTAGCGAGATAGCTGCGCGCCGGGGGCTTATACTGGTTGACACCAAATATGAGTTCGGGCTGTATGAGGGTGAAGTAACACTCATTGATGAGGTCCACACCGCCGACTCCTCCCGCTATTTCTATGCCGATGAATATGAACAGCGCCTTGAAAAAGGAGAGCCCCAGAAGCAGCTCTCCAAGGAATTCCTTCGTGAGTGGCTGATGGACCATGATTTTCAGGGGCTCGAGGGACAAGCCCTGCCCGACCTGCCGGACGATTTCCGCAAAAAAGTCTACCGGCGTTATGCCGAGCTATACAGGCAGCTCACCGGCAATACCTTTGAGCCTCTCCCCATAGCAAACTTTGATGAACAGCTGGCGAACATATTCGAACCTTTCACAGGGCGGGATTGATCTTCAGGCCGGCAAATTCCTCAAACATTTCATCATATTTTGCAATCCTGCTTGACCAGTCCAGGTGCTTGTTAATATTCTGCAGGGACGATTTCGGAAGGGGCTGCGTCTCGCCGGTCAGCAGATCCTTGAGGTAGTGGAACAGGTCATCTTCCGTTTCGTAGAGAACGGGGGCATGCAGCAATGGGTCATGCAGGCTTTCCGGAATCAGTTCCGGGTAATGAAGGCGATTGGGCACCAGCGGGTGGCATCCGCAGTATATGGCCTCCATAATGGCTACGCAGAAAAATTCGTAGGTTGCTGTGGATACCACAATATCACCGCTGTGCAGCAGCCTGCTGTAATTTTCCTTGTTTTCCACGTAGCCAAAATGGGTAATATGTCGTCCGTAGCGCTGCCACGCCTTTTCAAACTCTTCAGGTTTTTCATGCTGGGTGTCTCCGGCAAGGATCAGATCGAATGTCAGGTCTATATCGTTTAGCCTGTTGAGCACCCTGAAAAACATGGCAGGATTTCGGTCAAACTGCCAGCGCTGATTCCAGACGATCACGGGATTTTCGTTGGAATCCCGCGTGTCGGGCTCCGAATCAAAACGTTTCAGATCCAGTCCCGGATACAGTACCAGGCTCTTTTCGGCTATATTGTCGATCGTGAAGTAGTGCCGGTCTTCGGGATGGTTTTCCAGAAATTTGGGCAACGCATTCAGGAAGTCGTCCTTGTGAAAGTTTGACGAGAAAATCAGGCGGTCGGCGGTAAGAGCACTAAGGTAATTGATATAGCAGTAGGTCATATCCCGTTCCTCGCCCTCCGGCATAGGCTGTGTGAACTGGTTCTCATGCATATACATGATTTTGGGAACGTCGGCGAAACGGGGATTTGTCAGTCCAAGGAAAGCCGGCAGGTTGGTCATGCTGCTCACAAAGAGCAGGTCTATCTCCTCCTCCGCCTCTTTGGCCATCCCTGCCAGGGCTACGGAGTCGCCGTGCATCCGCCATTTCCATCCCTTATAACTTAGGTTAATCGGGATGATATTGTGAGCGGAGTGTTCCCGCAGGCCGTTAATAAATGCCTTATGCGAACCGCTGTAGAATGGCTCTACCGCCAGTATATTCATATAGGATAATGAGTTTTGTGTCGCAGGATTTGAGAAGATGCTTCAGGCTATGGTACCCGGCCCCTCAGTACAACCCCTTACCGAAATCGATTCTGAATTTCGTCAAGTGGAATATACACGATTGTAGCCTTTTTCAAAGGGTCGATATAAGGCTCATCGCACGCAAACAGCTGGTCTACAAGGTTTTCCATCTCCATATCGGACAGTTTTTTTCCGCGGGGGATGGCTGTTTTGGAGGCAAAGGCTATAGCCAGCTTATGACGGGCGTCCAGTTCCATTTTTCCTTCCAGCTCCTGGTAACGGTGCAGCATGGATTTGAGCACCGACTGCTCGTCGCCTATATCGATATCGGCAGGTACCCCGCTTACCATCGCGGTATTACCGCTCATAATCTGTACGTTAAAACCCATACGCTGGATGATGGGATGGAGTTCCTCCAGAAGAGAAAACTCGGTAGCCGAGAATTCCACCGTTTGTGCAAAAAGGAGCTGCTGCGTGCTGGGCAGGCTCGACTCGGTCGCGGTAAGCGCTTTCTCGTATATAATCCGTTTATGGGCAGCCTGCTGGTCGATCATGCAGAGCCCGGATCGGGTTTGCGTAAGGATATACCGGTCGTGCAGCTGCCAGAAGCCCCGGTCGGCCATCCGTTCGGGGCGACTCTGTTCCCCTTCCGTTTCTTCCGGCACCCACTTTCTCTCATCCCCATACAGCTTCCCTGCGGCCTCTCCCCCCTCCGTCCGATCGGCAGGGTCAAAGTTGATACGGGATGGAAACTTAACGGGGCCGCCCGATGATTTTTGCCTGCTCCCAAAATCAAAATCGGAAGAGAAGTCGGGTTCCTGACTTCGTTTTCCCCCTTCCGAAACATGCTGCCCCATGTCGGGTACCATGAACTCTTCATTAAGGGCCTTCTTTACCACCGACTTGGTGAGCTTGGTCACACTTCGTTCATCTTCGAACTTTACCTCCTCTTTGGCAGGATGCACATTTACATCAACCTGTAGCGGATCGATGTCGATAAATATGGCAAAAAAGGGATAATCATTCTCCCCTATCCACCTATCATAGATACTCAGTACCACGTGGGTAAGGTACCGATGCTGAAACGGGCGGTTATTGACAAACAGAAACTGCTCGCCCCGGCTCCTTTTAGTCAATTTTGGGTCAATCAGGTATCCACGGACAGTCACATAACTGGTTTCTTCCCTGAATTCTATCAGGCTGGCCTTATAGCTTTTGCCAAACATCTCGGCAATTCGCTCCTTGACGGGCTGCTCCTTGGGCAGTTCATAAATCTTGTCGGTATCGGCCACCAGGTGGAAGCCGATATCCGGATGGGCGATAGCAGCCTGCTGTATTGTTTTCAGGATATGGCGGAATTCCGTGGCATCGGTCTTCAGGAACTGCCGGCGTGCAGGAACATTGAAAAAGAGGTTTCTTACGGCAATGGAGGTTCCGTCGTCAACCGCCGCAGGTTCCATCTTTTTCTCCTCCCCTCCCCATATCTCATATTCATATCCCATGTCATCCTCCTTCCGCTTCGTTTTGAGGGTAACCTGCGAAACCGAAGCGATAGAGGCCATGGCCTCTCCCCTGAAACCGAGAGTTCGAACCCTGAAGAGGTCATCAATATCCCTGATTTTAGAGGTGGCATGGCGTTCAAAACAGGGCCTGACATCCTCCTTTCCCATACCCGAACCGTTATCGATAACCTGTATCAGTGTACGCCCGGCATTCTGTATCACGATCTTTACCTGGTCGGCCCCTGCATCGATGGCATTGTCGATCAGTTCCTTTACCACCGAACTGGGCCGCTGAATAACCTCACCCGCAGCTATCTTGTTTGATATCTTGGGCGGTAGCTGGCGTATGATGGAAGAGTTGGTATCTGTATCCTGACTCAAAGAAAACTAAAATTTGTGTTGATGTTCGCTTTTGACATCCCCTATTATATCATAATTCTGAGAGGATTGAGAATGAAAAAGGGATGAAAAAATATAATTTCTCAGCTACGCCAAAAATTAAAGAATGGAAATAATATAAACCACCAGTGCAAGTCCCAATGCATACAATAATACCGACCGCCCCTGGTGATTCTTCTTGTGTGGCCGTTCAATTTTAATCCTGCGACGCCTCCGCTCCTCTTTTTTGGGATCGTGGTATCGAAATTCGTAATCAAATTTTTTCGGCTTGGGCCGGTGGCCGAACATTGGCTTAATCATAATGGCACCCATTTACTGCTTTTAAACGTAATCCATGTTTTACCCTGTTAATATAAGCATAATTAGAGGGAAATGCAGTGGTGGAAGTTGACGATTATGCTTCCCAATCCATGCACATCGCAATATTTTTTGCTATACTTAAAGCCGAATTTTCAACCCCAATTATCCATTTGACCATGAGTTACGATAAAATCACCCCTCCCACTTCCGGAACAAAAATCGAGAAACAGGCTGACGGGTCTCTGAAGGTCGCAGACAATCCCATCATCCCATTTATTGAAGGCGACGGTATCGGTATCGATATTACCCCAACCATGCGCCATGTCCTGGACAGTGCCGTTGAAAAGGCTTATGACGGCAAGAAAAAAATCGAGTGGTTTGAAATATATGCGGGTGAGAAAGCCGTGAAATTCTACGGCGACGATCATTGGCTACCCGAAGACACGCTTAAGGCGATAGAGGAGTATAAAGTAGCCATCAAGGGCCCGCTTACCACCCCTGTAGGCGGCGGCATTCGGTCCCTCAACGTTGCCATCCGGCAGAAAATGGATCTCTACGCCTGCGTGCGTCCCGTCCGTTATTTTACAGGTACACCCAGTCCTGTAAAGGAACCTGAGAAAACCGATATGGTCATATTCCGGGAAAACACCGAAGATATTTATGCCGGGATCGAATATCAGACGGGCACTCCGGAGAATGAAAAAGTCAAGAAGTTTCTAATTGATGAGATGGGCGTTACCAACATACGTTTTCCCGAAACTACATCCATAGGCATTAAGCCCGTATCCGAAGAGGGATCCAAACGACTTATACGATCGGCCATCAACTATGCCATCGAAGAGGATAGAGAAAGTGTCACGCTGGTTCACAAGGGCAATATCATGAAATTTACCGAAGGGAGTTTCAAGACCTGGGGATATGAGCTGGCCAAAGAGGAGTTTGGTGCCGAAGAATTCGGTGGAGGCCCCTGGTGCAAGCTTCCCAACGGCATTGTGGTTAAAGACGTCATTGCCGATGCCTTCCTGCAACAGATCCTGACCCGTCCCGACGAATACGATGTAATCGCCACCCTGAACCTGAACGGCGACTACATCTCCGACGCCCTGGCTGCATGCGTAGGCGGTATCGGAATAGCCCCCGGTGCCAATATCAACTACAATACCGGGCTGGCGGTATTTGAAGCCACCCACGGTACCGCTCCCAAATATACCGGCCAGGACAAGGTAAACCCGGGATCGCTTATACTTTCGGGGGTTATCATGCTCCGTTACCTGGGCTGGAGGGAGGCGGCCGAACTCATAGAGGAAGGCATAGAAAAATCGATCTCCAGCAAACGGGTTACCTACGACTTTGAGCGCCTTATGGAAGATGCAACCCTGCTTAAATGTTCGGAATTCGGCGAAGAGATCGTCAGCAATATGTAGGTTTATTAAACAGATAGCCCCCTGAATGCAGGGGGCTATTACTACATCCTTCTTGCTTACTATCTACCCTGGTGCTAAAACTGTTTGAATGCCTCTGAATTTTTCATCGCCTCCCATGGGTGGTTCCCTTCACCAAATACCGTGTCCAGCGCTTCGATCAGTTCTTTCTTGCCGGCCGAAACACGTACGAAGCCGTGAAATCCTCCGCTTTCCTTATGGCGCCTCACATCTTTTTGCCCTATCTCTGCAGCCCCTCCCGTTTCATCTTCGGCTTGGCGAAGCAACAGTATGAACTGCGGAGAATCCAGACCCGATTCACTGCCCGTTTCCGAGAGGGCCTTGTTTCGGATCTCCTCCAATCGCGATGAAACAGAGTTTTGCAACTCTACCCTTGCTTCCTTTATTCCTTTTCGAATCGCGGTTGCCGAATCAGCCGCCAATACAGCCGCGTAGGCATAATAGCGGGTTGAATCGGAATGGATACCGCTGCCCTGCTGATACCAGGCGGGATAAAGGCCTGTACCCCCGTCGCCTCCCTGCTCGAGGGTGCCCGAAGTGGATGAACATGAGACCGTAATGGAAATGATAAGGATTCCTAAAAGAAGGGGTAAATAATTATAGTTCTGCATTAACCTTGTTGGTTGTCGTTATTTTTTTCCAGTTCATAAAAGCCCTTGACTCCATCCTGTGTCTCTATTTCCAGCATAACGGAGTCGTTCTGCTCAAAATGCCGGGCGATAAGTTCCTTTAAACTATCCAGATCTTCAACTAATTTTTCGTTTACTTTTCTAATAAGGTATCCCTCCTTCAAGCCTTTTTTGAATGCCTCCGAACCTCGCGCCACTTCCGTGACAACCAGCTCTCCGGCACCCTCCCTTTCTTTAGCGGGCATCTCCCTCACCCTGAACCCAAGTCCGAACAGCCCAAAATCCCTCTCCTGTTCATATAAAGGACGATCGGCGCTGTCCTCTTCAACGGAATCCTCGTTCATCCCGATGGTATCGGAAGAGTTATCCAGCATCTTCAGCTCTACCTCGCGCCTCATTACCTCGCCTTTTCTCCACACTTCCAGGACCACCTGTGCACCGGGCCGGAGTACTGCAATCTTCTCCTGCAGCTCATTGGCTTCGTTCACCTGTTCTCCATCAACGCTTAAAATGACATCATGCTCTTTCAGGCCCGCCTTTACGGCAGCCCCGTTATCGGTAAGGCTCATGATCTCCACGCCCCTGATAGACCCCATTCCCAGCTCCTCAGCCCGCGAGGCATTCACGCCTATGATACTTACACCCAGCAATGCACGTTGCACTTCCCCATATTCGATCAGGTCGGCCGCCACCTTGCTGGCCAGGTTGGAGGGTACTGCAAAACCATACCCCTGATATGAACCGCTCTGGGAGGCGATGGCTGTGTTGATGCCGATCAGCTCTGCACTCGTATTTACAAGGGCGCCGCCGCTGTTGCCCCGGTTTATGGCCGCATCGGTCTGAATAAAGCTTTCAATACGCATCTGATCATTAATGATATCTACATTCCTGCTGAGGGCGCTTACAATACCGGCTGTTACGGTAGAACGAAGCTGAAAAGGGTTACCTACCGCCAGCACCCACTCTCCCACTTCCACCTTGTCGGAATTGCCTATCACGACAGCGGGAAGGTTTTCGGCGTCAATTTTCAATACGGCGAGGTCGGTGGTCGGATCGCGGCCCACCACCCTGGCGTTGAATACCCTTTTGTCGTTCAACCCCACCCTGATGCCGTTATTGACCGCATCTTCTATAACATGGTTATTGGTAAGTATATAACCGTCTTCCGAGAGGATGACCCCCGATCCGACCGTTCTTGCCCGGCGTGGACGAAACTGGTCAAAAAAGTCATTATGCATCTCGTCATCCGGAACTTCATCACCGCTGATGGAAACCACCGTTTCTATGAATACTACCGTTGGGGTGGTCTTTTCAGCCACTTTTCTGAGCAGGAAACGGGAATCGAGCTTCTCCAGTTCATCACCGGAAAACACCGGAGAAGGGCTCCGCTTGACATCCGTGAATTTTACTTCTGCCTGATCGTTGACCCAGTTGCCCTGCTGATAAATAGTCAGAACCGTCCCGGCCAGTACGCCAATCAGCACCAGTAAAATACCTGTCAAATATCGATCTCGCTTTCTCATAATTAATCCTGCATCATTTGTTCAAATATGGCATCCGACCTGCGGTCCCTTATTCCTTCAACGTGGTATTTAAAATAACGATCCAGCAGTTCAATAAGTTCTTTCAATTCACCCGGTTCAAACGACAGCTCAAAAACACGGGTTCCCCGGCCCTGCAAAGTTAGGATCAGGTATTCGGCCTGAAGGGGAGTCAGCTTGAAGATATTGGACCCGGAGGTATGTTCCGCAGCGATATGTCCTGATTCAAGATCCAGGTAATAGGGGCCGCTCTCTCCCTTTCCGTTAATCTCCAGTTGCAGACCGATCCCTGCCAGATAGGCCAGGCGTACCTGCAGATAGGGGAATATTTTGCCCGGTGATATATCACAGTCATTAAGCCAAACCAGGAATTTCCTGGTGAATTCAAAAACCGGCCTGTTGACCTCATTTTCATGCAATAGCTGTCCGATCAGCTCAATACTTGAAACCGCAAGGGCCATCTTCTCAAAATCCGTACGGAGCCCAAGGGTTTTATCTTCAATGCTGGCTTCCGTCAGAATCTGGACCGAACGGGTGGTTTTGTGATAATAAATAACCTCAAGAATGCTCCCCACTTCCATCAGGCCCGCAAACTTATTCTTGGGCTTTTTGGCTCCCTTTACAATGACGGCAATCTTACCGTGTTCTTCAGTGAAGAGAGTGACAATCTTACTGGTTTCCCCGTAGTCGATTGCCTTGAATACGATGGCCGAGGTGTGTACAATCATTCCATAAATTTGAATCCAGTCGTCAAACCGGGATGAAATACGGCCTGCAGGGTGACATACAGGCCTCAATATGGTACTAAATTAAAGGGTCTGAGAAATAATTACTAATCTAATTAATTTCCCGTACCCGTCATCTGAAGGGACCTGGACCTTGTATTTTGATTAAAAGGATCTGAAAGCGGGGTCAGCTTGTCGGTACTGCTTTTGAGAATGGAATCGAAGTCGGAATTGGCATTCTGAAAACGTTCGTCAAAATGAATCACATCCTGCCGGTCTACCCAGGGATCGGTTTTCTGTGCTTTAGCCCGGCTTACGGGAGGGGTGTTATTGATACCCGAACTCAGAGTGGCCCGGTCGGTTCCGGAGGCCTCTTCCTGCTGGTACATCAGATAGCCTCCTACTGAAAATCCAAGGAAAATGATGGCTGCAGCGGCATATTTAACCGGCTTAAATGATAGTATGGAAGATTTTTTCCGGCGGCGGGCCGCTTCGTCTGCTTCCTGCATCACCGATCGCCTTACATGCGCCGGCGGTTCCACATCCGGCAGCTCGTCCAGCCTTTTTAGGGTCTGACGAAGGCTTTCAACCTCTATAAGGAGATCGTCATCCTCCATCATTGCACGCTCCATCAACAACTCTTCTGAAGGATCCATCTCCTTCATCAGGTAGCGAATACAAGCGTTGTCATCATTCTTCATACTTACTTGATTCTTTTTCTTTTTCCTGGTCAAACAGTTTCCTTAGGTTTATTAACGCATAACGCATGCGTCCTAGTGCGGTATTAATTGAAACATCC
>CAYREV010000011.1:64137-79907 GCA_964423345.1 uncultured Balneolaceae bacterium | reverse complement strand
TCCGACTTCCGGCTTCCGGCCTTCAGTCAGTGCATTATAAACTAAAATTGAGTCTTTTGCCTCCTTAACATCATGTACGCGTATAATTTTTGCTCCCTTCAGCATGGCATGGTAGTGGACGGCCACGGTACCCGTCACCCGGTCATCGACCTCCCTGTCGTTCAGCAGGGCCCCGATCATCGACTTGCGTGAGGCTCCGACCATCAGCGGGCATCCCAGTCCCAGGAACGCATCAAGCTGTTTCAAAAGAGTCAGGTTCTGCTGCTGGGTTTTACCGAAACCGATTCCCGGATCCAAAATAATGGTTTCCAGCCCTGTGTCTCGGGCCTGCTGAAGCTGTTTGCTGAAAAACTTTTTCAGGTCGCCTACCACATCCTCATAAGTGGGATCCTCCTGCATGGTCTTGGGATTTCCCTGGGAATGCATCAGAATGTAACCGGCATTATACTGCATGCAAAGCTCGGCAAAGCGGGGTTCTTTTCGAAGGCCGCTGATGTCATTCACAAAATGTACACCGCGTTTCAGGGCTTCATCCGCCACTTTGTATTTGGTCGTATCGATAGAGAATAACACCTCGGCAAAGCGGGGTATGGCTTCATCCAGGATGGGCACTACCCGGTCCAGCTCCTCCTTTTCCGTTACCGGTTCCGAGCCCGGGCGGGTAGACTCGCCCCCAATATCAATAATATCCGCTCCCTGTGAGGCCATCAACCCTATACGTCCAAGAGCACTCTCTACGGCATTATACCGTCCCCCGTCAGAAAAAGAATCGGGGGTGGCATTTAGAATGCCCATAATTCTCGGTGAGGATAAGTCGAAGCCTTTCCCTCTGACTGTCAGTTGATCTGCACCGATATCAGGCATTTCGGCAAGTTGAAATTATTGTTGATCGTTATCGGCTGTCGGAGACAGGAAACAAAAAATATTCAGGGGGAAATCTTATCAGGAAGCGTCCCAATAACGAATAATCAAAATTTAATCCCAATCCTCCTGCAGGTGTTCAAATTTTTCTTCCACCTCGGCCCACTCGTCGGCATCGGGGCGGTCTTCCTTATGTTCATTGATAACACGATCGGACCATTTTTCAGCAAGGCGTTCGTTGAGTTCAATATAATGCTCCCACTCCATGGGTACCTCATCATCGGGATAGATGGCCTCTACCGGGCACTCTGCAACACATGCGTCGCAATCAATACATTCGAGGGGATCGATAGTCAGAAAATTGGGTCCTTCGCGAAAAGCATCTACAGGACACACCGTGGCACAGTTGGTGTATTTACAATTGATGCACGGTTCGGTTACTACGTATGCCATTAATTCACTTATTGTGTTGCCGTTTCAAATTTGGACTAAATATCCCGGCTTAAAGGGATAGATGCAATGTTTAATTGGGAAGTTGACACTCCTCATCTTTCCCCTATCGGTTTGCAAATGGCAGTAGAACCTGCCCCGCTACGGCCTGCCGCCGGGCCCTTGATACTATTGCAACATGACCTGAACACTGTCTGCCGAACCGTCATTCGGTGCCGGTTCGGTGTCCATCAGAATATTAATCAGCTCATAAATGTGAACATTCTGCATGGGATCAACCGTCACCCCCTGCTTAAATGCCGGCCCACGGGCCACAAACAACGCATGCATCTCACTGTCCCGGTTCTCATAACCGTGGGTTCCCGCCGGCAGCCGTTCGTTAAATCGCTCCCTCATCTCCTCATTCAAAATGGTATAGCCCGTCTCTGCAACCAGCAGCAGGTCGGGGACCCTCCGGTGGCTCTTCAGGTGATAGCGCTCGGGCAATTCTTCCCTGCGGTAGACCGTGTACCCCTCTTCATGTTCTTTCAGCGCCCGGTACAGCCGGCTTCCTTCTCCCTTTTTGGGTTGAATCATGGTAACCGGGTCCCATATGACACGCTCCGTGTCATCAAGGTCGATGATCTCATCCAGCATGACCACTTTATCGGCCGACAGGTTGGTCATCCCGTGATCCGAAACCACGATGACATTAAGCTTCTCCCAAAGGTTTTTATGACGCAACCGTTCCTTCAGGTATCCCATTAGGCTGTCCGACTGCTGTATGGACCGTATCAGCGAATCGGATCCCACCCCGTAATAGTGCCCGGCGTCATCCACCAGCTCAAAATACAGGGTGGCCAGGTCGACCCTTTTGTTCGGGGGAGCGCTCAGCCATTTGACAACGGTGTCGATACGGGCACGGTTCGGCATATCCCCGTCGTACCTCTTCCAGTAGGTGGGCCTCATACCTTGAATGGGGGCTTCTGAACCCACCCAAAACATGGTGCCCGCCCGCAAACCCTGCTTTTCGACCGTATTCCATATGGGTTCCCCGCCATACCATTTTTCGTTTTCCACGGCAGCCCTGTCACGTATACGGTACCACTCCTTAAAGGCGGGATCATACATGGTGTTGGCGACCAGGCCGGTATGTTCCGGGTAGAGGCCGGTGACAATACTGTAGTGGTTCGGAAACGTCTTGCTTGGGAAGACCGGGATGAGCCGCCTTACCCTGACCCCACTGCTTGAAAGGCTATCAAAATGAGGCGTGTCGGTAAAATCCAGATAGTCATGTCGAAAACCGTCAAAAGAAATCAACAGCACCGGCTTGGGATCTTCCTCTTTCACTCTATTCGTGGTACAGGAGGACACTGTTATGACTGACAGCAAGAGACAGATGAAAAAAGCGTTGGGTTTCATGTATTGCGTATAACTAAAATTAAATTTGAAATAAATGGCCCCATACCGGGGGCGGCAGGCCGGACTACAGATGGAATATACAGAAACTAAACCATCCAGCCACAGCCGGCAGTCATCAAAAAAGGGCGGCCTCTTGCGAGAGCCGCCCTTTAAATATTAACTATTATGTGTGATTAGAAGGTATAACGAACTCCGAACTGCATCTGCCACCTGGCACTGTAGGTTCCGAAGTCCTGGATCTCGCGATCAAACAGATCCTCTTCGCTGTTCACGCCTTCCGGAAGGTTGAAGCTGTACACAGGGGTAAAGTCGCCGTTACCCGCATCCCTGTATCCTTCAAACTCGATGGGTTCTACCTGACTTCCAACAGCATATCGCTGGCCGAGCTCTACGTCGAAGATCTGGCCAAGCAGATTGCTGAAGTTGAATATATCGAGCGTCAGGGTAAGCTTCTGACGGCGGTTGAACAGGTCGCCGAAGAGCTCCTGCTGTACCTTCAGGTCGATAACCGACTCGAAAGGGGCACGGGTTGCGTTGCGCTCTGCATACTCTCCCCGCTTGCTGTTCAGGTAGTCGCTGCTGCTGATATAGCGTTCAAAGCGGGCAGCCTGTTGAGCCTGTTCGGCCGGCGTACCGGTAAACTCCAGCTCAGATGCGGAGGTCGGTACATACAGCAGGGAGTTCGGGTCCCCGTTTTCGCCAATCATGACATCGCTGTCGCTGATCACGTAGGAGAAGGGACGTCCGGAAACGCCTTCCCAGAAAAGCGAAACGGAAGTAGCCAGGTTGTTAAAGAACTCCTTGCGGTAGTTCAGGTTGATAAGGAATCGATGCCCCATGGAGAAGTCGGAACGGGACAGCGTAATATTATTCGCTCCGTACACATGCTCCATGCCGTCCCAGAGCGAATTAATCTGTGAAGAGGTTCCGTCATTCACCGCAAAAGCATCACCGTAACTGTAGGACACTTTCGCAAAGAAGTTATTGCGGAACCGCTTCTGAAGGCTTCCCGTGATATTATAGGTGTGGCCGTCTTCTGCATTGCCCACGCGGTGGATGTTTCCGTAACGGCCGTCGATCAGGCTTTCACTTCCATCAAGCTCATCGCCATTTATCTGATAAGCATAGATGGGCCGGTTGTCCGGGCCGTCCATGGTTTCGTTCGGGGGCAGCAGGTTCACGTTGGTAACCATGATATTGTTCATGGTCTTCGTGTACTGTCCCTCAAGGGTGGCAATGTAACCCGCACCCAGCTTTTGGTCCAGGCCAATACTGGTACGGAATACGCGCGGATACTTGAAATCTTCTTCGAACATCTCCAGTCGGCCGCTCGGTATAAGGTCATCGATGTTTCCTCCGTAGTCGAGAGCGGTCAGACCGTTGCCGACATCCGGCCGGAAGGGGTTGCCGTCCAAACCGAAGTTGGTAAAGAATCCTCCTCCGAAATTGGCAAGGATTCCGGTATTGGCTCCGTTGTTCAGGAACATACCTCCCGGCCATACAAAGGGAACACGGCCGAGGAAAACACCGGCTCCACCGCGAATCTGTGTTTTGGAATTGTCAAATACATCCCAGTTAAAGCCGAAACGCGGGGAGATATAAGCCTGAGCGTCGGGTGTTTCTCCGGGCTTAGCGCCGTTCAGGTTGTGATACTCCCTGACCGCCGGCAGCGTCGTGGAGAAGACATCCGGAGCATGGCGCGGCTTGGTGGTAACTTTCGGGATATCCAGGCGAATGCCTCCGGTCAACCGAAGGTTACCGGTTGCCTGCCACTCGTCCTGTATGTAGAAGCCGAGCTGAAATGCGTTGAAGGCACCGATATTATTGGAGTTGTCCCCTACGTTTTCCGGCCTGACAGGATTATCGCCGACAATAGAGTAGCCCCTGAGAACAAAGGAAGGGACCGACTGTTGATCCGGCGGCAGGTTTCTCTCCAGGACAGCCGTCCTGAATTCATCAACGGCTGTACCGTTGCCATTCCAGTCGTCATAAAAGTACCAACCGAAATTGAACGGAATAAAGAGGTTGGCGATATCATAGAACTCGTTATGGGTACCGATGGTGATGGTGTGGTCACCAGCAAAGATGTTGAAGTCGTTGGTGATGGTGAAGATACTTTGGTCCAGCAGGTTAGCCGTAGAAAACGGTTCATTGCCGAGGAAAATATCTCCATCTCCATCGGATATGTTTACCGTGGGGAACCGCTGCCCGTTCACGCCGCGGTCGTCGGTAACATCCGTATACCCCAGAATCAGCTTGTTGGCCATATTGTTACCGAAGGTACTGGATACCTCAAGGGCCGCAGAGTGCGTAGTGCTGGGGAACACCTCGTTACGCCCGCTGAAGTTGATGGTGTTGAAATCACTGTCAAAAGCGTCGACGTTCTGTGCATCATTCAGGCTGTACCGGGCCGTCACCTTATGGTTCTCACTAAGGTTCCAATCCAGCTTGGCCAAAATTTTCTCACTGTCCAGTTCAGATTGCTTATCCCTGAAAACACCGGGATCGTAATCCAACTCACTCATGAGAAAGCTCCGCAGGTCTTCAACGCCTCCGACGCCTGCTCCGCCCTGATAGGTCCCTCCAAAGGGACGCGGGGTTTCAGAGCGCAGCATCTCCCCGTTTACGAAGAAGAATAGTTTGTCCTCGATAATCGGGCCGCCCAGGCGAAAACCGATTCGGTTATTGCTGAAATCCGGCAGCCGTTCGGGTGAAGTGTTATCCGGGCGATACTGCTGTAACGCCAGGGGGGTTTTGCCGGCAAATGCCTGGCTTCTGCGAAAGAAATAGGCCGAGCCGGTAAATTTGTTGGACCCGCTTCGGGTAACGGCGTTTATGGCTCCACCTGTAAATCCACCCTGTGATACATCGTAGGGCGAGAGGTTAATCTGGAACTGCTCGATGGCATCCAGGCTGATGGGCGTAGCCCCCGTCTGTCCGCCATTGGTACCTTGGGCCGACAGGCCGAAGACATCATTGCTGACGGTACCGTCAATAAAAATGGAGTTATACCGGTTGTTTTGCCCGGCTATGGAAATCGCGGGACCGTCATCGTCGCTGTTAGCCACATAGGCAGAGGGGATATTCCTGGTAAAGTCGGCAATATCCCGTCCGACCGTCGGATTATTTTCTATATCCTCCTCTCCAATACTTGTGGAGACACCGGTTTTGTTAACATCAAAGATCCCCCCCTGTGCTGTCACCTCTACGGCATCCAGTTCCTGGGTGGTCTCCGAAAGTTCAAAATTAATATTTCTGGTCTCCCCAAGATTCAGGGTGACATCCTCTTGTGTAACGGGTTGATACCCTACAAAGGTTACTTTTACCGTATACGGTCCGCCTACCCTCATGTTGGCGAGGAAATAGTTCCCCTTCGCGTTGGTGGACGTACCATAGGTGGTACCGGTAGGTTCGTGCGTAGCCACCACGTTGGCGCCGGGCAACGACTCACCGTTCTGGTCAATGATTTTTCCCTTGAGAGCGGAGGTTGTCACTCCCTGGCCCATAGCCAGGAATGGAACCACCATCAAGGCAATAAGCAACAATGCGTATCTTTTCATGGTCGAATAGGTATTGGTTTGGATTAATAATATGTGAGGTCGCTATAAGTGAGCTACGAATAGAAGGAAGTAGAAAAAGCCGGGATTGCGAATGCATCCTAGCTGTCAGGCTCTCGTAGCTTGAGTTTTCTATAAATAATAAAACGAAAGGAGAAATAAAAAGGGCGGCCCGTTTAATCGGGCCGCCCTTTCACTTTTGCTGAAATCCGGCAGTAAACCTAGAAGTTCACGGTAAAGCCGGCATTGAATCGCCGCGGCAGTGCGAAGAACACTTCTGCGTCATCCGCATCATGGTCCCCGTCGAATGCATTGAATCGACTGTTGTCGGTTGCATCCTGTATGTAGGTCTCATCCAACAGGTTGAAGACATGAACAAAGAGGCGTACACCCTGGAAGATCTGATCCAGGTCGTAGCTCGCGTGCATATCTATGACCGTATAGCTGGGTGCCTGCCAGGGTTGAACCCGGTCGGCCGAAGCCGGTGTATTGGGATCGTAGGTGCGGTCAAAGGGGTTGAAGTTGGAGTAGTGACGCATAAAGGTTTTCCCTACCAGCTGCACACTGGCCTGGCTGATCGGATTCACCGTTACCGTATAGGAATACTGCGTCTGAGGTGCGTTACCCACGCGCAGGTTATCGATCGACAGGTTCAGCGTCTCGTACTGGTCCTGCGTATAGTCTGCGAGATACCGTGCGCTGACGTCGTTGGTATAGGTCCACAGGTTATGTGCGGTAGCCAGGTCGATACGCAGGAGCTCGTGGGGCTGCCAGGAACTCTCGATCTCGATACCTGTGTGTTGCTGGTCTACACCCTGCACGTTTAACAGTCCCTCGGTACCGTCCTGTTGTACCACGGAAGTGGTGAACGAACGGTCCTGTCGGTCGGTCATGTAGTAGTTGGCACGAATGCCGAACTTTCCTGAATTGTCGGAATATCTGACTCCACCCTCGTAGAAGTAATACTTCTCGTTGACAGGGTCTTCGTTGACGGCGCCCGAACGGTCGTCGATCACGTTATCGAAGATCGGCACCTTGGAGATGAGTCCGAAGTTACCGTACACATCGAAGTTGCTGTTGATGGAATAGAGGCCGCCAAGCTTAACCTGACCACCCTGGATATTTCCGGATTCCCTGATCAGCATCTGACCGGCGCTTTCGGGGTCTTCCACGAAGTAGTTGTGGTGCTTGTACTTGATATTGGTCATTCCCACGGTGGCATAGACACTGTAGTCATCGGTCTGGTACTCACCCTGCAGGTAACCGCCTATCCAGTTTACATTGTTGGTAAAATTGTAAGCGATCTTGTCTCCCAGGCCAACGCGCTTGTTGGGGTTGAAGTCATCGCTGTTGTCGATGTAGAACTGGCCGCCCAGCAGGTCGCGTACCTCCCGGTAGTGTTCAATCTCGGCCGTTCTCCAGTCGATACCACCCTGCAGGTTAAAATTGCCAAGATCGGCATTCACCTTGAGGATATCTCCGATGGTCCACTGGTTATTGCGGCTGTTGCGCAGAATACCGATGGATTCGTAGTCGGCTTTGGTGCCCGAATCAAAGTCATTCTGCCAGGTACGGGATTGAGCCTGGTTAATCTCAATGGTGGCATCCCAGTCCCAAACCCAGGGGCTCGGTCCAAAGAAGAAAGGGCTGACGGTTCCGTTGATGCCGTTGGCATCTTTACGAATTACTTCACCGAGTGTTCCTGTACCCCCGCCGTGTCCGCCGGAGTAGTATAGTACGTTGGTCAAACTCACATTATCCGAAAGCTCGCTGTACCAGTTCAGGTTAACCTGGGGCTTGTGGAAAAAGTTTTCTCTTTCGCTAAGCTCGCCGGAATTGTATCGGTCCCGAATGGAATTCCCGATCCAGCCGTCACCTACATACTGGTTACCGTCATAGCTGGATGAAACACCGGCTACGTTCTGGTTGAAGAAAAATCCCTGCTGGTAAAAGCTGTCAAAAGCGGCCGGGTCGTAGGAATCCAGCGACCGTGCGAAGCTGTGACTGAAGGTCCCGATGTTCTGGGCATAGAGACGCTGTCCGTGGCGCTGGGGAGCACCGAGTGCATAAAGGTCCAGTCGGTTGGTGCTGTTAAGCTGGTACGTTGCCCCTACATAATAGGACCAGGCGTCAATCCAGGTACCGTCGGCCATGCCGTCGCCCTCTTTGCGGACTCCCATGGCACTGATGGCGTACTTGTCGTTGATCATGCCCGTGTTCAGGCTCAACGATGTTTTTCTGAATCCTGCATTACCGATCTCCTGCTTGAAGCTACCGCCGGCACTTTGCTGTGAGGGGTCGGTAAGAATGTTCATCGTTCCACCTACGGAAGGCACCGCCAGGTTCACATTACTCATACCGCGCTGTACCTGTATAGATGAAGTGGCATCACTGATACCGTCCCAGTTGGACCAGTACACCCAGCCGTTCTCCATATCGTTCACGGGCACACCGTTGATCATCACGGCAACATTGCGCTGCGAGAATCCGCGAATATTAATCCTGGCATCTCCGGCACCGCCGCCCTGTGAGGTGGCATAGACCGAAGGAGTGGTATTCAACACCAGGGGCAGGTCTCTCGAGCCCAGCTGCTTGTTAAGCTGTGCCTTGTCCACTTCGGAATAGGCAACCGGCGTCTTCTGGTCGGACCGGGAAGCAAATACCTTCAACGCTCCGAGTGATTTGTTTTCAATATCTAATACGAAATTGACTTCCACATCTGAGCCCTTGATCGTTACCGTCTTTTCTACGGCATCGTATCCGACCATGGAAGCCCGAATCTTGTACGTCCCGTTATCAAGACCCGAAATTTCATAATTTCCATCAACATCCGCTGAAGCTCCCTTGCTGGTACCAACAATTACGATGTTGGCTCCCGGCAGCAATTCAGCTGTCCCTGCTTCCGTTACGGTACCTGTAATGGAATGCTGGGCAAGAGCCAATACAGGCAGCATAAGGAAGATAAATAGCATGCATATATTTCGTTTCATAATTAAGTGAGTGATTGTTTTGGATTTTTACTGTGATCGATCGAATGAACGCCGATAATCTACGTATAAATAGATTAAGATACCGTAATTTATCGGAACGTTTCCCCCGGGAAATATTAACGTTACCGCCTGTTAATCGATAATGGATTTATATACGCTCAGCAGCGTATCCTGGGAAATGCCCGCGTAATAGAAGAGCGTTATGAGGGTAAAGGCAAGCTGCAATCTGAGGACCCCGTTCTCCGTATAGCGCCTGGATGAAGTAGTTACTTCTCTTGAAATGATTTCGAAATTAACCTCCTTCTTTATCCGCCTGATCATATCCTGGTCTTCCATGATGACAAGATCAGATCGAAATCCCCCGAGGCGCGCAAACAGTTCTTTCCCGATAAACAGGCTCTGATCCCCAAAACGAAACAGGTCGAAATCAAACCGGGTACACCAGCCAAAAAAATTGAGGAGCCAGTGGTCCCGATCAAAGGCAAGGCGGAAACATCCGGCCTTGATCCCCGACCGCATCCGTTCAACTATGTATTCATCAAAGCGGGGCGGGGGCACCGTGTCGGCATGCAGGAAATAGAGGACGTCGCCCCGGGACTGCCTTGCACCGTAATTCATCTGGGCGGAACGGGAGGTAGTCGGCGATACGACTACCCTGGCTCCCAGGCGTTCGGCTATCTGCACGGTATCATCCGCACTGCCCCCGTCCACCACCAGGATCTCCCTGACATTATGGGCAGTACCGTGCATCCTTATGTTCTGAATGGTAGACCCTATGACCTCCTCCTCGTTCAATGCCGGTATGATGATACTTACGTTCATGGCCGGGTACCCCATTGATCTTTGACCCTCTCCCAATCTTCTTTGGTGTCTACGTCATGAAGGGTTTTCCCTGCCCACAGTGAAAGGCCGGCCGATTCAATTTTGGCCCGGCTTTCTTCATACACTGAAGAGGTACTCCAGGCAATACCCTCGAACAGTTGAGGGTGGAGGGTTTTCATGCCCAGCAGGTAATACCCCCCGTCGCCGGCAGGGCCTATCACCACATCCTTTGATTCAAGCTCCCTGTAGGCTCTTTCCAGCATACCGGTTTTCAATTCGGCACAGTCGCTGCCAATGATTATTGCCTTCCGGTAGCCGTCGGAAAATGCCGCTGCAAAAGCCTGTTTCATACGCTCACCCAGTCCCTCTCCCTCCTGAAGCCTTTTTTCAAAATGCTGCCCTTCCCATCCGTCAAATTTATCTATATACCGGGAATACCAGAGCTGTTTGTCAACCGGAAGCGGCATAACCACATCCCGGGTATATTCAAGAAGTTTATGATAGATGCCGAGGGCCTTCTCCTCTCCAAGATCATCGGCAAGACGCGTTTTAACCTTCCCCTTCTTCGGGTTTTTTGCAAAAATGAGGAGAACGTTTTCATAGTGCATCATTTCATTTATTCCATACCGGTTCATAATTACAGTAACGCCGATTCAACTCCATCCCAACAGCATCTAATTCCAAAAGTGCCCCCTGTATTCATCCATTTCAATTAAAACCCTTACCCCTTCTCACTTCACCGTTTTCAATTCAAAACTCATAATTCCTAAACAGTGGTTCCGCCGCAGCTGCTTCCCGCGCCGGCCGTACAGCCGTAACAGTGCTGGTTCATCATAATCTCCCTGTCGTTGAGGCGTCCAAGGTCGAAATCCCGAATATGGGCGGGGGCCTTTTCGTGGGTTCCCATCTCCAGCATCTGGTTAAAATCACAGTCGTAAAGGGTTCCGTCCCATCCGACAGAAATAGTATTCCTGCACATCACCCCTTCGGCTGCTGCCGGGTTAAAGGAAGTTACCAGCTTCTCCATGTATTCGTCCAGGTTACCCGACATGAGTAAAAAATTCAAAAAGCGGCTGATAGGCAGGTTGGTTATCGCATACAGATCGTTAAAAACAATATCGTGCTTGCGCTTGAGCTCTCGCTTGAAGTCCTCTTTCAACTGCTCCTGGCTGCCGGGGAGGAAGGCGCCGGCCGGGTTATAAACGAGGTTAAGGAGAAGTCCCGTATCTTCCTTACCGTAGCCGATTTCGTTCAATTTTTTCAAAGCCGTAACAGACTTGTCATAGGTGCCCTTCCCACGCTGGCTGTCGGTCCTTGCCTTACTGTAGAAGGGAAGAGAGCAGGTCACCTCAACCCCGTGCCGGGCGAAAAATTCCGGCAACGCCTGGTATTCCGGGGTCGTGGTCAGTATGGTAAGGTTCGACCGTACAATGACATGCTTGTCTATTTTCGATACCTCTTCGACAAACCACTTGAAATGGGGGTTCATCTCAGGCGCACCGCCCGTCAGGTCAACCGTTTCAATATCGGTGCCTCGCAGGGCATCCAGGCAATATTCCAACGTCTCTTTTGTCATGACTTCTTTGCGGTCGGGCCCCGCATCTACATGGCAGTGCTTGCAGGTCATATTGCACATATACCCCACATTGATCTGGAAGATCTCAATACCGGTGGGTTTTAAGGGATAGAGGCCGGATTGCCGGAGCCTGGCTTCAAAGTCGGGAAGGTTTTTGAGCTTCTCCGAATGGTGGTTCAATACCTCCAGTTGCCTCTGCGGGTCCGACAGGTCGTGCTCTTTGGCTTTGAGTGTTTTCATAGAATTACATGCGCAACTTGTTTACCTGGTTCATCATCTGAGTACTGTGAACGAGGGAGGAGCCGCCCCGGATAGCCGTAGCCACATGCACGGCTTCCATCATCTGCTCTTCGCTTGCCCCCTTGTCGAGGCTGTCGGAGGTATAGGCATCGATGCAATAGGGGCACTGTACGGTGTGAGCGACCGCCAGGGCTATAAGCGATTTTACTTTGGCACTCAGGGCGCCCTCTTCGAAAACCGCCCCGTAATATTCAAAAAACTTCTCTCCCAGCTCCTCCTGGAAGTCGGTGACGTCACCAAATTTTTTCAGATCCTCGGGATTGTAATAGGTTTTTTCCATGATATATCAATTTACCTCTATGTTAATTGAGTGATGATTTGAAACTTCGGTTTATTACGAAAACAAATGGATAATTGATCCATATCCAACTTACGGTGCCATATAAGGCATCATGGAACATTTTTAATGTATAATGCCTTTAAGCTATGCACTGTGAATAACAAGCGTTTTTTGCAACAATGCGTTTAGTCTTCGAAGTGGAATGCAGGCCGATATCCCTGGGACTTCGGCCCGTTTGTTCACCTGAACGCCTAATATTATTTAAGAATTAAATACTAAGTTATGAATAACAAATCAGTTATATCCACCATTATTGTAACGGTTCTACTGGCTTTTTCCATTAATACGGCAACGGCTCAAAAATCCGACGATAAAGTCGGCCTCGGTATCATCGTGGGTGAACCCACCGGCCTGAGTTTCAAGGCATGGACATCGGGCACCACCGCTTTCGATGCCGGACTGGCATGGTCGTTCGGGCGTTATGATGCCATTAATATCCACGCCGACTACCTGTGGCACAATTTTAGTGCTCTCGGTGGAGATATCGACAAGGGACAGCTGCCCATATACTACGGTATCGGCGGGCGGCTCGTGCTGGCCGACGACTACCCGAATCAAGGCGACAACAACGCCGTGCTGGGTGCACGTATCCCCGTAGGTATCAACTACCTGATTGAGGACTCGCCGGTCGGTATCTTCCTGGAGGTAGCTCCCATCCTTAACATCATTCCGGAAACCGATTTTGATATTGACGGTGGAGTTGGCGTGCGTTTCTATTTCTAACGGAAACCAACCGGATTTGCATTCTTTCAGGAGCCCGCTTCCGGCGGGCTCTTTTTTATGGCAGCTTAAACAGCTATGACTTCCCCTTCCTTCGCCAGCTTTATCAGCTCGAAATCGGAAGCGTGCTTTTCCTGAAGAGTCTCATCCAGCTTTCCCAGGTAGGTATCATCCGAATCGGGATCATGATGGGTTAAAATAAGCTTTTTAACCTCGCTCTTGCGGGCAAAAACAACAACCTCCTCCCATGCCGAGTGTCCCCACCCAACCTTGTTACGATACGTTTCGCGGTTGAACTGAGCATCGTGTATCAGCACATCGGCTCCCTGGATAAACTCTTTTAGCTTGGTATAAAAATAGGAATCTGTTTTCTGATCCAAGGGTGTCAGCTCGTTGTCCGGGCAGAAGATGACCACCTTGCCATCGATATGCATTTTATAGATGGCCGTATTGATCGGGTGATTGGCGAACATATATTCAACTTCGTAGGATCCATAATCCTGCCGTTCCTGGTCCTGGGTTATATATTCCAGGTTGGCGTCGAGCATTTCAATAGTTACCGGAAAAAAGGTCTTGGTAAGGTGGCCCGACAGTATCTCCTTGCACCCTCCCGTAGCCTGCGAGGGCATATGTATGTCAAAATGATTGGAGGGGTTGTAGATCGGCTTAAAAAAGGGAAATCCCTGTATATGGTCCCAGTGCGGATGCGTTATGAAGATGCGTCCCCTGACGGCATCACTCTTTTCCAACAGGTGGTTTCCAAGATTCCTGATCCCGGTTCCGCTGTCCATAATAAGGACCTCGTCGGCCCCCGGAACCATGATCTGCATACAGGTGGTATTGCCCCCGTAGATCATATTTTTCCTGTTGGCACACGGCGTGGAACCCCTGACCCCCCAAAACCTGAGTTTTATATCGTTATTTCCGGATGTTTCGCCCAACAGCTTTAATATTTAACCTATATTTTAATATGTCCGAGAGGCAGGTATAACCTCAAACACACCATTTTCGTTTATCAGGCCTCCGCCTTAATATCTTCCATTTTTCGGGTAATTGAATCCATTTCGTCCTGCTTTTCTTCCAGCCTCTCTTCAGCTTTTTCAATTTTCTGCTGAATCTCATCTCTTAGCGGATTGCCCTTGTCGGTCGGCTTGAAATAGGTTTTGGTTTCTTCGAATTTAAGAACCTCCTCTTTCAGCTGACGTACTTCCTTCCGAATCTTCTTATACTTTTTCCTCATGCTCTGTATCTTCGACCGGTCTTCGGGATCCAGGTCTGCCTTTGCCAGTTCCTGATCAAATTTATCTCCTGATTTTGCCGCCCGAAAACGGTCATAGATAACATCACAGGCTTCCCGATACTCTTTCCAGATCTTGTTCTTCTGCTTGATGGGCACATATCCCGCATCCTTGAATTGAGCCTGCAGCTTTTTGGCTATGTTCACAGCCTCGATCGGATCTTGGTGCTGTCCCAGCTCCCGGAGTTTCTCGAGTATCTCCTTTTTCTCCTCAAGGTTTTCTTTCCGTTCCTCTTTCACTTCCTTGAAGTGATCGCGGCGCCGGTCATAAAATACATCCATGGCGCCCTTGAACTTTTTCCAAATCTTGTTGGATTTTTTCCGGGGTACCGGGCCGATCTGCTTCCATTTATCCATCAGGCTCTGCATCTTCTGGTGCCCCTTGTCCCATTCGGTGGTATCCTTAATGGCTTCGGCCTCTTCAATAAGCTTCAGCTTTTCCCGGTAGTGTTTCTCCTCCTGTTCATGAAGCTTCTCCGAATTCTTTGACTTCCGCTCGTTAAAGGCATCGGTGGCAGATTTGAACCTGCCCCACAGCTTATCCTCCAGGCGCTGGGGGAGGTTGCCAACTTTCTTCCATCGTCGGTGCAGCTTGTTGATCTTGCGGGCAGCCGTAGCCAGGTCGTCGGTTTCAAGCAGGGCTTCGGCTTCTTTGCAAAGCTTCTCCTTCTTGCTTTTGAACTTATCTACTTTCTCGCGGTGCTTTTTGTCATGCTTATACTTGTTGTCGTAATAAAGATCCTGGGCACTTTTATATCGGCTCCATACCTCATTGGATTTCTCTTTCGGCACCCTCCCGATCTTTTTCCACTGCTTGGTCAGATCTTCAAACTTCTCCTCAATCTCTTTCCAGCCGGTAGTATCCTCATCAATGGAATCAGCGGTCTTCTCCATCTTGTCCAGGACGATAAGCTTCAGCGTCAGGTTGTCTTCCTCTTTCTGACGTTTCTGAACCAGGCGGTCTACCTTGTGGTCGTTAAAGGTGCCAATCAGTTCCTCAAACTTCTCGTCAAGGCCCTCCCCCTTGCCGGAAGGCAGCTGTCCAATGGAATTCCATTTCCCCTTGATACTGCCCACTTTCCCGGTCGCCGTCCATTGCTGCTCCTCTATGATGGATTCGAGCCGAGACAGAAGGTCTTTTTTCTTTTTGAGGTTTTCCTGCTTCTGCCTGTTGAGCTTTTCATAATGTTCCTGCTTCCGTTGCTCAAAATCTTCTACCGTCTCTGTAAATTTCTCATAGAGGCCGCTCACCTTGTCCGAATCCAGATCCGGCCCCTCGCCCCACTTGTGTGACAGATTATCAAGCTCCATGCTGACATAGGGCCAGTCGTCCTGTTTTGCCAGTTCCCCGGCTCGTTCAACAATATCCTTGTAATAATTTATGGATGGCTCATCAACCGTTTCCGGCTCCTCTCCTTGGGACTCCGGCTCTTCCCCTTGGGACTCCGGCTCTTCC